>VEMX01000017.1 GCA_009711805.1 Balneolaceae bacterium | reverse complement strand
ACGATCTTGTAGGTCAAGTTGGTTGTATTTTTGCATGATAACACGAATATACCACGCTTGGCCGAAAACCCTGGGGGGATCCCCTCAGGGTTATTTTTTCGTGTTGCACTTATGACTTGAACTCGGGTTTAGATAAAAAAATCCACCTTAATCAACAAATCAACGAGACGCTGGAGGCGATGGCGCAGGCGATTTTCAAAAGCTGGTTTGTAGATTTTGATCCTGTCCGCGCAAAAATCGAAGCCAGGTCCGCCGGCCGTGATCCCAACCGTGCGGCCATGGCCGCCTTTGCAGGAGTTTCACTTGAAATGGGCTGGGGCGAGATTGAAGCCGCTCTTGATCAAAAGCTCTCCCGCATGTCGGAGGCCCAGCAACAGCAGCTCTCCCGCACCGCCGAGCTCTTTCCGGATGAACTGTTGGAGAGTGAGATTGGTGAGGTGCCTAAGGGGTGGGTATACGAGCAAGCTCAGGAAATTGCGGATATCGGAATAGGTAAAACTCCTCCCAGAAAAGAGAAGCATTGGTTTTCGAAAAGTGACAATGATGTTAAATGGGTTTCCATTAAGGATATGGGCACATATGGCATTTATGCTTTGGACACGTCAGAATATTTAACCAGAGAAGCAATTGAAGAAAAAAACGTGCGAGTTGTACCAGATAATACGGTAATACTTAGCTTTAAAATGACAATTGGGAGAACAGCAATTACAATTGGTGAGATGACAACTAATGAAGCTATTGCACATTTTAAATTAGGTGAAAATCCTCAGTTATCTTCAAAGTATTTGTTTCTATATCTTTCTCAATTTGATTTTAATGCTTTGGGCAGCACCTCTTCAATAGCAAAGGCTATCAATTCAAAAATAATTAAAAAGATGCCAATTCTTGTTCCTCAAAAAGAAATGGTTAATGCCTTTACAGAATTTGTTGAACCAATTTTCAAAAAACTAAAATCAAATTCTTTGGAAGTTTTAACACTCTCAAAGCTAAGAGATACGCTGTTGCCGAAGTTGATTTCGGGGGAGGTTGGGGTTTGAAATTTGTGTACTTAGATGAGAGAGGTACCGGAGGAGAATCAATTGCAGTGATGGCAGGGGTAATTGCTGATGCGGCAAGAATGAGACCCACAAAAGAAGATTGGGATAGTTTGTTAAACTATTTAAGTGAAAAACTGGTCGGCAAAGAAATTACGGAGATTCATACACATGAGCTATACAGGGGGAATGGTGAGTGGCGGGGAATAGATGGGCCTCAAAGGTCAATAATAATTGATGTCATTTTCGAATGGTTAACTAAAAGAAAACATCATGTTATTTTTACTGCTGTCGACACAAATAAATTTAATGAAGAGCACAAAGGAAATGATTTTAGTAAAGACATAGAAAGTTTATGGCAATTTTTATCATTTCACATCACGTTATCGCTACAAAAATGTATGCAAGGAGCGAAGAGAGGTGGGACAAGAAGAAAAAAAGAGAGTAAGAATAATTCTGTATTGGTATTTGACCATCAGCATCGCGAACAAAAGAAATTTACTGAGTTACTGCTCACCCCACCGGAATGGTCGAGGACATATTATGATAAAGTAAAACATCAAGATGACTTAGCTAAAATTGTTGATGTGCCACATTTTGTAGACTCAAAACAAGTGGGAATGATTCAATTAGCAGATTTCATAAGTTATTTTGTTAGGAAATATCTTGAGATAGAAAATGGCTTTGAGGAGGAATCTTATGAAGGAGAATTAAATAAATTGGAAGAATGGTATGCAATAATTGAATCTCGTTGCATTTGCATGAGTAATTCATTTCCGAAAAGGGGAAGATGTGATACGGCTGAATATTTTTACAGCTTTGTTCCTGAGAGTTTGAAATAGAAAATAATATCATTCGTCTATATGAAAGCCAAAGAAACCAACCTGCCAAAGTTTTTAAATGCCCCCAAACAATTCATTATCCCGGTGTATCAGCGTACCTACAGCTGGAAACGCCAGCAGTGCGTTAAACTGTGGGACGATATTGTCCGAATCGGTTCAGATGATAAAAACACCGGTCATTTTATAGGTTCTGTTGTCTACATTGAAAAGGGCATCTACAACGTAACAGCAGTTCCCGAGCTTTTGGTTATCGATGGCCAGCAGCGCCTTACAACTATTACCTTGTTGGTTGCAGCTTTGGCTAAGGTGATCGAAGAACAGGAACTCGATATAGGCATCAGCAGTAAAAAGCTGAGAAACTATTTCCTGTTCAATTCTGACGAAGAGGGAGATTTACGTTATAAGCTGGTGCTTACCAGGGGAGATAACCCAACACTAAAAAAAGTATTAAAGAGTCTTGATCCAGGAGAATCACCTTCACCCAGACTCCTTGATAATTTCAGATTGTTCCATGACCGGATGGCATCAGGTAAATATGACTTGAAAAAGTTATACCAAGGGCTTCAGAAACTTATCATTGTAGATATCGCGCTGGATCGCAGCCACGACAATCCACAGCTTATATTTGAGAGCCTGAACTCCACAGGACTTGATCTTTCTCAGGCAGATTTGATTCGAAATTATGTGCTTATGGGTGAGGAGACCAAGGAACAGAATCGACTATATGAAGATTATTGGCGCCCAATGGAGCTACGTTTTGGTTACGATCATGCCTCTCTTTTTGACAGCTTTATGAGGGACTTCCTAACCCTGAAAACGGGTGATATCCCCAAAGTGAAAGAGGTGTATGAAGAGTTTAAGAAATACGTCCATTCACAAGGGCAGGAATTTTCTATAGAAACACTTTTGAAAGAAATCCATACGTATAGCGGTTACTATGTCAATTTCGCGCTACTCAAAGAACCAGACGCAGAATTGCTTGAGGTATTTCAGGATATTAAAACACTACGTGTTGATGTGTCCTATCCTTTTATTCTGGAGCTATATATCGATTTTAAAGAGAGGATTTTAGGGAAGGAAGAATTCATTCAGATTTTACGAATGATAGAATCATATGTATTTAGAAGAGCCATCTGCGGTATCCCCACAAACAGTTTAAACAAAACCTTCCAGACCTTCAGCAAGGATATCGTTAAAACCGATTATCTTGATTCGGTAAAAGCTGCATTCATCAATAAATCTACATATCGTCGTTTTCCAACAAATAGTGAACTGGAACAGGAATTAAAAGTGAGGGATGTCTATAACTTCAGGAGTAGAGGGTATCTATTGGATAAGCTGGAGAATGATGGGCGAAAAGAGAGTGTGAAGGTAGATGAGTATACAATCGAACACATCATGCCTCAAAACAAGAATATGAGCAAGGAGTGGAAAGAAGCACTTGGTGAAAATTGGGAGCTTATTCATGAAAAATACTTGCATACAATTGGCAACTTAACACTTACTGGCTATAATCCGGAACTGAGTGACCGCCCATTTACTGTAAAAAGAGATATGGAAGGCGGCTTCAAAGATAGTCCTATTCGTCTTAATCGCAGTTTGGCTTCAAAATCAGAATGGGATGATGCGGCCATATTGGAGCGTTCGGAAGAACTCGCATCTAAGGTTGCAAATATTTGGCAGTATCCTGCACTGTCAGAAGAAAAGCTGGCCCATTACCAAAAGGAAGAAGAGTCTAAAGAAGAATCGGAATATACATTAGACGACCATACCTATCTGCAAGGCGAATCACTGCTTCTTTTTGAGCAAATACGAGAAAGGATACTGGATTTGGAAAGTTCTGTTAGTGAAGTGATACGAAAGCTGTATATAGCGTATAAGAATACAACCAACTTTGTTGACATTGTACCCCACAAAACGGAATTGGGGTTAATTCTGAATATGGATTTCGATCAAATAGAAGACCCGAAAGAACAATGCAGGGATATTACAGGGTTGGGTAAATGGGGTAATGGGAATGTAGAATTTCGCCTGACTACCATTGATGATATTGAATATGCGATGTATTTGATCAGGCAATCGTATGAGAAGCATGCAGAATAACTATTAAAAATAGAAGTAAATTCGTATTTAGCTTTAATCGGTAAAAGCATTCAGAATTTAGTACCTTTTCGGTATGGCGAAAGCATCCCAAATATCAAATTTAATCAAAGCTCACTTTTCTGATAATGAAGAGTCGTTCAAAACGGCTGCGCTTCAAGTTGCTGCCCATGAAGCTAAACTCGGGCATACGGAAGTGGCTAAAGAGCTGAAAGAGTTGGTTCTGAAGCAGCCTAAAAAGCCGATCCGTCTTCGGTCAGCAGAAAAACGACAGCTTGCCGACCTTGTCTTTGAGCGAAGGCCAAAACACCGATTATCCGAACTGGTTGTTGACGAGAGTCTGCAAACTAAGATTAAAAGAATCATTTCCGAGTACCACAGAAAGGACGAGTTTATTGACTTTGGGCTACGTAACAGAAAGAAAATCCTACTGTCAGGGCCTCCCGGTACAGGAAAGACATTGACAGCTTCGATCATATCAAATGAGTTGAATTTGCCACTATATGTGGTGATGATGGATCGGCTAATCACCCGTTACCTGGGTGAAACCAGCGCAAAGTTGCGGCAGGTATTTGATCTGATACGAGATGAGCGAGGTGTTTACTTGTTCGATGAATTTGATGCGATTGGAGCGCAGCGCGGGCGTGATCATGAGGTTGGAGAAATGCGTAGAGTGCTTAACTCATTTCTGCAGTTTATCGAAGAGGATGAGTCGGACAGTTTGATCATTGCGGCTACGAATACAGTTGAAGTCCTGGATCAGGCACTTTTCCGAAGGTTTGATGATATCCTTACCTATGCGAAGCCTGATTTTGAACAGGCGAAAAAGTTAATTCAGCAAAGACTTTCCAATTTTGATAATGAATTAGACCTTACCAGTCTAAAAGAAGATCTACAAGGGTTGAGCCATGCAGATATTGCAAAGGCTTGTGATAACGCCGTAAAGCAGTGCATACTTGAAGGGGTACAAACAATATCATCTGAACATCTCAAATTATCAATTGAGGAACGGCGGCAGATGTATCAAAACTAATTCATCATGCCAAGAACCAATTTGCCGCACATTATTGTTTCCAATAAGAAAGATGCGAAACCGTATCAATCTGTTGGCCGGGGTGGAGGGAATCGAAATCGTCCAACCATAAATAATAAATCTACGCATGTACAGTCGCTGATTCGCAGGTTTGATCGTGCCTATCATGCTGCACAGAGAGAACGAGAGGCTCGGTTGGCAGAAACTCTTCCCGCA
Organism: Balneolaceae bacterium; assembly: GCA_009711805.1. Taxonomy (GTDB): domain Bacteria; phylum Bacteroidota; class Rhodothermia; order Balneolales; family Balneolaceae; genus VEMX01. Next base: position 79,101 of record VEMX01000017.1, on the reverse strand, counting down.
AGAGATGGGGTCTACATTCGTATTCGATCTTTTGCCGGGCATAGGCTGAGCTACTCAAAAATGGAGTTGAAAAGTGCCAACATTCGAGTGCTTCATTTTACTCAATCAGGAGAAGGTGACGAAAGAACAGAAGAAGCCATACTGTTTATACCGTTTGGCAGTGTACAGCGGTTTCTCACTCGCTTGGAAGATTATAGAAGAGATGTTGAACAAGGTAAGATGGATAATGCTTCTCAGAAGGATTTAATTGAGTACATAGCATCCATTGAAGCGGCTGTATTTGATCAATTTTGGCAGGACCCTGATGATAAAAAACCAGCCCAGGATGCTGTCTGGACAGAAGTCTGGATCTGGACAGACGATTTGACTACTGATGAGGGAAGAAGTGAAAGGCTGATTGGTGTAAGGGATATCTGTAGAAGGTTGCAGATGGATGTAAAGGAAGAGTCACTGCATTTTGCAGAACGTTCAGTGATGATGGTTTATGCCAATGAAGATGAATTAACAGAACTACTGAAATCATCGGACTACATATCCGAGTTTCGCTTAGCTAAATCTGCGGTTCAATTTTTTGCAGATCTTGAACCGGCAGATCAACATGAGGCGTGTCAAAACTTGCTTGACCGGATAGAAATAGATGACAGAGCTGATGAAATTTCTATAACCATACTTGATCACGGTGTGAACCGGGAGCACCCATTGCTAAATCCGTTGTTGCACAGTGACGACAGGCATACGATTAATCTTGATTGGGGCGAAGGAGATGATACCGGACATGGCACAGAAATGGCAGGACTGGCAATTTTTGGAGATCTTGGTGCTGCTCTCGGAAGTACAGAGCCGGTATACGTCGGGCATGTTTTAGAATCATCAAAATTTCTACCTCCAAGAGGAAATAATCCCAAGCACCTTTATGGGGATTTTACAAAACGAGCGATAAGCTTACCTACTATTCAGTCCAGTGATCGAAAACGAATTGTAAACATGGCAGTGACCGCAGATGATGATATCGACAGGGGTAGGCCGTCTTCATGGTCGGCAGCGGTGGATGAGATATGCCATACCGAAGATTTGATTTTTATGGTTTCTGCAGGTAATAATGATTCTCGGGATTTGTGGAAACTGTATCCAGAAGGAAATTTATTGGCACCGGTGCAGGATCCCGGTCAGTCATGGAATGCTATTACGGTAGGGGCATATACACAGCTAAGTCAGTTAAATGATCCAGACCTTCAAAATCATGAAGTTGTAGCTCAAAACGGACAACTTTCTCCATACTCTGCAACCGGAGATGATTTTGAATCTCAGTGGCCTGTAAAACCGGAGGTGGTTTTTGAAGGTGGGAACCTTATGAGGGCACCGGATGGATTTATTTCTGCAGGTGAAGATGATCTTTCTGTTTTGACAACATCACATGAGATAGATCAAAGATTGTTCTCAACCACTTGGGCAACCAGCGCAGCTACAGCACGAGCCAGTGAATTTGCCGCAAGGTTACAGAGTGCGTATCCTGATTTTTGGCCGGAAACGATCAGGGGCTTGATGATTCATTCTGCCGAGTGGACAGAGGGAATGAAAGATCAGTTTGATGAACTGAATATCGATTTGAGTAAGAAATCTGGATATCAGAAAGCGTTGAAGGTATTTGGATATGGAGTTCCCTCTTTTCAGAAAGCAAGACACTCTGCTGACAATAGCTTATCACTTATAGCGGAATCTGAAATTCAGCCATTTCATAAAACTCCTAAAGGAGTAAAGTTTAATGAACTGCATATATACGAACTGCCTTGGCCAAAAGAAGAATTAATTGCGCTGGCAGAAACGGAAGTTAAGCTAAAGGTAACCCTCTCCTATTATATTGAGCCGATGCCGGGTAGTCGGGGAAATAAAGATAAGTACCGGTATGCGTCACATCAGTTGGAGTTTCAGATTTGCAATCCTGGTGAAAGTGTTGATGAGTTTTCATTGCGAATGGGTGAGAAGTTACAAGATGAGGATTACAGTGAAGCTCGGCAAAGGATCAGCCATAGTGAGGATCGGTGGATTTACGGAATCAATTCCAGGAATTCAGGTTCTATTCATTCCGATTGTATGAAAATGACTGGAGCTGAAATGGCGGATTGTAACTTAATTGCCATTTATCCCAAAACAGGTTGGTGGTATACAAGAAACTCACAAATGAAATATAATGATGAGACTCGTTATAGTTTGATTATTGGACTGTCAACCCCCGAGGAAAATGTTGATTTATACACACCTGTAAGTGCAGAAATTGAGATGCCGATTGAAATCCAGACAGAATTATGAACGAAACTCAGCTTGAAAACCTCGCCCTCGAATGGTTTACCGAAACGGGTTGGCAGACAGAAACAGGACCGGAGATCGCTCCCGACAGCGACCGACCGCTGAGAGAAGACTATAAGGATGTTCTACTTGAAGAGCCGCTGAAACGAGCCATACTGCGAATCAATCCCGGGCTGCCAGGTATAGCCGTAGATGAGGCTATCCATAAGCTTAAAACTGTCGATCATCCAGTGCCTGTTCACCGAAATAGAAGATTTCACCGATATCTGACGGATGGAATCGAAGTGCAGATAGATGGAGAAGAAGATCAGGAGACTGAGCTGGTACGCTTGATCGATTTTCGAGATCCCAAAAAGAATGAGTTTCTGGCTGTAAATCAGTTTACCGTACAGGGAACCAAACAACCCAGGCGGCCTGATATTATATTGCTTATCAACGGGCTGCCACTTGCTGTTCTGGAGCTAAAGAATCCTGATAATGAAAGCACGGATGTATGGAGTGCATTTCACCAGGTTCAAACCTATAAGGATGAGATTGCGGACCTTTTTACCTACAATGTAGCCAATGTGATCAGTGACGGTTGGCTGGCACGGATCGGTTCGCTTACGGCTAATCAGGAGTGGTATATGCCGTGGAAGGTGATTGAGCATGAAGATGACAGACCCGCTTTTGAACTGGAACTTCAGACCGTTATCAAAGGGTTTTTTAAGCCGGAACTGCTTCTCGACTATATCCGCCATTTTGTAATTTTTGAGCAGGAGGGGGACTCACTCATCAAAAAGATTGCGGGATATCATCAGTTTCACGCAGTGCGAGAAGCGGTGAGAGCAGTGATTACAGCCTCCGATGTGCCGGATGAAGTAACAAAGGTAATGGAACCACGAGCAACTTACGCTGATGAAGTAAAGCAAGGCTCTAAAAAAGGTGGAGTGGTCTGGCACACGCAGGGTTCCGGGAAAAGTATTTCTATGGTTTGTTTTGCCGGGAAACTGCTTCAGCAGCCGGAGATGAAGAATCCGACAATTGTAGTGGTTACCGACCGCAACGATCTGGACGGCCAGCTTTATCAAACTTTTTCAGCCGCACACGATCTGCTCAAGCAAAAACCAATTCAGGCCGATAGCCGAGAGGATTTGAGAGATCAGCTTTCGAGGCGATCATCAGGAGGGATTTTCTTTACGACTGTGCAGAAATTTGGCACACTGGATGGAGAAAGCCGACATCCCATACTGAGTGACCGACATAATGTGGTGGTGATTTCTGATGAAGCACATCGAAGCCAATATGGTCTGAAGGCAACTTATGACGGTGAAAAAAAGCAGTACAAATATGGATATGCTCGTCACCTGAGGGATGCGTTGCCAAATGCTACGTTTATCGGTTTTACCGGAACCCCGGTTTCAATGGAGGACCGTGATACAAGGGCTGTGTTTGGCGATTATGTAAGTATTTACGACATCCAGGATGCGGTAGATGATGGAGCTACTGTTCCGATCTATTACGAAAGCCGGCTTGCCAAGCTGGATATTAATCAGTCTGATATTGAAGAGCTAAGCAATCGAGTTGAAGAAGTTGTTGAAGAGTATGAATCTGAGTCGGAGCGTGAAAAAGCCAAAAGTCAGTGGTCAACATTGGAGAAACTGGTGGGGTCAGAACCCCGCATGAAACAGGTGGCTTCAGATCTGGTTGCCCATTTTGAGAAACGCACCTCTGCTGTGGAAGGCAAGGCGATGGTTGTAGGGATGAGCAGAGAGATCTGTGTGGATTTATATAACCAGATTACTGCAATCCGTTCCGAGTGGCATGATGAAGATCCCGAAAAAGGGGGTATCAAAGTTGTTATGACCGGTTCGGCATCAGATAAAGCCAAAATGCAGCCTCATATTCATCCAAAGAAGGTAAAGAAACGGTTAGAGAAGAGGTTTAAAGATCCGGATGATAATCTTCGGATGGTGATTGTCTGCGACATGTGGCTCACCGGTTTTGATGCGCCTCCATGCCACACCATGTACATCGACAAACCGATGAAAGGGCACAATCTGATGCAAGCGATAGCGCGAGTAAATCGGGTATTCCGGGATAAGCAGGGAGGCTTAGTTGTAGATTACATCGGAATTGCCAACGAGCTGAAATTAGCGCTTAAAACTTACACGGACTCCAAAGGGAAAGGACAGCCGACACTCGGGGCAGAACAGGCTTATGAAATTCTGTTGGAGAAGCTGCATATCATTCGCGGTATGTTGCACGATTTTGACTATTCCAAATTTGAAACCGCAGGTCCTGAGCTGATTGCCGATGCTGCCAACCACTTGCTTGGTTTAGAGGATGGTAAAAAACGATTTTTGGACACGGTTCTGTCCCTAAACAAGGCACACTCCCTATGTAACACGTTGGATGAAGTACAGGAGCTGGAGAAAGAGATCGCATTTTTCAACTCTATTAAAACGGTGATCAACAAATACACCAGTGTGGACAGAAAACGGCAGGAAGAGGAGAAAAACTCCATTCTGAAGCAACTTCTGGATAATGCATTGGTAGCTGAAGGGGTTGATGATATTTTCTCAATGGCCGGGCTGGATAAGCCGGAGATTGGCCTGCTAAGTGATGAGTTTCTGGAGGATGTGAAGCGGATGAAGTACAAAAATCTGGCCGTGGAACTTCTCGAGAAACTTCTGAAGGATGAAATTCGGTCCAGAACCAAATCCAATATCGTACAGCAGAAAAAATTCAGTGACCGTTTGATGGATACTCTTCGAAAATATCACAATCGTGCCATCGAAACAGCTCAGGTCATAGAAGAGCTGATCCAAATGGCAAAAGACTTTCGGTCGGCCATTGAAAAGGAAAGTGAGCTGGGTCTCAATAGAGATGAAGTAGCTTTCTACTATGCACTTGCAGAAAACGAGAGTGCAGTACGCGACCTGGGGGATGAGATTCTAAAGAAGATTGCTGTAGAGATCACAGAGAAACTACGAAAGTCCACCACAGTAGACTGGCAAAAACGGGAGAGTGTACGTGCTAAACTTCGCATATTGGTCCGCAGAACACTAAGACGATACAAGTATCCACCTGACAAGCAGAAGGCTGCCATGGAGCTTATTATGAAGCAGGCCGAGGTTATGGCAGATGAGTGGAGTAGGTAGGTTGCAAACAGCACTTGGGAGTGTTTAATCTATTCGGATTCGTTTATTGGGTTTCAGGAGTGGTTGTATAGGGATAGGGTTGTGTGAGCAATAGAGTTCTAAAACTACTAAAAAACAGAATTATTTAGGTTTTTACAGCTATAAATGAGGATTTATTCATGCAGAAAACAAACAACTTATTTTATGCAAAAGCATTTCATGAGCTTGGATTGAATGTAACTAATGTTGTTAAATACCTAAGTCCATATAATTTTAGGCAAAAAAATATTTTAAAGTCACCAGCTAATGAATGGGAAAAATTCATTACTGAGAGGCAAAGTTTAGAAGAATTGGAATCTTACGACTGGGAGAATTCTACTGGTATTGGTACAGTGTTAGGATTCAAAAACATTAGAGCAATAGATGTTGATGGCTGTATTAGTTACAACTTGATAATAAAACTGCTCAGAAAACTTGGGCTCCCAGGGTCATATGAATGGGTAATTAAGTCTGGTAGTCATAATGGGTACCATATTCTTGTTGAATGTGAAGATGATAAAACTGTGGTGGGAAAGGACGGCTTGAGGGCTTATAAAGCCAATGAGTCTTATGAGTTTCTGTTCGATAAATTAGAGTTTAGGTGGAAAGGTCACATCGTATTGCCACCATCAATTCATATTTCAAGTTTACAATACGAGTTTGTGTATGAATTTTTTCCAAAAAATATGCCTAAAAAAATCGAAGCTAATAAGTTAAAAGAGATTCTTAAGGAGTTTGTTCATAAAGAACCCATTGATGGTTTATTAAGTGGATTACCAATTGAGGGTGATAAACAATTCAAAAACACATTGCCAAACTCAATTTATTACGGGTTAGGATACAATGATCATAGTTTGATTCAATGTTTAGTTTTTGATGCAAGAATCATCAATAATAGTTTAAAACAGATTGCGTGGGCTATTTATAATTTTGAAAGTATTATCATGCCTGAAACTTATTTAATTAGAGAAGAAGGACAGAGTAATTATAAAGGGATAAAAGTAAATGCTTCTAATGTTAACGTGGTAGCTTATGACAAATATTTTGTATTAGAAAGGTTTTTGAACGTCATAAAAGGGTGTACACACTTAATTAGTTATGATGCTTCAAATAAATTAAAGTTTATAACCAATGAACTTAGAAGTCATGGTCTTCAAGACGCTGTTAATGAATTAGATAGACAAGTTATCAGCATTGAGGATTACTATGACAGAGGCTCACAAAGGGAGTTGTCTTTGCGAGATTTATATCGCCATAATTTTAAAGGAAGAATTAAGCACGGAATTAGGATAACAAGTGATTATAATGCTATAACAGAGTGCTCTATAATTGCTAAAATATTTTCAGATATAGAAGCCATTCTATAAAATTAGTCTATTTAGCACACATGAATAATGAAGTAAGTAAAAATGTCAAGTAAGAAAAAGTACAAGTTACAAGTAGACTTTGAAATAGAAGTCAAAGAAGGTGATCCTGAGTACTTCATACACGATGAAGACCAAAGGCAGGCCGCAGAAGAGCTAATTCGGTTTCTTTATGAAAATGAGGAAATAGTAAAAAAGCATGTTCTCATGATATTAGGGGAAGAGCTTGATTACCTTATTGCAGAGGATAAAGAATCATACCATTTTGAAATACTTCCAATTATTAAGAAGGGTATTTCAGATATTGCCTAGAAGAGATTAAATCTAAATCTTGGTGTCAGTTCCCATATAGATGAAGAATTATACCGCATGATTGTTATCAAAGCTGAAATTCACCCTGATTCATTCAGGCTGATTAGTTAAGTATATAACCAGATTGGATGCCATACTTTTTGAGGAGTTTATGGTCATACTTATTGGCTTGGATATTTATTTCAGAAGGTGACTGGTTAGGGGCTCTAAAGTAGTGATAGGAAAAATAAGATATACCAAAGCCTGCTAAAGCTCCGATTACTGTGCCGACTGAGTCGTCAGTTGTTACGTTGCCGATAATAGCACCAATCCCAGTTAAACCGCCAGTAATGATTGCTTTACTTTGGGGCGTATCTGATTCCAATGCTTTTTTGATTACAGATGAAAGGGTAACCATGCCAATTGGTCTAATATAGTCTTCGCCCTCAGGTAACAGAGAGTAGTGGTTGGTATGGTTATTAGTAGTGTGTTCAGGCTTGATTTTATCACTATTAGCGGCAATTAGTGCAGTATTAGTGATTTCTGGACTCGGATTGGTTCGTTCTTCCTCTTGTAGCTCGCCGGATACTAAGAATTCAGGAACCTCATACCCTTTTACCCGTCCATTATTAGATTCAATTGCCCATTCTCCAACTGGATAGCCACCACAGTTCCAGCCATTCTTGACTGCTTCAGTGATTGTGGGTGCTGATACTCCTAAGACTTCAGCAAGCTGTTTTCCATTCAGGAAGATGCGATTGTCTGATTCTGTATGCTTTGTTGATGTGTTTGACTCCATATTACTCCTCGTTATTAAATAAATAGGTAAGTAAAGCAATGATACCACCGGTAATTAGTGCTCTTTTTAACCCATTGATGAATTCTTGTTTTTGTTTTTCTTTTATAGCCTGATCTAACCTATTTCTAAGTTGAATCATGGCAGCCATTGCGAAGTCGTTTGGAGTAGCAGTACCACGTTCCCACTTTAAGACGGCTTGGGCCGTAACCCCGAAGTATTTACCAAATGAGGCTAAGCTCCACCCTAAATTTTGGCGTAATTGTATGATTTCTTGTGGTTCCATGATGGAAAGAACATACGAAATTTATCAATAAAAATCATCTTAGTTGTTAACTAAGTTAATACATAAGGCTGGATTAAGCCCTAATAAGCGGTAATTAGGGCTAATTTGGGTTGGTATAAGGGCTAATAATAGATCCAAACTATATAAATACGTAGGATGAGGAATTGAAATTATTTCAGAAATATTAATTACTTAAAATTTATGCCTATAAAATAAATTCCAATACTAATATTTAGCCGTATATTTATAAAAAAATTTAACCTATATTCAATTTTAAACCGTAATAATAAATAGAGAATCACGCGAAATGAAAAATATTGGGCTTATATTAGTATTAATAACGTTGGTATTTAGTTCATGTAAAAGTTTAGATGACGTAAGGACTAAAAACCGAGAAAATCTAATTCACCTTGAACAAGGTATGTCAAAGCAAGAAGTATTGGATTTGATGGGCACAGAGACTCAAAAAACGTATGCGGGAGATTTTACCATGCCTACTGGTAAAATTAACAATCCATATCGAGTTGAGATGTACAATGCCGATAGCTCAACGTTTGAAATTCTTTTCTACTATACAGACGTTAAATCTACAGATGATGCAATAACAGATGATGAACTTACTCCTATTGTGTTAAGAGATAATTCACTTGTTGGTTTTGGCTGGTCTTTTTGGGAGGGACAAATTCAAAAATATGAGATTAGAGTTCGTTAGAAATTATGCTGTCAAAGAATATTTAAAGGGAAATAAAATAGATAGGTTTGTGAGTAAATCTTTTCACATACTTTAAAATATTAGGGTACAATTTAGGGTACAAACTGACCTAAAAATGCCCTTTAAATACATTAAACTTATTTTCTGTTTTGACTTCGGATCAGAAGGTTAAGGGTTCGAATCCTTTCGGGCGTACCATGAAGCCCGGCAAGTTGTTGACTTGCCGGGCTTTGTTATTTCAATCATAAAATGCCAAATCAAATAATTAAAATCTATAAATGGGCATTTGTAAAACCTTAATTACTCACCTCATCATTATATTAGCTTTTTCAGCTATTGGCTGTATAGAAAAAGAACCAACTAATAATTTTGTCCCCAACCATACAGACTATGATCCTGTTGAAGGACTTCCGGATAGCTTGCATGCATTCCTAAAATATAAAACCGGAACCATCGCATTTACCAATGCAACACTTATAGACGGAACGGGGGGAAATCTAAAAGTTAACCAAACAGTGGTTGTCAACAATGGTGTATTTGAGGCTATTGGATCAGATTCCAGCATCACTATTCCAGAAAACACAAAAGTTATAAACTTAAAGGGAAAGACTATGATCCCGGGCATAATTGGGATGCATAATCATTTACATATACCTGGCTTTCCTTTTGTTGGTGATATAGCTTCTAAATTATACCTGGCTTCCGGGGTTACAACCATACAAACTGCTGGTGCTGCAATACCGCATCTGGAAGTAGATTTATCAAAAAGAATTACCGCCGGAAAACAGATTGGGCCTGAAATAATCACCAGTGCACCATTTATTACAGGAAAAGGTGGAAACCCAAATATGATAATTCCGAAGAATGAAGAACACCTTCGGGATACTCTGCAACATTGGATAAAGCAGGGTGTTAATTGGATCAAAGTTTATCGCAATACACATCCCAATGACCTGGAAATTATTATCGATGAGGCTCATAAAAACAACGTCAAAGTCAGGGGACATTTATGTTCTATTACTTTTGAAGAGGCCACAAAAATGGGAATTGATGGTATAGAACACGGGTTGAATAGTGCCAGTGATTTCAGAACCAATAAGGAATTCGGTTTGTGCAGCGGTGGAAGAGAGTATATAGATCAGCTTGATCTAAACAGCCCGAAAGTGAAAAAATTGCAGCAACTAATGATTTATAATCAAGTATTCCTGACCTCGACACTATCAATATATGAAGCCAGTGTACCAAACAGAGCATATGCAGACCAAAGAACACAAAACATGATGTCTCCTTATTTGTTAAATCAATACACAGAAAGAAGAGTACGCTTTAATCAAATCAAAGATGATTTAACCAGGGAAAAAAGACTGAAACAAATCATGCAGTTTGAATATCAGTTCTTCAAAATGGGTGGTCTTTTATGCAGTGGTGTAGATGCAGGAAGGCACGTGCTTCCCGGCTTTGGTGATCAAAGAAATTTTGAGCTTTTTATAGAAGCTGGCTTTTCTACAGAAGAAGCTATTCAGGTAATGACCGGCAATGGAGCAAAGGCATTAGGCCGTGAGGATATTGGTATCATTAAAGCCGGAAGAAGAGCAGATTTTGTAATATTGGATGGGGATTTAAGAGTAGACCCTTCAACCATAGAAAAAGTTGAGACTGTGTTTAAAAAAGGTATTGGTTATGACCCTCAAAAAATACTAAGTGACATAAATGGAAGTTTTGGCCTGTGATGACAGGATGTTGATTAAAGCATCGATAACATCTCAGAATATGATGTGAAGAGCACCCTGAAAAAGATTCCAAAAACAAACTGAGAGGCTTTGGGATAGGTCAACAAGCAGTTATGAAAAAGAAGAGCTAAGGGAGAAGTTATTCATGGTCGTTTTGGCATTCTACATACTTCATTTGTTATGATGCCAAAGATGTCTTAACCCGGATTATTCACCAAGAAATTTAATCGTACGCAAGGCGAAGTGGAAATGGGAACGGAAGGGTACTGTGGTACCCTGAGTACCCCAATTTTCACTTGAACGCAGCGTACGGGGAAATTTCGCCGCCTAATCCGTACCTCAAAATTGGGCTATTACATAAAGCAATTCAACGGTAATATATTCAAGTATATAGGTCGCCATTTTGCATCCATTCGTGAATAATTCGGGTTAAACCACTGATGTCAATCGCTTTCTCCTTTTCTGGGATATTTTGAGTTGGGAGAATTTTTTACCCCCTCATAGTTTTCACTGATCTTTTCAGCCTTGAGCAAAGTGATACCTTTGGTTGCTGGAAAAAGACCTCTAACCAAAACTGTCATCCCGAATGCCCCACCAAAGTTACAGGCTCCGATAGTAACAAAGAGGGATCTCAAACAATGAACTATCGGCCATTCTGTTCATTTGAAACCCTTCTTATTCACTTAGCACTCGCTTACTTTAACAGACACATTAACGGCCAAGCCACCCTGGGAGGTTTCTTTGTAATTCTTGTTCATTTCTTCGGCTGTCTGTAGCATCGTTTTTATCACTTCATCCACCGATACTTTGGCATCAGTAGGGTTACTATCCAGGGCAAGCTTACTTGCTGTTATGGCTTTTGTAGCTCCCATGGTATTTCTTTCTATACAGGGAACCTGTACCAGTCCTGCAATGGGATCGCAGGTTAAACCCAAGTGGTGTTCCATAGCTATTTCTGCAGCCATTAACACCTGGGAGAAATTCCCCCCAAGACATTCTGTTAATCCTGCAGCAGCCATGGCTGAAGAAACCCCTATTTCAGCCTGACAGCCTCCCATGGCTGCCGATATGGTGGCTCCTTTCTTAAACAGTATTCCGATTAATCCTGCTACAAGCAGAAATTCTACAATCATCTCATTATCAGGTCCGGCATCCTCAAAGCACAACAAATATAACAATACGGCGGGAATTACACCGGCCGACCCATTGGTGGGGGAAGTTACAATTCTTCCGAAGTCTGCATTTTCTTCATTCACTGCCATCGCAAAGCAGCTTATCCATTTTATAATTTCAGAAAAACTATAATCGCCCATACAGATGGTATCTAACCATTCATCGATGGATTGGTAATCCTCATCCTGTATAAGCCTTTTATTAAAGGTTTGGGCTCTTCGCTTAACCTGAAGGGGACCGGGCAACACTCCCGGGGTATGGCATCCATTGTAAACAGAGGATCTCATTACCTCCCAAATCTGAAGCAACTGTTGCCGAATGCTTTCTCCATCATTCCAGGATAACTCATTCTGGAAAGCCAACTCAGATATTTTTAATGAATGTTCTGAACAATGCTTCGCTATATCTTCAGCTGTTTGAAATGGGAATTTTAAGTTCTGACTCTCTTCTTCGGTCTCGCCCTCCTGTACTACAAAGCCTCCTCCTACAGAGTAATATGTTTCCCGAATTGTCTGGTCATCTTCCAACACGGCTTCAAAGGTAACTCCATTGGGGTGGAAGGGAAGGGCTTCTTCATCAAAAAAGGTCAAGTCTTCTTCCAGGTGGAACTCAATTTCGTAGCCGCTAACGGATACTTTATGGGTACGGAGGGCTTCATCGAACAACTCTGATACGGCTTCTTTTGAAATCGTTTTCGGATCCTTGTCGAATAGCCCTAAACAAATGGCTTTATCAGTGCCGTGGCCTTTGCCTGTCAAAGCGAGTGATCCGTATAGCTCTACCTTAAACTTTGTCGTTTTCTGTAGGAGTTCTTGTTCCCGGAGTACAGAAATAAACTCTCTGGCAGCCTTCCAGGGTCCGAGTGTATGTGAACTGGAGGGCCCTATCCCAATCTTAAAAAGGTCGAACACACTAATTGCCTGGCTGGTTTCTTTAAACATGCCTCAATCTCATTCTTTAATTACAGAAGTTCCGATGAACTATCACAAGTTTGATGAATAATTAGTCTCAAATCTTTTGAACTTATGCCTTATCGAAGGATATATCAACTATGTTTAACGATATATTTCTTCTCAGTTCTTATTTATTGTGAAGCTGTCCAGAACTTCGCCGGTTGTTGAAGAGATCGCTTTTATTGTTAATGTTCTTCCTTCAATCTCAAACACACTAAAATGTCCGGTGTGGGCTGAAGCTGCTTTTCGCTCACAAGGTGAAGGAGACCAGCTATTTTTTAGCTTTCAAACTTCTTCCTAAACTCTTCCCGGTAGGTAGCCCCGACAGGGATATAGGTATCATCAATTTTCACCTGGTTACCCTCCAGATATTTGATGTGTCCCAATGAAACAATAAACGACTTATGCACTCTTACAAACTGGTCGGAAGGAACCTCGGCGGCAAATCCTTTCATGGTTTGGTTATAGGTGAGCTTGTCATTCTTCATATTCAGGGTTATATAATCTCCTTTACTTTCCACATATAGTATATCATCCAGCTCAATGCGGTAAAGCTTTCCATTAGCTTTTACCGTAATTATTTTTTCTTTTGCTGGTGATGTCCTGTGTCTGGATACTTTATCTACCGCTTTCAGGAAACGTTCAAATGAAAAAGGTTTGAGCAGGTAATCAACCACATCCAGCTCATAGCCTTCCAAGGCATATTCTGAATAGGCAGTAGTCATGATCACTTTTGGTGGATTGTTCAGGGATTTCAAAAAACTGATGCCTGATAAACGCGGCATATTCACATCCAGAAAAATCAGGTCGATTTGCTGTTCTTTCAGAAATTCGATAGCCTCCAGGGCATCAGAACACACTTTTTGGAGTTCTAAGCCCGGAGCGTCTTTAATATATCCTTCCAGGATTTCCCGGGCCGACGGTTCATCATCTACGATTATACAATTCATACATCCAGGGTTAATGTCAGTTCAACTGCGTACAAGTTGGGATCTTTCTTAATGTGCAATGCATGGCTATCGGGGTAAACCAGTTGCAGGCGGCGTTTTGCATTTTGAATTCCCTGCCCGGATGAAATCTCTATCTGATCATCCTCTTTTTTAGGGGTATTCTCGCACCTCATATCCAGCTTTTTCTTGTCTACCTTTATGTTGATGTTCACCTTTCCATCTTCACTGCTCAGGTCGCTATGCTTGAAGCAATTCTCTACAAAGTTAATTAGCAGGAGGGGAGCTATTTCCTGTTCCTCCACTAATCCATTCACCATATAATTTACTTTAGCAGGATAATTAAGTCGCTCTTTCTGAAGTTGAATATAATTTTCGAGGTACTCCAATTCTTCTGAAAGCAACACTTTGTCCTGTTCCATCTTATCTACGGTATACCGCAACATCTCGGACAGATTTAGAATAAGAGCCGGAGTCTTTTCAGATTTTTTAACGGCCTCTGCATAGATGGTATTTAAACTGTTGAAGAGAAAATGGGGATTGATTTGAGCCCGCAGTGCCTTTAGCTCGCTGGTTTTATGTTCGGCTTCCAGTTCAGCCAGGCGGGCTTTGGCTTTTTGCTCCGAGAACCAGCTTTTGGAGAATTCTAATAAGGAAGTAGCCAACAGATAAATTGCAGTAAAAGCAACGATCTCAAACCATGAATAAAACTCTACAAAATAGTATCCAGGGAAAATATAATCAGAGAGAATGCTAAAGGTGAATGAATAGACTAAAGGTGTAAACACCAACAGGGCAATTACTGATAATGAATAGGTGATATATTTGCCCTTTGAAAGAAGAGCCGGTATCTGATAATAGGCATGTATAGTTACGGCAAAAATCATTGGTATATGAAACAGGATGGTATAAATCACATCCAGCATGCGTATATCTCCGGTACGCGAGAATAGCCTCAGCAATACTAAAAAGGAAACCGCCCAGAACAAGAGTGTTTGCACCAGGCGGTTTCCAAGTATGTCTTTAATCAACTTCATTATTCTTTACGTTCAAGTTTTACCGGCTCCTCATAAGCATCTTTGGTGGCCCCGTATTTTTCAATGAATTTTTGCAGCTCACCTGTTGAAGCCGTAAGCAAAATTCCATCCTCCGTTTTTTCATGTTTTATCCGGGCTCGATTATCTTCAATAATCTCATTAATCCAGGAGCTTTTGAATATGTAAATTCTGAGATCGTCATCATTCAGTTCAATTTTAGAAAATGTGTGTACAGGGAACAAATGGTTTGTATAAAGGTCACTTTCATAATAAATCGTCTTACCTCTGTAATCTGCCATCATGGGCTTTAGGTCCATATAATCAGAATTACCAATTCTTACAAATG
Organism: Balneolaceae bacterium; assembly: GCA_009711805.1. Classification (GTDB taxonomy): domain Bacteria; phylum Bacteroidota; class Rhodothermia; order Balneolales; family Balneolaceae; genus VEMX01. Next base: position 64,001 of record VEMX01000017.1, on the reverse strand, counting down.
AGCCTTGAAACAATACGGTATCTGTTTCATTATCTTCAAAATGCTCGAGCATAACCAGGTATGGCTGATCATCTTCAAACTCAGCGTCAAAATCATCTTCCCCGAAATGTTGTTTAAAATCTTCCTGAGAATAGATGAACGACCAACGTTGAGATTCTGACATCCAGGAACCGGAAAGCCCCGTAACCTCAATAGAGTCCTTTGGCTCAACCAGGGGGTGCAACGACTTTAAATAACATCCTGATAAACTGATTACCAAAAAGATTGATAACAGAATTGTTTTCTTAGAATTTTTCATAATCAAAAGGTTTGTTTTTGAATGCACTGCCAAGAAACCACGATCTTCCGTATCTGAGAAATTTTTTCGATGAACATCCCTGTATTTTCGATGAACTGCCTCCTTTCTTCCTGTTAACAAATGCAACTTCCTCGCATTCAGGTTTTTAAAAACCAAAATGCTCATTATAATCCACCAAATTAAACATTACTGACTATGAAAAAACTTTATTTACTACTCCCAATATTATTACTGCTATCTGTTACTGCCTGCCAGGTAAAGCAGAATACCGATAACTCTACTGCCGACACTACAGAACAAACACAAAAAGAATGGGCCATAGCCCTGCATGGAGGCGCCGGCTATGTTTCCAAAGATATGCCTGAAGAACGTAAGCAAGCGTATATGGAATCGCTGGATGAAGCCCTTGCTATTGGTTCTGAAGTATTAAAAAACGGTGGCTCTGCCCTCGATGCCGTTGAACAAACGGTAAACTACCTCGAAGACAACGAGCTCTTCAACGCCGGAAAAGGTGCGGTGTTTACTGCGGAAGGAAAAAATGAACTGGACGCCTCTATTATGGATGGTTCTACTAAAAATGCCGGAGCCATCACCGGGGTAACTACAGTAAAAAATCCAATTTCACTGGCACGTAAAGTTATGACTGACTCTAAACATGTATTCTTTGCTGCGGATGGAGCCGAGACATTTGCCGATGAAACCGATGTAGAGCGTGTGGAACGCAGCTACTTTCATACCGATCATCGCTATGAGGCATGGCAAGAAGCGAATAAACAAAGTGGAAGCCTGCCACTTACCGATGAACAAAAAAGCTGGAAATATGGAACCGTTGGCTGTGTTGCCCTCGACAAAAACGGCAAGCTTGCGGCTGGCACTTCAACCGGTGGTATGACCAACAAAATGTATGGTCGGGTAGGTGATGTCCCAATTATTGGCTCAGGCACCTATGCCAATGATCTGGTTGCCGTATCCTCAACCGGGTGGGGAGAAAAGATTATGCTGAGTGTTTCGGCTCATACCCTGGCTTCCTATATGGAGTTTAAAGATACTTCTCTTCAGGCATCTATGGATTATCTTGTGGACGATGTGCTTGAGCCGGGCGATGCAGGCTTTATTGCTGTAGATAAGTATGGCAACTTTTCCATGAAAACCAATACGGGCTCTATGTTTCGGGCTGCTGCCAATTCAACGGGAGAAAAAAGCATCGGCATCTGGGAAGAGGAATAAAGCGTCCTATAAACAGAAAAGTAATGGTACTATAATGTGGAGTATCGCCTTCACACTATAGTACCATCATACAAAGTAAAACCGGGTTTGCTTACTTTAACCCAAGATAAAACTGATCTCTCAGTTCCTGTATATAAATTCCAATATCATTTCTGAGTTCAAAAAGTCGATTATGGAAGTCCATATACTCCTTTTTACCAAAAAGAGATTTCTTTTTAAGTGATTGCAAGAGCTCTAAACTGCGATTGGCATTCGTCAGGGCTTTTTTAGAATAAGCTATATTGGCCCCAATATAATCCGTCTCAAAACCGAAGGAATACCCGCCGGCCAGTTTGGCTCCAATTTTTAACAATCCCCCTACAAATTCCTGAAAGTCATGGTTCTGAGAATGGGAAGGTACTTTTTCGGCCCATTTTAGAATATCTACCGCCAGGGTTTTTGCACCAATATAAATGTGCAGGTTCTCAAGAGATCCATATTCAGATTGAGCGTAATCACCGCTTAGCTCTTTCCAGTCTTCGCCCGTATCGAAGTCATCGTATTCATCTTCTTCGCGATCTCCGAAATTGCCAAACAAGAAGTCATCCTCGTCTTCCCAGTCATCTTCGTCATCTTCCCAATCTTCATCTTCGGGAAAGTAGGCCTCGTCCATCAGTAGTTCTTCTTCAATAAATGCCTCAAAAGCATCATCTTCATCCAGGCTTTCCTGCAATAGGGTTAGCCAGCGTGGTATATTTCCTTTGTGGTCCGAGGCTATAAACTTCCGAAGTTGCTCGCTTTTCTTCTCAACTTCATTGAGATGAGCTTCCCACCTGAATTCATCCCATAATTCGTCATCAAATCCGTCGTAATTATCCATCAAGGGCTGAACTAATAGTTATGGTTTATAATAAAAAACAAATTGTCTCTAATGATGCAATAGTTTGTGGAAAACTAACGCTTTTTGTGGATAAAAAGTTGTTATAGTCGTTCTAAAACTTTTATCACGACCTGTGTAAGGCTGGGCTCGGCCATTGCCGCAGCGGCCAGCACATCTTCAATATCAACCGGTTCAAGTGCGTCCGGGAAACATTCATCGGTAATTACTGAAATACCAAGAACATCCATGCCCATGTGTACGGCTGTTATTACTTCGGGAACAGTGCTCATCCCAACCACATCGGCCCCGAGCTGTCGCATATACCTATACTCGGCTTTGGTTTCCAGCATGGGGCCTGCTACTGCCAGATACACTCCCTGGTGCATTTTGATTGAGTTATCGAGCGCTACATTTTCGGCCAGCTCCAGCAAGCGTTCCGTATAAGGCTCACTCATATCAGGAAAACGAGGACCTAAACTATCATCATTGGGACCTATGAGAGGATTATCTCCCAGAAAATTAATATGGTCGTTAATGAGCATAATATCGCCCTTGCTGAAATTCGGATTCAGGCCGCCGCAGGCGTTACTCACCATGAGGGTTTGGGCCCCAAGCTCTTTCGCTACGCGCACAGGAAAGGCTATCTGTTTCATAGAGTAGCCCTCATAATAGTGGAAGCGCCCCTGCATAGCCACAACGCTTTTCCCGCCCAGAGTTCCAAATAATAATTTTCCTGCGTGGCTTTCAACCGTGGAGACCGGAAAGTGGGGAATGTCTTCGTAGCTTATTACATCCTGTACTTCAATTTCATCGGCGAGCTGCCCCAATCCTGTCCCCAGAATCAACAAATATTCTGGCTGAAAATCTGTTTCATTCTGAATAAATTCTACTGTTTCCGCTCTGTTTGCTTTTAGTTCTTCAACGGTTTTATATGCCATGTTGATTTTAAAATAGGTGTTAAAAAAATATATGCAGCAGCAAATTTAACCTGATAATTGCTTATAGCATAATGGCAATTTACAGATATAAATCTACCATCTTACTTATCAGCAACAACCCTATGCAGCCGGAAGCAGCCTTTGGCTTAATCGATCTCGTCCAGAATATCGTCCAGGCGATCACTTCCGGGAGAAAAGCCATCATCGGCTTGATCAAATACTGACTCCTGCGTTTTATTCTCCTTCTCTTCAGTATATTGTTTATCGGCCTCTTCTTCGTCTAACTGAAATTTGGCCGGCTTTTCGGATTGCTTGATAGCTTCTTCAACTTCAGGTTCTTTGGGAAGCTGGAATACTTCCATTTCATCTTTCCCAAATTGCTCTACTGATTTGTGGGCATTTTCAAGGTAGGAGGTCATCCCGTTTATAATTTCTTCTCTTCGGTCGAGCAGCCTGAGTATACTTTGGCGAATCTGCTGCCGATTGTGATTTGCTTCCTTAATAATGGCATCGGCTTCCATCTCGGCTTTCTCAATGGTATTCTCAGCGTCTTTGCGAGCACTTTCAACCTTTTGTGCGACCGATTCTTTAGCCGTTTGCAGGGTTTCATGGAGTGCTTCTTCAACGCGTTCGTAGTGCTTCACACGTTCCGTCAGCTTATTAATTTCCTGATTTAATTCTTTATTTTTGGTAATGAGATGTTCGAACTCATTAGAGACCAATGTTAAAAAAGCCTGGACATCCGCCACATCATAACCACGAAGTCCTTTTTCAAATGTTTGCTGCTTAATTTCAAGCGGAGTGAGTTTCATAGAAGCTATTTTTTTACTTAGACTGAAAAAGCTTTACTAAAATAACATTTATTCATTTAACATGTTCCTGAGATTACCCCCTTCTGTTTTATTCTTTTGGGAAGGAGTATGTGCCTCTTCGTCTTCCATCTCAATGCTTCCCTGGCTGTCTACATCTTCGGTCAATTGTGCGTTCTCTTGCTCCAGGTCAGAGACAACGGCTTCCAGGTTACCAATTCTTCGCTCGGTATTCTTCTTGAATTCACTCAGAGCTTTAAAAAATTGTGGGTTAATCTCCCGTCCTCTGTCCCCTTTATTCATCTTTGTCATAATCAGGTTGTAAATACCATATAGTACCAACCCAACTAAGCTAGAACCAAATACAATCCCGAATAGGGATAACAGGAATATCTCTTCTGGCATAATGTTCCCTGGTTTTTATGTTTTTGTTTTATTTCCCGAGGCTGTGTTGCCGGCATTACTGCGTTCGGATTCATCTTCAATCTCTATACTGCTTAATGGATTAGCTTCTTTTTCCTGGCTCTTCTCCTCAGCAGCTATAGCTTCCAGTGTTTCAATACGGGATTTCAGGTTGTGAACAATCTTCCTGAGCTCATGCAGCTCGCGAGAGTTCCCTCTGGATTTTGCTTCTACTTCCAGTTCTTTTTCTTTATACGCATACAATAGGCCACCAACAATAGCGACGATAGCTACTATACCCGGCCATGGAATTCCAAATAACATAGTGCCCTTAAGTTAGATTATTGTTTCTTGTAAAGTGGCATTTGCTACGCTCATATTCAATCATAGTTTCGGGCTCCAAAAATAGCACTTCCCACTCTCACCATATTGGATCCTTCTTCGATTGCAACATCAAGGTCATTGGTCATTCCCATAGAGAGATACTGCAAGTTTACACTGCCCTGGTTGTATTTTTGATGCGAATCGAACAACTCTTTAAGCAATCTGAATTCCGGGCGGGTATCTTCAGGGTCATCCGCAAAAGTGGCCATCCCCATCAACCCGCATATATTTACATGCTCATAATCCTGGGCTGACTCCAGTATAGCTGCCAAGGCATCGGGAGCACATCCTCCCTTCTGTTTTTCATCACTAATGTTTACCTGTATTAATGCATTGATTGTCCGGCTGGCTGATGCTGCTCTTTTTTCGATTTCTTTTAAATATTTAGTTTTTTCTACCGAATGAATCCAATTTACCCGATTTGCTATATACTTAATCTTGTTGGTTTGCAGGTTGCCGATGAAGTGCCAGCTTATATCCGAATTTACAATCTGCTCCATCTTACCTTCCAATTCTTTCATGCGGTTCTCACCAAAGTGGAGCTGTCCCGACTGTACCGCTTTTAGAATATCTTTATTGGGCTTGGTTTTGCTTACCGCAACCAGGAGTATATCATCCGGATCCCGACCACATTTTTCGCATGCAGCAGCAATTCGGTGTTTAAGCTGTTCAAGGTTTTGAGAAATATTCGTGTCTGACATTCTTGTTTTTATCAACTTAATTGTGGTTTTGGGTAATTAAGAACAAGTATAACTTTTATCATTCAAAGATAACCCTTATTTTTGGAAGCTCTGGTAGCAACTAAAAGAATCGTTAAATACCGACTTTGATCTTATTTAAACTTATAGCTCTTTTATCGGGCATGTTTTCTAAACTAAAGAAACGAGGAGTTAGATAGCATGTCAATCAGAATCCGACAAATTTCTACTTTTCTCAACCAGTGGGCACCACCCGGGGTAAAGTTGGATTACGATAATGTCGGATTATTAGTCGGAGACCCGGGTTCTGCCGTTCATTCTGTACTTACCTGCCTTGATGTTACCGGCGATGTTGTAGATGAAGCCATCGAAAAAGGTTGTCAGCTTATTGTAGCTCATCACCCTCTCATTTTTAGCAAGATTGGCAGCATCAACCCAACCAACGAGCAAGGCCGGATTATATACAAACTTATTAAGAACGATATTGCCCTGTTAGTAGCTCACACAAACCTGGATGCCGCTCTCGATGGTGTTTCTTTTGTGTTGGCAAATATGCTGGGACTGGATAATCTCCGGTTTTTGGATAAGAACTATTCTATAAGTAAGAAAATCCGGCTTGTTACCTCACACGAAGACAGCGAGGCTGTCCTTAACCTATTGAATTATTATTCTGCTGAAGAAGCTCATAATTTTGATGTAGAAAGCCGGGCAAGCGGCTTAAAGTGTTTTGAGGCCATTATAGACAAACATAATGTCTCTGCCCTGAGGAAAGGGTTAAAAAAAGAAGGCATGCTCAAGGAGGGCAGCTTCCAGGTTACTGATTTAGCTTCTTCGTCCCAAAATTTCGGAATGGGAGTTATAGGCGAATATCCTGAAAAAGGAATTGGTCAAAATGAATTTCTACACCTGGTGGCCAAAGCCCTTGATGTAAAGGCTATTCGCTACTCTGGCTCGGTAAACCGGATTAAAAGTGTAGCTGTTTGCGGAGGTGCAGGAGTTTTTCTCAAAAACAAGGCGATCCAGTCTGGCGCCCAGGCATTTGTAACCTCTGATATAAAATATCACGATTATTTTACTGAAAAAGATGACTTTTTGTTACTGGATGTAGGACATTACGAAAGTGAGTTCCCAGTAGCTGAAGCACTTAAAAATGAGCTTTCAGAAGCTTTTGAACAAGTAAAAGTATCTGTTACCAGAACTATTACAAACCCGATGCAAACATATGTGTCGGAAACTGAACCAAAACCCATTCAACCAAGTTGAATTTCACTCCATGAAAGAAGTACTGCAACAATTAGCAAATCTACAATATATAGACTCACGCATTGATGAACTTAAGCAGTTGCGTGGGGACCTTCCTGAAGAAGTACTGGACATTGAGACAGATATAGCGAGGAAAAAGAATAAACTCGACAAACTTGAGAAAGAAGAGACAGACCTTAAGGTCGAATTCGATAAGCTCAAGCTGGATATCACAAGCTCTCAGGAGAAAATGGCTAAATATGAAGACCAGCAAATGAGCGTTCGCAATAACCGAGAGTATGATGCCTTAACTAAAGAAATTGAGGCTCAAAAACAGGTCATCGAAAATGCTCAGTCTCGTCTCGAAGAAATCGAAAAACGCCAGAAAGAAATTGAGCCTGAGCTGGAAAAAGCCAAAGCAACCCTTGCAGATGCTCAAGAACGCTACGATGAAAAGAGTAGCAGCCTCGAAACTGTAGTAAAGTCTACAGAAGACGAAGAGGATGAGCTTCTGAAAAAACGAAAAGAAGTAGAAGAGGAAATCGACGATCGTTACATACGCAGCTATAAACGATTGAGAAATGGACTTAACAACGGAATGGCGGTAGTAGCCATGGATCGCGGAGCTGCTTTAGGGATGGCTCTTCCTCCCCAAAAACAAGTGGAAGTTCGACGCAAAAACAAAATTATTATTGATGAAAACAGCGGGCGTATCGTTGTGGATCAGTCGTTCTTCGATAATGCAAAGGAAGAATTAACCCTTTAACCAAACCGGCAGGCTGCCTCTTATGCTGTGATCAGCACAAAAAATAGCAACCTGTACGAAAGGCTCGCTTTAGGCGGGCCTTTTTCTTACTAAAGGTTAAACGGCTGCTTGGTGGTCTCTTCCAGCCATTTTAGATATTCGGGATTTCCTTCATCTTCGGCAATGGTCATGGAAACGATACACGGACAATCGTAACTGTGCATCTCTTTTACCCGCTTACCCAATTGCTTGGCCCGGGAATAATGACTCTTGGCTATAAGTATACATTCCGTTGCCTGCTGTACTTCGCCTTCCCACCAATATATAGACTCCATTTCATCTACAATATTGACGCAGGCAGCCAGTTTTTCTTCCACTAAAATACGGCCGATTTTTTTTGCTTCTTCTTTTGTTGGTGTAGTGATGTAAACAAAACGCAGATTTTTATACATAGTAGTTCAAAACTGTTAAAAAGTATCTTTAAAAGCTAAAGAAAGCTCGTAAAAGTTCCAGTAAATATAATTGGGTTGAATACCAATTTTTGTTAATTCATTCTTGGCTTTTTTCAGCAATTACCGTTATCTTTGCAAGCTCTTAATTTTGCGAGAGTGGCGGAATTGGTAGACGCGCTAGATTTAGGATCTAGTATCTTAACCGATGTGGGGGTTCGAGTCCCCCCTCTCGTACTTCCTTCCTAATGTTAATCTTAAAATCCTGTTCATTTACTGAACCGACATATTAAAGCGGAGAAATCGTGGATATTTCTGTAGAAGAGATCACATCTGTAGATAAAGAAATCACCCTGACTGCAAAGCGCGAAGAACTTCAGGATAATTTTAATGAAGCATACAAAAAATATCGTGCTCAAATAAATATGCCGGGCTTTCGACCCGGTAAAGTACCTTTACACATCGTGAAAAAGCGATTTGGCAAAGAAATTGAATACGAAGAAATCAACAAGTATGTACAAGAGGTTTTTGAAAAAGAAGTAGTCCCTGAATATGAGCCTGTGGGCGAACCAGAAATGCTTGACCTCCAATGGGAGGACGATGTACTTGAAGTAACTTTTAAGATTGGATCTAAGCCTGAGGTAGAACTTACCGACCTGGAAAAAGTTGAAGTGGACAAAATGGTTCACGATGTAACAGATGAAGAGGTTGAAGAAGAAGTGGAACGCACACTTGAACGAGAAGGCAACTGGGAAGAAGTTGACGGAAAAGTTGAAGAAAGTTCCAAACTTGTGGTTGATGTTGTTTCTCTCGATGAAGACGGAAATGAAATTGAAGGCCAAAAAGACGAAGACCAGGACATTGACCTCCGTAATGACGGCGCCCAAGAGTTCCGCAAACAACTGGTAGGTAAAACCACCGGCGATGTGGTAGATATGGAATTAAGTGAAGGTGAAGAAACCGATCGCTTCCGGGTTATCATCAAAAAGATTGAAAAACTGCATAAAGCAGAAATGAATGATGACTTCATCAAACAGCAAAGTAATGGTGAAGCCGAAGATGAAGACCAATTCCGCAGCTACATTAAGAGCCGAATGCAGGATTATTACGACCAAAGTGCGAACGACTTATTTAAGAATGATGTTGTTGATGCACTTGTTAAAAAACACGACTTCGATGTACCTGAGGCTTTTATCGCACAGGTCCAGAATTCGTATGTTGAACAAGCTAAACAACAAGCTGGTGGAGAGTTGCCGGAACACTTCGATGAAGAAGAGTATAAAGCTAATATGATAGAACGCGCGGTAATGGAAGCTAAATGGACTTTTATTAGCCAAAAACTTCAGGAAGAATTTGAAGATATCGAAATAAAGCCTGAAGATATTGACGAGCATCTTGGCCTGCAGGCAGCTCAGTACGGTGTTGCAGTAGATCAGCTGAAACAGCATTATGCTCAAAACCCAAATATGCTTGAACAACTTCGCAGTAGTATTCGGGAGAATAAAGTGTTTGACAAACTCCAGGATATTGTTAAAATAAACGAACTCAGTAAAGAAAAATACAGAGAGCAACAACAGGAAAAGGCTAATACGAACCCATAATCATTTTTAGCATATTATCATGATCAATCAACCACTTTTCGAGCAACCTTTAGCAGATAATATTCAACAGATTCAAAATAACCTGGTACCAATGGTTGTGGAAACAACCAGCCGGGGCGAACGTGCTTATGATATTTACTCACGCCTGCTCAAAGACCGGATTGTAATTCTTGGAACCCCTGTTAATGATGCGGTTGCAAGCTCTATTATGGCTCAGTTACTTTTTCTTGAATCAGAGGATCCTGAAAAAGACATTAATTTCTACATTAACAGCCCGGGTGGGGTGGTTTCTGCAGGTTTAGCCATTTATGATACTATTCAACATATTAAATGTGATGTAGCTACTACCTGTATGGGAATGGCTGCAAGTATGGGCGCCGTATTGCTGACAGCCGGGGCTAAAGGAAAAAGAAGCTGCCTTCCCCATTCCCGTGTTATGATTCACCAGCCTTTGGGCGGTACACAGGGACAAGCCAGCGATATTGAAATTGAGGCGAAAGAGATTCTCAGAGTAAAGAAAGAGTTGAGCCAGATACTGGCCGACCACAGCAACAATACGGTAGAACAAATTATTGAAGATTCTGACCGCAACAAGTGGATGACCGCACAGGAAGCTAAGGACTATGGATTAGTCGATAATGTGTTAAGTCGCACAACGGATGACAAATAACGGAATTTTGATTAGATTTATCATTGTATGAGTGATAAGGAAAGTAATAGCGATATAGTACACTGCTCTTTTTGCAGCAGATCGAGTCTGGAAGTTAATAGCATGGTGGCCGGGCCTGGTGTATACATCTGCGACCGTTGCGTCGAAGATGCCTCCAGTATCATCAAAAGTGATTTAGCCTCCCTGGCCAGAAGAAGAGAAAAAAGTTATAAACCCCTTCTTAAGCCTGTTGAAATAAAAAACAAGCTTGATGACTACGTAATTGGGCAAGAGTCTGCCAAAAAAACTCTCTCGGTTGCGGTTTATAACCATTACAAAAGAATTAGTGCAGAGAACAACGAAATTGATGACATCCAGATAGAGAAGAGTAACATTGTGTTGCTTGGACCTACCGGAAGTGGTAAAACACTCTTGGCTCGCACCCTTGCCCGTATTATTGATGTCCCCTTCACCATCGCCGATGCCACGGTGTTGACAGAGGCAGGTTATGTGGGAGAAGACGTTGAAAGCATTTTAAGCAATCTCTTACAATCTGCTGATTATGACGTAGAACGTGCCAAGCGTGGCATTGTATACATCGATGAGGTAGATAAAGTAGCCCGTAAAAGCGACAACCCATCTATCACCCGTGATGTAAGCGGTGAAGGTGTACAGCAGGCTCTGCTTAAAATTCTGGAAGGCACCGTTGCCAATATTCCCCCCAAGGGAGGAAGAAAGCATCCCGAACAAAGCTTTATCCAACTTGACACATCCAATATTTTGTTTATTTGTGGTGGTGCTTTTGCCGGGCTGGAAGAAATTATTGCACGCAGGTTGTCATCCAGTGCTATGGGTTTCCATTCTAAGGAACAGGTTAAGTTTGATAAGAACAATCCTGAAATTTTCGTGAATGTAGAACCTGAAGATCTTCAGCGTTTTGGATTAATTCCCGAATTAATTGGCCGGCTTCCTGTTATAAGCGGTTTGCATGAGCTCTCCGATGAGGCCTTGCTGGAAATCCTCCGAAAACCAAAAAATGCATTGGTTAAACAGTACAAAAAACTGTTTAGCATGGAAGAGGTAGAACTGGAGTTTGAGGATGAGGCTCTTGAAGCTATTGTTGAAAGAGCCAAACAGCGTAAAACCGGTGCTCGTGGTCTTCGGTCCATTATGGAAGCCTCTATGCTCGACATTATGTTTAGTCTCCCTTCAATGAAGAATATTGCACGCTGTGTAATAACTAAAGAGACCGTTGAGAAACAAGCACCTCCGGTATACGAGAAACAAAAAGCTTCTGCTTAACAAATGCCCCACATGTTATCACATGTGGGTTTTTTGTATCTGCAATTTCCTGTCTATATTGGCGCAAATTTAACCTTCTTCCTATATGACATTATTTGCACCGTCTAAACGGATGAAAATCATTCTGGTCTCATTGTTACTGTTCCTTGGAATAGGATCTGTCGTATATAGCCAGTATCTGATTACTGAAATCCGCAAACAGGAACGAAAGAGTGTTGAACTCCTTGCCCGGGCACTTGAGTTTAGTAGTGTATTGGTTGATGAGCGCCCCAATACCATGGTTCTTAATGCTATCGATTCTCTACGAAGGTATAAACCCACCCCATACAATGTCATAGAACTTCTCGAAGAAGCTGAGCAGGCCTACGGAGCTGATGACTTTGTTACTGATGAAATTATTCTGGAAGATCGGTTTCATATACCAACAATTGTAGTTGACTCTTCTGAGAACATTAATTTTGATGCTAATATTGACTCTTCCCGGCTTCGAACCCCTAAAAGAAGAGCCGAACTGGTTAGAGAATACAAAAGCAGTGAACCTATCAAAATTGTATTTGGTGATAAACAGAAGCAAATAGCTCAATGGGTATATTATGGTGAAAGCCCTACCGTGCAATTGTTAAGATACTATCCATACCTTCAGTTTTTACTATTAGCTCTGCTTTTTGGAATTGGATATACCACCTACAGAAGCATTTCCAGAGCGGAACAATCGAACCTTTGGGTGGGTATGGCCAAGGAGGCTGCCCATCAATTGGGAACACCGATATCCAGTTTATACGGTTGGATACAATTGCTGAAAGATGAGTACCGCTATGACGATACCGCTACCAACATTACTAAAGAAATTGAGAAAGATATCCAACGCCTGAAGGGGGTGGCAGAGCGCTTTGGCAAGATAGGATCGGAGCCTGAGCTGCAGGAAGTTAAAATAGGGCCTGTTCTGAATCATGTAATGGCTTATATAGAGCGACGACTCCCCAAACTTGGCAAAGTAGTTGATGTCAGGAAGTCTTTAGATGCAGATGCCGTGGTTAGGATAAATCCGGAACTGTTTCAATGGGCGATCGAAAACCTGCTCAAAAATTCCCTGGATGCCCTTCAGTCTGTTCAGAACGAACAATACATTGCTATAACTTCTACAATACAAGAAGAAGAAGTTATTATTGATATCGAAGACTCTGGAAAAGGAATAGATATTAAAGACGTGAAAAACATTTTTAAGCCTGGCTTCAGCACCAAGAAAAGAGGGTGGGGATTAGGGTTAAGCCTTACCAAGCGAATTATTGAGGAGTATCACAGTGGCAGCGTTTTTGTTTTACGCTCTGAACTTGACGAGGGCACAACCATAAGGGTTACCTTAAATGTTGTGAATGAGAGTGAAGATTAATCTCCTGCAAAACCTCTCTTTTTTGCGTATTCAATAAGTTCTGTTTTTAGCAGGTTCCTGCCCCGGTGCAGCCTTGACCGAATAGTACCAATAGGAACATCCAGCATATTCGCAATTTCTTCATACGTATATCCTTCTACATCACAGAGCAATACTACAATCCTAAAATCTTCCGGTAGTTCAGACAATGCATTAGAGATATCATCATCCATCAGTTCTCTGAACATTAAACTTTCAAGATCTGAAGTTTCTGTTCGTTCTGCTCTTATGGATTCGTAGTAGGAAGAAACCTCGTCATAGTCTACCTGGCTGGGTTTTTTTGAGGTTTTACGATAGTTATTAATAAATGAGTTCTTCAGGATTCTAAACATCCAAGCCTTGGCATTGGTCCCTTTTTCATAACTACTGAAAAATCGATATGCCTTTACTATAGACTCTTGAACAAGGTCTTCTGCATCATTTGGGTCAGTGGTCAATCTCAATGCAAAATTATAAAGCGCATCCATATGAGGAATGATCTCATCATCAAAGTCCTTCTGCTTTTTTTTCTCATCTCTTGTTAATTTTGGCATCTCTTCATCCCTTTTCTTCAACTATTAATGTACTTTATCGGAATGTCCATTCCAAATACTCGAACATTATTTAGGCTGTTAAATCATTGGGACATATTAAACAAGGAGATTATTAACGGTAAATAGAAAGAATTTATGAGGGGATTAGTCAATTTCTTATGGGCTAAATAATACAAGAACCATTATATCATAAATAGCATGGGTCCAGGCTGCCACTCCAAACCCCCTCCAAACATAGATGCCATTCAGAATCAGCCCGAAGGTAAAGCGAAACAAGAAGGACCTGAGGGTGAAAGCATCTCCCATACTCCCCAAATAATGAACGGCACTAAACAATAAAGCAGCTAATAAAACAGCGGCTGTTATTCCCGCCCACTCTTTCTTAAAAATTTTCACAAGCACAAAACTCAGTGCCGATACTAAAATAACCCGGAAGAATAATTCCTCATATAATCCCGCACCAAGCGATAAAGCGAATTGTTGAATTATGCTCAAAGAATGTATGGGATCTGAACTCTGCATATTGACTACCAGAGAAACCAGGAAATTACTTATAAATGCCACTACAACTGCATAGAGAGTAGCTTCCAGCAATAACAGGGGAAAGTATGAAAAGCGCAGAGATTTAAGGCGTTCTCGCTCTTTAACCAGGATACCAACACCAGCTACTGCAATTAACAGCAAAGAAAAAGACACTGCATTTACCCCCACATAGGTAAATAAACTTTTTATCCACACATCAACACTGATGCGTACGATTTGTTGAGCTTCTGGCTGAGAAATGATGATGAGCACCTCGTACAGCAGGAACAGGGGCAGGCTCACTAAAAAACTATATAAAAGTGTATTAGTGGTTTTGAAATACCCTTTAAATGTACTGGCGCTTTCTTCTTGCATTGTTAGCTATCGGTAAAAATAGTTACAGCCGGTTGTGCCGTCTGGTCGAGCCCTAATATTCGGTAAGCCCTCCCAGAAAGTTTCAGACCATTTCCTGTTATTCTGTCATTGATGCGTATATATATGCCACGGCCATTCGCTAAATTCTCCACAAAGATTACGCTGCCTAATGCTATGTTGGAATGAGCTGCGGTCAAAGCGGTAGGATCATAGAGTTCTCCGTTGGTAGTGGTACTGCCCATTTCATTTTCCCCGTATTTGCTCACGGGTACACTTCCAAGATCCTGCAAATCTGCTTTTTGCAAATATGGATTTTCATAATTGCGGGAAGGAGGAAGCAAAATGGTTACTTTTTGTCCCCGGTCCAAAGTGCTCACATCCAGATCTGTATTTAAAGCCTTAAATTCTTGTTCTGTCATTTTAAACTTCCGCAAAATAGCATTTAGATCTTCCCCCCGCTGTACGGTATAAAGTGAAAAGGCTCCCTGAGGTGTTGACCTTCCTTCATTTTCAGAAACAGAAGGGGCAACAGATAGTTCTTTCACCGCCAGTTTTTGCCCAACTCTGATCTGGTTACTCCTTAGGTTATTCAATTCCTTAAGCTGTTTCAGGGTCATATTATGGAGTCTGGCAATCGTATACAGATTGTCGCCGCTCTTTACGGTATAATAGGTGTTAGCTGTATTTTTTTTAGTATTTACAAGTGGTTTTGAAGGCGTTTCCGGCATTTTCCGGATGGGCTCATCTGTTTTATAATAAACCAACTCTTGTCCTATGTTCAACTCATTGCCACCCAGTTTATTCCACTGCCTCAGCTCGGCTATGGTTACTTCCAATTTTTTGGATATACTGAAAAGTGTTTCCCCTTGTTTAACGGTATATGTCGCCTTTTGCTGTGCTATAGCCGTTGCAGAAAAAGCCGCAACAACCATCATAACGATCACCACTATTTTTAAACTTCGCATCCGTATATTCATATGGTTTATTCTTCAAGATCTAATTCAAGCATCAAAAGAGCTTCTGCCAACTCTGATTTTGAATGAGCATCATTTTGCTCTTCTGCTATGGCAATCCCTTCCTTGTATGTCTTTAGTGCTTTTTTGTTCTCCCCAATTTCAACATAAAGCTTAGCAAGATGATAATATACTCCTGTATAGCCAGGATCGTTGTGGCGGATATTTTCAAATAACCTGCGGGCCTTTTGAACTTCATCCACCTTTAGAAGCTCAAGGGCCAGAGCAAACTTTGAAAAGGAATCATCGGGATTCTCTTTTATTGCAGATGCTAATTTTGAAACTCTTGAAGCCACAACATGTTGTTTAGAGTATTGAAATTGGATTTACAGGCTGTATCGCTCTTCAATTTCCTCCATAGAATCTCCGCCAAATTTCTCTATGAACGCATTGGCAATAACCGGAGCTATTACACTTTCAGCTACTACTACAGCTCGTGGAAGTGCGCATACATCGGATCGTTCATACCGGGTTTCCGTTTCTTTTTTTGTTTTCATATCCACGGTACTTAAAGGGTTTAGCATTGTTGGTATGGGTTTCATCACCCCGCGAATAATAATAGGCATTCCTGTGCTCATCCCCCCTTCTATACCGCCCATATGATTTGTACGGCGTTTAAAAGAACCGTCTTCATGGGTAATCTCGTCATGAACTTGCTGGCCGTGGCGATGGCCCGACTCAAAGCCAAGCCCTATTTCCACCCCTTTCATTGCCTGCGTACTTACAATAGCCTGTGCCAGTTTACCATCCAGTTTTTTATCCCAGTGTACAAAACTCCCCAGGCCTTCTGGTACTCCGGTTATCACTATTTCATAAATTCCCCCCAGTGAAGAACCTTCTTTACGCCGAATTTTTATCTCTTCCCGCATACCCTGGGATAGCTCCTCATCCAGGCAGCGTACATCCGATTGATCTGCGGCTTTGTAAACAGCTTCTGCACCATTTTCCATAAGGGGGTCTGCTGTCAAACGAATTTCATTCCAGCTGTCGAATCCCACTCTGCCAATACGTAATACATGTCCGCCAATTTGAATACCAAAATGCTTGAGAAATTTTCGGGCTATTGAGCAGCAGGCAACCCTCATGGCTGTTTCCCTGGCGCTGGACCGCTCTATCACCGGGCGTATATCATCAAAACGGTACTTTTGTGCTCCAACCAAATCGGCATGCCCCGGCCGTGGCAGGGTAATTTTTTCTATACCGGGTGCTTCTTTCTCTTTATTCATCACTGTAGGCCAGCCGGCGTCATCTTTTTCATAGGCTCTGTTGCCCATAAAAAGAGAAATTGGCCCGCCGATGGTTTTGGAAAATCGAACACCAGATTTAATAGTAGCAAAGTCTTTTTCGAAAGCCATCCGGCCGCCACGACCATAGCCCTGCTGGCGGCGAACTAAGTGCTCTGCGATTTCATCTTCGGTAATAGAAAGCCCCGCCGGCACTCCTTCAACAATGCCTGTAAGGCCCGGACCGTGCGATTCTCCCGCTGTTAAATATCTTATCATGAAATGGGTATTTACTTTTGAAACTGTTCTGCTCTATCCGATAAAGAGCGATAATCTTTACATACTTCTTCCCGGAATTGTTGAATCTTTGCAACATCTCCCAATAGAATCAGTGAATCCCCTTCGTTGATTACCTGGTCACTTTCCGGATTAAAAATAATTCGTTCGCCTTTGGGTACTATGGCAATAATCAAAACCGCATATTTACTTCGTACATTAATTTCAGCCAGCGTTTTGCCCGACAGAGAGGATCCGCCGGCTATAAAAACTTCATCAAATGAATGATCCTGTTTATCTCCCCGGTTCATTTTCTGTATAAACTGGTCTACATTGGGACGCAGTATAACATCGGCCATTCGATCGGCTCCAATATCATAGGGAGAAATTACTTTATCGGCACCGGCTCTCAATATTTTGAGGCGGTTTTTAGATTGATTGGTGCGAACCAGTATAAAAATATCTCTGTTTAGCTCGCGTGCCAGTAAAGTGGTAAACACGTTATCCTGATCACTTGAAAGGGTGCATATCAGAGCTTTAGCCCGTTCAATGCCCGCGTCAATAAGTGATTGTTCTTCCTCTGCATCTCCTTCCACATACAGTAGGTTATCATTCTTGATACGCTCAATGCTCGATTTACGGTTCTCAACAATGACAAGGGGCAGCTGGGCATCTTGCAATACTTCGGCTATACGATGCCCGATACGTCCATATCCGCAAATAATGTAATGATCTTCAATTTTGTTCAATTTTCGCCTCATGGCTCTTTGTACAAATAATTCGCTTTCAAAAAGTAATTGTGTGGTTTGGGAAGCAATGTAAGAAATAACACCAATGCCCATCACAAAAATTATAATGGTAAAAATACGCCCTTCAACAGACAACGACCTAAGTTCGGAAAACCCTATGGTTGTAATCGTTATGAAGGTCATGTAAAAGCCGTTAAACCAACTCATTCCCTCAATATAATGATAGCCCACCATGCCAATAATAAAAACATTGGCCATAATAATAGTGGCAACCATTATCCTTACCAAAGCTGTGTTTTCAATGGCGTAAGAGTATAATCTCTTCATATGGGAGATTATTTGATTTCAGTTTTAAGGCTGATGCGCGTAATGCCGCCTAACTTACTGTAGGAATTTCGGCTCAGGTCAATCTGAATAGATTTTATATTAAAACCCACTCCAAAAGCTACACCTGCCAATTCTATTGTTTTTCCGGTTTTTGTTTGCTCATGAAGATAATGATCATATCCCAATCGTAAATAAAGTTTTTGGCCAACCAGTGTTTCTCCTCCAATAAGCACATGACGCATCAGGTTGTTTAAAAAGGCTGGTTTATCGGGTTCCTGGTAGGTTCTCAAATCCCAATCGTTTAGCTTTTTGAGAGTAAAGCTCAGCTGAAATGGAAATGATTCTGGTTTCTTTGAAATACCTACAGCTATATCCAGGGGCAAGGGCTCTCGGCGTAAATGAAAGGTAGTAATCTGTGCCCCCAGATTTTTTACCGACACCCCTGCACTAAACCTTCCTGGCTTATCTTCATAAAAAAGTCCTCCCGATACAGCTACCGCAGAGGATTGATATGTTCCATACGAGGAGTGAATAAAATCAAAAGAAGCACCTGCACGCAGGTTTTCGGCCAGCTTCTGGCTGTACCCCCCGGTGAAGGCGAGGTCTTTGGCGTTAAAGTCTCCGTTATCATTCCCGTTTTCATCAAGCAGATCAAACTCTCCATAACCGGCATAACGAATACCTACACCTATCACACCCAATCCCTTTACCCTGAACGCCCCGCTTGTAAAACCAAAATTGGCATCAGCTAAATAATTGATATAAGTGGCTGAAACTGTATTAACTGCCTCCTCTTGCAGGTAAGCCGGATTTAAATGAAACAAGCTAACCCCCCCTCCATATAAGCCAACGTGATTACCACCAACAGCAGAAGCACGCGCTGTTGGAGTAAGATCTAAAAAACGAAATACACTGGATGAGTTAGATTGAGCTGATGCAGAATAGCTCAAAAGAAAACATGAAATAGCGGTTAATAAAACTCTCACTTCTTATTAATTTATAAATCACAATTGGTGCAAATGTTTTGTAATATAATCAAATGCATTAGCAATACGTGAAAATTATTAATAACAAATGATATCGAAACTCCCGGGTGCTGATGCTCTCAAGGAATTTGGCCATTACACCCAGCTTCTATACCAGGCACTACGATCTTCTACGGAATTCAGCACCTACCGGAAGAACCTATTCCACGAATTTGTAAAGGTAGGCTACGAATCCATTCCTATAATTATGCTTACCGGTGTTTTTACCGGAGCGGTGTTAACCCTGCAAACCGCTCACCAGCTCGACACCGGTTTATACCCCAGCTACATCATTGGGGCCATTGTTTCCCAATCTATTGTCATTGAACTGGCTGCGGTTATCAGTGCTCTTGTGCTGGCCGGAAAGGTGGGGGCGCGCATGTCTACCGAACTGGGGACAATGCGGGTAAGCGAACAAATAGATGCCTTGGAGTCGATGGGCTTTAATTCTGTTTCTTTTTTAGTGGTTCCCCGTATTTTAGCCGGCATTTTAATGTTTCCGATATTGTACATAACCGCCTCCGTTTTTGGAGTTCTTGGAGGTGTTACCGCAGGAGCTTTGGACGGCATTGTACCCATCGCCGAGTTTATGAAGGGGGCCCGTGCTTTTTTCTTTGAATCGGACGTTGTTTTCGGTTTTATTAAGTCTATTGTATTTGGCTTTGTGATAAGCTCCATTGCCTGCTTTAAGGGATATTATGCCTTTGGCGGAGCCGAAGGGGTAGGAAAAGGAACCACACAAGCAACCGTAATGAGCTGTATTTTTGTACTGCTTGCCGACTTTATATTGGCAGCCATATTACTCTAATTATGATTGAGATCAGAAATCTTACAAAAAGCTTTGGTGAAAACCTGGTATGGAGCGATGTAACATTTAACATACAGGATGGAGAAACTTTAGCTATCATAGGTAAGTCAGGATCGGGAAAATCTGTGCTTATAAAACATCTTAATGCGCTCATGTATCCCGATTCAGGAGAAGTGCTAATTGACGGAAAGTGCGTGTTCGAACTCTCTTATACAGAGCTTCGAAAAGTAAGACAACGTTTTGGAATTTTATTCCAGGGTGGGGCGTTATTTGACTCCATCAGTACATTTGAAAATGTAGCTTTTCCTTTGCGATATTTTACCGAACAAGATGATGAAGAAATTACCCATAATGTAGAAGAAGCGTTGGGAATGGTAAATTTGAGCAGCTCTGGAAATAAAGGAACCTCGGAGCTTTCAGGCGGTATGCGGAAAAGAGTGGCGCTGGCCCGGGCAATTATTTTAAAGCCGGATTACCTGCTGTATGACGAGCCCACTTCCGGCTTAGACCCCAAAACATCAGAAGAAATAAATCAGCTTATTATTACCATGGCAGAAAGCCTCGATATTACATCTGTTGTTGTTACACACGATATGCATAGTGTACTTGAAGTAGCCGAAAAAGTAGCATTCCTGGATGAACAGAAATTAAGCTGGGTTGGCACCCTGGAAGAAATGCAGCGTAGTGACCATGTAGCTCTTAATGATTTTATCAGGGCCAGCGAATACCAAATAAATAAACTATAGAGGATAGGAGAACCGTTTTGGCAAGAATAAGTAATGAACTAAAAATTGGCCTTACTGTGTTGGTAGCCATCATTGTAGCCTTTGTGGGTTTTAGCGTGATGAAAGATCTTCCGCTGTTTAAATCTTCAACTACCATTTATACCAAATTCAGCAAAGTAAATGGCCTGCTCCCCGGGAACCTGGTAAATGTAAACGGCTACAAAATTGGCACCGTTAAGAGAATGGAAATTACCGCATCAGATTCCATTAGAGTAACTCTGAACATCGAAGAAGGTTATGCCATACCCAAAGGCTCTCTGGCTATACTTAAATCCAGCGGATTGCTTGGTAACAAATTTATTGAGATTCAGAAATCCCGTAATGAAAAAACTATTCAGGATGGTGGAACTATGGAAGGGGCTTTCGAACAAGGCATGATGGATAGTTTTGCCGACAAGGGAGCTAAACTTTCCGATGATATTTCTTCATCTGTTAAAGGCATTGAGGAATTGGTATCTAACCTAAACGAAACTCTCAGTGAAAAGAACAAAGAAAATATAAGTGGTATGCTCAGCAATCTTAAATCTTCTACTCATTCGCTCAATGAGCTTCTCCAAAAAAAACAACTTGATTTGGATTCTATGATTGTATCGGCAAAAAATACCATGCAGAATATAGACGACCTAAGCGCTGAAAATAAAACCAAACTTAACACTATGATCTCTAACCTGGAAACTACCAGTGGAGAACTTGAGACCCTCAGTGAAGGCCTCAATAAAACCACCCTTACCCTCAACGAAGTGCTGGATAAAGTAAACTCAGGACAGGGGACTTTGGGTAAGCTTGTAAACAACCCTTCACTGTACAATAACATAGATAGTTTATCGGTTAATTTGAATGCGCTCATCAAAAACATAAACGATGATCCCCGAAAGTATCTTAAACACATGCGACTGGTTGAGATATTTTAACCAATCACCTTAGGTTATAACTTTCAATTCCTGCAGTATTAGCTTATATTTGCAGGCTTAATGCTGTAGTCTGCAATTTTACTGGCTGCGGCCAAAAATCGAAATCAAATTTAACGTTTTTTAGAGGTTACCTTTTATGGGTGTAATGGAAAAAATGAGAAATAGCACCGCTATTATTCTTTGGGTGCTAATCGGATCATTTGGACTGGTGTGGGTATTGGCAGATGTAAACTTTTTTGATGCTATTCAAGCTGGACCAAATGCTCTGGGTGTTGTTAATGGTGAAGAGATAACCATAGAAGAATACAATAACCGGATTCAATATTACTCTACGGCCTACAGCCAGCAAACCGGAAGTGCAATGACACCGGAAATGCGAGCCAGGTACGAAACTCAGGCATGGAACGAATTGGTGAATACCCGACTCATCACACAAAAAATGGATGAATTGGGTATCACTGTTACCGATCAGGAATTACTGGATATGGTATACGGCGAAAATCCGGATCCTATCATCCGCCAAAATTTTACCCGGGAAGATGGCACTATCGATCGTGCTGCCATTCAGCAGGTACTCTCATCCAATGAGTTTTCTCAGCAAGCCATTGCTCTTGAAGTTCAGCTCCGGCAAAAACGCCGGCAACAAAAGCTGAACAGTTATATAGAAGCAGGACTTCAGGTTACAGATGCGGATATTGAGCAGGAATACATCCGCCAAAATACAACAGCCGATGTATCATTTGTGCGATTCCCTTATAGTGAGATTTCTGAAGATCAGCTTGATATAACTGAGCAGGATCTCCAAACTTATTACAACGACCATAAAGATCGCTACAAACGAAATGAGACTTACAAAATTAAGTATGTCTCTTTTAGTAAGCTTCCTACAAAAGAAGACACTACTCAAATTATGAAGGAAATAGCTGACCTGCGTTCTGCCTTTCAAAACGCAGGAAATGATTCGCTCTTCCTCGCACGCCAGGCTTCTACCACTCAATACAGAAATGTTTTTGTAGCTAAAGATGAGGTTCGTGACGAATACAGTGCTGTTTTAGATCTTAAAGAAGGGGAAGTATCTGATGTAATCCTGAACGGCGGGCAAGCCGCTATTTTAAAGAAAGTAGCTGACAACGGTGACGAGGTTAAATTCGAAATCATGAGCTATAATATTGAAGCCCTCCCTTCAACACTTGATGAAGTAAATGAACAAGCTTCTGATTTTGAATTTTATGCAGCTGAAGAATCTGCTTTTGAAGAAGAAGCCGAACGCCGTAACCTTGAAATCAAGAATGTTACCGTCACCAAGGGTTCAAACTTTATTCCGGGCATCGGTAGCAGCCAGCAGATAATGAACTTTGCTGAGGGAGCTGATGAAGGAGATCTCTCTGAAGTACTCGAGCTTAACTCTAATTTTGTTGTCGCTAAACTTGATGATGTAATCCCGGATGGGTATCGCCCACTGGAGGAAGTACGGAGCCAGGTTGAAAACCAGGTTAAAATCACAAAGCGAAAAGAATTCACACTGGATAAAGCAAACAAATTGCTTTCAACTAACCGATCGCTTAGCGAACTGGCTGAAGCCTCCGAAAAAGACATCCAAACGTCAACCAGTGTCCGCCGAAACTCCATTGTATTGACCGGAGCCGGCCGGGAACCAGCCGTTATTGGTACTATCTTTACCCTTGATGAAGGAACCATTTCAGAAACTCTGGCAGGTGAATCCGCCGCTTATGTAGTGCGTGTAGATCAAAAGAATGAAGCTGATATAACGGGCCTTGATCAGCCAACCAAAAACCAGATCAAACAGCGACTTGAACGCCAGAAAACAGAAAAATTCAATTCTGTATGGCTTCAGCAGCTAAAAGAGAATGCCAGTATCATTGACAACC
Organism: Balneolaceae bacterium; assembly: GCA_009711805.1. GTDB lineage: Bacteria > Bacteroidota > Rhodothermia > Balneolales > Balneolaceae > VEMX01. The sequence goes on along the minus strand of VEMX01000017.1, from coordinate 40,533 downwards.
GGCATCGACTGTTGAACCCATAAACAGTACTACTTTTTATATTATTTTTCGGGGTGAGGAGTTTCTTCTCACCCTTTTTTGTTAGACCCAAAAGCATTTTATATGTCTCCGGAAAATCTAAACAAACAAAATGACCATAAATGGATGGCCCATGCTCTAAAACTGGCCCGAAAGGGAGCAGGCTACGTTGCTCCCAATCCTATGGTTGGCTGTGTAATTATTTCCAGCAAAGGAGACCTTATCGGGGAGGGGTATCATCAAAAATTTGGTAAAGAGCACGCTGAAGTTAATGCCGTTTCCTCTGTAGAAGATACCGCTCTCTTAAATGATGCCACTCTGTATGTTAGCCTGGAACCTTGTTCTTTTCATGGCAAAACACCTCCCTGTGCCCATATGCTGTCCCGACTTCCCCTCAAACGCGTTGTTATTGCCATGAAGGACCCTAACCCTAAAGTAGATGGAGATGGAATCCTGCATCTAAAGAATGCAGGTATAGAGGTTGACATGGGTGTTATGAAACAAGAAGCAGAACAATTGAATGAGTTTTTTATCCACCATCAAACCTATGGGCGTCCTTTTATTACGCTAAAGGTGGCTCAAACCGCAGATGGCTATGTAGCGGCGGCCGATGGGAAATCTCAATGGATTACAGGGAAACCAGCCCGTAAAATGGTCCACCGCTGGCGGGCAGAATATGATGCTGTAATGGTGGGGCGAAACACAGCCATGGCAGACAATCCCAGCCTGACCGTCCGCCATGTATCTGGCCCTCAGCCTAAACGCATTGTTATTGATGGCCCCTATGAACTCCCTAAAAACCTGAAGCTGTTTTCCGACAAGTTTGAAGAAAAAACCTACATCCTAACCTGGAATAGAGAGGCATCAGCAACCGACGCCGACCCCATGCTTCGGATGATGCAGCAAAATTATTTTCGGGGCGAAGTACTGCAAGTTTCAAAGCTGGATGGACATATAGACCTTAGAGAAGGCTTTAAGCTGCTGGGAGAAAAGGGGATTACTTCGGTGTTGGTTGAAGGCGGACAACAGCTTTCATCGGCGCTGGTACGGCAGGGTTTGGTTGACAAATTAGAACTTTTTATTGCCCCTAAAATTCTGGGCGCCGGCACCCGGTCTTTTATTGATATAGGTGTTAATAAAATGAATGAAATTACCGATCTTAAGGATGTAGAATGGAATCGTATAGGAAATGACATTTTATTAACCGGATACTTTTAAAAACCCACATTATGTTTACAGGTATTGTTCAGGAAATAGGCACCGTAGAGCACATCAAATCTTTAAACGGGGGAGGAAAAGAACTCATCATTTCGTGCTCCTTCGCCGATACCTGCCACGAGGATGAAAGTATTGCCATCAATGGGGCCTGCCATACAGTAGTGTCTTTCAACGATGATACGTTTACCGTTCAGAGTGTAGAAGAAACACTCCGTAAAACCTCCATCGGAGAATTAGAAGAAGGCTCCCCGGTGAACCTGGAACGCTCATTAACCCTGCAGAAAGGCCTGGAAGGGCACTTGGTTCAGGGACATGTGGATACCACCGGCACCATCACAAAAATAGAGAAAGAAGAAACCGGCTGGCTGCTAACCGTTGAATATCCTGAGGAATTCTCCAATATGATTGTGGGGCGAGGGAGTATTACCATGGAAGGCGTCAGCCTTACCATTGCAAGAGATGAAGGAAACAAATTTATAGTGGCCATAATCCCTTATACCTGGAAAAACACCAATCTAAAAGATAAAACTACAGGTGATGCTTTAAACCTGGAATTTGACGTAATTGGCAAGTACGTGGTCAAATACCTGGCGAGCATCGGACAGGATTCTTTGTAGGGGACTGATTCGAACAGTAAACAGGGGGATGGGGGCAGACTTCATTACCCCATTTAGAAGATTTCGCTTTCATTGGCCACTTTCTTTCTTGAACACTGTACCTAACACAGTGCAATACAGGCAACCCAGCCTTTATCTTTTCCCCAATTCATCACAAATACCCCGTTCATCATACCTATCACAGCTTACGGTACTTACCCAAGTAGTGTGGGCTTTTTTATTTTCATATTATCTTCCAGTATACTTCCCTCAAGCAAATCACAGGAGAGGCCATCCATCAGCATTCTTTTCGGTACATTACTGGGTGTTCTTTTACCAATGTCTATAAAGTTTTATCGGAAGATTGAAATGGTTTGATCCGTTGTTTCCTTTTTTAATTAATGGAACCACCTCTTCCAGTATTGCGGCGACCGCCACCTCTTCCCGTGGGGCTTGAGCTTCTTTCAAGGTTCTTCAGAATCGGCAATTTCTGGAACAGACTTTGAATCTGAGAGCTGTTTACACTCAGCCGAAAGAAATAGTATTGAAACTCCCCAAATGGACTCAGTTCAAAGGTAAGATCCCAACATTCAAGGTTTCGGCGAAGTGAAAAGCGGGAAGGTGTAAAATCCTTTCCAATAAAATCATACCCCAAGCGGGTACTAAACTTCCATTTTGGAGTCAGGTTAAATGAAATATTGGTGGCGTTGATCTCCGCACTTTTTTGAGGTTTTGCGTTAAACCTGTAATTCCATCGATAACTGAAATCCAGGTTCACGCTCCAGGGAGTTTTAAAAGAAGGAATAGGCTCATAATTATAGGAAGGATCAATTGGGCGGAAAATGGCTTGATTAAAAGGATCGTACCTTTTTCGGTATACGGGAGTGTATGCTTCTACCCCGCTGCGGCCACCTCTAAACGATGTACTGGCACTGATAGAAAATGATTCTAACTGTCCGATTTTTTTACTGTCTTCGATATAAAACTTATTAATAGCTCTGCCCAGGGAATCCCGCTGGTAAAACGAAAATGAAGCCCGGCCATTCAAACGAATTCCTGGTATGGCATTAGAACTAAAATTGGTACTCAGATCACTCAGGTTCAAACTATCGGCAGCAAAATTGTATGAAGTATTCAAAGAAAGATTGTCAATAATCCTCAGGTTATTCTCTTTAACCTCCCCGGTACTGTCCCTTTTTACAATTTTGGCTTCAAATACATTCCGAATTGAAAACGAAACAGACCGTTGCTCTCCCCTGGAAGGCCCCCGAAACACTTCATCCTCAAAAATGGAATACTCTTCAATGTTTCCGTTCGTATCTGCCTGTACAGTTTTATACACCCCCCATCGTTCATCCCCAAAATCAGGTCGGTAGCTAAAACTAATGGATGGGCGCATTGTATGCCTCAATCCTTCCAGAGAGCCTATCTTTCGAAAAGAAGTACCATACAGTGTGGTTGAAAAGCTTACGCTGGTATTAAAATCGCGGGCAGCAGCAAACTCCCGCACCTTCTCTTCCTCTACCCGGTTCGAATCCGCATTAAATGACTTCCGGATCGTAGAAGGAAACAAATACTCATTGTAATTGATACTCCCGGAAATATTTAGAAACTGGCTGGGTATAAGCTGACCTATACGAAGACCTGCGGTTTGTTTGAGCCCTGCCCGTATATAATCATCATTACCCGTTGCCTCCCGGTAAAGAGAAGGGTCTGTTAAAGCTTCAAGAAAGGTAACTTCTGCACTATCAACATCAATGGGATTATACTTAAATTGGGTTTCAAGCTGATTATTGTATGTTAAACTTATGGTATTGTACCATTTTTGATCCTGTGAGCTGCCCTCATTCTGGAAGGGAGATATGGTTTTAAGGCTGAATGTAGCTCTTGGCCCATTCAGAGTTGTAGAGTTGTTAAAAAAGTTTTGAACCAACCGGCTGCTGGCACTAAAGTTATAAAGATTTTCAGGTTGTTTGTAGTTGTAAGAGATACTGGATCTCGAACTCGTCTCTGCCCGGTCTTCTACATCATAAGAGTTTCTGGTAAAATAATCCGCTGTTCTCAGGTTTACATTTGCAGAAAGCGACGCATAGGGAGATATGGTTTGCCTGTGCCTGAGACTTAACGATTTTTGCGTTATTTCTTCATAACCAGGATCTGTTTTTTCGAGCCCACGCTCGTTAGAATACCCAATATTTATTGACCCGCTAAAGGAATTCTGATTTCGATATTGCACAATACCATTCAGATAATAAGAGCCTGATGTATAGATATCACCATTTACCTCTCCCGTCAGATAATCATTAAAATATTGAAACCAACCCAGGTTCTGTAAGCCTATTCCCCGGCTTTGCTGCCCCTGGTAAGCGTAGGTTGGAGTTAACATTCCCGATCTTTTTTTCTCAATGTCAGTAGGTACATAGCCGAAAGGAAAAACAAGGGGGTAGGGGATATCAAGGATATAAAGCCGGGCATTAGAAAAGAACAGCTCGTCCTCATCTACCACTTTCATCTTTTTAGCTTTTATGTAATAGTATAAATAATCGGGCGGGCAGGTAGAGTAAACTCCATCTTCTATAAACACTTCGCTGTCGCTAACATTCTTTACCTTGGAACCTATGAGGTTCCCTTCTGAAACCTGAACTCGCGCTGCTTCAAACTTTCCTTTTTCAGTTTCATAATTAAAAAGGACTCTTCGGCTTCTTATCTCTTTGTCGTCAACATTTATAACCGGTTGCGATAATGTATCCTGGGGTGTAAGGGTACTGGCCTCCATCAGGCTTTTATCAATATTGATGTTGATTTCGCCCGCACTCAGTTTACCACTGGTATGATTTACTTTAGATGAGCCAAATAAAAATACCCTTTTTCCATCTCTCAGGTCAATGATTAATGAATCATTAGAAGAAAACTCAACCGCATCTTCCGGCACCCCTTCAATTCCCGATGGCGACTGATATACCTCCGTTGTATCTGATGAGGTGGGACCTGTCTTGGAATTCAACAATTGAGAACGTTGAGCTAAAAGCATTTCGCTGCTTAGGCACAGCAGGCAAAACACTACAAAGAACTTGCCTATATGTCTGCTCATGCCCAAAGCCTTTTATATTTCGGTTTATGAAAAAGAATCGAAAGCAAGACCCGCAGCTCCTAACAAAGCACTGTTGTTACCCAGGTCTTCCTGCACAATTTCAAAGTCTTCTTTAAACGGTTCCATCATATACTTATCTACAATATCACAAGCAGGGTCTATCAGAAAAGCTCCGGATTTAGAAACTCCTCCACTTAATACAATTTTTCTGATATCCAGTATGTGCACATAATTTATAATCGCATAGCCAAGCTGTTTTCCGCTTTCTTTTAATACTTTTATTGCCAGCTCATTGCCTTCTTTTGCCGACCTGAATATATCAACGGGTTCGAGCTCTTTAAGATTATCTCCAAATTCTTTGTAGAGCTCATTTTCAACATTCTGCATGATTAGCCTGCGTGCATAGTTGCTTATAAACCGCTGCCCGAGGTAAGCTTCGGCCGTACCGGGCGTTACACTGTTAGAGCGAGGTCCATCATAGTTGATAATTACATGACCAACCTCCCCAGCCATACCTTTAGTTCCTTTGAAAAGCCGCCTATTGTAAATAATGCCTCCTCCAACCCCAGTGCCAAGCGTAACCATTATAAAACTTTGAAACTGCCGGCCTACACCAAAATACATTGATCCCAAAGCCGCTATATTCGCATCATTCTCAATACGACACTGCAAACCTGCTCTTTTAGAAATTTCATCCCCTGCTTTTACTGTAATCCATCCCGGCAAGTTAGGGGGATTCATTACGGTGTTTTGGTCAAGCGCCACCATGCCCGGCAGCCCCAAACCAATTCCAATCACCTCTGTTTTGGAAGCCAGGTTTTTGGCCAGTTCGGCTATTCGATCCAATAATATCTCTTTGCCCGCATTGGCCTCGGTAGGGATGGATGTCTGTTCTACAATTCCTTTATCCTGATCTACAATGGCTGCTTTTATGTTCGTTCCACCAAGATCAATACCAATCGCTTTCATTAAACTTGCCTAAATATTATCGATTACAGGCTTGCACCCAGTCGCTGTTAGCCCGGTAAAGAGCTAATCCTCGCGTTTAATCTTATATACTGTCTCCCCTGGCTTCCTCATGCCATATTCTTCACGTGCTATTTTTTCAAGAAGGGCCGGGTCTTCATTAAGGTCTTCAATTTTTGTCTGTAATTCTTGCGATTTCTCCTTCAGCTCCATGGTGCGCTCTTCTAAATCTTGTTTTTGGGAATAAAGATCCCAACGCATTTTAAGGCTATAGGTATCAATAAAAGTAAACCATACAACTACAAAGGCCGCTAACAAAAAGAATAGAAAAGATTTTTTCCAACGCAGAGGATTTATGAGCTGTAGATTCATGATTTTTGCACTGTAGATTTTTTCTTTGCTTGAGCCAAAAATACATTAATTTGCTTATTAATAACAATTAAAGGTTCGTTCCATGAGTTTTGTATTGAAGTTCTTTATAAGTGCTTTACTGCTGATTTTATACCTGCCAGAGACATTATTCGCTCAACCTCAGCATGAATGGATCACTGTCTACTTCAATATGCCCGCCGATACTACCGTTGCAATTTCCGGCAACACGAGCAACCACAGCTACGATCTGTTCAAATCTCTAACCGATCGTATTGATAATGCCAACTCAAGTGTGGATTTGTGTATTTATGATCTGGAACACCCCCGGCTTGCCCGGGCCCTCATTCGAGCCAAAAAACGAGGAGTACGTATCCGTATTGTGACCGACAGCCACAATCGCACCGATGCCGGGCCCATCGATGAAGCTATGTGGACCATGCTCAGCAAAGCAGGCATTCTTTCTATAGATGATGACGGGGATGTATACCGGGCAGATGGAACCATCGCCGATTATGACCTGGTGAATGACGGAGCCGACATGCACAACAAATTTGCTGTAATCGATGCCCTAAGCCCTGCACCTGATGACGACTATGTGTGGACAGGTTCCACCAACCTCACATACACCGGTGCCTACAACACCAACCACACCATTGTTATAAAGGATACCGAAGTTACCCGGGCCTACCGGCAGGAATTCAATCAAATGTGGGGGAGTGCAACCGAAGAACCCAATCCCTTACAGGCCCGGTTCCATAAAGACAAAAAAGATGTAAGCCAACACATTTTTGATGTAGGTGGAACAAAAGTTGAGCTTTACTTTGCACCGGTAAACCGCGAAAGGAGTAAACCATCCATCAGTAAACGCCTGGTGGAGGTCGTTGGAGAAGAGGCACAGCACGACATCAACTTCCAGGCTTTTGCCATTACTCCGGATATTCCCCTCAGCCAGAAAATGTGGAATCGGTCGGCTACAGGTAATATCAAATTGAATGGTGTTATCGACTACACTTTCTATAGCAGATATAAAAAAGCAGAACAAATATGGGGATCCGAGGAAGCTCGCTCAGGAAGCAGAATGATTCTCCCCTCCAACGAATTGCGTAAACTCCACCATAAAACCATTGTTCTTGATGCTGCCCATCCCGACTCCAACGATGTGGGAGTGGTGATCTCCGGTTCATATAATTTTTCCAGGAATGCAGAATTCAATAATGATGAAAACCTGCTAATTATATATTCGGATACAATAGCCAATCAGTTCTACCAGGATTTTATGGGAACCATGAGCCGCGCCAAGAAAGAAACCTATCCTCCAGCCCCTCCCATAAACACCGGCAAGTGGTATGATATATACTCCATTCGTGATGGATCCCATTTTAGTATCGAACTGCTGCCCGGTTTTGGGTATGGCATCCGGCTGCTTGGGCTTGAGGTGCCATCCGTCTATGCCGGTGCTGATTCAGCTGATTTTTATTCGGTGGCGGCTGCAGAGTATGTCCGAAATGTACTGGAAGGGCGGAAAGTGCGTATTTCTGGTATTAACGATGAAATGCCCGGAAGCTATTACAATAGTTTTTATGGCTATATACACTTTGATGATAACGGAACTGTCCGAAGTTTGAATAAGCTGTTGCTCGAACAAGGATATGCCCGTTATTCAGGCTTTGGCCGACAGCAACCAGATTCTATCCGCACTTTTAAAGCGTATGAATCTAATGCAAAACTCAAAAAAGCTGGTTTTTGGAAATTCCCCCCAAAAATAGGCCTTCGGGTATTGCGTACTAAGGAGTTAGAGGGTGGAGGAGCTGTCAACCTGGTATTTCCCATCAATATTAACACCGCTGATGCTGCAACATTACAACTTCTTCCGGGAATTGGTCCGGCCTATGCTAAACGCATTATTGAATATCGCACTGAGAACGGAAGTTTTAAAACAGTCCAGGAAATAACAAATGTTAAAGGTATTGGGCCGAAGACACTTCAAAAACTACGACCCATAATTATTCTTTAATGAATCTCTTCTTTCTGAGTGTAATTGTGAGAGCGGAAACGCCTATAGTAAACATGAAAAATGATGTGAAATTTTAGTAAAAGAACCTTAAGTATTTAAACAAAACGGACGATGAGAAAAGAGGTGGGGTAGGTCAAAAAAAACCCCATCCGAGGTCAATCGTATGGGGCTGGTCAAGAGAGAGTCATTATAAAAAATGTTTGAAAAAAGTTGTGAACCGGGAGGGACTCGAACCCTCGACCCACGGCTTAAAAGGCAGTTGCTCTACCAACTGAGCTACCGGTTCAAAAACAGATCACAAAGATAAGGGATTTGAGAATCACTTTACAATCAAAAATCTATTTTTTTTAGATCATCTATTTTTGATCGCATTCTCACTATTGTACCTTTTTGAGGATCCGAACCAACTCAGTTTCAATGCGGTATTGCGAAATTTCTTTAATGCGTCCTAATTCATCACTGCCTTCCAAGACCAAAACAGTTGGAATATATTTGATATGAAACTTTTTTAAAAACTCTTTTGGAAGTTTTTTTTGTTCCCCCACTCCTATGTACTCTATCTCAAAATAATCATTCCTAAGTAATTGAAAAATTTTGATTAATCTCGGTACATATTTTTTGCTTTCCCGGCACCAATTTCCAAAAAAAACTTTCACCTTTACCGTATCGGTATAGGATTTGAGAAAATCCAGTGCTTCCTTTTCTGGTTTGTACCGCTGGGCATAAATGTCATAGATTCGTTCGCGGGAAAGTAACTCTTCCTGACTTACGGTACCTATAATGTTTTGGGTTTGGGCTTGTGCTTTTTGGGAAACGAAGATCATCATCCCCCCAAAAAGAAGCAGAACTTTAACCTGGACTGTGCACGACATGAGGATTTCTGTTTTTGAGATAGTATCTTTAATGAAATTACCACCTTTTATTCATAGTTATGGCGAGTATTTTTACCAAGATTATTGACGGAAACATTCCAAGTTACAAGATTGCAGAGGATGATGCCTGTTACGCCTTTCTCGATATCAACCCGGCAGCAAAGGGACATACATTGGTCATCCCCAAAAAGGAAACCGATTACCTGTTCAACCTTGAGCCTGACGAGCTTTCCGGGCTTACTCTTTTTGCCCAAAAAGTAGCTTGTGGTATTGATCGGGCTTTACAGCCTATCAGAACCGGGCTTATTGTAGAGGGGATGGAAGTTCCTCATGCACATATTCACCTTATTCCCATTTACAAACCCAGCCAGAATTTTAGTCTTGGTAAAAAAACAGATCTTGATGAAAACCAAATGAAGGAACTGGCCCGGCGTATTCGAGAGGAGGTCAGGTTATGAACATCCTTATTATAAACGGACCTAATTTAAACCTTTTGGGTAAGCGCGACCAGGGAACATACGGCGAGTATACTCTTTCTGATTTACAGGCTTTCATTGAAAACACCTGCCCGGATCACACTTTTGAGTTTTATCAAAGTAATGTGGAAGGGGAGTTAATAAACCGGATTCAGCAAGCTATGCAGGATGGAACCGAAGCGGTTGTTACTAACCTGGGCGGCTACACGCATACCTCCGTAGCCATCCGGGATGCGCTGGAACCTGTGTCTCTTCCTAAGGTTGAAGTTCATATATCGAATATACACGCTCGCGAGGAATTCAGAGAACAATCTATAACCGGCCGGGTAATGGATGGTATTATTACTGGTTTTGGAAAGCACAGCTACATCCTCGGCGTACAAGCCATTGAACATTTAACAAACCCCAGGGATTGAAGAAACTCAAAGAACTTTTTTCTGATACACTAATCTATGGCATCAGCAGCGTATTTGCCCGCTTTATTGGGTACCTGTTGGTTCCTCTGCATACCGGGGTGTTTGCTGAAAACCAGTATGGGATCGTCACCCTGGTATTTGCCGCCATTGCCCTTTTCAATGTCCTTTTTACCATGGGGATGGAATCAACTTACATCCGCTATGGCAAAGACCGCGATAAGGCTGAAGACATTTTTAAAACCCTGCAGTTATTTCTGCTGGGCACCTCCCTGCTTTTTGTTGTTCTGATATGGCTGCTTCAACCCCTGATAGCACCGCGAATTGGCCTTCCAAGCGGAGATCCTATTCTCTGGATGATGCTGGGTATTCTATTTTTTGACACTATTGCCGTAGTTCCTTTTGCTGAATTAAGAATAGTACGACGCCCCAAAACCTTTGCCGTCCTCAAAACAGCCAATGTTATTGTTAATCTTGGATTGAATTTTTATCTCATCCTGGGATTAGATTATGGAATCGAAGCCGTCTTTATCAGCAACCTGGTTGCCTCATTTCTGACAGCCATAGCCACCGCATTATTCACCTTGCCTTTATTTAAAGGCAGCTGGGATAAAGACCTCCTCAAAAAAGCCCTTTATTTTGGACTGCCTTTTATACCTGCCGGTTTTGGTCATGCTATCAATGAACTTGTGGACCGTTTTTTCCTGAAGGGAATGGACCCAGGCACTGTAGCATCACTCTATGGTGCTGAGTACACTCCCGATGATGTAGTTGGTATTTACGGAGCCTGCTATAAACTGGCTGTTTTCATGCTCCTTATTGTGCAGATGTTTCGAATGGCCTGGCAGCCTTTTTTTATGCGTGAATCGGATGAAGAATCGGCTCCGGTTACTTTTGCTCAAACATTTAGTGCTTTTAATGTGGCCGCTGCCGCGGTGTTTTTGGGAGTGGCCCTTTTTGCTGAACAAATTGTGTCTGTCAAAATTCCTTTTCTTGACTTTTATCTGGTTGGACAAGAATACTGGCTGGGCCTAAAAGTAGTTCCTCTGCTGCTTATAGCTTACTGGTTCCAGGGGTGGTATATCAATTTTTCTGCTGGAATTTTTATTTCGGAGAATACGCAAAGCCTGGCCCGTATTACTCTTTTTGGAGCCGGTATTACCATCATCTGTAATATTATACTTGTTCCGTTATGGGGGATGATGGGAGCTGCTACCGCTACGCTGATAAGCTATAGCAGTATGGCTCTGCTTATCTTTTACTATTCTACCAAAGCATATGCGGTACCTTACAACATATGGGAAGGTTTGGGAATTATCGTCTGCTGTGCGACTGCTGTTTGGTTAAAACCCCTATTGGTTAATGCCATCCTTATGCCCGGGATATTAGCTTCTGTATTCCTGTTTGTTGTAACCCTTGGGCTTGTTTTGGCCTTGTCATTCTATTCAATAAATAAAGCAAAGTAATTTGACTCTCACCTAAAATATTGTATTAATTAAAGATGACACAAGCATAGCAGGCATTACACTTATTAAACATCTTTATTATTAATCACTTCCTGAAATTATTATGAATTCCATAAAACGCACTGGCGTATATGTTGACGCCGTAAATGTAACCATGAATGGGGGCTTCGGACTTCGTTACGATATTTTGAGACGATTTGCTTGTAGGGGAGGGGGAGCCGCTGCAAGGCTCAATGTATACCTCTGCTACGATGCCAAGCGCCTTGAAGAAGACCCCGAGTACCGACACAGAACACAACGCTTTTGCGAGGTTCTCCGCGATTACGAATATAAAGTAACTGAAAAACCTGTTCAGACTTACATCAACCACGAAACAGGTAAAAAAATAACCAAATCTACCATCGATATGGACATGGCGGTAGATATGCTGGTGCAAGCCGATCACCTCGACAAAATTGTACTGCTAACCAGCAACGGCAGTTATTCCAGCGTTGTTAATGCCATCCAGAACAAAGGTTGCCGTATAGAACTGGTAGGTTTCGATAATGTATCTGGCAATTTAAAAAAATCTGTCGACTCCTTTGCTTCAGGATATCTTATTCCCAAGCTTCTGCCTATAGAGTCTCCCTATGACTGGGGCAAAACAGGATCCAGAGTCCGGGGTGTTTGCTATGACTTTACCCATGATGAAGGTTATGGGTTTTTGCGGTTTCTGACGAATAAGAATAACAGCCTCTGGATTACAGATTCCAGGGATGAAGACTCTCCCTATAAAACCGTATTCGCCCACATTTCCCAGTTCGAAGATGACTTTGATGCCCAGTATTTGCCCAGCAGAGAACTTATCTTCGAATTTGATATAACAGAAAATGATAAAGGCCTGATAGCGCAGAATATTATTTTGGTAAGCGCTCCATAAGCTGTTCCATATTTTTATTCTCTTTAATCAGTCTTTTGAATGTGCATTTTTGCATTAAAAATAGTACTGTAGATAACTTCACTTAAATTAATACTATATAAAATGAACTATCGCTTTCTCAGTTTCGGGGTATTTGCATTTATTCTCTTTTGCTCGGCCTCGGTTCAAGCCCAAAAAAAAGATCTGAAGCCCGCCGACTATGCCCAATGGCAAAATATATACTCAACTGCATTTTCTGATGATGCCAACTGGTTTGCCTACCAGGTATCCCTGGTTGAAGATGACGGCTGGCTGATGCTTACCGGGGTGCACACAGATGATGAGCATAAATTTATGTACGGCTCACTGCCACTTTTTTCCAATGATAATAAATGGTTCGCCTTCCGGATTGGCATTTCCGAAGATGAAGAGGAAAAACTTAAAGAAAAGAAAAAACCTGTACACTACGATCTTGGCCTGCTAAACCTAAATACTGCTGAAGTAGATACTTTTAAATCTATCCAGCAATTTGAGTTTTCTGAAACCGGAAGCCACCTGCTGATGAAAAAGTACAAGGCTAAAGAAGTAAAAACCGATGGGGCAGATATCATTCTTCGAAATTTGAAATTCGGGACCAACCAGCTTATCGGTAATGTGGCCAGTTATAGTTTTAATGATGCCGGCACCCACTTGGCTGTTACCATTGATGCTTCTGAAAAACTTGGAAATGGAGTACAACTTATAAATCTGGACAACAACAGCATTGCCGTTTTAGATAGTGATACTGAAAGCTATAAAAGCCTGAGCTGGCATGAGGAAGACAATGCACTTGCTTTCATGAAAACCCATTCGGATACCTTGCACGAAGACGAAACCAACCGAGTATATGCCTATCCTGATATCAATGAGCCTTCTTCCTTTTCTGTTTTTGATCAGGCCGATATCAACAACTTTCCGGAGAACTACCGGATAGTAGATTATGCAGGATTAAGGTGGTCGGAAGATGCGGAACGACTGTTTTTTGGTATAAAATATTGGGAACTCAAGAAAAAGGATGAACCCAAAGACAGCTCGGCTATTGCCAAACTTAATGAAGGACTTGACCCCACCAATGTAGAAGTGTGGCACTGGAAAGATGCTGAAATTCAACCTCAGCAAAAAGTAAGAAAAAGCCGAAATGAACGAGATAACTTTCTTTCGGTATGGCATCTTGACGATAATGCTTTTGTGCAATTAGAGGATGAACAAATTGAAAACGTCAGGCTTACCGGTGATCAAAAACACGCCATCGGCTACGACCCTCATCCCTACGAACCCGCATTCCGGGAGCAGTGGAATGATATTTATGTTGTAGATGTATCTACCGGAGAAAAAACCAATGTATTGAAACGCCATGAAAGTGTTTCTGCCAGCCCGGATGGTAAATACCTGCTTTATTTTAAAGATACCGACTGGTGGACCTATCACATTAAAGATGAGCGGCACACCAACATCACCCAGAGTATTGATACCCGTTTCGAAAATTATAAAAGCATCTTTGGGCGTGAGAACTTTCGCCCATTTGGAAGCAGTCAGTGGGTTGAGGGAGATAAATGGGTACTGATCTATGACGAGTATGATGTGTACCGCGTTTGGGCAGATGGTGATAAATTCGAAAACCTGACCAATGCTTCAGACGCTCAAATACAATACCGCCAGACAAGACTTGACTACGAAGAAGATTTTATCGCCAAGAAGGCCCCCATCTACTTTAGTAAATATGGATATTATACCAAAGACCGGGGCTATGCTCGCTTCGACCGCAAAGACGGTTTAAAAGAACTGCTTTATGATTCAAAGATGATCTCGCGCCTCGATAAGGCAGAATCGGAAGACGAATTTGTATTCATGATGGAGAGCGCAACCGAATCGCATAACTATTATCATGCGGGATCGGATTTTGAAACCCCTCAGCCTTTAACGAATACCAATCCCCAACAGGAGGAGTATTACTGGGCAGATGATGAGCTTATTACTTTTATTAATGAACGGGGTGATCAGCTTCAGGGCCGCCTTTTGTATCCTGCCAACTACGAGGAAGGAAAAAAGTACCCCATGATTACCTATATCTATGAGCTGCGTTCACAGAATATGCACAATTATAGTGTACCTACCCGAACCAGTCCTTATAACATGAGGCGATATTCATCCGAAGGTTATTTCGTTTTTGAACCTGATATTAACTATGAGCTCAGAGATCCCGGCATTTCGGCTGTTCAAAGCGTGGTTCCTGCTGTTAAAGAAGTATTGAAAACAGGGATGATTGATGAAGATAAGATTGGGCTTACCGGACATTCCTGGGGAGCCTACCAAACGGCATTTATCATAACACAGACCGACATCTTTAACTCAGCAGTTGCAGGCGCTCCATTAACCAATATGGTGAGTATGTATAACTCGGTGTATTGGAACTCGGGCACTCCTGATGCCCAGATATTTGAAGTAAGTCAGGGGCGCTTTCCCGATCCTTATTGGGAAGACTGGAATAATTTTATTGAGAACTCGCCCATCTTCAATATGGAGAACAACACCACACCGCTATTGGTTGAATTTGGCACTGATGACGGAGCCGTAGATTTTAACCAGGGGGTAGAACTATACAACACCATGCGCCGGATGGAGAAACCATATGTAATGCTGGTTTATGAAGGCGAAAACCATGGATTACGACAAAAGGAGAATATGATCGATTATGCCAACCGGGCTTTTCAGTGGCATGAGCATTTCCTAAAGGGCAAGGAAGCCCCCAAGTGGATAAAGAGTGGTATCCCCTATTTAAAACGTCCTGAGATTCTTGAAGAAAAATAACCTACATAGCTTCTCGCTATAATACCAATCCCGGGTCATATGGCTCGGGATTTTTTTATGGGAGACTTTTTTGTGGTGATAGCGAAAACAACAACCAAATTAATAGACCGTCTCCTTGTCTATTGTAACTAATGTGATCGGCATTGATGGATATCCCAGGCATATTGTGGGAGATCGCCGCGTCGGTAACGAACCGGGCCTAATTGAAGTCTTGGATCCTTCGCTAATGGAGCTTGGGGGGGTGGCTGACCTGCCTCTGTCACTAAGGCATCCCCTTGCCCTTAACCTATTTAGGTTTCATGCAAGCCAACGTTAGGGAAAGAGATAGAGTCCTGCCGAACAGGGCGCCCAATCTGACTGATCGCCGGTCTCGATGGGTTAGGCTTCAAAAGTAGACAGGCAAAAATAGACATGGTTGGTTGCCCGAATCAAGCGAACGGTCAGACGGACTTGAAGCCGTCAGACCGGGAAGCGCATATTATTTCCAAGATCAGGTAGAGCAGGCATCGAATGAGGCTTCTTCTCCCGTGGGGATGTCTACGGCACGCGAGGGCTGTTCGAGCCCAACGAGCCAGGCCGCGGCAGTCTCCTTGTCTATGGCAACTAATGTGATCAGCGTTGATGTAACAAACCAAACATATTCTTGGAGATCGCCGCGTCGGCATGGTATCGGGCGTTATTGAAGCCCCCGGGCTTCGCGAATGAGGGCTTTATTTTGGGATTCTATGTGTAGCGTCCCCTCCGGGACTTGCAGGAATGAACTACCCCGAGGCACAGCCGTCAGGAAATTCTTTAATTCAAGCGATTTTTTGCAGACCCTCTTTCTTACAAATTCTGAAATACAAATAGACTCAGCTAAAAAAATTTCCTTTTCTGAAACATATTTAATCATTGGGCGTATTTGTTCTAAATTTTAAAACAAATACGCCATGGATTTATTATCTCGCATTGAAGAACTCATCCTGCTTTCGGTATGGAAGCTTCAAAATGAAGCTTATGGACTGCAAATCAGAAAGCACCTTTCGGATATTGTAGGAAACGACTTGTCTGTTGGGGCTGTATATGTTCCACTAAAGCGTCTGAAGAAAAGAGGTTATCTCGAATCGTGGGACAGTAAGCCAACCGATGAAAGAGGGGGCCGTTCGAAACGTTTTTACAAGTTAACCAAGAAAGGAGTCAATGCTCTTCAGCAGGTTAAAACCATACAGGAGAATGCCTGGTCTGACTTGCCCGATGTGGGTGTTAACTGGATTCCTGCCACATCCTGATCACCATGGCTGGACAAAACCTCATTAATGGAATATTCGACCGGATACTGCCTCCCGAGCTGCATCATTTAATCGGAGACCTGGAAGAGGAATTTCATAATAACGCTAAAAGGGAGGGACTTGGTTATGCCCGACGCAGGTTCTGGAGCCAGGTATTGCGTTCACTCCCCTATTTTATTTTTCAATCTTTAATCTGGAATGTAGAAATGCTATATAATTATCTAAAAGTAAGCTGGCGAAATCTCAAAAAACACACTGGCTTTTCGCTCATCAATGTGTTAGGGTTGGCCGCAAGTATGTCGGTATGTCTGTTGATCATCCTTTTTATTGCGGATCAACTCAACTACGATCGATTTCATCCCAAAACTGACCAAATTGTACGAGTAATCACTGATTTAAAATCACAATATAGTGACGGCAGTACCGGGTACGCCACCTCTCCGGGAACTCTTGGAGACCTTCTGAAAGAGAATTACCCGGAAGTTGAAGCTGTATCCAGGGTACAGGGAGACTTTGAGGCTGAACTCCGATATAATAAGAAAACCATGCCGCTCGAGGGTATTCATGCCGATGAAAACTTTCTGCATATTTTTGGCTTCGAACTACTACAGGGAAATCCGGAAACAGCTCTTTCCGAACCGGGCAATATTTTATTGACCCCTGAAGTGGCCAAAACTCTTTTTGGTGAGAAAAACCCGCTTGGAGAAACCGTTATCGGACTGGAAGATCGGGATTATACCGTTACCGGCGTCATCAAAAATGATTACCAAACCCACATCAATTTTGAGGCTGTTGTCTCCTATCAAACCTTAGTTGCAACCACCCGGCACAACGAACGGCTTCAGGATTGGAAGAGAAGTGTCTTTAGCTCCTACAACTACTTTTTGATGAAAGAAGGAGCCGACTTGGAACACTTTGAAGAACAAATACAATCGGTTATAGAGTTAAACTACCACGATCCATCAGAAGAAAATGTTATAGGAAGCTTTGTAGTACAACCCCTCACTGATATTAATATGGGGCCGGCTTTATCGAATGAAATTGGAATGGTGATGCCTGGCTTTATCGTCTGGTTTCTGGCAGGATTTGCTTTCATTATCATGCTGGTTGCATCATTCAACTATGTGAGCTTAACCGTAGCCCGCTCTCTGAACAGGGGTAAAGAAGTTGGGGTGCGAAAAGTATTAGGTGCTCACCGTGGAAGTGTAGTGAAACAGTTTCTGTTAGAATCTGTGTTGATATCCTTTATTGCCCTCTTATTTTCCAGCGTTCTGTTGCGGTGGCTGCTTCCGGAATTCAACAGTCTGTTCTTCATCAGCTTTACCAACTACCAAATTGAACCCGGCCTGATTAGCAATCCAGGAATCATCCTCTCTTTCCTGATTTTTAGTATCGTGATTGGAATACTGGCGGGAATTTACCCATCCCGGTATCTGTCTTCATTCAGCCCGGCCCAGGTGCTTAAAGGTACATTCAACAGCAATAGGATGTCAGGACAAAAGCTCAAAAAGATCCTTACCGTTGCCCAGTTCAGTTTTTCCCTGATTTTTATTATCACCTCTATGATTCTATTTCAACAGTTCAGTTACATGGGTAATACTGATTACGGCTTCAACCGGGAGCATATAGTTAATATCGCTTTACAGGATGTTCCCTACGATCAGCTTGAGTTTGAACTTGCCCAAAGCTCAAATGTTGTATCCATGGCAGCCTCATCCAAAGTACCTGCTTTGGGTTCCATAGATGGTGTCTGGATAAAATCTGATCTCAACGAAAACCGCGTAAACGCCCATTCTTTTCGGGTTGATGAGAATTATATTCAAACCATGGGCATCAACCTATTGGCCGGACGGAACTTTAATCCTGACATGGCAACCGATACATCAACAGCAGTTATAATCAGTGATCAGGCTGTTAGGCAACTTGGGTTTAAAAACTTTAATGAAGCGCTCAACAGCGAAATTACCGTAAATAAACAATCATATAGCGTTGTCGGAATAGTTAAAAATTTTATCTCAGCAGACCCCAGCCGGGCTGGCGATCCTATCGTATTTCTATACCAACCCGACAACGTTTACTATGCCGTTGTAAAACTGCAAGCGGGTAAAACCGAAGAGTTTATAAACGAATTAGAAAAAACATGGTCATCCCTCAACAGTTTGTATGGAGTAAAATACCGGATTTTTAATGACCAGATAAAAGAAACACCCAGCCTTGTTGTCTTCATCGACTTCATAAAAATACTCTTTCTTCTTGGTGCTTTCTCTATCCTGATTTCCTGCCTGGGGCTCCTGGGGATGGCTATGTATTCTGCAGAAAACCGCGTAAAAGAGATCGGGGTTCGCAAAGTTTTGGGAGCCACCGTTCAAAATATTGTGGTTCTTCTATCCAAAGAATATCTGGTTTTGCTGGGCATTGCCATTGCAATAGGCCTGCCGGTCACCTGGTTTATTAATAAACTTTGGATGGATGCTGTAACCAATAAAGTAGGGCTTCATCCTGTGGTGTTTATTGGGGGTACCCTTCTGATTTTTGGGTTAGCTCTTCTCACGGTGGGCTCCCAGGCTCTTAGGGCTGCCCGGGCCAACTCTATTGATAATTTAAGAAGTGAATAATTCGGGTTAAGCTAAAAAGTGGAAGGTGGATATACTTTAATCCGCTTTCCTTTTTTTACGTTAAATTTGATAATTATCTTTGCCGCTTTTCTTTCAAGTTTTAATTGATTCGAAGAGCCGGCTTTTTCTGTCCCCGGTGGCAAGTGGTACAATTTACGATTGCATTTCTATCGCCCAGCTCCTGAATAGCCGGAAGCAGTTTCCTGTTTATTTTAGTCGTCATCATTGACATTTCACGACTGATCTGCTTTTCCTCTTTTTCATCACTGCTCCAGTCATTTGGGTTATGGCAGTGAATACAGCTAACTCCCAATGAAGCAGAGAATCCTCTTTCCATAATATTGAGCAAGCTACCGGCCGTTGTTTGTTTAAATAGCTCGATGTTTGAGAACACCTCAGAAGCTAATAACTCCTCTTTCCCTCTAATCTGGCTTCGTAGTTTTTCGAGCGCTGCATCCTGGTCAAAGTCGCTGGTGTCGGCAACTGTTATCCCTTCGCTTTTATAATGCTCGGAAAAAGATTTCCATTGCCTTAATTCACTAATCCCAAAACCGATGATTAAGGTAATGATCGGAATTAACAAAACTTTCATAGCACTATCGTTGATTTAAAGATGGGTATAAACTAACCTTTTATTACAATAATGCTACTTAAATACCGGGATAGGGAAAAGCGGGCATCAGCGATCTTCTTTACGATACATGAATTTAAGAGCTGACCAATCATCATCAACAGCACATACTTTTATATCTACAAGCCCAATTTGCAAGCCCAGCTCCCGCACATCATTCCCGGTGATATCTGAATGTATTTTTGATGCTTTTTTAATCCATGAAACCCAGATCATTCCATCCTTACGCAATTTTTCTTTCAGTACAGGAAATGAAGTATGCAGACTTTCTTCATCTTTACAAAAAACATGGATGAAATCTACAGCTTTATCAGTGTCTGTATCAACAACTTCTGTTGCCTGGGGAAGTTTGCCAAGTATTTCAAAATAATGATCGGGTTCATGCACAGTCATTATTGTATAACCGGGCTTAATGCCCAGTTTTCTCAGCAACGGTGTTCCCGAATATCCAGCCATTACCGATCCTCATACATTTCTGCAAGATTCAACAGCTTCTTAAGTGCCTCAATCCTTTCGGGCTGTTCCTCCTTTTCAAAACTGTGAATAAGATTGCGTATACAGCGGGTAATAATATCCAGATTGGTAGCTATCTGGAAGTGTTCCGGCCGGGGTTCAATGTTGTTTTTCTTCAAAAAGAAATAGCATTGATCGTACGTCACTATTTCACCATTATCGTAGGGGTCAATCAACAGCTCTTCTTTATCTCCCACAAAGCTCAGCATAAAATGAATGGGCATATTGATTCCAAAAAAGGGAATCTCCAGCCGGCGGGCAACAAACATTACGACCAGGCTCAGTGATATTGGCAACCCTTTCCGTTTGTCTATAACCTGATCCATGAAACAGTTTTCAGGGGCGTGGTAATTGGCTGTATCTCCGCTAAAGTTCAGGTCGTCAAAAATAAACTTGAGCATCTTTTTCATCTTTTTCTGCTCATCAAGTTTATAGCGGACCTGCGGCTTAATCATTTCTGCAAAATGATCCAGTTTTTTCTGATACTCTCTTGCCCTCAGGGTAGGATTCCCAAAACGAGCCAATACAAAAATAACTTCTTCCAGTTTTTTTCTTGTCTTTACCCCCCGCTCAAGGATTTCTACAAAATCAGCTTGCAAGGTTTCAAAAGTCAGCTGATGGATTACTCCGTTAATAACTTCTTTTTCCTTTTTTCCTGTTACTTCAGAGCGGTATTCATCCAGGAGGGGAACCGCTTTTTCCCCCAGTTCCTGTAAACGGTTCTGCACGCTCTCCTGCACAAAAGGGTCAGGGTCATCCAGTAAAAAAAGCAGTGACTCTATTTCTGTTTTCGTGGTCATACAGTTGATTAATTACATCTCTCTGTTTTAAGATATTGATTCCCTTATACAATTACCTCTTATATATGGTAAAGGTAACCCTTATATTTGGGGCTCAGTTTTGCATGATTTTTTCGATAACAAACCCACAAGCACATGCATATAAATGTTTCGTCCGAAATTGGACATCTGAATGGAGTTATAGTTCACACACCGGGCCATGAAGTTTCCCTGGTTAATCCTGAATTAAAGGATGAGCTCCTTTTTGATGACATCATCTTTGAAGAAGATGCCCGTGAAGAACATCTGGAAATGCTTAAAATATTTAAAGCAGCCATGCCAGCCGATGGACGGGTTATTGAAATTACAGACCTGATCAGCGATGTTTTTCAAAAAGAAGATGCCCGCTATCATTTTATTGATCAGCTCATTCGGGAATTTCCGGAAGCCAACCTGCATGTGATAGAACAGGAACTGAAGGAACTTACTCCCGACGAACTGCTTTGTTTTGTTACGGAAGGACGAATAAAGAAATCCAAGGGATTTAGCTTAAATCCTACTCCCAATCTGCTTTTCACCCGCGACCTGGCTGCCGTTGTAGGTAATGGTATCCTTGTTTCTCGTGCAGCAAAAAAAGCTCGCTTAAGGGAATCACTTTTAATGGAAACTCTGGTACAGCATCATCCCATGTTCGAAGCTGTACGGGACAAAGCTATTCGTATTGAAGGACAGCAGTCTATTGAAGGAGGGGATGTTTTAGTGGTTTCGGATAAACTGGTTCTTATTGGAATGAGTGAACGCACCTCATTTAGTGGTTTAATGAAGGGAACCGAAGGCTTGCTGAATCGCGGAGTAAAAACCGTTCTGGCTGTAGACATTCCCAAACAGCGTTCTTCGATGCACCTGGATACCATTTTTACTTTTGCCAGCCAAAATGAATGTATTGTGTTTCCTCCCGCCCTTATGGAACAAGAGAACAATGTTGTAGCTTTGCATAAAAACGGTGATAATATTGTATCAGAAACCAAGCAATCGTTGCATACGGCACTCAGAGAATACAGCGGTACCAATTATAACTTCATTAAATGCGGTGGAGAAGACCGTACCAACCAATTCAGGGAGCAATGGACCGACGGTGCCAATGTATTTGCCCTTGCTCCGGGGGTTATTGTAGGTTACGAACGTAACACCAATACCTTTAACACCCTGGTAGATTGCGGGTATATTCTCATGAATCAATATGAGTTTATAGAAGAATATGAACATAAAAAGCTGGATCCCAATTCAGACCAAAAGATTGCCATCAGTTTTCAGGGGCATGAGCTTTGCAGAGGCCGGGGCGGCGCGCGCTGTATGACTATGCCCATATCAAGAACACCAATTTCATAATAAGAGCAAGCTATTGAGTTCAGATCCTTTTAGAAAAGATGTTTCTGCAGATTATGAAGTTCTATCTGTAGAAGAAGAGCCGAAGAACAACCCGGACACTACTACCATTTTAAAGCATTTGGGGTTGTTTTTACTAACCCTCTTTTCCGTTACTATGACGGGAGCCAACTTTGTGGGATTTGACCCGGTGCTGTTTCCATTTGCTTTTCCTTCTACGCCCGATATGCTGAGAGGTCTTTTATTTGCTGTTTTGTTGCTTGGTTTTTTAACCGTGCACGAGTTTGGCCATTACTTTGCCGCAGTATACCACAAGGTAAAGGTGACTCTTCCCTATTACATTCCCATCCCAGCTGGTGTAGGCACAATGGGTGCGGTAATTCGAATTAAAGAACGTATTAACCGTATGTATAAGCTTTTTGATGTGGGAGCTTCAGGTCCTATTGCTGGTTTCGTGGTAGCACTGGCTGTACTTCTGATTGGCTTTGTTACACTCCCGGAACCTGACTATATAACCAATTTTGCCGGGCACGAAGCCCTTAAAGAGTATGTTGCCCAGAATGGAACCTTTCCCCAGCAAAATCCTGAAACAGATAATGGAGCGGTTTTAACCGTGGGAAATACTCTCTTGTATTCTTTTTTGGCCTCCTTTTTTGATAATGTTCCTCCCATGTGGGAAATGTATCACTATCCTTTCCTGTTCGCAGGGTGGTTGGGACTTTTCTTCACGGCCCTGAACCTGATGCCCGTCGGCCAACTTGACGGCGGTCATATTTTGTATTCGTTAATCGGCCATAAAAAGCATAGAATTGTAGCTCGCATTTTCTTTAGCTGTATTACCGTATTGGCTGGTATTGAAGTTCTGCCCTGGCTGTATAACTACCTTATGGAGTTTAATGAGCTCTATGGATCTGTAGCATGGGTAGCCTGGGCCGGCATTTTATATCTGCTTATGAACCGGGCTTTTAAAAGGGAAGAGAAATGGGTTTATACATCATTGTTAATTTCTGTAGCCAGTTCTTCTATATATCTGTTTTTTGATACTACAGCTATGTCAAGTCAACCTTCTTTTATTTGGGTGGTCTGGAGTTTCTTTATTGCATTTATGGTTGGGGCAGAACATCCCCCCATAGCCCGTGAAGAGAAGTTAAGTACATCCCGACAAGTGATCGGTTGGCTAAGTATGCTTATATTTATCCTCTGTATTAGTCCGAATCCCCTTTATATCAATTAAATCTTAGTTTATTTTTTACATGAGATATTTAAAAATTACACCTTTATTTATAGTCATTGCCTTAATTTCTGCTTGTTCTCAGCCTAAGAATAACAAAGAGACTGCAGAAATAACGTTAAGCCAGCAGATCGACACCCACATCAATAACGATGAATATGAAAAAGCTCTTGAGTTACTACAAACCAAAAGTGAGGAGCCGGACATAGCTACCCTGAGCGAAAAAACCCACCTTAACTATGGAATCTATCTTATTTACAATGCTGACCCTTCTACCATGAGGGAAAATGCGAACAATGCTCTTGGGCAGTTTATTGAGGTACTGAAAATAAACCCGGATAATCAGAAAGCGATTTCTGAAATTGAACAAATTCTAAGTATCTATCGAAGCTTTCCTCATCGTAAGCCAAAAGATGAAGTGATGGAAGACCTTAAAGAACTGGGGTTTGAGATATAGATCCCAATATTTCTTTTTTTTAAGAAAAAGGAATACAATATTTAATCAACGGAATCACATTAATTAGTGATCACATGAGCGAAAGTAAAACACCTACCATAAAAAACCGAAAGGCTTCTCACGATTATAAAATCGAGGATACTTTTGAGGCTGGAATCGTTCTGAAAGGAACGGAGGTGAAATCACTACGCCAGGGAAAGGCCAGTTTTGCCGATACCTTTGCCTACATCCAAAATGGGGAAGTATTTCTCCGTGAAATGTACATAAAGCCCTACGAACACGGCTCCTACAATAACCATGATCCGCGTCGTCCTCGTAAACTGCTGTTGCATAAACGCCAGATCCGGGAACTGGAAAAAGCCACTCAGCAAAAAGGATATACCATTGTACCCCTCAAGCTTTACTTTAAGAGGGGAAATGCCAAAATATTAATTGGCGTTGCCAAGGGTAAAAAACAATACGACAAGCGTGAATCCATCAAAGAAAAAGATGTAAAGCGCCAGATAAGCCGCAATGTGAAGGGAAGTTATAAGGTGAATTTGTAATTTATCCTCTTTCACTTTCGGCTGTATTAAAGCTTTCTATCTCTCCTTAATTTCCTGTCTATATTTAGTTGTAGTATGCTTATAATTCGGAATGAACTCCGAATTGGAAATAATCTGGAAACTTGCCGCGGCGCTGGGAATTGGATTGTTAATTGGGATCGAGCGGGGCTGGCACGGACGTGAAGAAGATGAAGGAGATCGTGTGGCTGGTATTCGCACTTTTAGCCTTGTAGGTTTGTTGGGAGGGATAACAACTACCCTGATTCCTCATACCGGTGAATGGATTTTGGGGTTGGCTTTTCTATCCTTAACAGCCTTGCTTGTCACTTCCTATATTTTTGAACTTAAAATACGGGATAACGAAGATATTGGAATCACCACCGAAATTGCTCTCCTCTTAACTTTTTCCCTGGCTGCATGGGCCGCTATGGGATATCAGCTGGAAGCGCTTGGCTGTGCAGTTGCTGTAATAACTATCCTAAGTCTAAAACCTGTTCTTCACCAATGGCTCAAAAAAATTGAAGTTGAAGAGATTTATGCCGGCATTAAACTACTGGTTATTTCTGTTATCCTGCTTCCTTTACTCCCCAACCAGGGATATGGTCCATGGGAATCCCTAAATCCCTACTGGATCTGGTGGATGGTAGTACTCATCTCGGGACTTTCATTTATTGGGTACATCCTTCTAAAATACCTGGATGAAAGCTGGGGAACATTATTGACCTCCATTATAGGAGGGCTTGCTTCCTCCACAGCCGTAACAATTAGTTTGGCCGACTTTGCCAAGCAACAAAAGAAAACGACCATCCAAATTTTTATTGCCGGTGTGCTGGTCGCTTCTTCAATTATGTTTATCAGGGTAATTATTGAAGTTTCTATTGTAAACTCCAGCCTATTATATCCGCTCTGGGTTCCCATAGCTGTAATGCTTGTTCTTTCCCTGATTTGTGTGCTATGGCTTTGGAATCAGTCGGCTGAGAACGATTCTGATATGAAACCAACAATAGAACTAAAAAACCCTCTACAACTTCCTACCGCATTAAAATTTGGAGCCTTACTGGCCTTAATTCTACTTCTCTCTACCGCATTGGAAAAATGGTTTGGGAACCGTGGTATTTATTTACTCGCCCTCTTTTCAGGGTTGATGGATGTAGATGCCATCACTCTTTCCATTTCCCAAATGGCAAAACAAAATCTGAATTCCTCTGTTGCTGTTATGGGAATCTTGCTTGCTGTAATTTCTAATACGCTGGTAAAAGCAGGCTTATTTATGTTTATGGCAGGCGTTAAAAAAAGCCGGCAACTCCTCTGGATGATTCTCATTATTTGTGCCGGGGGTATTTTGAGTATGCTCTTTATATAAGCTCATAAAACAAAACCCTGCTCACAGTTATGAGCAGGGCTTTCATGTATTAAAGCATCGGCAGGGAAACCTGTAAGCCGGATTTTGTCGAGGGTAATCATTTGTCTGTTGCGTTCCACCCGATGGCGTCACGACAAGCGGCGTATACCATCTGCATGAACTTGCACCCCGCCAGGTTTACCGTGCCCCCGCAGTCGCCCTTGGGGCGGTGAGCTCTTACCTCACCTTTTCACCCTTACTCCGGTGTTGAACACCAGAGCGGTTTGTTTTCTGTTGCACTGTCTGTCATGGCAGCATTCCTGCTACCAAGCCTCCCCTTCGCCGGCTGAACCGAATCGGGGAGCGCGGTACTTGTTGGTGTCCGGACTTTCCTCCCTTCAACACTGAAGAGCGATTACCCGGTTTCCCTGCCTGCAATAAAGTAAGGGTTTAACCCGAATTATTCACGAATGGATGCAAAATGGCGATCTATATACTTGAATATATCACCGTTGAATTGCTTTATGTAATAGCCCAATTTTGAGGTACGGATTAGGCGGCGAAATTTCCCCGTACGCTGCGTTCAAGTGAAAATTGGGGTACTCAGGGTACCACAGTACCCTTCCGTTCCCATTTCCACTTCGCCTTGCGTACGATTAAATTTCTTGGTGAATAATCCGGGTTAAAACAAATTTATTTGATAGAAACTTACAGTCAATTTACATCTATTCACTTATTACAATTACAGACTTCCAGAAAAGCTTCTCGATCTGCCTGTGTTAATGTAAGGGTAGGTTTGTATAGCTTCTTGGTTTGGTCAAATATCATTGCTTTAGGATAGGAAATATGATCGTACATTACTGCCTTGGGATTAAACACATGTTTTAAACCCAATGCATGCCCGAATTCATGAGCTAGTGCCACCTTTAAGTCTTCTTCATCTATAAAAATATATATTTCTATACTCCTGTTATTTTCATCTCTTTTGTATACCCCCTGTAGATAATAGTTAACCCCACTAAAGTTCTTTTCGTATTTACTTATCAGTTCTTCTTTCTCTACTATTAATTTCTTTAATCTCATTTAGTCTCAGGTTTAGTTTTTTCCCTTTTTTATTCAGCATGCTCCCATTCTGCTCTATCTTCTTTCTTAAGGCTCCTAATCCCTGTCTTTCTCTGTAATATGTGTTTAATTGATTAGAACCAATACTAACTCCCTGGGTATTCACTTCTCTAACCCATTTATTTAAGGAACTCAGTTGCCTATAATATTCTCTTTCGCTCTTGTGATGATTTTTTACCTGTCGGTCAAACTCTTTTTTAAGCCTTGAATGATCAGATGTTAAAATATCAATTTTAAACTGTATCCTGGAAAGCTTCGCACTAAACTGATATTCTTTTTGTGCTTGTTTCTGTTGATTATCGTAAACCAAATTTATTTCTATTTCTCCATTTTCAGAATAAAAAGCGATCGGTTTATTCACTACTTCTGACCAAACATTGGTTGCTTGTTTCGCGGCATTTTTAAGATGATCTTCTGTTATATCAAATCGGGGATCAATTTCACCTATTCGATAACTTAGAGAAGGAATACAATTTTTGGTTTCGGCCTCAGATATGTCCTGAGCATATATATCTTGAGGGTGCAAAAAAACCAACCCAATACATACACCTAAAATTGTAACTGCTACTCGCATATAACTTCTCTTCTATGTTAATCACTCACAATTAACCAGGGAGGATTTGCACTTCTATATAGCATTAGCTGATAATATTTTCTTTCCCTATTGATTTTGAACCACTTAGTACAAACGGTTAAACCTAAATCTTATTTCAAATGGATTAACCCGGATTATTCATCAAGCCCTGATGCTTCGGGGGTTGCAAATAAGGCAAAGGGCAGAAGGAACAAAGAAAATAGTGTTATGCATAATGGAATTGCACCGGCTTATCCTGAACTACATTTCCAATTGAATAATTTTTGATTAAACAATCTTTAATTGAATATTTGAGACCTGTCTACTCAAAAGAATAGCCTATATCTTCACAAAAAATTGTTTCTTTCTTCCATTCATTTTTTAATGGATTTGGCATCGTCTGCAGTTGAATAATTATATCAAAGTTTTGATCTGCCTCTGAACAAAATTTTTCAAAAATCTCAATATACACCCTTCGTTCCGGGTACATTGGTGTATTCAATTCACTATAAGCCAGTTTTTGTACATATATTTTATTCTCCATATCAAACAACTGTTGACTCTCTTCAGAAAATCGCTGTTTAAATTCATCACTTACAAAGAAATAAGCCTTATCTGTTTTTTCTGAGTACAGGGAAAAAGAAAGGTAACTGTCCCAATAGCCAACAAAATTCAGGGAGGGAAGAATAATTGTGAGAAGAAGAGCTATGCTTTTGGAGAGCACTGCCCGGTCTAACTCAAATCCAGCTCGTTTTTCTTGATACCAAAACAAAATGAACACGAGTATCATCAGACCGAGATTCCAGGGAATAAGAACCAAGTTAAATCTCATGCTTCCGTTTATAACTGCTATAAGAATCAGTAAATGCATTATCATTAATCCCACAGTTGATATTCTTCTTGTCCTTTGGGGGATTAAGCCAATAGCCAGCAATGTTTCTATCACCGGAAGCAGGTAGCCAAGCCATACAATTTCGGTCTGCAGAATTTTTGGGATAAATTCTTCGATAAAGGCTGCATTATATTTGTGAATACCGGCCCAAACATAACTTCCTATCAATATTAACCGGATCACATTACGAAAATCTATATGTCGTATTCTCTTGGCAGTGTACAGTACATAAAAGGAAATCATCAACAGGTACTGGTAAAACCAGGGCTGCCACCGAAGCTGATCTTGCAAAGCCAGAATAAGGGAAACAAACAGAAAAGTAATCAGCACAGATGGTTTTCTGAATTTCCAAAAAGAAGCCAAAAATAGCATTCCCCACACTGCCAACGTACCAACATGTAACCATCCTTTAAATACGAGTACATCTACAGCCGAAGCCAATGGTACAGCTCTGTCGTTGAACCAAAGGGGATATGAAACTAATACACACATAAGCAGCGAGCCCTGTATTATATAAAAGATCTTTCGTTGCATCCCCAAGGTCATATCTGGCACCAGATTTTGTTATACATAATAAGAAAGAAAGCAAAGTTAAAGTCAACAGAGTAAACATTTATGGAAGGAATCTTCATGTATAAATTGTGAATGGTTTATTATTTTACTAACTATAAATGTATTTAAATTATATTTATACAATAATTTTCTATTGATATGAAGATTTTTTTATACCTCTTATTCTTTATGTGCTTCGGTCTCTTTCTTTACAATGGTTGTACAAAAAAAGAAGGGAATTACAATGAGCTCATCAAATTTGAACATATAACAGATACACTCCGGGCTCAAGCTGTTGAAGATATAACTGTGTATACAAACCGAAATGTTTACTTGACGGTAGCTGATACTTTTTTGGTTGTAGCACAAGGACGAGAACCCTTCATACATGTATATAGCACCAATACCCATGCACAACTTGCAGCTTTTGGAAGAAAAGGAAAGGGACCGGGTGAATTCATTGACGCCACCCTTTTAAATCAGGTTTCCCGTGATTCGGACACAAATGCTCCACTTTTAAAAATACATGATTTTAAACAGAGCAAGGTTACAACAGTAAATGTTCACGATGCTGTTAACGGAGAGACTATATTTCCACAACGGCGTTTACCAAATGTTGGGAGTTATCTCGTACACTTACACCATATCAACGATAATTTCTTTATCGCAACCCCTCATAGTGGAGGAAACCTGTTAATTTATGATTTTAACACAGCCACCTTTACAACTGTACCCTATCTTCCCAAATTAACCTTTGATGTACCGAAGCATTCTTTGTATCACATTTACAGGCCAGCAGTTTATTTCAACAAGAATGCAAACACTATTGCAGCAGCACCTTATTGTTTGGGCGAACTCGATTTTTTTGACATGGAAGGAAATTTAACACAAGCCTCTATTTTTGAACCTCGTGATCGTTATCAGGATGAGTTAGAAAACGGGAATTTTTCAAAGGACAGTAATTTAAAATATTACATTGTTGAATTAGAGGTAGCGGAAGGATTGATTTATGGATTAAATCATAACAGAGCTATTAAGGACTATGAAAATGAAATAGTAGATAATAAATTACAGGTTTTCAACTGGAAAGGACAAGCTGTTAAAGAATACCCTTTAGATGACTTCTACATTTTCTCTTTTGCTATAGATGAAGTTCACAATCGTATCTATGGATATGCCCCTGATGAGGAAGAGCATAATATTGTTATCTACAACCTAAAATGAGTTTTAAACCATCTATGAAAACACACAAAACCCTATCCCGAATATTCTTATTACTCATCTTTTCATCTTCTCTTATGGGTGTTTGTGTTGCCCAAACCACAAATAAACAGTACCAAAAACTAATTTTAGAGAAAATGTTAAAGGATCATTCTATTAAAGATCTGGTAAGGAGATCTGATACCTATCAGCTCATAACCAATGATAAGTGTGCATGGAAAGCAGGTACTGTAATAGTTATTGATAAATGGACCATTGGTGTTCATGAAAAAAAACAGGCAAATGAAAAGATGCTCATTGAATTTCAGGAATATGAAACAACAGATAAAATTATCTATGTAGATATCATATTCTTTTCACGTGGTATTCATTACCGGGCTACCTACCTGAAAGAAGAGGAGAAAATTGTAGAGCTAATGACTGATGTTTTTATTGAAGGTACAAAACCTCCAAAAAGAAATTTTCAACATTAAATGAGTTCTTAAGTTAGCTGCCTCAAGCAGTTATATAACCGTATTTTTGGGCTCTAAACTATAAATTACATAACATTCCCAACTTCAATAACCTCTTCGCCCAGCTCTTTTGCTTTGGCTTTTACAGCATCCGCCTGGTCTTCTGATACAACAGTAATAAGCCCTATACCAAGGTTAAAGGTAGCCTGCATATCATCTTCAGGTACATTTCCTATTTCCTGGATCAGTTTATACACGGCCGGGCGTTCCCATCCTTCCCAATTGATATTGAGTTTCAGTCCCTCGGGAAGAATACGTTTGGTATTGCCTACAATTCCCCCTCCGGTGATGTGAGAAAAGCCATTTACCCCTTTCAGTTCTTTTAATTCGGAAATAAGCGACAAATACGATCTGTGAACTTTCAGCAATTCATCCCCTACTGTACTGCCCAGTTCCTCTACATAATTTTCAACTTTATGCTTGCTGAATAATACTTTGCGGGCCAGCGAATATCCATTGGTATGCAATCCGGAACTTTTGAAACCCAATAGCACATCTCCCTTCTGAATATCCGATCCGTTGATAACCTTATTTTCATCCACAATGCCCACAATGGTACCAGCCAGATCAAATTCACCTTCAGAATAGATATCGGGCATTTCGGCAGTTTCCCCGCCAATCAGGGCTACCCCATTATCTTTACATGCTTTGGCAAAGCCCTTAATCACATCATATCCCACATGCTGTTCCAGCTTCCCGGTAGAAAAATAATCCAGGAAAAAGAGTGGAGTTGCCCCACACACAGCAATATCATTAACACAATGATTTACCAGATCCTGGCCAACAGTATCATATTTGCCCGCTTTAAAGGCTACAATCAATTTAGTACCTACACCATCAACCGAACTCACAAACACGGGATTTTCAAAAGACCCGAGATCTGGACGAAAGAATCCTCCAAAACCTCCAATATTACTTAATACCTGGGGTCCGTGGGTATCTTTAACTACACCTTTGATGGATTCAACCAGTTCTTCTCCGGCTTTAATATCTACACCGGAATCTTTGTAGGTAAACTGTTTTTTATCACTCATGGGTTAATACTAATCTGGGTTAACTGATTTATATGATTTGATAGTAATTAAAGCTGAACTAATTATTGGCTTTTTCCCGGGTTACCAGCCGTATATGTGCTAAATGATGATTTGAATGCCAGGCATACAATGCAGCTGAATGGCTCAGTGTATAAGTACCACTACCTTCTTTGGTATAGGTACGCTTCCAGTCGGCTTCACTTAAGCTGTAGTACATACGAACCAATTTCTCATGAATATTTTCCAACAAATCCAGATTCATTTCCAATGGTAACCCAAACTGATCTTCTATTTCAACCCAGGCATCCTGATCATAAGGTTTGATCGATGGACTATCTTCAGTAAGAGCAAACTTAATTCGATTGATGGCATTAGAATGACTATCAATAAGGTGACTTATGAGTTGTCGTGTATTCCAACTACCATCGCGATAGGGAGTTAACAAAATATCATCAGAGCATCCTTGTATTTCATCACGGATTCGATCTGGTAAAAGAGCAATGTCATTCAACCAATTATCAAGCTCATCATCTGTGTAATCTTCTGAATAAGAAAGCTGACCTATTGGATATTTTTTATTCATGATTCCTGAGTTTTGATTCAAATAAATATACCATGTTTAAAAGAGTGTTTTGAGAGCTTTTTTGATCAATTTTCCACAGGTATATATTATTAGTGTGAGATTTATATATATAGTAATAGTTAGTAGAGAGTGTGGATATGTGGATAACATTTTTATCCAAGTTATAAAAAATAAAGTGAATGAATAGTGGATAACTTTGTTGATTATCTGTGTATATAAAACAATATGTTAAGTTAGTTGACTAAGACTTATCAACACGGATTTATAAATTGCACATATAATGAGTGTAATATTAGTTAACATCAAAAGTTATTCTTTTTGAATGTTGATTTGTTGGGGATAATGTGGAAACTTGTTCAAAACTTTTGGAGAAAAAAGTTATCCAATAGTTATTACCGAGTAATCCACATAGTAATCCACATTTTTGTTGATCATGAAAGTAGTCGTTCAGCGCGTAAAATCATCTTCTGTAATCGTCGATAATAAAGTAACAGGCTCTATAGGTAAAGGGCTTTTATTACTGGTAGGTATCCATCAGGACGATAGCCCCGAGCAAATGGAATGGATCTGCAATAAAATATT
The DNA here is from genome assembly GCA_009711805.1 of Balneolaceae bacterium. Lineage (GTDB taxonomy): Bacteria > Bacteroidota > Rhodothermia > Balneolales > Balneolaceae > VEMX01. The sequence continues at coordinate 7,447 of VEMX01000017.1, read as the reverse complement.
GAAGCTCCGTATTTTTGAAGACGAAGAAGGCAAAATGAACCGTTCGGTTTCGGATATAGGCGGGGGAATATTGGTGGTATCCCAGTTTACTCTATATGGAAATACACGCAAAGGCACCCGTCCCAGCTTTATAGAAGCAGCCCGACCGGATAAGGCCGAACCTATGTATGAAGATATGATTACCTATTTTAAAGAGCATTCCGATTTAGATATTGAAACCGGAAAATTTGGAGCCATGATGAATGTGAAGCTTGAAAACGACGGACCGGTAACCATCATACTGGAGAAATAGGTTGGCTGTTCTGTTCGTATTTATTGATGGCGTAGGGTTGGGCAATGCCGGAGAGGAAAACCCGTTTTATAGCCAACGGTACGATTCGTTTGAAGTACTGATTGGTGCACCATTCGACAACCAGGCCCAATCAATAACTACCAGTAATCACCTTTTTAAACCTATTGATGCCAACCTCGGGGTGGAAGGGTTACCCCAAAGCGGAACCGGACAAACCAGCTTGTTTACCGGTCATAATGCTTCCAAAAAGATAGGTAAGCATTTTGGACCGTATCCTCATTCGGGGATTAAACCACTTCTGCAGTCAAAGAGTATTTTTCATGGAGTGAAGGAGATGGGAAAGAAACCTTATTTCATGAACGCCTATCCACCCATATTCTTTGCACACGCCAAAAGAAGGAATCGCTGGAGCTGTACCACTCTTATGACCAAGAGTGCGGATATGAGATTGAACTCCACTAAAGAAATATTGAGTGAAAAAGCCCTTACAGCCGAAATCGTTCAGAATGCCTGGAGAGAACGGTTGGATATAGACATCCCAAAAATAACAGCTGTTGATGCAGCCAAAAGGGTACTTAATATCCTACCAGATTATGATCTGCTACTCTATGAATATTATCTGACGGATAAAGCCGGGCACAGTCAACGGCCGGAAGATGCCGGGCGGGTATTAAAACCACTGGACGAGTTTTTAATGCATATCATCGAGCATAAGAGAAGTGAAGACCTGTTGGTGATTAGTAGCGATCACGGTAACCTGGAAGACCTGTCTACCAAAACTCATACCCGAAATAAGGTTCCTTTATTTGTTTTTGGAGAGGGAGCGGATATATTTAATTGTGTTGATAGCCTCATTGATATCAAGGGCTCAATTTTAAGATTCTTGGAATAGTTTAATGTTATTGACAATAAAACAGGTTTTAAAATAGAGTTTCATCTGGAAGAATTTAGAAGGCGAAGGTTAACAGAAGCATTTGGAACAAAATTCTGGGTAGTATCAATTGAAAATTTAATAATCTCAAAATTAAAATGGATACAAAAGATTAAAAGCGATACACAAATAAAGGATATTGAGAATTTGGTAGAGAATCCTTCGGTAGATAGTATATATGTTCAAAACTGGTGTAGAAGAATGGAATTAAACATATATGGACTTATATCATGAATGACACATCCCAATCTATGCTGGAGAAACAGAGGAAGATTATTTTTTCCAAGACTCCACAAGAAAGAGCAGCTATGGCTGTAGATATGGTAGATTTAATCTACTACATGATTCGAGAACAAATAGAACAGGAAAATCCGAATCTCACAAAGAATGAAATAACAGCTAAGGTATTTCTTAGATACTATTCTGATGATTTTAGTGATGTTGAAAAAGAGCGAATCGTCAAATCAATAAAAAGTGAATAAAGAAGGTACAGATAAAAGAAAAGTTCATCTTGTTTTAGGAAGCGGTGGGGCAAGGGGTATTGCCCACATTGGGGTTATTGAAGAGCTGGAACAACAAGGATATGAAATTATAGAAGTGATAGGTTGTTCGATGGGAGCCGTAGTGGGTGGTATTTATGCGGCAGGTCACCTTCCGGAATATAAAGAATGGCTGATGAGTTTAAGCAAAAAGGATGTATTTGATTTGCTGGACTTCACCTTTACCAAGCAGGGTTTTGTGAAAGGTGAAAAACTGTTTTCAAAACACCTGGAGGTGACCGGACTGCAAAACATTGAAGAGTTCAATATCCCCTTTACCGCTGTTGCAACCGATATGAAACATAATGAAGAAGTACATTTCACATCAGGAGAATTATATAAAGCACTCCGGGCATCGGTATCTATCCCGGGAGTATTTGTCCCGGTGGTTGATGGAAATCGAATATTGGTGGATGGCGGGGTATTGAATCCATTGCCTGTAAACCTGGTGAAGAAACAGGAAGATGCTATGGTAGTTGCTGTGGATGTAAATGGAAAGATTATTCCTGATGTAGATGAGGTAAGTGCTTCAACATCCGATCCAGAGGATAAACAAGAGGAAGAGGACCGGTTAAAGAAATGGTTTGATGATTTAATTCCGGATGCACTTCATGAATACCGGGAAAAGCTGGAAAATGAAAAGAATAACCGACCCTCCTTTTCACTGTTCGAGCTTATGGACAGTACCTTCAGTTTTACCCAGGACCGCCTTACCGACTTAATGATTCAGATGTATAAACCTGATCACCTTATTACAATACCAAGGAATACCTGTGATACCTTCGATTTTCATGAAGCAGAAATGGTAATCGACCAGGGACGAAAATTCTATCATTCCTCCATGGATAGTAAAGAAGAAGCTTAACCCGGATTATTCACCAAGCAATTCAACGGTAATATATTCAAGTATATAGATCGTCATTTTGTATCCATTCGTGAATAATTCGGGTTAACGACTTTAGGATAAGGTTCTCCCACGGGAATGTGATTAGCATTAGCTGTATAAAGTAATGAGAGTCGTGAATAGGAACTTACCCTGAATAAATCCTCCCTTGAGGGAGATGGATAAGCACATTGGTTTAATTAAGAAGCAATATACTGTTTGTGCTGAGATGTGGGTGTTATGAAGTATCAGAACGAGAAAAAGCCTCCAATCCACCAATAACAATTATACTTATAACCCAATGATATAAACCTTGAGATCTCCAAGGTTTATAGAGATGCTTAGTTCATCTACCTGTACCATTGAAAAACCTTGGAAATCATAGATGGGATATCAACTTTTCCCCGGTACTTCCCCAAAAACCAACTCCATTTGTTAAATCCCATCTATACAAACATATTCTACTTCCGGTAGAAACGAATCATTGATATGAGTAAACACTACATATTAGCCATCGACCAGGGTACCAGCAGTTCCAGGGCCATTATATTCAATCAACAAGGAAAGGTACAATCACTGGCTCAAAAAGAATTCAAACAATACTACCCTCATGATGGATGGGTTGAGCATGATGCGGTTGAAATATGGGAATCCCAGTCAGAGGTAATACAAGAGGCCATTTTAAAAGCAGGTATAGATGAAACGGAGATAGCCGGCATCGGCATCACCAACCAAAGAGAAACAACGGTGGTGTGGGATAAAGAAACAGGAGAACCTATTTATAACGCTATTGTATGGCAGGATCGAAGAACCTCCAACTACTGCGATAGGCTGAAGAAAGAAGGGTGGTCCGATAACATTCAGCATAAAACCGGATTGGTGATAGACAGTTATTTCTCCGGGACAAAACTCAGATGGATACTCCATAATGTAGAAGGAGCACGAGCAAAAGCGGAAAAGGGTGAATTGGCTTTTGGTACCATCGATTCCTGGCTGATATGGAATTTGACTAATGGGAAAATTCATATTACCGATGTAAGCAATGCCTCCCGAACCATGCTTTACAACATCAGGGAACACCAATGGGATGATGAGCTACTGAGGCTCATGGATATTCCGAAAGAGATTTTAGCCGAAGTCAAAAGCTCATCCGAAGTATATGGGCATACAACAGCTTCAATATTAAATACTGAAATTCCCATAGCGGGAATAGCCGGAGATCAACAGGCTGCCCTGTTTGGACAAATGTGTACCACGCCCGGTATGCTCAAAAACACCTATGGTACCGGCTCTTTCATCATGTTTAATACAGGTGATAAACCGGTTCATTCAGAAAATAATCTACTTACCACTGTGGGGTGGAAAATAAATAACCACGTCACTTACGCCCTGGAAGGCAGTATTTTTATGGCAGGGGCAGTGGTTCAATGGTTAAGAGATGGATTAGGTATTATTGAATCTTCATCAGAGGTAGAGGAATTGGCATTATCGGTAGAGAACAACGGAGGGGTGTACCTGGTACCGGCTTTTGCGGGCTTGGGAGCTCCACACTGGGATCAACATGCACGGGGCGCTATTTATGGTTTAACGCGGGCTGCTACATCTGCCCACATAGCCCGAGCCGCTTTGGAGAGTATTGCTTTTCAGGTGAAGGATGTAATATCTGCTATGGAAGCCGATTCCGGGATCAGCATAAAAGAACTCAGAGTAGATGGCGGTGCCGCAGCCAACGATACATTAATGCAATTTCAGTCCGACATTCTCGGAATTCCCATTGTGAGGCCGAAAGTGCTGGAAACCACTGCCCTGGGAGCAGCTTACCTGGCCGGACTGGCTGTAGGTTTTTGGAAAGATGTAGATGAACTAAGCACCCAGTGGCAAATAGACAAGCAGTTTGAGCCCCGGATGCCTGAAGAGGAAGTACAACAACATCTTTCCAAATGGAATAAAGCGGTAGAGAAAAGCAAACAGTGGGTAGAGTAAACAACTGTTCGGAAGTAATGTAAGCCCCATCAAATTTCACACTTGTTAAATCTTTGATTTACAATCATATTTATTCTTCAAGATTAGAATGCTATGGATCGAAGCCAGTTCTTAAAAAAAGTACAGGAGTTCAACAACTACTGGGATATAGTGGTTATTGGCGGAGGTGCAACCGGCCTGGGGGTGGGGGTGGATGCAGCCTCAAGAGGATATAAAACCCTGTTGCTGGAAATGCATGATTTTGCCAAGGGAACCTCCAGCCGGAGTACCAAACTGGTACATGGCGGCGTCCGGTATCTGCAGCAGGGAGATGTTTCCTTGGTGATTGAAGCACTGCATGAACGCGGATTGCTTATTCAGAATGCTCCTCACTTGGTAAACCACCAGTCGTTTATTGTACCCAGCTACGAATGGTGGAACGGTCCCTTCTACGGGGTAGGGCTGAAAGTGTATGATATGCTGGCCGGCAAACTGGGCATCAAAGAATCCAAAAACCTTTCCCGGGAAGAGACGTTGGAGCGAATCCCCACTCTTGAAAATGAAGGACTCCGCGGAGGGGTCATCTATTACGATGGACAGTTTGATGATTCGCGTCTCGCTATTAACCTGGCACAGACGATATATGATGAAGGTGGTATACCACTCAATTACATGAAAGTGACGGACCTGAAGAAGAATGAAAAGGGCTTTATTGAGGGAGTGAAAACCCGGGACATGCTGGAGGGAAAAGAATATGACATCAATGCCAGGGTAGTTATTAATGCTACAGGTATTTTTTCGGATGATATTCTTGAGATGGACGAAGAGGGGCATGAGAAAATTATTCAGTGTGCTCAGGGCATTCATATTGTATTGGATAAGGATTTTCTGCCCGGGGATTCGGCCATTATGGTTCCACATACCGATGACGGAAGAGTGCTGTTTGCCGTTCCCTGGCATAATAAAGTGATTGTGGGAACTACCGATACTCCCATTGATGAACCAAGCCTGGAACCGGTGGCCCTGGAAGAAGAGATAGACTTTATCCTCAGGCATGCAGCTCAGTACCTCACAAAAGATCCATCACGAGAGGATGTTAAAAGTGTATTCGCCGGATTGAGGCCCCTGGTTAAACCGCCGGATACCAAAAAAACGTCACAGATCTCACGCAGTCATCACTTGCAGGTATCAAAATCAGGACTGGTAACGATTGCCGGGGGTAAATGGACCACCTACCGGAAGATGGCAGAGGATACGGTAGACAAAGCCATCCTGGTTGCCGGTTTGGAACACGAAAAATGTGATACCTATGACCTGCGGATTCATGGCTGGTTACGAAATACAGATGATGAGGATCACCTGTATGTATATGGTTCAGATCGTATAGCCCTGGACGCTTTGATTGAAGAAGATGAAAGCCTGGGGGAGCAACTTCATAAAGACCTTCCCTATATAAAAGCTGAAGTTATCTGGGCAGTACGCAATGAGATGGCTCAGACCATTGAGGATTTCCTGGCGCGTAGAAGCCGGGCGTTATTACTGGATGCCCGGGCCAGCGTGCAGATGGCGGAGGAAGTAGCAAAATTAATGCAGACGGAATTAAACAAAGGTACGGGATGGGTAACACAGCAGTTAAAGGAATATAAAGAGTTAGCCAAAAACTATATCTTGTTGGCCTGATTAATAAAACTATTTACCCGAAGAAAATACGGCAAAAATGGATTGAGGCCGTTCCGGGGTAACTAATACAATCATCGTATTCTAAAACTTCCTATGAAAACAGAAGACGCTATTCGGGCAAGAAGGACACTTAAATTAAGAGTAGATCCTCAACACCCTTTGCCACTTACCAAAGGAGAAGATTTTAAAAAGCAGATTCAGGCAATGATTGAACTGGCCGGCCAGGCTCCCTTTCATCATCAAAGCCATGAGCATTATCATTCAAAGGGATTATTGAAAGGGGTAGAACCCTGGCGGTTTCATGCGCTGGATGGGGAAAGCTGCCGGAAGTTATTGGCATCGCTGAATGAAGACAAACCCGTGAAATGCAGTGACGGTATCAAAGAAATGCTGGCCGCAGCCGATGCCCTTATTATGGTAAGCTGGCTGCCTGAGCGTACCCCCCGTTTAAAAAAGGGATCCTTCTATCCCAATGTGAAGAATATGGAACATATTGCCGCAACCGGCGCAGCCATACAAAATCTGTTGTTGGCGGCTACAGCAAAAGGGATTACAAACTACTGGTCATCAGGAGGCTGTTTAAGAAAACCGGCTATCTTAGAAACACTGGGCGTCTCCGATGAAGAATTATTACTCGGCGCTGTATTTCTTTTCCCTGATGAGTACAACGAAGATGTTGTTAAAACCAAAACAGGCAAAAACCGGGAAAGCCGGGGTCATGTATCTGACTGGATGGATTGGCTTCAAGTTGATTCTGGGGGTTAACTGGAGACGTACAAAGGTGGGTAGGATTGTGCATTGTTTTCATTCTCCAAAAAATATATAAATTGATTTATAAAGAAGAGCAGACCTGAAGTTATTCCCTCTCAACGACTATGCACTTTTGGCTTGATCTTCCGAATCTTCGGGATCACAAAAGCTCAAGACGGGTAAATCCGGTGCATCCAAAACATCCAGCAATCGGTCAGACGGACTCCAGCCGGCAGACCGAGGGGTAAATCAAACCAACGCCGTACTCGATCTGACCGATCACCGGTCTCATATGTTGAAGGTATCAACATTTATCAGCTGGAAAAAGATTGCATACGTACGTTATGATCTTTACCCTCAGCACATTCTATTGGAATCGAGCCAGCCTGGCACCTCTAAGATTGGTCTAA
>VEMX01000002.1 GCA_009711805.1 Balneolaceae bacterium | reverse complement strand
GTACTGAGCGTCACAATATTAGAGCGTATGACGCTTAAACAGCTATTTTCCGATGATTCACTCACGGAATTCGACCCCCAACCTCGTAACCAATTGGGGCTCTTCGACTTTTAACCGGACACTACTGGTCTAATATATCAAAATCAGGATTTTGATCCAGTTTTTGAGGAAGAATTTTGACATAAGTATAGAAGTAAAGGACTTACCCTTTACTACGATTTGACTATATAAGCTTATCTTTCAGTAAGTATTTACAAAGGAATTTTACATCAAAAAATCCATGGAGAACAGATTCTTCAGTTTTTCCTTATGGGTATCCAGAGTTCCTCCTCAGATTCAGAATCTCCCAGTTTGTACTTTTCCCCCAACACCTCAAAATGAGGGCGATGATCCAGCTCATAATCTGAGGCAGGTATCCATTCCCTGAAAATATATTCAAAAGTACTGGTATTGGTATGCGAGCCTTTGTGCAAAAAAACTGCATACATTCCACCTTTAAGTATAAACGTATCCATGTTTTCCGGAACATGATTGAAATTGGGAACCTCTGCAAGGGCCCACTTTACAAATTCTGTATTAGGGTTAAAGCTGGAATAATACCCTCTCGGATACACTTGAAGTGAAATAAGATCATTAGAAAGATTATTGGTGATCTTCATTCGACTTGGCATAAAACTTCCCCACAACTCACCGGTCTTATTATTTGCCAGGCTCATGGTAAGATACTTACCCACCAGCTTCTTTTCTTCGATATGTTCTATTCTGGGTTCCATGTATAATCAGTAGTCTATATTAATATTGTATTTATCCAAGAGGCCTGCCAAACCTGATTGAGAAAACCGAGCCCCTTCAATGCTGTTGTGCTCGGGATCCATCCGATAATTATACGCGGTACTTAAATCTGCTTTTTTGAGTGTAGTTTGCGAAAAGGCAGCTCCTGCTAAATCACAATTATCAAATACTACCTCGCTCAAATTGCACTCTGAAAAATCAACTTCGGTAAGTTGTGAATCCCGAAATATGGTTTGTTTTAAGCTGAGTTGAAAGAATATGGAATGGCTTAGTGTAGATCCTTCAAATTTAAGTGACATACCAAACTCATTGCAACGGTTGAAGTGAAGCCCCAACATCTTACAATTTTTAAATTCAACCCGCTGAAAGGAAGTATCATAAAGCTTGGCATTGCTGATATTACATTCTATAAACTCACACTCTATGAATTTAACCCCTGAAAGGTCTGATCCCGAAAAATCACACTTTGAAAAAATACAGTATTCATATTCCCCTTTCGGAAGATATTCTTCACTGAAGTCCCTGTTCTTGAACTTTTTATCTTCAGCATATATGTACCCGGAGGAATTCAATTTATTTACTTTGTTATGATATTTAGATTCTGGCGAACCTAATATAGGTGATGCAGATATTCTTTCCTTTGATATAGATCAAAAATTATTGGCCAGATCGTATCCGACTCAGTGTTTCCTGAGTGGTACCCAAGTAAGAAGCGATCATCCCCAGTGGAATACGATGGTGAACATTGGGGAAGGCCTTTATAAAAAGCCGGTATTTTTCTTTGGCAGAGGTGAACCGCAGCGAAGCCACCCGGTCGAGCATGTACCCATACATTCTTCCCATAGATAATCTCCCATACCGATCCATTTCCGGGAAGTTTTGAAACAGATATTTGAAATCGTTCACTTGCATACACCAAACATTAGTGTCTTCAATTGCATCAATGGTATAGATGTCTGGTTTACCAGATCTCCAGCTTCTCGGCGAAGTAGCCCATTGATCCTCTGCCGAAAAAAATTCACTTACCTCTTTACCTTCCTTTGTAAAAAAGCACGAAGCAACCCCTGGGTAATAAAATAACTCTGAGTACAAACATCACTTGCATGATGAACAATTTCCCCTTTCTTGAAAAAAGCTGGCTGAGATCTGCCTATAAGCTCTTCCTTTAACTCCTTGCTTACATCTATATACTGCTCAAAGTGAGATACTATCTTGTTTTTGTGTGTGATCTGTTTAGGCTAAACTGATGTTCAGGGCAAAATTACTACAAGCGTTCCAAAGGTAAAAGCTATACTTTGATTCCTTTAGATCAAATACACTAATACAAGATTTTGTCACCCCAGAATCTCCCACTGTCCATTTCTCTTTTCCAACTTAACCGGCTTTAATCCAAATGGCTCGGGTACTATATAGTCTTTAAAATTCATCACTTCCATTCTCTCTGGTTCAATGCGTATAGAAACGAAATCATCACCCCGGGGACCTTTGGGAAAAAACAACAGCCAGCTACTCACCCAATGCTTCACTCTTTCTTTTGTGTCTTTTTTGATTTTAGCCTTTCCATAAATAATCAGGTTGGCATTATCCCTTTCACTACCAAAGGCTACCGTTACATATGGGTTTTTCCTGATCTCCCTCACCTTCCGCAATTCAGGATTAGTTCCAAGCCATATCACAAACGATTGCTCCTCAATAATAGGCTCAACCATCCTGGCGCTGGGCCATTTTTCTTCCCCATTGGTTATTAAAAAACAATACTTCGACCTATCGAGCATTTTACGAACGGTGCTAAGTACATGCTCAAGGGAACCATCGTGCCTGTCCTGTACCCGCTTTTTATAATACCGGAGACTATTTCTGCCTATCTTTTTTTTAAGTTTTTTAAACATGGTATCCCTGTGTAGGTTGTGAATTAAATGTCTGGATTCTTGCTATGTAGTCATGATTTTTTTGTCAGATCGAAAATTCTGGAAATGGCTGGTTCAATCCCATGGAATAAAAAGCATTCCTGTTCACTTATCAATCAATTTCTATGCATTCAAAAAGAAAGTGAACCTTTTATCATCATATGCGACTTACAGCCTGAACGATGAATGAAAAAACCGAACATAACCAATATACATTGCTGGTAAAGCAGTATCAGGCTGGTGATAAATCAGCATTAAAAAAACTGATTAAGCTATTTCATCCCCGCTTAAGCCGTACCATCTGTTACTATACTAAAAGTGGCGTTCCCGTTGATGATTTGGCCCAGGATTGTTGGTTGAGCATTATCAAACAGCTGCCAGATTTAAAACTTAAGATAAACTTTGAGGTATGGGCCCTGGGTATAGCTCATCACAAGGCTGTGGATTGGATCCGAAAGCAACAGCGATCACGAAATCAATCTCAGGCAATAGAAACACAAACGCACATAGAGAATACCGCTGAGGCTCGACCTATAGACAGGGAAGAAAAGCTGGAACGACTGCAAGTCGGAATCCGTAAACTACCTCCCTCCCAGCAAGTGATACTCAATATGTTCTACCTGGAAAACTTAAGTCTTAAAGAAATTAGCAAAGTACTTGATATAGCAGAAGGTACTGTAAAATCCCGCTTGTTTTACGCCCGGGAAAACTTAAAAAAGATCATCTCATAATTAATAAGGAACCATCATGAAAAAAGAAGAAATTGATCAACTGATTACAGAATCACTTAACAAAGATGAAGCAGAATTCTATAATGCCCTGGACGAAGAGAATATTTTTAAAATGTGGGGGCGTGTATATACCGGTAAAAACGGCTGGGCTGCCATAATTCAATCTATCGCTATTGCCATTTTTGCGGCTGTAGGAATCTATTGCGGATACCAGTTCTTCACCACATCATCTACTCACCTGATGTTTAAATATGGAGCCGGAATGTTTATTTCTATGATTTTTGCATCACAATTAAAGTCCTGGGTTTGGAACCAGATAAACAAAATTGCCCTGATCAGAGAAATTAAACGCATCGAGTTTCAGGTAGCTGTTCTTATGGAAAAATTATCTGAAAAGTAAATAAGAAGACCTGACACTCAAAATCATATAGTACATCAATACTGAAATACTGAGGAGAACATGCATCATGCATTAATTCTCCTCTTTAATATTTAAGCCGTGGTCTGCTTAAAGGTATTTCTTGCTCATCTTTTATTTTTTATACACCTTGTCGCTCTTTCGTATTTCAACCTTCAATATCTTCCTATGAATTTCACCGGTATATCCAGCCTGTTGCGATCCTGCATACTCTGTTTAGTTTTTATTTTGATGACTTTGGGCTGCACAAAAACAGAATCAAAACGGCTGATCGTTACCAACGGAAAAGTATACACCCTAAGCTGGGCCAATCCCGCTCAAGATGGCACTCCTTCCAGTGATGCCCCCTATGAGGATGGCGTATGGTCTCCTGATGCCGAGGCGGTTGTAGTTGAGGGAAACAGGATACTATATGTGGGATCTGAACAGGAAGCCCTTGAATATAAAAACAATATGTCTGAAGTCGTTGACGCCCGGGGAGGCATGGTTATACCCGGCTTGGTCGACTCCCATGCCCACCCTTATTATTTTGGGGAAGATTTAGGAAAAATTGAGCTCACCGGCATCAAAACAAAAACAAAACTGTTGCAGGCTTTAAAAAACAAGGCAGGAACAGACCTAAAGGCTGGCGAATGGGTGTTAGGATTTGGTTATGATGAGGGAAACCTATCGGTAGAAAAACTACCTAACCGGGATGAACTAAGTGAGGTATTTCCACATAATCCTGTTTTTGTAATAGGAACTCACGGGTTTTCATCCATTGCCAATGATGAAGCGTTAAAGCGGGCAGGAATCACAAAAGAAACCCAGGCACCCGTAGGTGGTGAAATTATAAAAGATGAAAACGGACATCCCAATGGCATATTCCTGAATAACGCCGCTGAGCTTATTGAAGAGGTACTCCCCGCAAAAACCGCAGAAGATTTTAAAGAAATCGCCCTGTATGGCATGCAGGTAATGGCCGAATCGGGTTACACTGCTTTCCACGATGCCGGCACCAACAGCGATTATGTAAATGCTTATCAGCAATTGGAAGATGAAGGTAAATCCGTAGTTCGGGTCTATGCCATGTTAAGAGCTACCGATTCAGCTTTGCTTAATGAGTGGTATAAAAAGGGGCCTGAATTACAAACCGGTGAAATGTTTACCGTTCGCTCAGTCAAGGCTTATTATGATGCTTCTCTTGGAGTACGGGGTGCTCTCCTGCTTGAGGATTATTCTGATAAACCGGGACATCGGGGCATCAGTGGTGAGGATTATGGTTTTGACCAGGAGATGGTAAAAAAGATGATGAGTAAAGGATTTCAACTTGGTATTCATGCTATTGGTGATGCCGGAAACCGGGATATGCTGGATTTTTATGAAGAGGTATTTAATGAATATCCCGAAGCACAAAGGAACAGGCATCGTATCGAGCATGCCCAGGTTGTGCATCCTGATGATTTCTCCCGTTTTAAGGAATTGGATATAATTGCTTCTATGGAACCGCCTCACATGGCTGAAGATATGGACTGGGCAGAAGATCGCCTTGGCTCGGAACGGATTAAAGGGGCCTATGCCTGGCGTACATTCCGGCAACATGGGGTGCCGCTTACCTTTAACTCTGATTTAACAGGATCAGATCACAATATTTTCTATGGATTATATGCCGCCATTACCCGCAAAAATAAAAACCAGAAACCCGAAGGAGGATGGTATCCCTCCCAAAAGCTGACTCCGGAAGAAGCTCTGCGGGCCTATACAAGTTGGTCAGCCTATGCCTCTTTTCAGGAAAAAGAAAAAGGGAGCCTGGAAACCGGAAAACTGGCCGACATCACCATACTGAGCATTGATGTACTTAATACCAGCCTCACCAACCCTGATAAGTTGTGGGATGGAGAGATTTATACCACCATTGTGGATGGCAAGGTGGTGTACAACAAGTTTGATCAATGAGACTAAATCTTAGTCGGCCGGCAATAGATCACAAAACCAGAAGCCCATTTTTGCCGAATCTTGCTCATTCGACATCCCGCATTGATCGTCAGAATCCGACGGAGCGTTGTATTCCCGGTATACAATCTCACCTTTCTCCAACCCAATAGCTTTATTGAAAACCGGGCCGTCATACACAAAGGTATGAAACTCCCCATTTTCGCCACAGGGATCTACATTCTCCGGAAGGTCCCGGACGAAATCATGATCTATCTCCCTGCCCACAAACGATTTACCAAGTAGTTCTGCTTTCACACAAACAGAGATAGCTTTGAATCCAAGATCCAGAAACTCCTCTATTAATCGGGCAGTATCTTTTTTCTTCCAGATGGGAAATACAGCTTTAATATCTTGCTCTTGCAACTGTTCTTCCCGATAGGTTTTTAGATCTTCCAAAAAAATATCCCCGAATACTGAATGTGTAATTCCCTGTTCCCGGAATGACTTCATCACCTCACCATATAACTCATTATATTCCGCCATGCCGGCTTGTTCGGGAAGCATTAAGGTGGTAAGGGGAATACCTATAGATTTGGCCTGCTGCTCAATCAGCTCCCGCCGCACCCCATGCATGGAAAGCCGGTCTTGTGCTCCATTAATCGTGCTGAATAAGTGTTCTATATCGTATGCACCATCCTTAAGAGTGTGATGAAGAGCCAACGAACTGTCCTTACCACCACTCCAGTTAAAAACTGCTTTCCTTCCGTTATTCAATCCTTCCTTATCTTAATTCAAAAATTTTGCCTGCTTTCTGGGCTACAATTTCCTGCATTTCCAGCTGAAGTAAAAGGACTAAAAGTGAACTTGTCCCCAGATCCAGTTCATCTGCAAGATCATCAATTTGATAGGCTTTTTTTGAAAGTGTTTCGCAAATGGCCTGCTCTTCCTCACTTAGATCTATTTCTTTCCAGTTGATCCTGTTTTCAGCAACTGATTCTGCCGGTGTATGATTTTGCTCAATGGGCAGTTCAACCAAAATATCATCCACCGTTTGTACCAGTTTGGCGGCTCCTCTTTTAATCAAGTAGTTACAGCCTGATCCTGAAATATTGTCCAGCGTATGAGGCACTGCAAACACTTCACGGTTTTGATCGAGTCCCAGGTCGGCCGTTATCATACTTCCGCCTTCCAATCCCGATTCCACCACCAGCACCCCTAAACTCAACCCACTCACTATCCGGTTCCTGACCGGGAAATTTCCGGCATCGGGCTTGGCACCCAAGGGAAATTCCGTTATCACGGCCCCTCCCGATTTTACAATTTGATTCGCCAATGGTGCATTTTTTTGTGGATATAAATTATTGATACCCGAACCCAACACGGCCACGGTTTTTGCCCCGGCTTCAACCGCTGATTTATGGGCAATGGCATCTATGCCATAAGCCAGCCCACTAAAAATACACAGCCCCTGCTCGGCCAGCTTTGCAGACAATCGACTTGCCATTTTTTTACCATAAGATGTATAATTCCGGGTTCCTACCACTGCTACGCCTTTTTCAGAAAGTGCTTCCGGATTTCCTTTAAGCCAAAATAATAAGGGCGGGTCATAGATCTGTTTTAATAAGCCGGGATAAGCAGGATCAGCATAGGTTATTATTTTAGCTTTCGCTCTTTCACTTTGCTGTATAATCTCCTCCACCCGGTCCCATTCATTAAATGACAGAATAGCTAATGCCGAAGCTTCTCCTATCCCCTCAAAACTTTTTAGCTTCCTTTTTCCATAGCTGAATATATCGGAAGGGGAATTACTATGTTTGAGGATATGGCGCAGCCGCTGTATACCCAGCCTGGGGATGATACTCAGTGCAATCATTGCCCTGAGTTCGTCTTTTTTACCCTGCCTGCTCCTGCTCTTCTTTAACATGTTGAATGAGTTCCCATAACTTTTCCTTGAGCTCATCTACCCCGAAACCGGTAGCTGATGATATAGGAATAACGGAAATTTCATCATCAAAATGCAACTCTTCGTCTAAGGTAAAGCCCTGTTTTAAATCCATCTTGGTTATAGCCAGTACTCTTGGTTTGTCCAGTAGATCTTTGCGGTAGGCTTTTAGCTCGTTCAGGAGTGCATTATACTCGTATTCAATATCGGTATTGGAAGCCACCATAAACAACAACACATTATTGCGTTCAATATGCCGGAGAAACTGTATCCCCAAGCCTTTGCCATCGTGGGCTTCTTCTATAATTCCGGGAATATCAGCCATCACAAAACTGCGATAATCTTCAAACTTAACCACTCCCAAATTGGGCTCCAGTGTGGTAAAAGGGTAATCGGCTATTTTAGGTTTGGCATGAGACAAAGCGGATAGGAGTGTGCTCTTTCCGGCATTGGGAAATCCTACCAGGCCCACTTCAGCTATAAGCTTCAGTTCTAACTCAATAGTCCGTTCTTCCCCCTTTTTGCCTTCTGTTGATTTCTGGGGAGTTTGGTTCGTCGAACTTTTGAAATGCCAATTCCCAAGTCCGCCGCCGCCGCCTTCGGCTATCACAAGCTCCTGTTCATCCTCAGTTATCTCGCCCAGCCGTTCCCGACTTTCTCCATCAAAGATCACGGTACCCAATGGCACTTCCAGGTATTCGGATTCCCCATCCGCCCCTTTCTTGCGGCTGGTTCCCCCATTAGCTCCCTTTTTGGCTTTCACATATTTTCTATATCTCAGGTCAAGCAGGGTGTTCAGCTGTTTATTGCCTACCAGAACTACGTCGCCGCCATCGCCGCCATCGCCGCCGTCAGGTCCTCCCTTGGGTACATATTTCTCTCTTCGGAAATGGGCCATCCCATCTCCTCCTTTTCCGGCAGTCACATAAATCTTAGCGTAATCGGCAAAGCGCATTCTTTATCTCTTTTATTCATTAAATAAAAACCTGCCAGGTTTTCCCGAGTCGATTTGAATCAACATCCAAAAACAAAGCTGGCAGGTTTTTATTAAAAATTCAGTCTCTTACTTATGTAAAACCAACTTGAGCAATTGTGTGAGCTTCGGCTTCATTTTGGTTCTCGGCAAAATGAAATCGAGAAAGCCATGATCTAACAAGTACTCGGCCGTTTGAAATCCTTCCGGAAGGTCCCGGCCAATGGTTTGTCGTACTACCCGTGGACCTGCAAATGCAATAAGGGCACCGGGTTCGGCTATGTTGAAATCTCCCAGCATGGCATAACTTGCGGTTACTCCGCCGGTTGTTGGATTCGTCATATACGAAATATACGGCACGCCTTCTTCCTCAAGTAATGCCAGCTTAGCGGACGTCTTGGCCATCTGCATTAAGCTGAGCACGCTTTCCATCATACGGGCACCCCCGGTTTGGGAGATGATGATGAGCGGGATTTTATTTTCCCGGGCATGATCTATGGCTATGCCCAGCCGTTCTCCCACAACCGATCCCATACTTCCACCAATGAAGCTGAAATCCATACAGCCAACTACCACATCAAGGCCATTCATTTTACCTACTCCAATGCGGCAGGCATCCGAAAGGCCTGTTTTTTCCTGGGAGTTTTTAATACGATCGGAGTACTTCTTGCGGTCTTCGAAGCCCAGCGGGTCGGTTGGTTGAATCTCGTTTCCAATCTCTTCGAATTTCTCCTCATCAAACAGAATAGAAAAGTACTCGTTACTGCCTATTCTGAAGTGATAACCGCTGAGCGGATCTACCCACAGGTTGTCTTCAAGTTCCCTTCGGTGAATGGTTTCACCCGTCTCGGGAACTTTAACCCATACCCCTTCGGGCATTTCCTTTCGGGTTTCCGTCTGAATGTTATCATCTTTTCTTTTAAACCAGGACATATTTCCGTTTTTAAAATTTTGTAAAGTCCCAAAATAAAGATTCTGAAACTTAAATTAGAATGTTGATTTATAGCTCTGGTACACTGCCAGGCTGCCGATCATTATACAGTGGTATTATTCACCTGACTGCTGCTAATATAATTGGATTCCAGTTCTTCGGGCTTCGTCTTACTAAATACAGATTCTTTCGATGCACTATTGAACAGCTTAATCAGTGAACCGGCGTGTACGGCTTCTGTTCCATATACTTCTGTTCTTTTCCGCTTATCATCACTCAGCCGTTCTATCCCGGTTCCCACAATCAGGTGTCCTTCCTCAAGCATTGCCTCTATTGCTTCGAGCTCCAGGATAGCTGCTTCAGTTATAGGAGTTAAGCTATCCTCATAGCTGAATTGCTGGTGGTACAAATGATTTCTTCTTGCATTGATGACTGCATGAATCACATTCGCATCAGAATTTTTTACCAGTTCTTGCCCTCCTTGAGCAAATCCTGCCAGGGTATTGGCTGCATATACTTCCACATCTAAACCAAACAGTAATCCTTTAACCGCACTTGCTGCTATGCGAAGCCCGGTATAGGAACCCGGGCCGTTACTTACCAACACCGCATCAAGGTCTGCTATCTCAATATTGAGCTCTTCCATCAGCTCACGGATAAAGATAAACAGGAGTTCCGAATGGGAGCCCTTTCGCTCAGTCCGTTTCTCATGGATTTTCCCCTGCGTATCCTGAAAAGAAACGGAACAAATATTCGTGGATGTTTCAACAGCTAAAATCATGGGCAATCAGCGGTTCACCTTCATCTTCTTGTTGTTGAAGATACCGGCGATTTGCTTTGGGTTAATTCCGGATCTCATTTAATACCAGTTGACCTTTGTTGTAGATCCCAACTGCTCGACCTTTTAACTTCTTATCCAGGTAAGGGGAGTTTTTGGATTTAGAGCGCACATTCTTTGCATCAAAAGTCCACTCTTCGTCGGTATTAAAGAAGGTGAGGTTTGCATCTGCGCCCTCTTTAATTTCCGGCACATCCAGGTTCAGAATATTTCGGGGATTGTATACCAGTTTATCCATCAATTGCTGCAGGTCCAGCTTTCCGGTTTTGTACAGTTGCTGGTTGGTGATGCTCCATGCCGTTTCCAAGCCTATAATACCATTGGGCGCATAAATGAACTCCACTTCCTTTTCTTCGATAGCATGGGGAGCATGATCGGTGCATATCACATCAATGGTCCCATCTACCAGCCCTTCGATCATGGCATCCACATCATCCTGTGTCCGCAGGGGCGGGTGCATTTTAAAGTTAGTATCAAAGTTCTGGCGGTCGATCTCCTCATCTGTTAAATCAAAATGGTGCGCACAAACCTCGGTGGTTACATTAATGCCTTTTTTCTTGGCCTGCCGTACCAGGTCCACGGCATTCCGGGTACTGATATGCGCCACATGGATATGTCCGCCAGTGTAATCTGCCAACATAATGTCGCGGGCAATCATCACTTCTTCGGCTATTCCGGGGGTCCCGTCCAAGCCAAGACGGGTAGCTACTTTGCCTTCATTCATATGTCCCGGCCGGGAGAGTGCTAAGTCTTCTTCGTGGTTAATGATGGGGGCATTCAGCATAGACGAGTATTCCAAAGCCACTCTCATCACCTGCGAGTCGGCGACGGGGTCACCGTCATCACTAAAGGCAACAGCCCCTCCCTCCTGCATATCAGCCATTTCGGCTATGGATTTGCCTGCCCGGTCTTTGGTTACACAGGCAATGGGATGCACATCTACCGCCAGATTTTCTGCTTTCTTGGTGATGTATTCCACCACATCGCGGGTATGAATTGGTGGATTGGTATTGGGCATACAAGCTACAGCGGTGAAGCCTCCGAAAGCTGCTGCATCGCAACCGGTTGTTATGGTTTCCTTGTGCTCATAACCCGGTTCTCTCAGATGAATGTGCATATCCATCCAGCCCGGAGATACATACGCTCCATCAAAATTATGTGTTTCTTCGCCTTTCTGTGCTTCCAGATCAGAGCCTATTTCAATGACTTTTCCATCTTCTACGCGGATGTTGACGGTTTCTTCTCCTTTATGGGCATTGCTTACCGGCTTCAGATTTTTTAGGAGCATGTCCTCTTTTTTATGCTTTGAAATTTCCGGCTCAAATATACCCCCATTCCGCCCTAAAGCACAAAGATATAACGGGATTTTCTGTCACAATGATTAATTGTTCAATGATCGATTTGGCAATTGTCAATTAAGAGTTGTCAATTGGGAATAGTGGTGCATTGTTATCAACACCTGAGGGTTGGCTAACGACATGGCGCATAAGCTGCACTCAAATGAATGTTGAATTAGCAACTAACGAAAGAAGAGACTTAAAACCAAGAGGGGCAAAGAATTGGCGAGGCGTGTCCCCTTAATGCGGGTTGGCTGGCCGGTTAAAGATCTGGGATAGTCTCGGTAATTACCGAGGCAACTTCTGCCCATTGGCAGAAGATAAGCCCGTAAAGGGGTTTGGATGCCGGCAGGTTCACCGACGCTAAAGCTTTGGTGAACAGGTAATCCAAGCTTGATCAACGACACCGGTTGCCAGCTAAAGGTTTGAAACGAGGATGTATGAATGAAAAGTGAGAAGAAGAACCCTGGGTGAGGACTATCTACTTGACATTTCCCTTTTTAAAGGGGGGGGGTATAGGGCGTTTTTATTTTAGAAAAGATAATAGAGTTAAATTAGCAGAGTCAGAAATAAGGCGGAAAGATAAAGCCCAATACCGTAGGCTGTGTGTGCAGCAATGCTGAGTAAGCGAGAGATATTTGGTTGTGGAGTTTTTGAGGCTGCAACTCCAGCTCCCATTCCCGGCTGCAATAAAAAAAACGGAGCGACTACAGTGACAATACCGATTATCAAGGCAGGTAGCAAGGTTGGTTGTTCTGCCCAACTAAGCCCCCAAATCACTAATAGCAGAAATGAAAATGTAATTCCGATAGCATAGTGGGCTGTCCATCCAATGAGGCATTCACTGTCAACTTTTCCTGATTGGCTAATATTGTTATGAAGGAAACGACGATGCGAAAGATGACCGATCCATCGCCCGAGCATACAGTAATCAAGCGATTTTATACCCAAACCTCGCTTCAAAAATATCGCCCAACAATCCATTAGAATAGTAGCACCTGTTCCAATTAAGACCGCATAAATTGCAAACTCTAACCACTCGCCCATCAATTAATTTTTTTTCAGTTTCGGTTGTTTTTTATAAAGTAGGATTATTTTATACCGCTTATCATATTTTGTTTCTATGGGCTTTATAAAGATAAGCCCTATAACGGCCTGCGGTTTAACCGGCTTGGCCTTATTGGCTGGTAATGTAATTAAAGCTGAGAATTTCTTTTAGCCAACAAATGTTGAGCTGGCATACAGCGGCCAAACGCGTTGAAACCGTGGTTATACTCCGCTAAACGGAAATTCAAGGAGCTCTATATCTGGTAAAAACTTATAGTGCTTCTGATTTTTACTAATCATTTTTGCTTTCAAATCTAAAGAAGTTGCGGCTATCAACATATCATTAATTTCTACGCCATGGCTAGACCTGAATTCTTTCATTAGTTCAAGTGCTTGCTGGGAAATTGGCTTTGTGACAAATTCTATATGAAGACCTGAAAGTAATTCATCCACTTTCTTTAACTCCTTCTTACTTCGGCAACCAGCATACAGTTCCATAGCTGTGATTACACTGATATTCAATATAAATTAGTCTTCCAGATCAGCCATTGTTTTAACGGCATCGGATCTATCAAGGCTAAAGTCGATGAGAATATCTGTGTCAATAATTACAAGTTGAGCCATATGATAGATTAGTCAGAAAAACGGCTTTTCCTAAGTTCCCGAACCCATTTCGTACTGTCCTGCATGTCTTCCCGATCTTTCCACATACCCCGAAAGGAACTTTCCAGAATGGACGTTTTCTTAGATGTATCAGTTTCTTCTGATTGTTGAAAATACTTTTTAGATAGAAATTCGATAAAATCCGCCGCTTCTTGTTGAGCTTCAGATGGAAGTTTCTTGAGTTGTTTTATGAGTTCTTTTTCAGACATATTTAAATGTAATTAATCTAAACCACTTTTAAAACGAACGAATAGGGGAAGGAGTATAACGACCCAGCGCATAACGAGCGGCGATTATGATTTTTAAAAGGCTAAACATTTGAACAATCATTGGCAAGAAATTTAACCAAAGCCACGTCTGCGTCCGCCGTTAATGCGGTTGATCTTTACAAAAAAGATGTCCCCACTTAGATTAGTTATTCCCCAATAACAAAACTAAGGAGGACATCATGATTCACACAGGAATCGATTTACATAGCCGAAATATGACACTTGTAGCCATCAATGACAATGGGAAATTACTGGATGAGCAGAAGCTATCCACGACTCCGGTGAATCTGGGTCGGTTCTTTTCCCAATTCGGGCAGTCGGTTCAGGCCGTTGTGGAATGCACCAGCTATTGGTACTGGGTGGCCGACTGGTGGAATAGCCACAACCCATAAGCCCGGGCGCATAACAGAGCGGCTGCCCCGCCAGGCAGCCAGGCTCGCACCGTTTGATTGGGACAATGAGTTGTTGGTTCGGTTTTAGATCTGGGATGGTTCCAACGGTTTGGAACAGTTCTGCCCGGAGTGGCAGAAATAAGCCCGTAAAGATGTTTGAGCCAACGACTTCCCTTCGGGGGAACGCCGGTAGCGCCGGAAAGATCACCTGACCGGCCACGCCATTAGAGGATGAAACGGCATTTTGCTATAATGAGTATTAGAGAAACGTAACATCTACGGTGGGGAAACTATGTGCCCTTGACAATGTCCTTTTTAAAGAGGTTATAATGCGATTCACCTGATTTCATAGTATCATTACTCTATGAAGTACAAGACACCAAAATCAGAAGATGAGATTCTTCCGAATAAACTCGGTTTGACAGATCCTGGACAAATCGCAGAGGAAGAATACCGGGGATTTTTGAGAGCTGAAATCAAGTTTGAAGCTGAACTGGATGATATAAACAAATTTAACTGGGAACTTATCTCTGCAATTCATAAAACAGCATTCAGTCACTTGTATGAATTTGCAGGAGAGTTGCGACAAGTTAATTTGTCCAAAGGTGGATTCATGTTTCCCGCCGCCAAATTTCTCCCATCCGCTATTGAGGAATTTGAAAAAGAATTCCTGAGCCCATTACCAGATGCATTTACAGATTATGAGGAACTAATTGAGCACGCTGCACCACTTCATGCCGAGTTTCTATTTATTCATCCATTTCGAGAAGGGAATGGGCGGACAGCGAGACTGTTTGCAGACCTTATCGCAATGAAGAGAGGATTCGAGCGGTTCAATTTTGAAAATATTACCGAGAAAAGTATGCCGGAATATATTACAGCTGTTCAGGCAGCAGCAGATAAGAATTACGAACCCATGACCCGGCTTTTCAGGAGTTTGAAGAAGTAGAACCGTTTTGAAACTCTCGGACAACTTCTCGTCGAATTTGTTCCGCTCTCTGCTTCGGAATATTCATTCCTTCAATTCGAAATGAAACTCTTTGAGACTTCATGGCATCACGGGAAATGGTATCGATATTTTTCTTTTTGGAAGCTGATTTCATAGTCCAAATATACCAAAATTATAGCTCATAATACAGGAGTTGGGAAAGCATAACGGCATTGCGCGTAACCGGCGTGCAGGTCAATGTTGAATTAGATTTTTAATGTACTACAGTAATTGATGAATTAAAACCTGGCAGCCCACGGCGAGGCACGTCCGAGTTGACGCGCTGGTTATGCCACAAAATATTAAGGTTCGTCGACTAAGTATTGTGCTTCATTAACTGGTTTTTGCAGTTTCCCGCCAGTCTTTATGTCTAACATTTTTACAATATCAGCGAGATCTGCATATTGAATCTTTACAGGACTATTTTCGTTAATTTTTTTCATTCGCGATGAGCTATGATATTCTACTGCCCACTTCTCACTAAGTCCCCCACTACTGGAATTAGCTGCTCTCGATATTGGAACAATTCTGAGGTAACGAAAGTCCTTAAGCCGTGCTACCCGTCGGTTAAGTACGTGATCTAAAACCAAGCTACTTACTTTTTTATCAGGAAATGCCCTAAGGTATGCGCGTCGATATTCTGAATAGTCGACATGAACCCATACTTGGTATTGTTTTCGTAATATTTTTGAATTTTCAAGTTCCCAGATTGGCAGTTTGATATTTTTGGGTGGTAATTCAAAACAATTAATGAGAAGTGCCTTTTTAGGCTTACCGCCGGCTAAAACCCGGGTTGTATTTCCAATGTAGCGATGAAGAGCTTCTTCTGTCCTAGCAGCAACAGGAATATGTACGCATGGGGGGAGTCCAAATTTCTTAGTTGCTATTTTCTTAGCATGTTTATCTACTGCTTTAGGTTTCATAAGAACTGACGAAGTGAAAATTGTGGTATAACATAGTATTGAGCAGATTTGCTAATCTGCAATAACAGGACGCATAATATTTCAAATCCGCATAAAAACCAAGTAAACTCCTGTTTTTTCAATATTATACGGATTTCAAATTCTTGAAATTTGCATAATATGGCCAGATAAATTTGTAAGGGATACCGTTGGAATCGCTCTTACAAAGAAAAAAATGGAAAAATCTAAACTACTAACCGCACTTAGAACGGAAATCAGAAGGCGGGGATACAGCTACCGAACCGAGCAGGCCTACACCAATTGGGTGAAACGTTTTGTCTATTTTCATGAGCTCAAACATCCCAATAACATGGCAGCGCCTGAGATAGTGGATTCCCTGAACTATCTGTCTACGGATAAGAATGTGGCGGCTTCAACTCAAAATCAGGCGCTGTGTGCTATCGTGTTTTTGTATAAGCATATTCTGGAGCAACCATTGGACGAATTGAAGGATTTAAAAAGGGCAAAAAAACCTCAAAAACTCCCCGTTGTACTTACCGGGGGAGAAGCCAAAAGGGTGTTAACCCGAATTATTCACGAATGGATGCAAAATGGCGATCTATATACTTGAATATATTATCGTTGAATTGCTTTATATAATAGCCCAATTTTGAGGTACGGATTAGGCGGCGAAATGGTTATGACATACGAACCGTTCAGGAATTATTGGGACACAAAAATGTAGAAACAACTATGGTTTACACTCATATTCTAAATCGTGGTGGCAGAGGCGTTAAAAGTCCCGCAGATACTCTGTAGTTCAGCCAAACACATATCAAGTTGGAATGAATAACAATGGGCAAATGGACAGAGCGTTGCCCGTATTAAGGAGATCGAGGATCTATGCCCGCAATGATTGAACGGTGGGTAGATGTTTTAATACCACAGTCCAAATTTTATAAGGCAGTTATCCCGGACGGGAGCCGGGATCTTATTCGTTGAAGGAGATGGAAACTTATGCTAAGGCATGGAAATTTTTCACTTCTGCCCTCTCACTTTCTTTCCATCACTACAAAATCCCCTTCAAATTCAGCATAGGTTGCATCGTCTTCTTCAATTTTTGCCTTCAGGGTGATGCGGGCTTTGCCAAAGCGGTGGTACATTTCTATAAAATGATTTAGCGTATCCTCGTCTGGTATCAGCAGTTCGGAAGAAAAATCAGAAACGATGGGCTTGAGGTAATTTGTATTACTCTTTCCTATGACAATTCTCGGGATCTGCCCCTCACCCTCATCATCAAAAAGAAGCCGCAGGTACGACCAGGCCGTTGTAATCAACAAACTGCTGATGCTCCCGCCAAAAGCCGTAAAGCGATGGTTGATATTATTTGATAAAGGAGCACTCAACTCCACCCGGCTGTTACTGAAATGTACAACCTTCACCCCCAGTGCCTGGGTTACCGGAATATGTTTGTACAAGTATGCTTCTATCTCAGATTTTGTCATGGTCTGTATTCTTTAACTTTTGCCTGTAGTTTAACCATTCTACCACTGGTGCTTCTCATTCGGGGATACATTTTGGACCGTCCAGGTTTTCTTTTTTGCGAAAGGATGTTTCCGCACCCGGCAATCTTTGACGGTGCATAACGGACAGGAAAATTCCAGGCAGTAATCGGTGTGAACAAACAGTTCTATACGCTTCCCAAACTTTCGGGCAATCTGTTGTTCCAGTTTTTTTACTTCATTATGGGCCTCTTTCACATTCAGATACCAGGGAACCGTCAGGTGACAGTCTACATGCAGAATTCGCCCGTATTTTATGATCCTGAGATTATGCAGATCTATCCAATTGGGTTCGCGATTGGCTTGCAAGGTGGCTACCATCTCTGCCAGTAATTGCTCATCGCTTTCGTCCATAATCCCTGCCACAGCTTCCCTTAAAATGCGAAATCCCATATGCATGATGAACAGGGCAAAGATAAAAGCTACCGCTCCATCAATCCAAAGAACACCGGTAAAGCGAATGAGAATCAAACCGGCTACGATACCCAGGGTAGTATAGGTATCGGTTTGCAGATGCCTTCCGCTGGCTTGTAATGCAAGAGAGTTATTTTTTGTACCTGTTTTATAGGCCCAGGTGCCAAACAAAAAATTAATCCCGCCCGACACGGCCACCAAAATAATTCCCGCATCCAGACTTTGCAGCGGCTTGGGGTTAATAAAACTTCCTATGGCTTCAATAATGATCCACAAGCCGGCTAAAGTAATTAAAGTCCCTTCAATACCCGCTGATATAAATTCAATTTTGCCGTGTCCATAGGGATGATTGGAATCGCGGGGTTTTGAGGAAAAACGCAAACTGTACAATCCTATAAAACCGCTGACTACATTAACAATGCTCTCAAGCCCATCAGTAAGAATGGCAACCGATTGAGTCAGATACCAGGCTATCATCTTGAGGACAAATAGGAGTAAAGCCACCCCAACTATATACTTCTGAACCCTAATATTTTGTTTGGCCTGCGACATGCACTTAAAGTAAAAGAATAGTTTGGAAGATACTTCTGCCAATACAGATTTCTTAGCTGGGAATGAACTACCCCGAGGGGCACGCCCCTCAAGGTACATTATGGTTTTATAACAAGTGACCCACCCCTGTCCCCTCTGGAGAGGGGAACGCTTTGATTTAGATTGTTTGCTGCATTGGAAATTCCACCCACAAAAAAATATCATGAATCATCTACAATTCACACCAACGAACTTCCCCTCCCCGGAGGCCCCGAGTATTGGGGAGGGTGGGTAAATAATGCCACCAAATATAGAAATTCCAGCCCATCCCCTGGTTAACCCGAATTATTCACGAATGGATGCAAAATGGCGATCTATATACTTGAATATATTACCGTTGAATTGCTTTATGTAATAGCCCAATTTTGAGGTACGGATTAGGCAGCGAAATTTCCCCGTACGCTGCGTTCAAGTGAAAATTGGGGTACTCAGGGTACCACAGTACCCTTCCGTTCCCATTTCCACTTCGCCTTGCCTACGATTAAATTTCTTGGTGAATAATCCGGGTTAAGGGGGGCTATTATATTGAGGATTCTGGCCACGTCTATATCAATGCGGCCCCTTCCTTTCTCCGCAGAACTATTTCCCAAACGACAATTTACCAAGCTGAATTTTACTCTCTGATATACCCGGAATCCTGAATCCATTTCCTGCTACAAATTCATTGGCAAAAAAGGCCATCATAGCGGCTTCTTTGGCATCAGATGAAATCCCCAATTCCTCCGGATCTTTAAATGTAGCCTGAGGAATCCTTTTTTTCAGATCCTCCATAACAGCATGGTTATGTACGCCTCCACCGCTCACATACATCTCAAACTCAGTGTCTCCCGCAATTTGATCTGCAACCCGACTTATACTCTGCGAAGTGATAGCTGTGAGAGAAGCTACTAAATCTTCCTTCGATAGTTCTATACCATGTCCTTTCATTAGTTCCTCAATATAGTTGAGCCTAAAGTCTTCCTGACCGGTTGTTTTGGGAAATGACTTTCGGAAGTAGGGTTCCAAAAGTACATAGCGGACCATTTCGGAATGAACGGTTCCCCGTTGAGCTACTTTTCCTCCTTTATCAAAAGGACGATTAAAATATTTCTGCATGGCCTCATTTATTAACGTATTGGCCGGGCCAATATCTCCGGTTACAAGCTCCCTGGATTTAGCAGACGGAAGCCAGGTAAAGTTAGAAATTCCGCCAAGGTTTAACAGCATTCGGTTGTTCCGTTCCGTTCTAAATAAGCATTCATCAAATATTGCCGCAAGGGGGGCACCTTCTCCCCCGGCGGCCGTATGCTTTTGACGAAAATCAGAAATTGTAATGATTCCTGTGTTAACAGCAATATGATCTCCATCCACAATCTGCAGGGTACTATTAATCTCTCCCTGAATCTCTGCCGGTGCATGATATACCGTTTGTCCATGGCTGCCAGTTAGATCTATTTGGTCTGCAGGTACTCCCCATTCCTTTAAGCAGCCTAATACAACTTCTGCGTAATACACCCCTAACTCAGAATGTAAGCTGGTAAGTTCACGGGTATCGGTAGAATCCCGGGATTGTACAGCTTTCAACCGCTGCTGCATTTGGGCCGGATATTCGCGAGTCTCAAAATTCAATACGTCGATGTCGGTTTCTCTGCCAAACCCTGAAATTCGACATAAAGCCACATCCAGTCCATCCAAAGATGTCCCCGACATTAGCCCCAATATGAGCCGTTCTTTTTTTTGAGCAACCTGGTTTAGTTTCGTTAGCTGTTTGTTCATAGCATCCCTATTTTTGACATGAATTAAACCTATGAAAAATGAGTGAACCTACCGAAGAAGAATTGCAAGCTTTTGTCGAAGATGTAGAATTTCTGGTTAAAACTTTAAAAGAAATTTTCGAATCAGATAACGCCGACTTTCTTATTGATGAACAAAATGAAATTCTATATGTAAAACTGGAGGGATTGAACGACTATTCTGAAGAAGAAATTGAAGAAATAGCTGGACCTGTTTTAGAGGAACTGGATCTTGATTTTGAGGAGATCATGCTGTTGCCTTTATAGGTGTTTAAAAATACACTAAAAGCGAACTATTAGTTAATTCTTTTGAGATTTCTGAAGTTGTGGTGGATTTCTTCATCCGCTACATTTTCCATTATATCGATATTTATTTCGGTAGGATAACCAAATCTTGGATGATACTTAATTTCGACGGAGTACGCATTTCCCTGGTAGCTTTCAATTAAATCAAAAGCCTCATCAACAGTCATGATTTTTGTCGCTCTGTATTCTTTATCCCTGCCGCTGGAAGGATCTTCATGGAAAATATATTGCAAAATCTTTCCCTGCAGGATATAGGTATCAGCACCGCTTGGTGGCTGACATTCGCAAACCCAGGTTTGTTCTATATAATAATCTTCAAGTTGATAGGCTTCCCAACGTTCCCTGGGATCCTCAATGTGACTAAAATCCTGTTCTATTTCAGACACATTTAAATTTAAGCCACTGTCTGAACAGTTAGCGAGAAACAGAATAGCTATAGGAATCAATATAATTTTCTTCATAACCCAACCTAATTTCAAAGAGTTACAAAGTCAATATTTTGGAAATTCCTCCTAAAAACAAATAATTCAAAAATATCCACAGACCAATTTACTGGAAAGATCCCCCTCCCCAGTACAACACCCCACTAAAAATTCTCCCATTCTTAATTGATAATTCTTAATTGATAATTGATAATTGAATCACTACCTAAGCGCATCTTCCAGTTCAAGAGAAGCATTACTGCCCTCATCCCGGTATTTCACAATAATAGGGCAAGCCATGCTTAAGCCTTCCGATTTAGCCCAGCTGTTATTGACAGGGCGACTTCCCGGAATTACCACTGCATTTTCAGGAATAGCTGAACCTCGTTCCAATACCTTTTCATTAACGGTATCATACACCGGAATTGACTTCGAAAGCGTTACTCCCGGGGCAATCACAGCTCCCTTCTTAACCATAATTCCTTCTACAATGACCGCACCGGCACCTATAAAGCAATCATCTTCGATAATTACAGGATTCATACCTACAGGCTCCAGCACCCCGCCAATCTGCACGCCAGCTGAAAGGTGCACATTTTTACCAATCTGTGCGCAAGACCCTACCAAGGCGTGGCTGTCTACCATAGATCCCTCATCTACATAGGCACCCACATTTATATATGCTGGCGGCATAATGATTACCCCTTCTGCCACGTAGGCACCCCGGCGAACCGAAGATCCACCCGGCACCAGGCGCACCCCATCCTCGGGAGAAAAGTATCTTGGCGGTAAATTATCCTTATCTACGAATCCATCATAGATACCTTCATAAGATACATTTTCTCCATCCTTGAAGGCCTCTATAATAGCTGTTTTAACTTCTATATTGGCTTCCCATCCATTCTCTGTGGGGTTGGCCGACCTTAGGGTTCCTTCTTCTAATTGATCTAAAATTTCTAAATATGACATTGTTTTTGGTTTTACCAGAGAGTGATCCTCTCCGATTCTTATTTATTTGTTGAATACCAGGATGAAATTTTTTCTTCCGCAGCTGATAACTCAGCTTCAGTATCTGCATTAATATCGCTCAGGGAAAGTGGCAGGCGCACCGTGTCGCTTTCAATCCATCCCTTTTTTTGCAACAATACCTTAGCGGGTATAGGGTTGGGAGCTCTAAAAAGGGCCGCTGAAGCTTCCTTCCATACAGGAAGAACCCGCTCGGTTTCCCCTTTCAGGCATAACTCTACATACTTATGTGTTTCTTCGGGCCATACATTAGATGCCACCGAAACCAAGCCAACGGCTCCCTCTGCAGTAAAGGCAGGAGTCATTCCATCATCCCCGCTATAAAACGAAAGCTCAGGAGCTTCTTCCCTGAACATTTTGAACTCTTCCACACTGCCACTGGCTTCTTTTACTCCCATCAGGTTATCAAATTCATTAACCAGGCGTCCCGGAACCGTCGGGTCCATCTTTACTCCCGTTCTTGAAGGAACATTGTAAAGCATACATGGAGTGTTTGTTTCTGCCAGCAGCTCACTGAACCATGCATATTGTCCTTCGGGACCGGGTTTAGCATACAGGGGCGTAACCAAGAGCATCGCATCAACTTCTGCGGCGTCACAAAAGTTCATAAATTCAATTTGAGCAGACAGTTCAAACCCACCTATGCCTGCCATCACGGGTACCTCAAGGTCGCGGTTAGTTGCAAAACTTACTACTTCCCGTTTCTCTTCGGATGTAAGGTTCAGGCCTTCACCGGTACTTCCCAACACTAATACTCCGTTACCGGCCTCTTCCTGTCTTCGAATAATCTTTTCGAAGCTTTTGTAGTCTACTTTTCCGTTTGTCTTCATGGGGGTAACTATAGCTGTCCAAAGTGGAAAATCATTCATTTTTTCTATCCTCCATTACGCTGTCAAAAAGATCACCGAATTCGGTTAATCCGGGATTTATGTTTTTATTGGTTATTAATTGTTCTGCTGCCCAGATGGCTCCTTCGGCAAATAAAGCGCGATCCAGGGCTTTGTGCCGAAGTGTTATTTCTTCGGTTTCTGTTGTCACCTTTAGCTCATGTATACCTTTCACATCTCCTTCCCGTTCCGATGTAATCTCTGCATCTTTGTTTAGCCATTCTTCCCAGGAAAGAGCTGTTCCGCTGGGTGCGTCTTTTTTATGCACATGATGAACTTCATGAATACGAAAACCGGGCTCTTTTAATATAGAAGAACCCGCCGAGATGGTTTCTATATTTTTTCGAATAATGTTCATTCCCAGGCTAAAATTAGAAGCTAAAACCCATTTTCCCCCTCTGTCTTTTAGCTGTTTATCCAGATCCCGGGGCCAACTATAACCGGTACTACCCCAAGCTGCTGGCACTCCTGAATCCAAGACGGTTTCGATGATATCTCCCACCGCATCCCCCGGTACAAAAATGATAACGGCATCTGCCTGCCTCAACGATTCTACAGTAGGGGGATTACTTTCATCAAATGCTTCGGAAAGATTATCTCCCAATAATTCTACTACTTTACCACCGGTTTTTCCGGTTCCAATAACTGAAATCTTCATTGTCTTATAATAAATTGGTTTACTATTGTCCTGAGAAAGGCTTCATCCTTTCTGCAGGTTTTTGGTTGTTCGGCTGTTAAGAGAGTTCCGGTTTAGCTTCCGGCATTTCTTTCCTTGTGATAAATTTATCATGCAACATCCGAATGATGTCTTCTGCGTCTTCTTCATTTATTATAAAGCAAAGGTTATTTGAACTTGCCCCGTGGCATACCACCCGGATATTGAACTGCTCAAGAGCGGTAAAAAGCGGCCCTACCACCCCCGAGGTGGAATCCAGGTTATTCCCTATCAGGGCAACCAAAGCCAGATCTTCCTCTACAGTTACCTCGGCAAATTTTCTAAGTTCATCCAGTATCTGCTCATTCAGTTCTACTTTATGGGCTGCATTTACGGCTGTATCCAGGGTAAGAGCCACACTAACCTCACTGGTGGTAACCAGGTCTACCGATATCCGGTGATCGGCCAGCACCCTGAATAACTGCGCCAAGAATCCGTGCTTGTGCAGCATTTCAAGGCTGTTCACCGTCAACAGTGTTTGGTCTTTACGAAGCGAGATGGCGCGAATCACCGGTTTGTGATCGGCTTCCTTCACAATCCAGGTTCCAGCCTCATCAGGATTATGGCTTGAAGCCACCCGCACATTTACCCCTTCACGAATAGCCGGCTTTAATGTGGCAGGGTGCAGCACTTTCCCGCCAAATACCGAGAGCTCGGCCGCCTCCGAGAACGAAATTTCATTAATGGCCTGGGCATCCGGTACAATACGCGGATCGGTCGTGAACACACCTGCAACATCGGTCCATATTTCAAGGGTATTGGCGCGTACAGCCTCTGCAAGCAGTGCGGCCGTAAAATCGCTTCCGCCCCGCCCCATGGTGGTGGTACTGCCAAAAATATCGGATCCTATAAAACCCTGGGTTAGGTGAGTCTTGGTTTTGTCGATCAGCTTTGCCGCTTTCTTGCCTATGGATTCCAGTATGGGATTGGCATTTCCGAATTCCGAGTCGGTTTTAATTACGTCCCGGGCATCCAGCCACTGGGCATCAATCCCATGTTCCTGAAGTACTTCCACAAAAATTTTGGTCGACATCAGTTCTCCAAAGGCATATAATCGGTCTTTCCAGCGTTTATCTCTCCCGGAATCATCAAGGTGCAGGCGCAACTCCGAGAACTGTTTTCGAAACGTCTTAAGCAATTTATCCTGTTTCTGGCATTTAGTGATAATATCAAGGTGGCGTTTTTCTATTCGCTGAAGGATTTCTTCTTTGGATGTTGAATCCAGTGTTGCGTCCTGGAGTGCTACCAGGTCGTTGGTTGTTCCTGAAGTTGCGCTTATTACTACAAGACGCCGATCGGTATTCGAAGCTACAATACGCGCGCTGCGTTGCATTGCCTCGAAAGTACCAACGCTTGTGCCACCAAATTTGGATACTATCATTGCTATATTTAATTATTGTTATAAAATGAGCCCTAAAAATAAAGACTATCGGGCATAATCCCTTATTTAAAAGCGTTGTTTAATCATTTTTTTAAGGAGGTTTGGGATGAGCAAAGAACGCAAATACTTCAAGGGTATATACCCTTGAACACCTTGAGTGGTTAAAACATGATCAATGTATAGCAATAATTTTTTGGCTTTATGTTGATTTGTGTGAGTATTGGGTTCTTCATTCATTGAAGGTTACTGTTATGAGTGAAGTTTTGTGTACATTTTTTATGGGGATATGGACGAGATGAAAGCATATAAGTATGAGACTGAACCTCAATGGAGCATTCCGGGGCGGAGCGCCGGGACGAGTAAAAATACCGGCTTACTTTTTAAGGTATATCCTTTTTACAGGCAAGACCTCCAAGGTTTTCCCGTAGAGATCATTTAGCGAGAAACCATGGAGGTCTTACCCTAATAATTTAAGTTATTGAAAAATAGAAAAGACTTTTTGGAGGGCCTCTAAACGTCCTCCCCTCCAAAAAACATCGTCCCGAAACCCAATAGTGGTGCGATGTCAATTCTGTTGGTTGCATTCCTGAACCTAATCAAGGTCTTGATACCCCCCTTCATCAGTTCCGGGGCACCATCCCTCGATGAAGCATGGACCGTTGATTACATAAATTACCTCGGGATTGTTTAAGAATCGATTCTGCTATGCCGGAGCATTGTCCCGGACTGTAATCTATGGCCCTTTCTCGGGAAGGCTCTTTTTACGGCGCTCAAAGCGATCATTAACCGCTCAATGTTACCTTCGAAGTTTTCAGAATGAGATTGGAATAAACTATATCAGGCCAACAGTCCTCCTCCATATTTCGAAACTTAGCCACTGATTCACCTGATCTTCTGTTTCATAGGCTCCCTTATAAAAGGCCTGCACTTTTTCCTCTACCTGCTTTTTGTTATATAAACTGCATTGCCGGGTGGCAGATGAATGCACCAGGTCTAATACAAATTCTTCATTCCTGAGAAGAAAATTTTTGGAGAGATTATCGTTATACTTTTTACTGACCTTTGATTTTGAAAGGGTATAAAAATGCGAAGCATACTTCCCTAAACTAAAGGGGTACTCTACTCCATTTTTGACTAAAGGTAAATTAGCCAGTCGTTTATTTTCTTGCTTTATAATAGTTTTAAACAACTTACCATTTTTCTTTTCGCCTGGTTTAACATCAAACATCAAGTTCAACAAGTTCTTTTGAATAAAGGGCATATAGGCCGGTACTTTCGAATCATACCAACCATGATCCATCGCCGGAGTGTTGGAAACGCGTGTCCAAAGTGAAAATAAATCAATGCAATTTTCCAGATGTGCCCCCTGTGACACCGCTTTATCCCATACTTCTGCTATCTGGGCTTTGGCAGCTTGTATCATATTCTTTTGCAGGTCATGCGTAAAAAAAGAAAACTTATTATCTGACAAGGCTGCAAAAAGCTGATCTACGGTAATTCCGCCCGCCCCTCTGAAATTCATAAAAGAAAGTTTCCCCAGAAACTGGCGGCGATGTATTTCCCCCATTCCCCCATCAATAAGCAGCTTGTTTTGTTGGTTCAGTTCTTCCATTATATTGCTCAGAAAAAAGTCACTACACCTTTTCGTCCCATTAACTTGTCCCACAAAATCAGTTATCTCATATTCCGATTCCTTGAATAATGGAATCTGAGGCTTCGCCTGATAATGATTCACCTCGGTTTTTTCAGCAATCTTCTTGGCAATAGATACATCCGGGTTTTCATAGCCTCCGAATGTATGAGTGCTGCCAGGCATGTCCGTCAATACAAGCAGGGTTCGGGAATCCAGACCTCCCGAAAGCCCCAAAGAAACCGTATGCTGTGTTATGGGATTAACATTAAGCCGGAGAGCATCCTTAAAACGATGAGTGGAATTATCCAATTTACGTTGAGGTGGAATAAAATAGTGCTCAGTTACCGTATAAGAACCTCTCTTTATACCAACCCTACTATTTGGCCCCATGCGGTGTACTTCTTTTAAAAAAGCCCCCGTGGTTAGTTGGTTAATTAAGAGCCAGTAGGCCGAAAAATGTTCCACACTAATTCTTGGATTAGGAACAAAGCCCGCAATCCAGTCGAGGCGACTTGAAAAAATAATATTCCCATCATCGGTTTGATACACATAAGCTGTTCTAAGTCCCAGTGTATCATTCCATATCTGCAGTTGGTTTCCCTGCCATTTCAAGAATAGAAAATGTCCCTGTATCGATTCCGGATCCCAATTATCACTCTTATAAATTTGCTTCCAATCCTGGATATCCAAGTGTTTTAAAGAACCGGAAATTTCTTTCAACCCCACACCTACTACCAAAAAACCCCTGTCCAAAGTTTTATTATCCGACCAGAAACTGGTATTGTCATTTCCTTTCACAAATAGCTGAAGTTCAGAACTTTCATAGATCAGTTCACCAAATCTCTCCCCTTTCTCGCCAATAATTGAATCCCTGGTACTTTTGAAAACCCCTAAAAAATGACTCACGATAAATAATCCATATTTTGTTGAAAATTTTCAATCATTCTCTGGTGCAGTTTTTATGTTAGCACAAAGAGTCAAAACCTCAAAATTAATCCTTTGTCAGGTAACTATTTTTACAGTTTATATGATTTCAAATCTTATTTCACCAACACACACCTTACCCTCCCTTTTATCTCCTCATTCGCAGGTAGGAGAAAGTTTGCTCCAACATAGGATATTGGCATACCGATCTGAGAAGATCACAAAAAAGAATAGCAACTCCCCATTCCAGCAAATCTCCTGGCAAATAAGCATCCGTCCTGTTCCTTTGTTCTAAATTTTGTATTCTCATTGCGGATTTTTAAATAAAGAAACAGGTATAACTCATGGAATCAGCTCTTATCACCAACGATGCTGTTGTTTTTGGTCTTTTGATGGCAATTCTCGCCCTTATTTTTACCACATCACACAGCAAACATCCCGGATGGCAAAAGTTTTATAAGTTTGTTCCCTCCCTGCTGTTATGCTACTTCATCCCTTCTTTGCTTACCACTTTCGGCATTGTATCTGAAGAAGGATCCAGCCTCTACTTCGTAGCATCCCGTTACCTGCTTCCGGCCAGCCTGGTCCTATTGACTCTGAGTATCGATTTAAAGGGGATTATGAATCTCGGTCCCAAGGCCATTATTATGTTTTTTGCCGGAACCTTCGGCATTATGTTTGGGGGACCGTTGGCTTTACTGATTGTGGGCACCATTAACCCTGAAATTGTAGGTGGGACCGGACCTGAAGCTGTATGGAGAGGACTTTCTACGGTAGCGGGAAGCTGGATCGGCGGAGGCGCTAACCAGGCCGCGATGCTTGAAGTTTATAAACCCAGCGACGATCTTTTTGGAGCCATGGTTACTGTAGATATTATTGTGGCTAATATCTGGATGGCTTTTTTGCTGTATGGAGCGGGAATATCGAACCGCGTTGACGGATGGTTTAAAGCTGACTCTTCAGCCATCACCAAGCTTAAGAACGACATTGAAGAATACCGTGCGAGTATAGCCAAAGTGCCTACTTTTGTAGATTTTGTAAAAATTATAGCCGTCGCTTTTGTGATCACTGCTATAGGCCATGTGGCCGGAGACACCATAGCACCATGGGTTAAAGAAAATGCTCCTGCACTTAAAGATATGAGCCTCAGTTCTAATTTCTTCTGGATTATTGTAGTAGCCACTACCGGTGGGCTCATTGCTTCCTTCACCAAGCTAAGAGACCTGGAGGGTGCCGGTGCTTCCAAGTTTGGGAGTCTCTTCCTCTATATCCTGGTAATGACTATTGGGATGAAAATGAACATCGCCTCTATGCTCGACGCTCCTGGATTCTTCATCATAGGCGCGGTGTGGATTCTGATTCATGTATCCATCCTGCTTATCGTCGCCAAGGTTATTAAGGCACCATTTTTCTTTGTTGCCGTAGGCAGCCAGGCTAATGTTGGAGGTGCGGCATCGGCTCCTATTGTGGCCTCAGCCTTTCATCCGGCCCTGGCTCCCGTTGGGGTACTGCTTGCGGTACTTGGGTATGCCCTGGGCACCTATGGAGCCATACTGTGTGCTGAAATGATGCGATTCATTTCTTAGGCTTTCTTGGGTAATGGTGTTTCCTTATTCGTATCTTGGGGGCTGTTAACCAGAACCCTTAAACGAATATACATTCGTGAAGCGAGCCTT
Source organism: Balneolaceae bacterium (assembly GCA_009711805.1). Classification (GTDB taxonomy): domain Bacteria; phylum Bacteroidota; class Rhodothermia; order Balneolales; family Balneolaceae; genus VEMX01. Next base: position 64,735 of record VEMX01000002.1, on the reverse strand, counting down.
TAAGTTTATAATCATTTATGTAGCCGTAGCCGCAGCTATTTTTGCCCTGGTGATCGGTATCAACTATTCTGCCTTCGACACCCTCTTCGAAAACTCTGAAAGTATGGCTGAGGGCAGCGAATACATCGAAAACACCTATTCTCTTAAAGACCTCAGCCGGTTTATAGGAGAACACCCAGAATATATTTCTATTACCAGCTATAATGTAAATAATCCTGATTCCGGGATTTTTTATAATGAAGAGACTCCCCGTTCGCTGGGAGCCACTTCCAACTTGCTGCTGTTGATGGAATACGAACGTCAGGTTAAAGCCGGACTTTTGAATCCCGACCAGCTTATAAGCCTGAACGATATTAAGACTTTTGCCCTGCCGGAGATAAGTGAGAATAATCACCAAAAGATTATTGATGCATTTGAATCGGGTGATGTACCACTTGACGAAGCTGTAAAAGCCATGATCGAAAACAGTGACCTGGTAGTGGCTGATTACCTGTGGTTTTTACTGGGAGAAAAAAATATACGTGCAATGGCCGATTCTCTGAATATACCAGCATCAGCCTTAGCTGTTCCATTTAGCGGACTGTACATCACCATTAATCCTTCTCTCAGCGACACTGCTTCTCTTTCGGGAATGGAATTGCCCCGTATTTTTGACGCAGCCATTGACAATGCTCTACAATTGAGGAATGATCCGGAGTTCAACAAAAGAGTTAAACAACAATTTGAAGATGACCGGCTTTCACTCACCTTTATGCAGGAAAGAGATGCCCTGAGTTATTTCCCCCAAGCCAGTACAAAATTTATGGCTGACTTAATGTTTAGACTCTACAACGATCAGGTGTTCTCTCCACTTATTTCTCAAAATGTGAAGAAGAAATTACGATGGCCTATGGGATCTGAACCTATAGCACGCAGCTTTAAAGATTACGGGGCTATTTATGACAACCGTATGGGACTGCTGGCTGGTCTGGATTTTGGCACCTCCGTTTATGATGACCATACCTCCGTACAAGCCGTTTTCTTTGATCGCCTGCCTGTAGCCTTTTGGGTACATATGTCGGCGAATCACATGCAAGAAGATTATCAACAACGTTTGATCTGGGATCCCGCCCTGTACGGAACTACACAGAAAGACATCAGCAAGGCAAACCATGAATAAGTATTACCTTCTTTACCTGATCTGGCTGCTACCAGCCTATATGCTGTTTATTACTGTACAGCAAGGGCTGGTATATCAAGGAGCGGTTGACACCTTCAACCACGGAGAGGATTATGTAGCTGAAGTTACTGATTTTGATGTAAAACAGATCGCCTCGCAGAGTAACGCCTATGTGAGCATTCGATTTGAAACAGACAATGAAATCATTAATCGCCGGCACACCCTTTCCATACAGATGGCCCAACAGATTATGGAAAGCCCAACCATAGCCGTAAAGTTTCAAAAAGGGGCTTTCCAGGAAATTGTGTTGGTGCCTACTTATTCTCTTCAAAAAAGCACCTCTCTTTTTAATATATCTATTGCCATTATCGGCTTAATTACCACCCTGCTGGCGGCCTTACTGGTTCATCGGTATACCACAAAGAAATTAAATAACAATCAAGATACCTTTGTCATTGAACGGGTAGATTCATGAGCAACACCGGAACATTATATCTTATTCCTACTACGCTGGGAAAAACCTCGGGAAACAATACATTGCCGGAGTACACTCTGGAAATCTTGCGTAAGCTGGACGTCCTGGTAGTAGAAAACATCCAGACAACCTCACGATTTCTCCAGTGGGTAGGCGATACTATTCCTGAATATGAAATTGATTTCTATCAACTCAATAAAAGAACGCCCGATCATGAGGTTTTTTCATTTCTTAAACCCCTTAAAAAGGGCAAAGATGTAGGATTGTTATCTGAAGCAGGAGCGCCTGCAGTTGCAGATCCTGGTTCCACACTTGTAAGAATGGCTCACCAAAATAATATCAGGGTAATGCCCCTGACAGGCCCCTCTTCTATACTGCTTGCATTAATGGCTTCTGGTTTTAATGGGCAACAGTTTGCCTTTCACGGCTACCTTCCCATCGATCAGAAAAAAAGAAAGCAGATGATCATACAGCTGGAAGGAGCTTCGAAGCGGCACAACCGCACCCAGATTTTTATGGAAACCCCTCATCGTAATAATGCACTTCTAAAGGATTTGCTGAAGACCTGTAATCCGGCCAGCTGGTTATGTACAGCTACTGACATAACCCTGCCGAACGAACAAATTATATCTAAACAAATTAGTGACTGGCATACAACCCGGAAGCCTGATCTGCAAAAACGGCCTACAATTTTTATTCTTTACGGCCACTAAAAAACACCTATATAAAAAATGGGATGTCGATAAAACATCCCATTTATGCTATAGTTTGTTATTTCTTTTATTTAGAAATCTATACCAATAGAAAAGTAGTGAACAGGTTCATCCAGGAAACCGGTGCGATCGTAGGGCCATCCTACATCATACCTAAAGGGTAAACCCAATAGGATGGTTCTTAAACCAAAGCCGGCCCCTATAAGTATATCGCCTTCTATATAGGAAGCTTCAAAGAATTCACTTCCAGCCTCTGTAGGTATTTCAAAATAACCTGTTTTCTGTTCAGCCACCAGAAAGTCGAGCCCTTTCTCATTTACAACATTTGCACTATTAGGATCCGGAGCTTCCTTTAAGCCATAATTTATCCGTTGTCCCCAGGCAGTTCCTACATCTAAAAAAGCAACCCCGGTCATGTTGTAGAAGGGCAGAATGGGTATAGCACCGGGTACAACCGCAGCAAAAAGAGGAAATCGGAATTCTGCATTTATCAGTGAAAACTTATTTCCATAGATGGAGTTATAGGCGTATCCCCGAACAGGCAGTGCAGGAAGGGTAAAGAGATTGTCTGTGAGTTGATCGAAACTAAGACCATTATTACTAAACTCCTGGTTGATCCATCCCAGGCGCCCTCCCATAAAATACGTTTGTGAATCTTTACCCACTGAGACAGCACCGGAGCCTCTAAAAGCCAGCGAATAATTGCTGCCAAGATTTACATACTGCCTGAAATCTCCCAATACCGAAGCAAACAGAGGGGCATTATCCCCCACACCAGGGCTTGATGATACCCCTATCGAATATCTCCTTCCTCCACGAGGGGTTAGGAAACCGGGCAAGGTGTTATCGCTTGTAAATATGAACTCGGGATACAGTAAAAGACTTTTATCGTTTTCCAAACGATTCTGTGAAACCGTAGCCCCACGGTACCTTTCGGTGACAGAACTATAATCTTGTGTGATTCCAATTATTGAAAAACCAAAATCAAGCCGTTTAAATTTATTTATGGGATACTGCAGGTTGAAACTTCCTCCAAAATTTCTGTATCGGAGTACTTCCCCATAAAAAGTCTGATATCGTCTGGAGCGGTGAGAGTAAGAAACAAAATAATTCATTCGATTTTTGAGATAACCGTACTGAAAGGAGTAATCACTGTTTCTTAAATCAAATACAAAGTTTGTTCCTATCGAGATCTTGTGATCTCCCAACAGATCACTGATAATAAACTGTGTTAAGGCATTTGTACCATAGGTGGAAGCCATTATTGAAGGGCTGTAGGCAATATCAGTTGAAAACCGGAGCCTGTATTCTTTCGGCTGATACTTCCCATCCTCAGTTATATTATTTTCGGGATTAAAGCTGTCAATATCTTTGAGCTCTATGGTAGAGTCTTCAATAACTTCGGTTGAAAACACATAATTTCTGAAGTCTACTTCATCGGCATTCTCTTCGGCTTCTTCCTGTTCTACATCGTCCTCTACCGTTTCAATTTCTTCCGACATGGCAAGACCTTCATCAAACATTTGCCGGGCATATAAGGTTGCAGGAACTCGTTGAGCCGGGGTCTCAGTATTTCGCCGTTTAGCCCAATAGCTCAGTGAAGGCTCTTTTGTTTTGGCTCGCTGCAGGGGTGATTTCAATAGAAATACATCCAGGTAGCCTTCATTATAAGAATTGAGTGCCAACCGGGAACCATCAGCACTCATCGATATTTGAATAGCACCGGTCTGGAGATTTGTAAGCGGAGTGATGGTTCTGGTTGCTACATCAAATTCATAAATATTCTGTATTCCATTTTGGTCAGATATAAAAACCAGGCGATCATCCAGTGTTGATTGAACTCCTTTTTCATTCCATCCCGGAGTATTGGTTAATCGGGTAGCTTTTTTGGATTCAATATCCACTTTATAAATATCAGTTTGATACATGGAGAGCTCTGAAAGCAAATCATAACCGGATCCATATTTACCCAACTGGATTTTATCTCCGCGATCGGAGGTGAAATACACACTTTTGGAATCTGCGCTCCATGCGGGCTGTGTATCCGAAAAGAGATCACGGGTCAGGTTCGTTAATTTCTTCTTAGAAATATCATACACAAAAATATCCTGGTAAGGCCCAATATTTCCGTCAAAGGCAACCTTATCACCATCGGGTGACCATGCCACAGAACTAATGGCATCAAGATCTGGAAGTTGTACTTTGGTAATTTTCTTGGTGGAGTAATCGATAAAAGCCAGCTCGTCTCTTCCTTTCGACTTGGTTGACATTGATAACTTTGTCCCATCTGGCGACCATGCGATATTTGGATTTAAAATATTAAGCTCTTCAAAGTCGGGGTTATCTTCTCCCTCAACCAATGTTTTCAGCTTTTTACCATTCAGAGCGCTAATCACTATCACATCAAAGTATCCACGGCTGTTGGTTATAAATGCAATTTTATCGCCCTGAGGAGAAATAGACGGACTGGTATTATAGGTTCCAAATGCTCCGCGTTCGGTCAGTAAAGTTGCGATGGCGTCGGTACGTTCTCGTTCTGCAACTTCGGGGTAGTAGCGTTCCTGTAGTGCATTTTCCCAGTTTTCGGATAGTTCCTCTATGGTGAGCCCCAGTGATTGAGAAAAGCCTACTTCTATACTTCGGGAATTTTTAATACGTCCAAGAATTTCTGCAATTTTCGGCCGGCCGTATTCTTCTTCAATATAATTCCAAACCGATTGACCGCCTCTGTAAGCAAAGTAGCCTCCGAGAAACTGAATATCAGGCAGGAAGTTATTGATGACGGCATCACGAATAAACATATCTGTGTTGGTATCCCACCCAAGGGCCATATACTCTGCCAAACCTTCCTCAAACCAGAGGGGAAATACCAATTGAATGTTATTTTGAATAATAGAATTCAACGATCCGCCATAAAACATATCATTAAAAACAGCATGTACCAGCTCATGATGCAACGTCCGGCGGAAATCGGCATAATCTCCGTTAAAAGGAACTGTCATCCTGTTTTTTAATTTATCGGTTACCCCTCCTATTCCCTCTGCACTTGTAGGCAGGTTAACCACATTAGTTTGGGAGAAATCGTTGTGCGAATCATAGATAATAAGTGTTAAGCGGCTCGATATCTCGTGGTTAAAATCATTCTTGAGCTGTTGATAGGCAGATTCTACACTTTTTGCTGAAAACTCGGCAAGCTCGTAGTTCTTTTTCCCATAGTAGTATACATCAAAGTGCTGGGATTCTATATACCGCCATTCAAATTCCTGATATTGCACCCTGTTTTTCCCGAATGAGAAATATTGTGCCTCAGCTACTTGTGCACCGACAATTAAAAATACAACTAAAAATGATACAACGGATAAGAGCTTGGTTTTCATAATTCGATACCCTTCATATGTTATTTTACTAAAGCAAAGTCTATTTGTCTTTTTTGAATGTTTGTGCTTTTAACACGAACCCGAATTTCATTTCCAAGCTGATATTTTTTACCACTTTTTCGCCCTACTAATGAGTGGCTTTTTTGGTCATACACAAAATAATCGCCTTTCAAATCACTAACTCGAATCATGCCTTCACAATGAATGTCGTTGAGGTTAATAAAGATTCCCCGTTCCATTACTCCACTGATAACCCCTTTAAAAGTTTCTCCTATTCTGGAGCTAAGAAACTCAACCTGCTTTAATTTTACTGAGTCTCTTTCAGCATCAACAGCTACTTTTTCTCGTTCACTGCAATGCTTTCCATCTTTCTTAAGGGTGTTGTGGTCGTAAGCCGGTACACCTGCCGAATATCCTTTTAAGATACGATGAACAATTACATCCGGGTAACGCCGGATAGGACTGGTAAAATGTGCATAATGCGGAAATCCGAGTCCAAAGTGTCCTATGTTATCCGGAGAATATTCTGCCTTCGACATTGCTCGCAACATCAGACCGTTAACGATGTATTCCAGGTTTGTATTTTCCACTTTTTTCAACAGGTTGTTTATTTTCTTTGGGGTGACCTTATTTTGCACCTCAAATTTTATCCCAACGGGCTTAACTTGCTCGGCAATTCCGGCCAGCTTTTCATTGTCGGGCTTATCGTGCACACGATAAAAGAAAGGAAAAAGATCTTTAGATCGTTTCTTGCCTGATCGTTTTCTTAAATTTTCGATATGTGTAGCTACAGTCTTGTTCGCCATTAACATACATTCTTCAACCAGGCGATGAGTAAACAGCCGCTCTTTTAAGATAACTTTAATTGGTTTTCCTTTCTTATCCAGTACAAACTTAGGCTCCGGAGTATCAAAATCGATGGCTCCTTCTTTAAAGCGTTTATCCATCAATGTCTTTGCCAGCCCGGCTACCATCTGCACTTCTGTACTTAGCTTATGCTTTTTGCCTTTAATAATTTTCTGAGCTTCTTCGTAGGTAAAGCGTTGATCGGAGTGAATAGCAGTTTCATCTATCGAATAATCTACTAAGTTGCCTTTAGGATCAATTTCCATAAAGCAGCTGTAGGTCAACTTATCCTCATGTGGGCGGAGGCTGCATACTCCATTACTGAGCCGTTCAGGAAGCATGGGAATTACACGATCTACCAGGTATACACTGGTTCCTCTTTCATAGGCTTCATCATCTAAAATAGAAGCGGGTTTTACATAGTGTGTTACATCAGCAATATGTACACCTAAATAGAAATTACCATTATCCAGCATCTTAATGCTTAATGCATCATCAAAGTCTTTGGCATCTTCCGGATCAATGGTGAATACTGTTTCATTTCGTATATCCCGCCGGCGACTGAACTCGTCATCTGGAATTTTAACCGGGATTTTTTCTGCATATCCTTCAACCTGAGGTGGAAACTCCGCTATCAAATCATTTTCAGCAAGTATGGATAACACATTTGCTTCATTGGTTCCCGATTTACCTAATACTGAAGTGATTTTAGCTTCAGGAAGAGCCTTGGGACTCACCCAGCTTTCCAGTTTAAACATCACTTTGTCATCAGGCTTGGCTCCATTCAAAGATTCCGGCAGCACAAAAAAGTTGGTATATACCGATTTGGCATCCGACTCAATGATGTAATTATTCTTTCCTATTTTTTTGAGTGTTCCTACATAATTTTGTTTACCTCGTTTTACGACATCCAAAATTCTACCGGTAGGCTGGCCACTTCTTTTATCACGGCCAAATACTTCAATTTCTACGATATCATCGTTCAGTGCCATTCCCACTCCTTTTCTGGAAATCCGCACATCCTGATCATACTTTTCTACATCTACGTAGCCGGTTCCACGGGGTGATATGTCCAGGCGGCCTTTCAACTGACGGCCCGATCGATCCTCCTTATCTTTTTCGCCATCTATACTTAATACTACACGGTTTCCTTTTTTTGTAACCATGTTTTTGCCAGCCAAACGATTTATGGCTGTATCTAGTTTTTTTCTGTCCGATTTACTTTTCAACTGCAACGCACTCGATATTTGATTGCGCGTCAATGAGTAATCCGGACTATTTGTAATTAAATCTACAATTAGTTCTTCAAAATTATTCAAGCGTTTCTTTTTGCTCATTTATGACCTTAAGAGGGGTTATTCCCTTCCTTATTTTCTGTTATTTCTTCTTTTTTCTTTTTAATTCCAAATAGCTTTTTAAATGGAGAACTAATTCGTTTAAAAAATTCATTCCATCTGTTAAAGCTAAATGTGGCTTCTACCCCAACTCCATTAATATCCTGTGACTGTTGGGATTCTTCGGTAGAGGTTAGCGTGCCAAATGTTGGATCTTGCCTGTGAAATGCTGTTACTGAAAATGTTTTATTAATTCGATATGTAGCACCAAGATCTCCAATATTCGACTGTCTTCCAGTTATTTGTCCTTCTCTCCTTAGAATAAGCTTATCGTTATAAAGTCTCAAAGCTACCCCAAGATCTACCTGATTGTATGTATTGAGGTTAAAATCTACATCAAAGCTACTTAAATCACTGTTCAATAACGAATTTATCTGATTTGACAGTAATGGACTGATTACCTGGTTGGAGATCAGCGGATTTAGGACCGCCCTGCTCCCTGAAATATTCTCACTCAGGGTGTTGGTTTGAGCGGTTCCTGAATTTGAAACCGGTATAAAATTATCCATCAGTAGAAAGCTGGTGGCCTGGATCAGTTTTTCATCTTCATTTCTGTTCAAAGCATTCAACTGGGTGGCCAGGGTTGAGTTTTGGCGTGATTCAAAGGTATTGGGGAGCCTGAAAAAGAATTCATTTTCAATACTGCTTAGTGTTCCTCCTATATTCAACACCAACTCTACAGGTACCCGTTGTGAATTTTCGGCATTCAACTCTGCCTTGGCCGTAGTAAGGGTATTAATATCCGGCCGGGCCCTGTATACTGCATTCAAATTCAACCGCGCATTCCCCGGGCTTCCCTCCCAGATAATAGATCCCCCGGGCTGTAGTTCAAACCGGCGGGTAAAAATATCTCCACTTACAAATTGGTAGGAACCATCCGTTATATCGAATTGCCCAAACATGCTTACTTCCTGATCTTCGAGCCGGATACGCAGGCGGCCGGTTCCATTGGCCGTTATAACATCTCCGGTAACGGGATCAAAAATAAGCTCTACCGTCATAGGATTTCTGGCCAGGAACCTGAGATCCAGGGTAAACCGTTCGGCAAAGGTAAGGTCTTCGGGATTCAGATCTTCCAGGCCTGCAAAATTTTGAGGTTTCCCTTCTCTTTCCTCATCGCCATCGAGGTCTGCCAGGTCAAAAGAATTTACAAAACGGATGAATTTACTGTCTTTAGTCAATTCTGTTTCTTCGAGCAGTGGAATACCGATGGTTGAAAAATCAGATATAATCAGCGGAGTTTCGGTTGTCAGAACCGGAGCAAAGTTACTGCCGGTTATGGTTACTATACTCGAACCAAACGCTTTTCCGAAAAATGGAAGCGAAGGGTCAAATTCACTATTCAGAAATTGAAAATCATCCATCTCCAGGCGGATATCCATATAACTGAGCGGCTCAAAATCATTAAAATCAAAATTCCCGCTGAGTATAGCTTCCCCTCCTGTAGGATCTATCAGGTAGATGTCTTTAAAATCTAATCCCTGGTGTCTGCTAAATGTAATTTCCCCCTGTCCGTAGTAGTAGGTATCCAAAAACCTGGGCTGGAAATAGACCGCATCGGTTACCCCAACCTTAAAGTCTACATTAAAATCATAGGTATCCAGATTACCCCAGAATACGCCCTTACCATTCGACCTCCCCGAAGCTTCCTGAAATACTTTTGGGCCTATAAGAGGCAATATCCACATATCAATATTTTCGAAATTCAAATCAAAAGAATACAATGAATCCGAATCAGGAAATGATCCGTCTTCCGGTGCCTGTATGTACCCTTTTATATCAAACTCTTGTCCTTTTCGTTCATTATTGGCATAATAATTGGGATACTTGAGTGAATCCGTGCTGATATCAATTTCAGTATCAAACCTATTCAACTCCGAATTATACCGGCTGTTCACGATGACATCTCCAACTATATTCTGATCCAGGCTAAGTCTTTTTACATCTATATTTCCCTGTATAGTGGGTACTGATGTGAGCGTACGAGTGGTAAATCTTCCGTTTAATAATCCTCCAAATTCGATACGCTTATTGATCATTGCTGATATCCTGGAAAGATCCAGGTCACGGATTATGTAATCCACCGAATCTTCCACATTTCTGCTAAAGGTACCTTTCATCTCTACAAACTGGCTGCCGCTTTCAAAAGAAAAGTTCTTCAATGTAAAGCGCTGATCCTCCCCATATGTAAACAGAGGAGCACCATTGTTTTCCCAGGCATAGTATTCTGTTCCAAAGTTAAACTCATCAATTCTAAAAGCTATCAAACTGTCCCTGAGTTCACCCTCTCCCCGTATATCAAAAAACGCTTCCTCTCCCAGTTGCTCTATATCCGTTCGTATTGTCACGGAATCCCGGTCTAACTCAGTGTAAAATTCAAAATCACGGGCTTCTACCATACCCTGCTCAAAACGAGCGGCCGTAGCCTGAACTTGCAGCCCCGAAAATTCCTTTAACGTATTTTGATATCGAAAGCTACCTGTTATCTGAGCTAAGAGTGTATCCGCACTGTACTGATTATACCTGAATTCCTGATCCGAAACCGAGCCGTTAAACAGCATCCGTTCCGGGCTTATATTTATAGAAGAGTTAATACGGGCAGCAGTCTGTATAGATGGAAACGCTGGATAATATGCTTTAAGCAGCGATGGATTTTTAAACCGGCCGCTTAACGTCAGAGATTGATCTTCTATATTCAAAACGGGGGTTTGCACCTTCACCGAATCATTAAAAAGAATTTCTTTATTGATCCTCTCTTTAAAATATCCTCCCCAGTATTTGCTTAGCGTCCACAAATCAACGGGGTCGTAATCTCCTTCAATAGTTGCATCCAGGGCGGTACTGGTGAGTCTCAGGCTTCGGGTTGGTGCATTGGGTGCGTTAAAGTCGAGATAGAACTGATGCCTGCTAAGCGTATCTCCTCCTACATAGGCCCGGGGAATATCCAGGCTCAGCTGTCCAAATAAGTCATACAATGTGCGGCCTTTCAACGATATTTCGTACTTAAGATCTACCAGTGAAGGCCGCATGCCTTCCAGCACCAGCAGTGTATTCATATTAAATTCTTCAGCAGAGCCTGTGAGAGATATTTCTTTAAGAGATTTTCGCAAGTCTATATATCCATCTCCCTCAAGTTTTGAACTATCAACGGTAATACTGTAAACCGGGTTGATGTAACCGCCTTCCCAATCAGCAGAGATCTGAAATTCTTCGAAATCCCTGTTTTGGATATTTCCGCTACTGGCTTTCAGTTCGGCATTGCCAACGCCTTCCGTGAATGTAAGTCCTTCACCCGAAGCAGAACCTTTCAAACTTAAATTAGTAGAGGCTATATTTTCAACCAACAGTTTCCCGATGTCCAGAGAATCCGACTCTATGTTTAAGTCAAACCTTTTATGTTCTCCAAAGTCCACTTCTCCATCCAGCCTCAGTTTGCCCCGTTCTCCTATAAGTGCTACTCTACCTTTAATATGGTTCAGTGTTCCCGAAACCAAGCCTTCCACGCGAGTCTGTGTAATGGCATCCAGCTGTTTGGGGTTTAGTTGATTGGAAAATGTCTGTACTTCATCTTCTGTAATGACCAGGGTTTCAAGCTCCAGGCCGTAACCAAGCTTTTCGGGGGTTTCCATATTGGTTATATATCCATAACTGATCATCGCACTTTCTCCCATAGAAAGCTGTAGCTTATCGAACCATAATGAATCAAGGGTTCCCTCCGATTTCAACGAAGCGTAAACAGACTTCTTCAAGGGGGGGAGTTCCGGATACAGTTTTTCCATATGTCTGGGTTCAACAAAAAGTTCTTCAAGATTCACTTCCAACTGCGATGCCTTAATCTGTTCCCAAATTTCAGGCTTCGACATATCTACTCCTTTTGCCTCGGCATTGAATTGTAAACCTGAATTCCCGATACGGGCATTAAAGGCATTAAATTCCAGAAACTGGTTATCGTTATAGACCTGTCCAAACATTGTAGCGTTTTCAACTTCCAGTTCCGGACTGTTAAAACTTATATTATTTATATCCAAAAACCGTTGAGCCTGCGTGTACTCCAGGTACATATTCAGGTTAATATTCCGGATGGATATACTGTCGGTCTCGGCTTTTTTGAATCTATTCGGTTTAACATTCCGCACCAGTACATATCCCTCTTGTATAAGCACAGAGGGGGCTAAAACCTCTATGAGTACCGGGGAGCCGGTTGAATCTGTTTGATCTGTTTTGGTGACCGCTTTTTTAAATGCCCCGGCAGAATCCGAACCTATCACAAAATTTGGTTCTAAAATATTCAAAGTCTCTACTTCATACCTTTTTGACAAAAAAGAGCGTGCGTTTAGCCTTGCAGCTATCCTCTCGGCTTTAAATACCGGGAGCTGATCTGTAGAGTTTGAATAGAGTTTTATATCCTTCAGAGTAATATTCAACGGTAAAAATCCATCCAACTCCCCAATGGTTAGCGTACCGTCGTAGTTTTCATTAAACCCCTCAACAAGCCGGTTGGCAATTCGGTCTTTCACGGGCTGTAGCTGTAGTATCCCCAGGCAAATCCCAGAAACCAAAACCAAAGTCACTACCAGGACTCCTATAAAGTTCCAGAAAAAAGACCAACTTTTATGTATCCAACGCAGGTATGTCACGATGAAAAGCTATTTAAAATGTAGTTCCAGGACGCTTCTACCATTTCGGGATTTTCAACACCATATACAAATGGCGTCCCCATTTCCCGGAGTAAAACTAATTTGATTTGTTGGTCCTTCACTTTTTTATCTCGCCGCATGAGCTGTACAAGTTTTTTAGTATCTGAGCTAACAGAGTTCAGCTGTAAATTATACAACGACAGAAACTGCTTTAAATTGGCTGGATCTATATTTGCACCTAAGGTATTAGACGAATGTATAGCACCAAACATTCCGGCAAAAACTGCCTCCCCATGAGAATAGGTCTGGTATCCTCCTTCAAGCTCAATTACATGAGCAAAGGTATGTCCGAAATTCAGGTAGGCCCGGCTTCCGGCTTCCAGCACATCCTGCTTCACAATATCCACTTTTATCTGTGCACTTTTATAGATCAGCGGCAGCCATTTGTTCCCTTCTTCAAAAGCCCCGTTCTCCAGTATTGTGCCTACTTCGGTGATAATTTCGGGACTGTCAATCATACCGTATTTAAGTACTTCGCTAAGTCCGTTCACCCATTCTTTTCTTTCCAGGGTTTCAAGAAAACGAACATCAGCAAATACCGCATCCGGCTGATAGAAACTTCCAATCAGGTTTTTTCCTGTTGTGTGATTGATGCCTGTTTTTCCTCCAATAGAACTATCCACCATAGCCAGCAAGGTAGTGGGGAGATGAATGAGCGGAATACCGCGCATAACGGTTGCAGCTACAAAACCTGCCAGGTCTCCGGTTACCCCTCCCCCTGCTGCTACCAGCGGAGTAGTACGTTCTACCCCCTGTTCTAACACAAAATTGACAATTTCATTATACACAGCAGTGCTCTTGCTGCTTTCGCCACGGGGTACTTTGTATACATGAATGTGTGAAAATGCTGCTTCAAGCAGTGGTTTCAGTTTGGAGTAATGATACTCAAAGACCAGCTCATCAATAATCACAAATACTTTGTCGGAACTATACTGCTGCATACATTTTGCAAATTCATTACTCAGGTTATCAGAAATATGAATAGAGTAGTTATCCTGAGTTGAGGTTTGTACCTGTATAGATTCAGACATGTTGTTTTATTTTTAGCAGCAATGCTTCCATCAACTTTTCATTGGAGGAATACCGATCTGCATGGATCGTAATTTGAGCCTGTTCATAGAATTTTTTACGCCCTGAATATAAGGTTTTCAACTCTTTGAACAGAGTATCTTTGTCTTTTCTTTTTCCCTGCTTATCAAAAACAATAGGGCGTTCTGTGTCTTTATATACCCGGTCTGCAATAATCTCAAAAGGGGTACTGATGTAAATAAGTAAACCATTTAGTTTCAGGTGGTCTATAATTTGTTGGTTTTGCAATGCTCCGCCCCCCAAAGCCACAACACCGGTAAAAACCCGGGAAAGCTCCATCAGGTACTCTCTTTCCAGCTTTCTAAAATGAGGTTCCCCATCTTCTTCAAAAACCTTATGTATGGATTTACCCGCTCCATTTACAATAATCTGATCCAGGTCCCTGAAAGGCATCTCTAATCTTTTTGACAATTCCTTGCCGGTCGTACTTTTACCTGTGGCCATAAAACCGGTCAGATATATGCTATCATTATATCTTTTTAAGCGATCATCATTCATTTGGCAGGTTTTTTGGGCGTTACCATTTCAACATCTTCTTTATCCACCAGCACTGCCCCGGGATTTGATCCTTTGGGTTTCCGTACATATTTCTTTTTAGTGACAATGACAGGTACCAAGTTGGAGCCTTTCAGTTTCGAGTTATAGGCGGCATAGGATGCGGCTTCCAATACAACATTTTTTGGAGGCATCTCTTTTTGATTCCCCATTCTTATTACCAGGTGCGATCCCGGCACTCCGCGGGCGTGCATCCATACATCCTCTTTGTGCGCCTTCTGTACTAATTTATCGTTACTGCGTGCGTTTTTCCCAATCCAAACGGCATAACCGTCAACCTCGGTGGTATAAAAAGGAAGTTCAGCCGAATCCTCATCTCCCCCTTTGGGTTTTTGGAATTGTTCCAATGCTTTTTTGTTGTCTTTTTCCCAATCCTGCAAATCCCAAAGACTTTCTATGCTCATTAAACTTTCATATAACGCCTCCATTTCTTTTTTTTCCTTTTCCAGTTTGGGAATTTTATTTACGGACTCTTTATAGGACGCCTCCGAAGATTTCGCTTTCTCATAATATCGCTTGGCATTACCAGCTATGCTGAGTTTTTTCTTTAAAGGAATTTCAACCTTTTTACCAGCCTCATATAAATCATCAACTGTAATCGAATCACGTTGATTGGTATCTTCATGGGCATGGGCCATCAGTAAATGTCCCCATTTTTCATATTTCTCGGCTCTCTCCAGCCCCTTATCTGCATTAGCGAGATTGCGAAGTCCGGTTTCGAGCCCCCCGATTTTACGTTCCAGGCCTTTTTTATACTTAGTTTTTTTTTGTTTGAGCCGCTGATTCTTTGAATAGGTCTTATATCGATAGGAGATCAGATCATTAACGTTTTCAAAATGTCGCTCGGTGGGTAGCGGTAAAACCTCTTCATTAAACAGAGTGGTATTCCCGTTTTTCAATAAACGAAACACAGCGTCTTCTTCCATTTGCCGGCTGATTTTCTTAACGAAGGCGACAATCTCCTCGTCTGAAGCCTCTTCCAGATTATGAATTTCAATCAAATCAGAAAGATGCTTACGGGGGAGCATCAGATTTAGAGTGGTCAGTTTATTCTTGGTATTCTTTTCACTGATTTTACCCTCAAATAAATCCAGTTCCTTAGATTCAGGAGCCCTTTCCCCTTCCGAATCATACTCCTTAAACACTTCAATTATTTCATCCTTCTGGGTAAGGAAGGCATTGGCCTGATTACTGAACAGGCGAAACCGAATTCTCTGATCATTTTCAAGAACCAAAGCCAGCCACCGGTCGGTTTCTGCAATTTCGATGTCTTGTATCGTTAGTCCATATACATCTTCAAAAAAGCGGATGGTATTCCCCTTTTTTGCTCCACGATAAGTATCAGCGAAGAGAGCCGTGTTCCCTGGGGCAGAACTAAATATAAGCCGGTGATTTTTATCTCCCCCCGTCAGGAAAATCTCCAATAAATTCTTGTATGGCGTGATCGCTTGTTCAAATTTCCGGCCTGTTAATTTGTATTTAAGCTCTCGCTTTAGATATATTAGTTCGTAATAATTCATTCAATCAAGTTCAGAGAGGAAGCTTTAGATTAATGCACTATCCTATTTTCAACGCTATTGTTGATTCTGTTCAAAATCAACTCGACAAAAGAGATATAAACACTCAGGAATTCAAAAAGTGGCAAGATAATAAGATTCATGCTGTAGGTTTAGAATTAATTACAGGCCTGGATCAAGCCTCTGATTATATGGATGCTTTATCTATCAATTTTGACTGGGATAGTTTTAGGGAAACCAGTCTGGCCCAAAACCTTTCCGGAATGGAATCCCATCCCTTCCTAACAGTGGAAACCCTTACACAATCTTCCATCAACCCAACAATAGATGTTGAAATGTCATGGCTGTTTAATGTAGAAAAATGTCAACCTGAAGTGAATGAGGAAAATGGGAACTATCGCATTGAAAAAGCCAGCAGGTGGATGGAATCTATCAGCAAAAAAGTAAATACCCTTTTGGCTGAAGATGATATTATTACCCGGTGGCATATCGAAATTGACGGGGATTTAAATGGTCGGTACCTCTCAGCCATTAATCTTATCTCCTATTTTCAATATCAGCTTTCGGCACCAAAGAACCTTTCTGAAGTACAAACCCTGGTAACCAAAAAGATGCAAGACCTTTTGCTGAAGGCCAATAAAGTCATTTCTATTTCTAATGAAACCCTGGCTGAATCTATTGCAGCCTGACTAAAACGTATTTATTCGGTTTACGGCTTTAAGAAAAACTTCCCATTTCTTTTAAACTGAAAAGGCTCCGAAAACGGAGCCTTTAATACAAAATTACTTTTTCTTCTTGTGTCGGTTTTTTCTCAAACGCTTTTTTCGCTTATGTTTTGCAATCTTTGAGCGCTTTCTTTTTTTACCACTTGGCATACGGAATCACCTAATATCTTTATGTATGAGTGTATGTTCGATTTGTTATGTATAAAAGTAAGAAGATTTTGATCCTTTTCTAAATCAATTTTCAACCATATGAGCTTCATTCACTTCTTCTTTGAAATCTTTTGACACTTTAAGCACAGGAACGAACTGTTCGGGCACAATTACTTCCTCATTTGTTTTGGGATTACGTGCTACTCTCTGTGCTCTTTTCACAACTTTGAAACTACCGAAACCACGCAATTCAATATTATCTCCTCTCTTCATTGCGTCTATAACTGTTTCCATAAATCCGTTTACCACTGCTTCCGTTTCTACTTTTGTAAGGCCTACAGAGGTTGATATTACATCTACAATGTCTGCTTTAGTCATAATCTAAAATATTTTTTCTGTTAATAATACCTGCTCTATGAATGCTACATCGTCAATCAAAGATAAAGCAAAATCGTTCACAAAAATTAATATTTAGCCAGAATTAATGTTCTCCTTAAATATTCCGAAATCTTTTTTACTTTCTCACTGCTTAACGTAGAGAATATTTAACATTAAATTTATATACATGGAATTATTTGAAAGCGCAGTAGACTGGCTAAACAATGTGGTTTGGTCTACACCGGAACAATTCCCGATTATGATTGTTGTCCTACTCGGGTTTGGAATTTTTATAACGCTTCGTCTTGGGTTTGTACAGCTTCGAAGATTTACACATGGTGTAAAAACAGTAATGGGTACTTACGACAACCCCGATGATACCGGAGACGTTAATCACTTCCAGGCTTTAACCACTGCACTTTCGGCAACCGTAGGTATTGGTAACATTGCCGGGGTGGCCATTGCTATCCATTATGGAGGTCCGGGCGCCTTGTTTTGGATGTGGGTGACGGCCTTTTTTGGTATGGCCATAAAATATACCGAATGTACCCTTGCTGTGAAGTATCGTGTTCAGAATACCGATGGATCGGTATCCGGTGGCCCAATGTACTATATTGAACGCGGACTGGGGGCTAACTGGAAATGGCTGGCCGTATTTTTTGCTGCAATGGCAGTAATTTGTTCGTTCCTAACCGGGAATGCGGTGCAAGCTAACACCGTTTCTGACACTATGTACAGTACATTTCTTATTCCGGGATGGATTACCGGACTGGTTACAGCTTCTCTTGTCGGTATTGTAATTATTGGCGGTATTAAGCGAATTGGACAGGTAACCGCACGTCTCATGCCGCTGATGGCCCTGATCTATGTATTGGGAGCTTTAATTATTCTGACGCTGAATGCAGGAAATATTATTCCAGCATTTAAAACTATTTATACATCCGCTTTTACTCCCGAAGCGGGATTGTTTGGTGTAGGTTCAGGTGCTTTCCTAACTACATTGGTTTGGGGAATTAAACGTGGTTTATTCTCCAACGAAGCGGGACAGGGTTCTGCCCCTATTGCTCACGGTGCTGCTAAAACTGAAGAACCGGTAAGAGAAGGGGTTGTAGCGTTGCTTGAACCGTTTATCGATACGATTGTAGTATGTACCTTTACCGGACTTGTAATTGTAAGTACCGGAGTATGGGAACAGCACCATGATGTTGTGTTTGACCCCATCAGCAAAGAAAACACTTTTGAAATGCAGGAAAACACCAATACCATCATTATTGAAGAAGGTGAAACGGTTGAAGGTGCCATTATTCGTAACGACCACGAAACCGGACTACTGTACCTGGACGAAGCCCGCACCGACTTATTCTCTGGCGAACTTAATATTAACGATCAGAAAAATGCCGTCATTGTTGATGAAGAAGGAAATGAAGTTGAGTACTTGTATACCAGCATTATAGAAAACGGAGCTCCTCTTACTTCCCTGGCATTCGAAAAAGGTCTCGCCCCCCTCTTTGCCGGCGGTAAATATATTGTAACTATATGTGTACTCCTGTTTGGTATATCCACAGCTATAAGCTGGAGTTATTACGGAGACCGTTCTATACAATACCTTGCCGGGGATAAATCGATCTTGTACTACAAAGTGGTGTACCTGATCATGCATTTTATTGGTGCCATCTTTCCGCTGGCTACGGTCTGGGCTATTGGAGATATTGCCCTGGGACTAATGACCTTCCCTAACATCATTGCTCTGTTTGCACTCTCTGGAGGCGTTGCAGCTGCAAGTACCAAGTACTTTAATAAAATGAAAGAAATAGAAGGAGCCTGAAATGAGTGAAGTCACGGTAGTCGATCATCCGGTAGTTAAACGTTACTTAACCATACTGCGAGACAAGACTGCCGAAACGGCCCCATTCCGACGGGCAATGGGGACCATCGGCACCATTCTGGCGTACCATGCGTTGGATCATTTGCCGCTGGAAGAAACGCAAATAGAGACTCCCATTCAGCCCGCAAAAGGGTATCAACCGGCATCCGAAGTAGTTGTTATACCTATTTTGAGAGCCGGCCTGAGCCTGGTAGACGGAATCATCAGTTTTATGCCCGATGCCAAGGTAGGCCATGTAGGAGTATACCGCGATGAAGAAACTCACGAGCCGGTTAACTACTACCACAATCTGCCCAACGGCATTGAAGAAGCTTACTGCCTGCTGGTAGATCCCATGCTGGCCACAGGGGGCAGCGCTTCTCATGCGTTAAACTTCCTGAAAGAATCGGGGGCTAAAAATATCCGTTTTGTTTCTTTGATTTCAGCTCCCGAAGGAGTTGAACGACTCCAGGACGACCATCCCGATGTACCCATAATAACGGCAGCTATTGATGAAAAGCTTAACGAACAGGCATTTATTGTTCCCGGACTCGGTGATGCCGGAGACCGCTATTTTGGCACCCTTTAATGTACTGCTGATTGCCTTTTTGTGTTACGCCTTTTCCGGGTGTACCCAATTATCAGAAAGTGATAATCAACAGATACAACGGGAATTAAGTGATTCTCTGCTTACTACCACAGAAAGCCTGGAGGTAGAATTGGAAATAGTGGAAGATGGATTACTGAGCCTCAGGCTTAAAGGGAGTAAAACATCTTCCATTAACCATGAAACCCGAAATATCACTAAAATAAGCGGTCCTGTTTTTATTGAGATCTTCGATGAATCAGGAAGGCTTAATACCTCTGTGGAATCCGATAGTGCCGTTCATTATCCGGAAAGATCGGTGTTCGAGCTCTATGGAAATGTATTCGTGGAAACGGCCGACAACAAAACACTACGGTCCAATTATCTGCAATGGGAACGTAACATTGACCGTGTAAGTACTCCCGGCTATGTACTCATTATTACCCCCACGGACAGTATTAATGCCAAAGGTTTTTCAGGGAATACTGATCTGACCAACTACAATCTTAAAGAAGTTACCGGGGAAATAATTGTAGATTGAAGAAACCAAACCTTATATCTCGCCTGTACTTGCTCACGCTTGCAATAAGTTTGCTTTACTTTGCTTCTGTATCTGCTCAAAATGTGATACAAATTGATACGGCAGGGGTAGTTAACATGGATACTATTGAAGGGGAAGAAGTACAAAAACTGTATGATGTACGCCTGTTTATTGATGGCATGGCCATGGTTTCCGATAGTGTATGGAGATTCTTAAACAGAGGAGAAACCCGTGCTTTCGGTAATATTCAAATAGACACCGATGAAGAAACTATTTGGGCTGATACCCTTTACTACTTTAAGAACCAGGAATTGAGTTATCTTCGGGGAAGAGTGGTCATAGTTCAGGATAGTACCACCCTGTTTGGAGAATCGGTGGACTATAGTTTTTTAACAAAAATAGCCACATTCAATAGTGGCATCCGCCTGGAAGATCAGGACGGCACCTTAGTAGCTTTACAAGGCATCTACTTTCAGCAACAAGACAGCGCTATCTTTCGCCAACAGGTTCAACTCTCTGATTCGGCCCAGTATGCCGAGGGCGATAGCCTGTTTATAAACCGGAAAAAAGAATTGCTGCAAATGCATAGCAATATGTTTGTGGCAGACTCTACCAACAACGCTATCCTCACAGGCGATTACCTGGAGGCAGACAGTACCGGCCGCCGATATGTGGATGGAAATGCTTATTTAAGAAAAATAAGCTCAGACACTACGGATACTACCCATATCAACTCCAAAGAACTCTTAATGCTTGAAACCGACTCTACCGATTACATCCGTGGGTATGGCAATGTTCGGGTATGGTCAACCAAATTCTCCTCTGTCTCTGATACACTCCTGTATAATTCTACCACAGAACAATTTCAGTTGATTCAGGAACCTAAAGCCTGGCATAAAGACATCCAGCTCACCGGCCCATATATCTCTGTTCAGTTAGACAGCAGCGACATTAAACAGCTAAAATCTTACCAGGGAGCCATCGCCGTAGAAAAAGATTCTCTCACAGAACGATTTCACCAAATAAAGGGAGATACATTAACGGCATACTTTACTGAAGGTGAGATTTCCAGCATCCAAATTTTCCCTAACAGCCACGTCTTATATCACCTGGCAGATGAAAATGACAAAGCCGACGGTGCCGTTGAATACACTTCCCCAAAAACCACCATGACTTTTGGAAACGGATCGCTGGCGAGGGTAAAAGCGGGTCAAAATAAGGGCTATTATATTCCGGAAAACGAAAAATTAGCCGATCGTACGCTGGAAGGTTTTACCTGGGATCCTCAAATCAGACCTCAAAAACCAATTACCAAAGCCCGTCCCCGCTTTCCTCAGGTTCCCAAAGAGCCTCCTTTTGAGCTTCCCCGAAGATACCTCGAGTTCCTGTTGGGTAAAAAAGAATAGATCTTGTCTGAGGGTAATCCGAAACGAATAAAAAAGGGGTATACCTTATGAGCATACTCCTTTTTGTTATTTATTCAGATTAAATAATCAAGCTTCTTCAAGCTCAGTATTGGCCTGCACCACTTTTTCCTGAACTTCGAAGGGTGCAGAGGCATAATGAGAGAACTCACGAAGATAAGTTGCACTGCCCTGAGTCATCGATTTAAGCCGGGTGGAATAATGATCCAGCTCCTCGAGAGGAACATGGGCTTTTATTTTCTGAAGTGATCCTTCAGCCTGCATACCCTGGATTTGTCCACGTCGGGTTCCCAAATCACTCATTACATCCCCCATATAATCGGTAGGAACGGTAACCTCGATTTCATATACAGGCTCCATTAGTTGAGGCCCGGCTTTCATAAACCCATCTCGAAAGGCCATACGGGCTGCTGTTTTAAAAGCAGCTTCGTTAGAATCCACCGAGTGCATAGAACCATCATACACTGATATGCGAACATCCCTCACACGACAACCGCTCATCGGTCCATTCTCCATTTTTTCCATGATTCCTTTCAGAATAGCCGGCATAAAACGATTGTCTATCACTCCGCCTACAATGCAATTTTGAAATACCAGTTTACCTCCCCATGGAAGTTCATGCTCTTCAACATCACGAACTTTAAGATCGCCGGGAGTTGACATGCCTTCTTTGTAGGGTTCAATCAGCAAATATACTTCAGCAAACTGGCCGGCACCCCCCGACTGTTTCTTATGCTTATACTGCGCCCGGTACGATTTTGTAATCGTTTCCCGGTATGGAATTTTTGGAGTAATAAACTCAACATCCAGGTTAAACCTGTTTTTGAGCTGATCTTCTATCACTGCAAGGTGTTCCTCTCCCTGTCCGTGAATGATGATTTGACGAAGCTCCTGGCTGTGTTCAATAACTACCGAAGGGTCTTCGCGATGTATTTGATTGAGGGCATGGCCCAATTTATCTTCTTCTCCTTCCTGTTTTAATTTTACAGCCGTCCGAATAGTTGTAGGAGGAAATACAATTGGCTGGAGTTTTACATCATGCCCTTTCTCATGAAGGGTATCATTTACTTCGCTGTCTTTTAGTTTTACTACAGCACCTATGTCCCCGGTTTTAATTTCCGGTATTTCAATTCGCTTGTGTCCTTCGGTTAAAAACAGGTTTCCCAGCCTCGCCGTATTCAGGTTAGAACTGTTCACCAGGTCCAACCCCGGCTGAACCGAGCCACCATATACTTTGAAGTAAATCAGATCTCCTACATGAGATTCTGAATGAGTTTTAAAAAGAAATATCACGGGTTTGCCATCCGGGTCCAAATCAAAGTTCTCTTCGTTCTGATCTTTGGGAGGATTGCCTTCCATTGGATTAGGAGCAACATCATTCATGAAACCCATAATACGGCCGGTTCCCATGTTTAAGGAAGCACATGCACAAAACAGAGGATAGATCTGTCCCTTCACCAGAGAAAGATGTAATCCTTTCTGCATTTGTTCTTCATCAAGCTCCCCATGTTCGAAGTAAATATCCATGAGTGTTTCGTCATTCTCGGCAATGGTTTCCACTAACTCCTGGTGCAATTTATCGACCCGGGCGCGTTCGGAATCTGGAATAGGTAGTTTATCAGGCTTGCCTCCTTTTTCAGGAAACTCATACATCGTCATCCGTAACACGTCTATAATAGCATGGAAATCACTTCCTTCACTATAGGGATATTGAACAACTGTCACCTCTCGCCCAAAATGCTCTTTCGACTCGTCTACACATTTCCAAAAATTCGACTGTTCGTTGTCCAGTTTATTCACTACAAACATTGAGGGCACATTATACTTACGGGCATACTTCCACAGCGAATCAGTTGCTGTTTCCACCCCTTGTTCAGAACTCAATGTGAA
The DNA here is from genome assembly GCA_009711805.1 of Balneolaceae bacterium. Taxonomy (GTDB): domain Bacteria; phylum Bacteroidota; class Rhodothermia; order Balneolales; family Balneolaceae; genus VEMX01. The sequence continues at coordinate 41,355 of VEMX01000002.1, read as the reverse complement.
TAATGCCGTATCTGCAACTCGAAGGGCCCCAACAACTTCTCCTATATAATCGGCTGTACCGGGAGTGTCAATAAGATTGATCTTGTTACCTCTCCAGTCAAGATTCATAAAGGAGGAAAAAATTGATTTCTGTTTTTCTTTTTCAAGGGAATGATAGTCAGATATGGTAGTCCCCTCCTCTACAGTTCCTCTTCGGTTAATGGCTCCGGCTTCGAATAGCATGGTTTCAGCCAACGTTGTCTTACCGGAGCCGGAATGGCCCAACAACACAACGTTGCGAATACGAGTAGGATTATAAACTTTCATGGATTCCTCCTGTTTTTGAATAGGAACATCTGTTCCTTTTTATTCATTATTGGACTTACATATATTAGGCTCCAATTTTCTCTGAATGATGGGTTAAAAAAATGAATACAGTGTGAAGAACTAATTTAATGCACAGAACGAAAGAATCAACATGAAAAAAATATTACTTATACAGACTGGCGGAACCATTGCAATGAGCGCTAAAGGCGCCGGAGTAGAATTGGATCCGGAAGCGTGGGCAAGTGTATTATATAAAGAAATACCAGAGCTTAATGAGATTGCGGAAATCTCTACACTGCCTCTCTTTTTTGAAGATAGTTCTGACCTCAATGCCTCACACTGGATTGAATTGGCAACCTGTATTGAACAAAATTATACAGCCTATGATGGTTTTGTGATTTTGCACGGCACCGATACCATGGCTTATTCTGCTTCTGCCCTCAGTTTTGCATTAAAGAATTTGGAAAAACCGGTCATCTTTACCGGAAGTCAGCTCCCTATGAGCAGTATACGCAGCGACGCCCGGCGAAACCTTGTTAATGCCATTGAAATTGCGACCCATCCAGTCCACGAAGTAGGCATCTGCTTTAATGATGCACTGTACCGGGGAAATCGCTCTACTAAGATGAGTATTGGGGATTTTAAAGCCTTTGGCTCCCCCAATTTCCCCTCCCTTGCCGAATTCGGAATTCGTATTAACATGAAGGAACAACACCACTATGGGAAGGGGGGATTCCATAACCAGGCACAGTTTACCAACGATGTTTTTGTTATCACAGCTTATCCAAATCTCAACCCCCGCTTTCTCGATTGCCTTGACCTGGGTATGCTAAGGGCTGTTATAATTCGTGCATATGGCAGTGGTAATTTTCCCATAAAAGGGACCTTCAGTTTGTTGCCATTCCTGGAAAAGTGCCAACAAGCTGGTGTTTCGGTAGCTATTGTATCTCAGGCTGCCTTCGATTCAGCCGACCTTAGCCAGTATCCTGCCGGTCGGGCAGCCTTGGAACACGGAGCTATCAGCGGCGGAGATATGACCTTAGAAGCTGCTCTCACCAAAATGATGTTTTTATTGGCACATAATGAATCCAAATCCGATATTGAAGAATTATTTCAACAATCGTTGGCAGGTGAACTCACTGGATAATCCAACTTACACCCTCTTCATCCATCACCAACGAACAAAATATACAGTCTTATGTTTTTTATTTTTGATTTGGAAACCGTTCCTGACCTTGGTTTTATTCGCAGTGTGTTGAAAGATCAAGAATCGGATGAAGACTTATTGCTTGAAAAAGCCAGCGAAGAATTAGCCCGCAACAAAGCTGGATTCCTGCCTCCCATGTATCATCAGGTTGTATCCTGGGTGGGACTCTGGATTGAAAATACCGGACAACCCCGGCAAAAAGTATCTTGGCATGGAGAAGATGAAAAAGAAGGTCTGATTCAAATTTTTGATGCTATTGGTACATATAAAGATTTTGGGCTCATCCATCACAACGGTAAAGGATTCGATATTCCCGTGCTTGTTTACCGAGCCATGAAACACGGCCTGCAAATGCCGGTTCGTATGAATGATTATGATATCCGCTACCGGTACAGTCGCCATAATGTGGATTTGGTAGACGAGTTCAGTAACTATGGTGCCAGTTCATGGCCCAAACTAAAACACTTGGGGCAACTGATAGGGATTCCCTTTAAACAAACCGGAGAGGGAAACCAAGTACTCATTATGTACCGGGCAGGTGACCTGGATCTCATTGAACATTACTGCTATGAAGATGTCATGGCAACCTATATTGTATGGTTATATCACCAGTTTACCGTAGGCAGCATTCCCCAGGATCAGTTCAATAATCTAAAAGATCGGGCCATGGGTAAATTGAAAGAGATTCAGGAAGTCCCTGAAAACCTTCAGTCTGACCAGTAACTCTCCCTCCCTAATTCCCGGGGATATCCCTGCCAGCCTATCAGCTAACTCCTTCTTAGCTTAGACCTTTCTTTAGCCTTTTATCAATTCAGGAGTAATTTCTTTTATTTTTTATATTAATAATTTTTAATATTAAATTTTTTTAATATTTTAATGAGCAGAGAGAATACCAAAATCAAGACGACTCAAATGAAAAAGCTCATCTTCCCTTTATTTGTTTTAATTGCATTTATCGGATGCGAAGAATCAACCATCATACAAAGTGAATCCGAAACTCAAATTCCCACCAAAGAAGTAGCCGTTGAATTTGAAAAGAATATCACTACAAAAGCGACTTCCCATTTAACTGACCTGATAAGTCTCACCGAAAGAGTGGCTATAGAACAGAATTCCCTTAGAGTTCCCGCCAATTCACTTTCGAAAATAGTAGCCGCTTTGAATGATCAGGATCACCTTCTTTTTATTGCAATGCCTAATGAGGAAGAGTCTCTTAAAATTGGTGCTCATGAAACAGCCATAACACTCTCTTACTTTTTTTCAACCCCTCTTACAGATGTATCAAAAACGGAATTCAGACAAGTAGTAGCTAAGCGGGATGAGTTCCAGCTCCTGGCTAACCGCATTCGTTTCCTCGCGGATAACAACACATCCTTTGCTACAGATTCCCAGACTTTTGAGCTGCTGAATACACTATTAGCTACAATCTCTGACGACCTCTCCCCTTTTACCTCCGAGCGATCGTTCAGCAAACCTGATATTGAAATTGAGTCGACCGGTGAACAGGCTATTAAACTCAGCAACAAATCGTACATACCCTACCACATTAGGGGTAAAAATGTATCGACCGGAGAGATTTTCTATGAAGAAAAAATCTCTGGCAAACTATTTTCAAAATTGCATGGAGAGTTTAATACTGATGTAGTACAAAATATCCCCTTGCAAAATAACTATGTTAAATTTGAAATTGGGATCAGCCCAGAAGTATCTCTGCAGAGAAAAGAACGCGTAATTGAAGATGCTTTATTTATCCTCTTTAAATCTATAGGATTATCTCCTACCGAAGCCCGGGGAATCAACTCCATAAAAAGTAAACTTTTAGCAGACAACAGCCAGAAACAAAGCATCCCTTTTAGTGAAATTTTTAATACGATTCGATCTAAATATGTGTCCCAAAAATCTGTTATTTCTGATGTTTTAATCCAGGAGTTAAGGGAAAAAGGAATTCGGAAATCGGAAAGTAATGTAGTTATACCTGCCCTTGTCAGCCTTTTGGCCAATACAAACATGAGCCCGCTGCTATATTCGACTGATTATTTTTATCAAGATTTAAAAACGATAGATTCTTCATCTCTCACTACCTTTGTGTGCAGTAATGGTGAAACTTCCTCTGAATGCAGTACTCAGCTTACAGCTTCCAGCTACAGCTTTATGGAAGATCAGTGCGTCTCCTATGATCACAAGATCAAAATGTATACTCAGTTTTCGGCCCCCCTGGGATTGCCAGAAGGCGTACAAGCTAAAGTGGACTGGTCTTTTTTACCTGCGGGATCTTCTGGGTTTTGGATCACAGATGTAAATAACTCAAATGCTCAACTCTCCGGAAAGATTGAAATACAAGGCTGCTTCTCCTATGGCAGTCAACAAGATTTGGAAGTCGTTATTTCTCTGGTTGATGATAACGATATTACCAGCAATGAAGTCACCTATACAATTCCAAATCCGGATGGAAACAATGCTGCAAAAGTTGTCTCTTCCAAACCCGAGGCAGGAAAATGGACTATGACTGAAATATTGAACTAACTTCTGTATCCCTCAGCTTATACCACACGGTTTTTGTCACTGTAGTCAGGAACCTGGCCATTATAGCCAAATATTTTTTGAATGAGTTTCACAACCCATTCACGCTGATTTTTAATATACCATTGATCAGCGGCCCGGCGGGCTCCCAATCCCCAACTGGGATAGGGATGAATGGTATCAGCTATTCCCTTCATCGAAACACCATTTTTCATCGCAAGGGCATACTCCGAAATAAACTCTCCGGCATGGGCGCCTACCACAGATGCTCCTAATATTTTTCCTGACATTTTTTTGGCAAATATTTTTATCATCCCTGCATCTTCACTTTCAGATATAGCACGGTCAATTTTTGAATACGGAAAACGATACACTTCATAGTTTTCGTTCTTGCTCTTTAGCTCCTGTTCAGTAGCTCCAACATGTGCCAGTTCAGGGCTTGTAAATGTTACCCATGGTACATGTTTGTGATCTATCTTCATTGGAACCACTTTAAGAAGAGCTTTGGTAGCAGCCACTTTCGCCATATGTTCACTCATGTGGGTAAACTGGTATCTACCGGTAACATCTCCCGCAGCATATATATGCCTGACATTAGTGCGGCATGCATTATCCACGGCAATACTTCCCTTTTCGGTTTTTACACCTGCTTTATCAAGCTCCAGCGTATGTATATTGGCACGTCTTCCCGTGGCCATCAGCAGCTGATCGCCGGTTATTACTTTCTCAGCTCCATCCTTTTCTATATGTACCAGAAGCTGTTCCCCTTTCTTTTCTACTTTTTTTACATCCGAACCAAGTTCATAGCCTACTCCGTCTTTCTGTAATTCTTTTTGCAAAATCTGTGCTAAGTCTGCATCATCCTTGGCTAAAATACGATCTGCCACATCAATTACAGTCACCTTACTTCCGAGATGAGCAAATGCCTGCGACATTTCTGTCCCGATCGGCCCTCCCCCAATAATGATAAGTTTGCTGGGAAATGTTTCGGTCTCAAAAAGAGATTCATTAGTTAAATAGTCAACCTGATCAAGCCCCGGAATTGAAGGCACCCAGGCTTTAGCGCCGGTAGCTATAATAAAATACTTAGAGGTTACCATCCGCTCTCCCTCTTCACTTCCAGCAATGGAAATTGTATGATCATCTTTAAATGAGGCTGTACCTTTAACTACCTCAATGCCCATTTCTTCAAAAATCTCCGGGCGGTCGGCATCATGGTATACCTTTCTGCGAACTTCATCCACGTGCTGTATAATTTTTTTGAAGTTGATTTCGGCTTCTTTCTCAATCAGCCCGTATTGGCTTGCATTCCTCATTTGGCGGGCTACCTTTCCTGCTTTAAGCAATGCTTTACTGGGAATACACCCCGTCCAGGTACAATCTCCACCCAGCCTTTCTGCTTCAATCATCATAGTTTTAGCACCAAAATTCGCAGCTATACCCGATGCAGTTAGCCCGGCAGCTCCGCCACCAATTACAACCATGTCAAAATCATATCCTGCCATAAGATCCTTGATATTGGATTTTCATCTATGGCTGGATGATACCATTTTTTCCCCTTTTTGTTGATACATACTGCTTCATCTGTTTTATGGCAAATAGACCTTCTCCTCTTGATTCTCATCCTTTTTTCTTCTTAATACCGCCTGAGCTGATGCCAAATGAGCTACCGGCACACGGTATGGAGAGCAGGATACATAATCCAAGCCCGTGTTATAGGCAAAATCTATGCTCTTAGGCTCTCCACCATGTTCGCCACATATTCCAATCTTCAGGGAGGTGTTCTCCATACGCCCCAACCGGGTTCCTGCCTGCACAAACTGGCCTACACCCTCTTTATCCAAGACCTGAAAAGGATCTTCTCTGAGAATCCCTTTCTCCAGATATACAGGAAGAAACTTGGCTACATCATCCCGACTGAAGCCATAGGTAAGTTGGGTGAGATCGTTGGTTCCAAAGGAAAAGAAATCAGCCTCATCAGCTATTTGATCTGCCATTATAGCAGCTCGTGGAATCTCAATCATAGTTCCCACGAGGTAATCAACCCGCTCCCCTTTTACTTTAAATATATGGGCAGCAACTTCATCTATAATTCTACGCTGATCTCTGAATTCCTCCAGGCTCCCTACCAGCGGCACCATTATTTCGGGCAGTACTTCCATTCCCTTTTTCTTCAGCTCTAAAGCGGCTTCAATAATAGCCTGTGCCTGTACTTCGGTAATTTCGGGATAGCTGATACCCAGGCGGCATCCTCTATGTCCCAGCATGGGGTTAAACTCTTTAAGTTGCTGTATCTTCTCATTCAGAAACTTACTGCTTACTCCCAGCTGTGCTGCGGTCTCTGCTATTTCTTCTTTTTTTTGTGGAAGAAATTCATGCAGGGGAGGATCTAACAACCGAATGGTAACAGGAAGTCCCTCCATGACTTCAAAGATGTCAATAAAATCCTGCTTTTGAAACGGCAACAAATAGCGCAACGCTGCCCTCCGTTCCTTTTCTGTTTCGGCTATAATCATTTTCCGCATATATTTTATCCTTCCGGGTTTAAAAAACATATGCTCGGTTCGTGCAAGGCCAATACCCCTGGCCCCATAATCGCGAGCGATTTTGGCATCTTCTGGTGTTTCTGCATTGGCTCTTACCTGCATTAATTCAACAGAATTCACCCACTTCATAAAGGTATGATATTCCTTGCTAAAGCTGGGCTGAGCAAGTTCTTTCTTGCCCAATATCACTTTACCTGAATTTCCATTTAGTGAAATCCAGTCTCCTTCTTTAACGGTATACTCACCGTTGGTAAAAGATGCTGATTTATAATTTATCACGATATCATTACACCCTGCCACACAAGGCTTCCCCCACCCCCGGGCAACTACGGCTGCATGGCTTGTCATTCCTCCTCTGGAGGTTAGTATACCCTGAGAGGCAGACATTCCACCTACATCTTCGGGACTGGTTTCTATGCGTACCAATATCACCTTTTCACCATTTTCAGCGGCTTCTTCAGCTTTTTCAGAATCGAACACCACTTTACCTACTGCTGCTCCCGGAGAAGCGGGCAAACCTTTACCCAGCAGCTTATAGCCATTTAAGGTATCGTCTTTAAACTGAGGGTGCAGCAACTGTTCTATATGTCCTGGGTCTACCAAATCCAGAATTGCTTCTTTTTTTTCCAGCACTCCTTCTTCAACTAAATCCACCGCAATCTTTATAGCTGCATTCCCTGTTCTTTTTCCATTCCTTGTTTGCAGTATATAAAGCGTACCTGCCTGTATCGTAAACTCAATATCCTGCATATTTTTATAATGTACCTCCAGGTCCCTGATGTAGCCTTCCAGCTCTTTATATATCACAGGGTTTTGTGTTTCGAGCTCAGCTATAGGGCGGGGTGTCCGTATTCCGGCAACCACATCTTCACCCTGGGCATCCAGTAAGAACTCTCCATACAATTCGGGAGTTCCCGTAGCGGGATTTCGGCTGAAGCACACACCCGTGCCACTTTTCTCTCCCATATTTCCAAATACCATAGCCTGCACATTCACCGCAGTACCTATCAATCCATAGATCCCGCTAATCTCGCGATACTTGACCGCCCGGCTACTGTTCCATGAATCGAATACAGCATTAATTGCATACTTCAATTGTTCAATAGGATCTTCGGGGAACATATGCCCTGTGTTTTTTCTGTATATGGCCTTATACCGGTCGGTAAGCTCCCGCAAGTGACTGGTCGTCAACTCCAAATCTCTTGTAACACCCACTTCTTGTTTAAGCTTTTCCATTGCTTCCTCAAAATGTTCATGGCTTACTCCCATTACAACATCACCAAACATATCTATAAACCGGCGGTAGCTGTCATATACAAAACGCTCATTCCCGGTTATTTTAATCAATCCTTCAGCTACTTTATCGTTCATTCCCAAATTCAGGATAGTATCCATCATTCCCGGCATTGATACCGCAGCTCCCGACCGTACCGACACCAGCAATGGATTCTTCTCGTTTCCGAAGTAGCTGTCCATTTCTTCCTCAATATGCTGTATCCCCTTTACAACTTGTTTGTTTAAAGAGGCGGGCCAACTCATTTGGTTGGAGATAACCTCCCGACAAGCTTTGGTTGAAATTGTAAAACCAGGAGGTACCGGAATGCCTATTGTGCTCATCTCAGCCAGATTAGCTCCTTTTCCGCCCAATAATTCTTTCATTGTCTTATTTCCATCGGTATTTAAAAAACCAAATCGATAAACATATTTGCTTTGAGTTTCCATGACTATTCTTTCTCGATTAGTTAAAGGGAAATTGTACCTGTTCTTTCCGGGTTTGTACTCCTAACTCTCGTAATGACAGAAAGCTCTATAAAACCGGTCTTTTACCCAATATCTGCGTTATCCGTCGGTTGAAATCCTCGAATACGGGTTATATGCTACGGTTCCAGCCTCCTTCTGGCCTTGACATTGAACAAAATCCTTGGTTTTTCAAAGCCCCTTGACAGTTGATTTTATAAATACCGCAAGCGAATCTGAACACAAGCATTATCGAAAAGAAATATGAAGTATATGTGTATTAAAACGGTTTTTTTATTTTCCTCACTTCATTTACAAGTCGAAAAGATATCAATACCGGTTTTTATCAAAGACAATCAGCCTTTGTCTACCTTATGAATTCTTCTTCGTACTTTTTTTGTCGTGGTGTATCCTCCGTAAACAATCATTAGTACCACTACGCCATATACCCACCAGGGAACATTATGGCCAACTATAATTAAATACAGATAGGCTGAAATAAAGAAGAAGGAAGCGGAAAGAGTGGGTAATATGATTGATTTATTCTTCCGGTAATTCCGAATTAGCCATGCAATACTGAGTGTAAAAAAAGGAATGGCCCCCACATATATACTTCCGAAAACAATCGGATTTACCCCATATTGTTTTCCTAAACCAAAAAACCATTCCTGTAGGGTCTGTATTAATTCTGTCATATGTCCTTTAATTCTTTAAATTCTGTAATAGATGCAGAAAAGCGGTATATTCTTACTTTAGTTTTTGATATCATTCACAGCCAAAAATCTGTTAACCTATTCGTTTCATCTTGAGGAAAGTAAACTCATTTTTATCGGTTTTGCTTTTTACCGCTTCGGTAGTTGGCTTACTACTGTCGCTCTCCCACTACCATAACGAGTCTATGGAGTGCCTCGATCACAGCCCTACTGAGCAACATTATAGAGTCAATTCAACAGTATGTCCTGTTTGTATCCTAACATCTGGCTATTCTTTCAATAGTCCAATTGTTACTACTGCAAACCTGTCCTTTGTTGAATATTTGATTGATGAAACGGAGTTAATCCTATTTAAGGAACTACCTTCCTCCAATTTTGGACGAGCACCTCCGTTATTGACTTAGTTACCCACTCATTCTTACCTATTATTTTATTTTTAATTGTAACAAAGTCATTATAACTAAATGAAAAATTATACCCTTTTTTCAGCGGTAAAAACTGCTTTCGTATTGTCGTTCGTATTATTTACTATCTCTTCATGCTCCAATTCAACGGCTAATGAGGAGGAAGAAGAAATTCATGCAGAAGGTTTTGTTCTGAAAATGAATGGTCAAAATGTAATTGAACAGCTTCCCGGCCAGGAAATAAGTGGACAGTTCAATCTTACCGTTGGACAGGAAACCGATCTTATCACCATTTATTTTATTGATGATGAAGGAGATCAATTTCAGCCTGAAGAAGATGAAGTCAGCCTCAGTTCTCAATTCTCCACCTCTGGAGTGGCAGAGTTTGAGCAACATGCTGAAGACGGAACCTGGAGTTTCCATTTACACGGTGAATCCGGCGGAAGCACGCAGCTAACCCTCAAGCTGCTCCATGGCGATCACTCTGATTTTACAACTAAGCCAATTCCCATTAATGTAGAAGACCAGAGTAACTAATTGAATTACTTAGCATTAATACTGCTTCTTCTCGGGGTACATCTATCTGATGTTACTCCGGGAGAAGACAGTTTTATAATAAAAGGTACTATTACGGATAGTGAATCAGAAGAGCCTATCTCATTTGCCTACGTTCATCTTGAAGAACTAAACCGTACCGTTGTGGCCGAATCCAATGGCTACTTTGAACTTAAAAATATCCCTATTGGCAGTTATACCCTTACGGTGCATCGTATCGGCTATTTAACGCAGTCGCAGGAAATAACCATTGTTGACAAAGATATTGAACTTCAGATACGGCTTCACCCAACGGTCCTGGGTTCACAGTCGATAGAAATAGTTGGTGAAACCGGGCGCCTGGAGGGATCGAGCCTTGAAGACGCCTCCCGAAAAGTGTTAGGCAACGACCTGAGAAGGAATCTTGGAGCTACGCTATCTGAGACACTGGCAAACCTGCCGGGTTTTGACGAGCGCAAAATGGGCAGTGCCCCGGGCAGACCTGTAATCCGGGGATTAGGGGATGAACGGGTCCTTATTTTACAAGACGGAATGCGTTCGGGAGATGTATCCGACCAATCAGCTGATCATGCGGTTACGGTTGACCCTATTTCTGCCCAGGAAGTACAAATTGCACGGGGACCTTCTGCCCTGGCATATGGTGCTAATGCCATTGGGGGAGTTATTAATGTGGTTCGCAATCAAATTAAAACAACGGTACCAAACCGAATACGTGGCAGCCTTACTTTAGATGGCGAAACTGTTAATACCGGCTTCTCCGGTGCACTCGATGCTACTATCCCCTATAAGAACCTGGCTCTCAGTTTCAATTTAAACGGCCGCACCGCCTTGAATACCCAAACCCCTGAAGGTGATATCGAAAACACCTATTTTAATTCCACTAACAGCGCTGCAGGACTCAGCTGGGTTAAAGACTGGGGGTATGTCGGAGGGGCATTCAGTACATATTTTAATTCCTACGGAATACCACCCGACCCAAACGGCCATCCCAATGGAGTGGACATCGAAATGGAAAAGTATCAGTATGATCTGAAATCAGAAATTGTCATCAATCAGAATTTCCTACAGCTTATAGAAGCTGATTTTTCCCTAAAAAACTATATGCACCGTGAGATTGAGTCTACAGGTGATTTGGGTACCCAATTTGGATTGGTAACCACCAATACTTCGGTAAAAGCCAAACACAATGCCCTTGGCATATTTAAAAAGGGATCATTTGGTCTCTGGTCAGAAATAGAAGATTATGCCATAATAGGGGCTAATACTCCGGATGCAAATAGTTACAAAGTAGGAGCATATATTATTGAGGAGGTCGATTTTGAAGCCCTCCACCTGGAGGCGGGATTACGCTTCGACTGGATTTTAAATAAACCCAAAGAAAAAGATTCCAATTCAAGTATTGGTAATATTACAGAAAAAGAATATAAAGCTCTTTCTTCCTCTCTGGCGGCAAGTTATAATCTTGGTTCTGGATTTTCATCAGGTATTACTGTGCTTCATTCATTCAGAGCCCCCTCCCTTGAAGAACTCTATTCCCAAGGCCCTCACCTGGCATCATATTCTTATGAATTAGGAAATCCTGAACTAAAACCGGAACGGGCGCTGGCCAAAGAATTTTTTGTGCGTTACCAGTCTAACCGGGCAAGTCTTGATGCAGCTGTATACCACAATAATTTCAGTAATTATCTTTATGCCAGAAATACAGGCCAACAAAACAATAGCCGCCCCGATTTAAACAATTATCAGTTTGTGGGAACTGAAGCTGCTTTATATGGAGCAGAGCTTTCGGCCGAAATACAGGCGCTGGAGTATCTCGTGCTAAATGGTTCTGCAAGCTATACTATTGCGGAACGTTCTGTGTCAGAATATGAACAGAACATCTCCAATTATACTGATGACACCAGACCTCTGCCACAAATTCCTCCTCTCAAAACTGCTTTATCGGCTAAATACACTAATAATAATTTTGAAATTGGAAGCCGGGGGCGTTGGGTAGCCAAACAAAACCGAACCGGTGAGTTTGAAACTCCTACCAATAGTTACACTTTGCTTGATTTCTTTGCGCAATACACCTTAAGCAAGGGGAACCTCTTGCATACATTTTCATTCAATGTGTCCAATCTTCTGAATGAAGAATACCGGAATCATCTCTCACGCATTAAAGACCTGAAACTGGAAGCCGGACGTAATTTCAATTTATTATATAGGCTCTATTTTTAGAAAAGTACGGACAAAAAAAAGACTCCGAAATTTCAAGTTCGGAGTCATCACTTTAGGTTTCAGCTTAAGGAGTGACTAATCTAACTGCAATAAGGCTACAGTGTTAAAATCACTTGCTGTATACAAGAGTACAGCCACACCCATTCGTTACACTTTTATTACACTTTTTTTATTTACCTTTTTAATCCTATTAATAACAGTTATTTACAATATCAAAAAACTATAAATTTCAGCTCTTCTTTTTATCTTTCTTTTCTTTTTTGTCACCCTCGTGTTCGTCATTATTTTAAAGGTGCTTTCTGCCATTCAAAAATCCGGTTAACACATCATTTTTTGACTACATAATGCTCATTCTTAACCATCAATATCAGGGGGTATTGAATTTTTTTGGGATCAAGAATCCCCCCCAGGGAACTTCCTGGTAAAATGCTTCAATATTTAACTTTGATAAATCCCCTGCAGTCGATATTCTTAAGCAAAATTCACCTAACTCATTATTGTGGTACATGTAAGTTTTCTTGAAAGCCCTATTGGCTGGCTCCGTATTCTTTCGAATGGAAAGGGTATTACTGAAATTAAGTTTGTTGAATTTGAAGGGCCCGACGATCCTGACCCTCATACTGAATCTGCTAAAACTCAGCTTCGGGAGTATTTTGCGGGTAAGCGTTCCTCTTTTACCCTTAAACTGTTACCCGAAGGAACAAAATTCGAACATCTTGTTTGGCAGGAACTCCAAAAAATACCTGAAGGCACAACTACAAACTATGGAACCATAGCCGCTAAGATCGGAGATCCAAAAGCATCACAGGCAGTAGGAAAAGCCAATGGCAAAAATCCTATAGCTGTTGTAGTGCCGTGCCACAGAGTTATTGGGGCGGATCACAAACTTACGGGCTATGCTGCAGGTACACATCGTAAGGAATGGTTATTGAAACATGAAGGAGCTCTTCTGCTCTAACTTTTTTTTACTTCCCCTTTCCTTCACGACTATTACATTCCACAAACTTAAATTTGCACTATTTCAATTATATATTATGAAGAAACCGCTACTCTATATCCTGTTTCTGCTAATAAGTTGCACGGCAGCTTTTGCTCAAATGCCAGACGCCCCGGAACGCTCTGAAGGTGATGGTCCTTATGAGCGACTCATTATTCGCGGAGTAAACCTTATTGATGGCACCGGTTCTCCCATGAGCGGACCTGTTGATATTGTGGTTGAAGGTAACCGTATTGCGAGTATACAAACAGTAGGCTATCCAGAATTACCTATCAACGAAAACCGAAGGCCTAAAGCCGGTGCTAACGATAAAGTACTGGATGCGGAAGGCATGTATATGTTGCCCGGCTTTTTTGATATGCATGCTCATACCGGAGGCGGCGCACAAGGAACTACTCCCGAATATGTTTATAAACTCTGGCTTGCCCATGGTATAACCTCCATTCGTGAACCGGGCTCTTTTAACGGAATGGATTGGACGCTTCGCCATAAAAAACTAAGTGCAGAAAATAAGATTACTGCACCCCGAATATCGGCCTGGATTGGATTTGGCATGGGGGCTGATGAACAAATCACTACAGCAAAACAAGCCCGGGATTGGGTGCAGATGATCCATAAAGCGGGAGCAGATGGAATCAAGTTCTTTGGAGCTTCTCCCAAAGTGTACGCTGCAGCTATCGATGAAGCCAACAAACTGGGTTTGGGAACCATGACTCATCATGCACAAACACGAGTGGTATATAATGATGTGCTTCAATCGGCCCGCTACGGACTCACCTCCATGACGCACTGGTATGGCCTCCCGGAATCTCTTTTCGAAGACCGTATCATTCAGGACTATCCTCTCGACTATAATTACAATAATGAACAGCACCGTTTCGAGGAAGCAGGAAAGCTATGGACACAAGCTGCCGAACCCTATTCAGAAAAATGGAATTCGGTAATGAATGAACTCATTGAGCTGGACTTCTCTATCAACCCTACCTTCACAATTTATGAAGCTAACCGGGATTTAAGTGCCCAGCGCAGAGCCGAATGGCATGACAAATATACCCTACCCTCCCTTTGGAAGTTTTACCAGCCCAGCCGCATTTCTCATGGCTCCTACTGGTTGGAGTGGGGAACCGAACAGGAAATTGCCTGGAAAGAAAATTACCGCTTGTGGATGGAGTTCATAAACGAATATAAAAACCGGGGCGGACGAGTTACACTGGGATCCGATGCCGGGTATATCTTTAAACTATATGGTTTTGCCTACATACAGGAAATGGAACTGATGCGGGAAGCTGGATTCCATCCCCTTGAAATATTTCAGTCCGCTTCGTTGAAAGGCGCGGAAGTGCTGGGGACAGATCACGAACTCGGCACCATTGAGGTAGGTAAACTTGCCGATATGGTTATTGTTGATGCCAATCCGCAGGAAAACCTGAAAGTACTCTATGGCACGGGGGCTATTTATGTGAACAGCGAAAATAAACCTGTTCGCAAAGGCGGCATTCGCTATACCATCAAAGACGGTATTGTATACGATGCCAAAGCATTGCTCAAAGATATAGAAGAAATGGTAGAACAAGCCAAAACTGAAAGTGATATCGAAATTACCCAACCCGGCCTGGATTGGTAATTCCGGTCGGCATTGGCTTATAACATATTCCGTAAAGGCATTCCCGAATCGGGAATGCCTTTTCAATTATGTGACGAATGATAAACCGGCTTCAACATGTAAAAAGATTTAGAACTCTTATTTTGTACCGCATTCGGCAATCAATTGCTTTATTTTCTATCCGTATTGCAATGACACCTTAGGATTCTTCTTTATCTTTTGTAAGAAGGCTGCATAACACACAATTATACCTTATAGAATTTCTGTTATATTCAGCGGCCTGATTTGAACAGAGTTTGTAATCATTAACATTATCAGCAGTATTAGATTATTCATTTATGAGTTGGTACGCACGGAGAGATTTACGAAAAATACACCGGTGGGGAGCAATCCTAATTGCCCTGCCTTTTCTTATTGTTTTAATTACCGGGGTGATCCTGCAGGTTAAAAAGGAGATAAACTGGGTGCAGCCTCCTTCTCAACGGGGCGTTTCTACCATTCCCGAAATCTCTTTTGGGCATATACTGGATGTAGTGAAGGAGGTCCCCAAAGCCGAAATCAAAACCTGGGATGATGTAGACCGCTTGGATGTCCGTCCTTCTAAGGGTATCGTTAAAGTTCGTTCAAACAATCAATATGAAGTACAGGTAGACACAAAAACCGGTGAAGTACTTCAGATAGCCTACCGCCGGTCTGATATTATTGAAGCCATGCACGATGGTTCCTGGTTCCACGATTCCGCCAAGCTCTGGATCTTCCTTCCCTCAGCTATAGTGGTAACTGTATTGTGGATTACCGGCATTTATCTCTTCTTCCTGCCCCTCTATGCTAAACGGACTAACCGAAAACGTCTTGAAAAATTAAAACAGCGGGATAATTAACCCGGATTATTATCCAAGAAATTTACTGTTTTATTCGTAGCCCAAAATTGAGCCCTGTAGTTCCTAAAGCAAAATCGAATGGATAAGATCACTCTCACATAATCTTCGTCAATAATTCGGCTTGGGTATCTTATGCTTGTCAGAAATCAAGATTAAAACTATTCATCACTCAAAGCTTTTAACTCTGGACTTGCAATAAATCTGGCTCTATGTTGATTTGTGTAAGGGTTAGATCCCTCATTCATTGAGGGTTGCTGTCATTAGTGAATTTTTATTCACACTTTTTATGAGGATATGAACGAAATAAGGTCCCCAAAAAATTGGTTTAAACCAGACCCTTCAAGAGGCAATAGCCTCTGCGTGAGCCTTTAATATAAATCTGGGCTGCCTCTCCCAGCAAGGTGTCATCCTATGCTTGGTAAAGAATGTGAGTTGGTGAATATTCCACCAAATAAAGGTGGTGGAAGGGCAGAAAAGCATCCCTTAGAGGGCCCCTCTCCTTCCACAAGGAGAGGATTTAGGTAAGGTGGGATTTCACAAATTTATATCCCAGCCCATGCACCGTAGTTATGTATTCGGGATAGCGTTTATCGTCTTCAAGCTTTTGGCGTAGCCAGGATATATGAACATCTACCGTTCGGGTCGATGGTAAGGCATCGTAGCCCCACACTTCATTCAGTAACTGGTCTCTGCTTAAAATGATACCTTCATGTTCAATCATAAAACGCAGCAGCTGAAATTCCTTGGCCGAAAGGCTTACCTTCTCCCCTCCTTTCATGATATCCCCCTTGCTGAAGTTGACCGTCACATCCCCAAACTGTACTGTTCCTTTTTCTACCTGGCGTGAGGTTCGTTCTTGTTTACGAAGCTGAACCTCAATCCGTGCCATCAGTTCCATCATCTCAAATGGTTTTTGCATGTAATCGTCGGCCCCAAGTTTCAGGCCCAGTACTTTATCTACCACCTGCCCTTTGGCGGTAAGCATTATAATTGGAGTGTGGATGCCATCCTGGCGTAAATCCCGGCATATATCCAGCCCTCCCTTTTTGGGAAGCATCAAATCCAGGATGATGACATCATAGGACTGAGACCGGGCTTTCTCGAAACCGCTGAGCCCATCAGTGGCAAAATCCACAGCATAGCTTTCTTCTGTAAGGCGATCCTGCAAAGTCATCACCAGGCCTTGTTCATCCTCAACCACCAGTATCTGTGCTTTTGCTTCCATGCTATTGCCCCGCGGGTATTATCAGTTTAAAGATTGAGCCGGTTTCTTCACTACTTTCAATGGTAATTTTTCCGTTATGGGCTTCGGCTATCTTAGTCACTAAACTTAATCCTATACCATTTCCTTTAACCTGATTTTCCACGGCTTGCTCTCCCCTGTAAAATGGTTTGAATATTTTACTCTGTTCGGCTTCGGGAATTCCAACGCCCATATCCTGAACAACAAACTGCACACACGGTTTTCCCTTCCAAACGGTATCGGTTACCCGCAGCTGTATGTCGCTTTCCGGGAAACTAAACTTGATGGCATTCTGAATAAGATTCATGATAGCTACTGAAAGACTTTCCGCATCTCCGGTAAAATAATTTCTCTGTATTGTAAGGGAATACTCCAATTTCATCTTTTTCTCTTCCAGTAATGGAGCGCATTCCTTATTCAGCTGGTCCACAAAACCTGCTATCTCTATTTCCTGGTATTGATAGCTTTTCTTTCCCGATTGAATTCCCGAAAACTCCATAATCTGGTCTACCATATCGCTCAGCCTGCGCCCTTCCCGAAGCATTAATTGTGCATATTCTTCTCTTCGCTGATCATTTTTTACCAATCCCTCTGCAAGATTTTCTGCAGCCGAACGAATCACCGTAATGGGAGTCCTCAACTCATGAGATACCCCTGCCACAAACAACATTTGTTGATCGGCGAGTTGCTTCGATCGATTTGAGAATATCACAATGAGCACACCACTAATCCCCAATATTAGCAGGATACCGAAGCTGATAAGCAGATTTCTGTTTTTGGTTTGAGTTACAAAAGCATCCAGAGAACCCAGTTTAAAGCTGAGCCACAATTCCCAGTCAAGAGATGCCATACTTCCCCTAAAAGAAGCATTTACGCTTGTATCCAGTTTGGCGGGACCTCCTATTTGCAGGGTAGATTTTTTACTGTCACCGGCTTGAATCACATACTTACCGGAGGTATCACTCTCAGAATAGGTACTCTTAAATTGAATACTTTCGGCTGTCGTAATCAGTGTATCTCTTTCTGAATCAAGTATAGTATGATCAATAAAAGAATTCTCTCTTAAGATCATCAAACTGCTGAAGCTAAAACTACTTAAGGGCTGCTTAAAATCCGCTTCTGGGATCTCTCCCTCCTCCACCGTAGTAAAGTAAACTGAGTCGGCACGGTTGTCGCTTACAATGCTTAGGTGGTACTGGTCACGGTATGTTTCTGACAAGTAGCGGCTTGCAAAAACCGGCAATATCTTTTCCTTAATAACCACATCATTGAGTTGAAGCAATACATAAGTATCAAGCTGGTCGATACTCAGATTCACAGTTGTACTAGCTGAGGTGAGATCTTTACTCAATGTAATCATATCCAATAACTGAATGGGAACCGACAAAAACGTGGGAGCCCCAAATTCCGGCTCCCCCATTAACGACAAGCGGTTGCTGCCGCTTCCGGTACTATCCTGATGCTCTGCTATCCATTTGCTAACCTTCTCCGAGGGAGCATATTCCTGAAGTTTTCCGGAATCCCGGTCGAAAAAATATACGCTGGAAGGTTCTGCCTCACTATCAACCAGGTACACAGAATCAATAAGTGCGGGGTAGCCGGTTACCGAGAGCCACTGTCGGTACGATTTATGGATGAGCGTGTCGTAAGGAACATCCTGTTTATTTACCTGGATTTTGAAAGATTGGTATAGCGTCTGAAATACTTCATTGTAATCAACAACCAGGTTTTCCATCGATGCCCCAAGGTTTTCCTTAAGCCGGGATTTTTCTGCCTCGCTCACGCTGCCCAACCAGTAGTACTGCAACACTGCCAGGCTACCCAGCGCTGTTACCAGTAATACTAAAAATCCATATGTAAGCCATTTGTTTTTCACACATTGAAATTAGGGCGTTTTGTGGCTTTTTAAAAAGACTTTGCCTCAACTTTACATTCTTAACAAAGGTTTTGCGAGTCCTTAACAAAGTGCACCTCCACTTTTCGAATATTGCTCCCGTCGCATAATACAAAACAAATAAACTCAAACACCATGAAATCCTATGTACTACTTTTATTGTTGATAGCTGTTGTTCCACTCACAGCCTCAGCACAAATTAAGGTAGATGGTAACTCATTTACCTTAAGTTCTGAATCTTCTCTTATCATGAAAGAATTTGGGGCAGTCATCACCCAGCAAAATGATGATATCACCGTAAGGATTATACTTCCTGATAAGAAAGATTCCGGGCAACAACGGGATCGTCTTCAATCAGGGGATGTCATCTTAATGATAAATGGAAACCGCCTTTCATCTATTGGCGATCTCAAAAAAGCATACCAGGCTATTGAAACCGGTGAGACAGTAAAAATCGGAGTTCGTCGCGGTGAACAGCGTTTTATCCTGAGACGAACTAAGAAAGATCTCGAGGCTACCACTGCGGGAGGCAGCCAAAGTATGAGTTTCAATATCGGAGAAAACAGTTCTCCCATACCAGAACTGGGATTTATGGTGACTGAATCAGGCGGGCAGGTCAAAATATCCAACATTTTATCCCCGCTGCTACCAGAAGAATTGAAGGTTTTAGATCTTCAGGGTGCCAACATAGTTAGTATTTCCGGGAAAAAACCCACTTCTGTGGAGGATTTCAAAAAGATACTGGGTGAAATAAAGATTGGTCAGGATATGGAACTGGTATTCAACAAAAAAGGGAAAAAACAAACCGTCACTCTGGAAAAGCCCAAATCGAAAGGTAAAGTTCTCATTAAAGAAGAATACTAATGAAAAAATATCTAACCCTGTGTTTTGTAATTGTAGCTTTGATTGCCACCCTTCCTGTAGCGGGGGTGGCTCAAAGCCCCTTCCCCAATGCCCGGGACGACAGCTATCCGCTGTTGGGACTGAAGCGTGCCAAAAGTGCTTACCAACAAGCTCAAAGCGAATTTCAACGTAAACAAAAGTTGTTCAACAAAGATCTGATTTCTCTAAAGGAATATGAAACTGCCCGCAATGCCTTTTCCAATGCCGAAGTAAATTACCAGCAATCGCTGTTGGTACTATTATTTGAGCAGCAGTTTGTGAGCATCAAAAGTGCGGTGAAATCCCAGGCCGAAAATGGCAGCAAAAAAGTAACAGTAAGCCTGGCAAATACCACATCGGCCACCTCCGAATTTGCACAAATTATTAATATGGAAGATGAACTCTTCCGTTCCCTGCAGCCCGATGTCATCCACAATGTGTATGTATCGCTCAGTAATGATGACGGAGCCATCATCAGCAGCCCGTATGAAATCAAGATTGATGAAATACGATCCGGAAAACCAGAAGTAGCCGAATTTGAGTTGCTTCAAGACCTGGATGAAGTGACCGTCAATATCATCTACGGCAACGGGGCATCCCGCAATCCCAAAGTATTTCTCAGTAAAGATGCCTCGGCTAACAAAGTGTTAATTCAGTCAGAGCAATTTTCCCAAGAGGTGGAATTGGGCACTACGGCTTCATATGGACTAAGCCTGGAACTGTTTAGCGGTTCGGATAACATTTACAAGCTTGAGGCTGTGAATCTCCCAAAATCTGCGACCCGCTATTTTAATGAAAACGGAGGATCTGCACGTGTCAGCCAGATTAAGTTTACCGAAAGCACCAATACCCGCAATGCCACCCTGCAGGTGAGTCTCCCCGACCGCCCAACGGATGACGTACCTATGGATGAGCCCATTAACTTTTACGTAGTGGCTGTACCCCGGGATAAATCGGATACATTCAACGAAGGCCGGGGGGAAATCTGGAGCCGTCAGGAGCTTGAAGACCTTGGCGTAGGCTTTGTCCAACTGGAAATGATACCCCGCGGAGCAGGCCGGCTGGTGGTGAAAGCCCCTCAGCTATTCAACAATTATAAAGAAGGACAAACCGTGGAATTCACTTTTACAGTGGTGAATGAAGGCTCTCGCCGGCTCCACAATATTGAGTTTGAACTGGATCCTCCTTTTGAATGGGAAAAGACCATAGAACCTAACATCATCTCCAGCCTCGGTATTCGGGAAGAACAAACGGTAAAACTCTACCTGACTCCTCCAGAGGGGCTGTCGGTTGGGCGTTATGAAACCCGCATGCGTTCTACGGCTCTCTCCGACAACCAGCCGGTTAATGCCGAAGACAAAACCTTTACTGTACAGGTTGATGCCGAAGCCAGTATGCTGGGCACTTCCCTCATCCTGCTGATCATCCTGGGACTGGTAAGCGGTATTGTGTACTTCGGAATAAAGTTATCCAGGAAATAATCACTTATAGAGGAGTGCTTTGAAAAACCAGGATTTTGCAAAGCACTCAAAAAATCTAACACTAACCAACATCTCTGCTCTTATGGAACACACAGAATCCAACATCACTCCTGCCCCCATGCTTGAAGCCCGCAACCTGACCAAGGTATATGAAGACGGCATTAAAGCACTCGACAACCTTAACCTCAAAGTTGAGCCGGGCAAAATATTTGCTATGCTTGGCGGTAACGGAGCAGGTAAAACCACTGCCATCAATCTGTTTCTGGATTTTATCCAGCCCACCGAAGGTATGGCCCTAATCAATGGAATAAATGCCAATAAAGAACCGCTGGAAGCTAAAAAGCATGTAGCCTTTGTTTCCGAGAATGTGCAGTTATATCCTAATTTCACAGCTATGCAAAATGTTGATTTCTTTGTGCGATTGGGAGGAAAAACCCATTATTCCAGAGAACAATATGAGGCAGCCTTGCACCGGGTAGGGCTTCAGTCATCAGCCTTCGATAAAAAGCTCAAGGATTTTTCGAAGGGAATGCGGCAAAAAACAGGTATTGCCATTGCTATCCTGAAAGATGCCCCGGCCATATTGCTTGACGAGCCCACCTCCGGTTTGGATCCAAAAGCAGGCATTGAGTTTATCCGGCTTATCGGAGAACTGCGGAACGAAGGAAAAGCCATCCTGATGTCGACCCATGACATTTTCCGTGCAAAGGAAATATCAGATCATGTAGGTATTCTCAACAATGGAATTTTAATGGCAGAACACTCCAGTGATGATCTACGGGGAGTAGACCTCGAAAACCTCTACGTGGAATACATGGCTGGATATATGGAACATACCGAATCTCCCATTGCCAATGCTCTAAAACCATCGTGATGTAAGTGAGGATGAACAACCGGGCGGTGCCTCTGGTGTTCAACTTATTATTTCTTAACCTACTTTTTAATTCTATTACTATGTTCAAACTTATACTTCTCAAGGAACTCAAGGAAATCATACAATCGAACCGGTTTGTGATTAGTTTTGCGGTATGTTCGGTGTTAATCATACTCGCCTTTTTAATGGGGGCACAAAACTACCTGGCCAGTCAGGCTCAATATGAAGCAACCATTCAGGAAAACCGTGCCCAGATAGCCGCTAATACGGAGTGGTACAATATCAATCATACCATTACCCTGCCTCCCCAACCGTTAATGGCCTTAGTTAATGGCGTATCCAGCGATATTGGCCGAAATATTGAAATGCGGAGTCGAGGCGAGCTTATTGCCGAAAACACCCGTTTTAATGATGAACCCCTCTTCGCCATTTTCCGCTTCCTGGATCTTGAATTTATTTTTGGGATTGTACTTTCCCTTTTTGCCATCATTTTTGCTTATGACGCCATTAATGGAGAACGAACCAGTGGAACCTTAAAGCTGTGTTTCTCCAATTCTATCTCAAGAGCTTCGTTCATTGCCGGCAAATTTACCGGTTCCTTCCTGGGGCTTAGTGCGGCCTTGCTGATTCCTATTTTAATTGGAGCGGCTCTCCTGCCGGTACTTGGTATTGAACTTACCTCTGATGAATGGCTCAGGCTTACCTTCATTGTATTTAGCGGACTTGCCTATTTTGGAGTGTTCCTAACCCTGGCCATTGGCATTTCCTCCATCACCCGACGGCCTTCTACTTCTTTTTTACTCAGTCTGGTGGTATGGATCTTTGCTGTTCTTATCATTCCCCGAAGCTCCGTAATGATAGCCGGGCGTATGGTAGATGTACCCAATCTGGATGAAATAGCTTCCCAAAAAAATAACTACCGGATACAGTTATTTGACGAAGACCGCCCTAAACTGCAAAACTTTTCCATACCTAAAGGTACTCCTCCTGCCAAAGCATTTCCCTTGTTCTCAAAGTTTATGGGAGAATTAAGTGAAAAACGACAGGACAAAATAGAAGCCCTTGAAGAGCGCTTAAACGAAGAGCTTGAAAACAAAAAAAGAGAGCAGCAAAAACTGGCGTTTTCCATAGCGCGTATCTCCCCGGCAGCCGTGTTTACTTTTGCCGTTAGCCGGTTAGCCGGCACCTCGTTGGATTTGCAACACCGGTTTAATGACAGTGCCAAAGAGTATCAAAAACTCTATAGCAATTTTATGGAGGAAAAAACCGGGAAATCCAGTGGCGGTATCAGAATTATTGTTTCGGATTCTGATGAACAGGAGGAAAAAAAGAATCTTGATCCCGATGAAATGCCTGCTTTCAACTTCAGTGAAACCTCCTTTAAGGAAACAGCCAATAGCTCTTTTACCGACATTGGCTTACTCCTGCTGTTTAACCTGGTCTTTTTCGGAGGAGCTTTTGCCTCATTCCTTCGGTACGACCTCCGCTAACCAACATATATCACCTAAACTGTCAGAGCCATGTATACATTACTCGTCCAAAAAGAATTAAAGAATATTTTATTGAGTTCCAAGTTTACTGCCACATTTATAGTGTGCTCCATCCTCATTATACTGAGTGTCTTCATTGGCATTCAGGAATACAACAATGCGGTAAGTCAGTATGATATTAATCAACAAATAGCCAGCCAGAATATAGAAGAAGCCAATGGCTGGGACCGGGTACGAAATATCGCCCACCGAAAACCGAATCCTCTCCAGATATTTGTATCCGGACTTCACTTTGATGTAGGGCGTCTCTCAAATATATCATCCCGGGATGATGTTAAACTTAGCCGCAGTCCCTATTCCGATGAAACCATTTTTGCCATCTTTCGGTTTATCGACCTCGCTTTTATCGTACAAGTTGTGCTTTCTTTATTTGCCATCCTGTTTACGTACAATGCCATTAATGGAGAGCGGGAAAACGGAACCTTGAAATTGGCTTTCTCCAATTCAGTATCGCGGGCAAAGTATCTTCTGGCCAAATTTTCGGGCATCTGGCTGGGGCTCATTATTCCCCTGTTAATTCCCCTGCTGGTAACCCTGTTGCTACTTATGGTTTATAAGGTTCCCCTAAGTGGTGCCGACTGGAATACCATCGCAGCATTCTTTGGACTGTCCATGCTGTATGTTACCTTTTTTATTGGCCTGGGTTTGTTGATATCGGCTCTTACTCAAAAGTCCTCCCTGTCATTTCTGTTGTTGTTGGTAATATGGATTGGAAGCGTACTTATTTTACCTCGTATTGGCGTGATGACTGCCGGACAATTAGTACCCGTGCGTTCGGTAGCCCAGATAGAAGCTTTACAACAAGCTTATGAACAACAACAATGGGATGAGTATTCCGAATCCCTCAGCAACAGCTGGAAACAGCGGATGCAGGAAATGGAGGGTATGACGGAGGAAGAACGCCAGGCATACCGCGATGAACATGAATGGAACTGGATGGAAGAAGACGATGCCCTGCGCAGACAGGTTAGAGAAAATATCACCAAGAATAATCGCCTGTTGTTGGAAGAAACACAGAATAGAAAGAACCATCAACAACAACTTGCTTTCAATGTTTCCAGAATATCTCCGGCTTCCTCGTTTAGGCTGGCTGCTATGAACCTGGCTACTACCGACATCACCCTGAAAAGCAGGTATGAAGAAAGCATGAGAACCTATCGTGATATTTTCACAGAATATGTAGAACAGAAAAAAGAAGAGACAGACACTCAGGGCGGCTTTCAAATCAGTATCGACTCGGATGAAGGTGTGAGCATCGATTTTGGGCGTGATGATCAAAAACTGGATGTAAGTGGGGTGCCCCAATATACTGCACCTGATGTGTCGGTAGCAGCAGCCTTTGGGCGAAGTATTATAGACTTTGGCTTGCTGTCCATATTTATCGTGATTTGTTTTGGGGGGACTTTCGTTGCTTTCATTCGCTATGATATGCGTTAATATAGACTAAGATAGCGTCTGTAAAGGAATGACGGGATCCGGTTCGTTGAAAGAGATGGAAGCTCAATATTACAATGATCAATTGTTTCCACTTGTGTCCCACGACTGAAGTCGTGGGTTATTCCGGGCTTTTGATGTTTCCCCCAATGGTGCGGAGCAAACCTATTAGTACACCCATACCTTTATTTTTCCCTCTTTTAACTACTCCCTTCTGCCCTTTCATTTCTTAGTTGATCACTTGGCTCCTTATTATCCAATAACCAATATACAGCTAAAACATACCTGCGGCACATAAACAAATGGCCATGCGTTTTGCTAAAAGTTGAAACCCAAACCGATACCAACTCCCAGTCCAATAGTCAGGTCATCATCGCCTTCAAATCTTGACTTCAGTTGATATGACACAACTAAATTCAGAAGCAACCCTTTATCGGAGTTTCCGAGGTCGACACCTAAACCTAATCCGGCTGTAAAATCGCTGTATCGTTCCTTGGAATCTATACCATAACTTCTGCCAAAGGTCTCGTTATACACATATCCCCCAGCGGTAAAATATGCCCTGCGAATACGGCTGGTATATACATCGTGTTGATACTCTGCCCCCAACGAAAAATACGTATCCTTGTCTGTATCATCTTCAGAATAGAACAGGATACCTGTTAATTTAAGATGATCAGTAGCAGTTAATGGAGCCAAATAATACAAACCGGTACCCCCGAGCATGGAAGCAGTTACACCCAGTTGTTTTGCTGCTTTTTCACTTGTTGCAGCACTTGATTGTGCTAACGAATTAAAACTTACACACAGGATTAATAACAGAATTAGCAGAAAACTTTTTTTCATAGATCTTTACTTATTTTAGTTACTTCAGATTACGTACTATAGTACTGATTATTTTGCAATCATCTGTAAAAAAACAAGTATTATTCTTTTTCAAAGGTAATGGTGAAACGGGTCCATTCTCCGCTTTCTATATTGAGGGTACCATTATACTTCTGCGATAAAACCTCCACCAATGTCATCCCCAGGGAATTGGTTGTTGTGGGATCATAATCCTTGGGCAGTTCAACTCCGTTGTTAGCCACCTCAATTTGTGTTTCCTCATTATTTTCTCTTGCTGATATTTTTATAATCCCTTTTTTTCTATCCGTAAAGGCGTGCTTATATGCATTATTAATCAATTCATTGAATACCAGCCCGCAATAAATGGCCTGATTTACTTCCATAGTTATGTGATCGGTCTCTATTATAATTTCAATATCTTTTTCTTCCGATTCATAAGCCATCCTGATTTCATCCACCAGCTCCTCTATATATTCTCCCAGGTTTACCTGAGAAAGAGTAGAAGATTCATATAATTTTTCGTGAACTTTGGCTATCGATTTGATTCGACTTTGACTATTACTGAGGATTTTCTGCACATTTTCATCTACCGAATATTTTTGCAATTCAAGCAGACTGGAAATGATAGCCAGGTTGTTTTTCACCCGGTGGTGGATTTCCTGTAATAATAACTCTTTTTCTTCCAGAGATTTCTGTAATTCAGTCTCTTGCTGTTTCTTTTCTGTAATATCTCTGGCATTCCCTACCAACCCAACGGGTTTACCCTGTTCGTCTCTCAATAAAGTTCTGGTATTACTAAACCAGCGGTATTCTCCGGATTTTGTTTTAAATCGGAATTCAATTTTGTTTCGGAAATTTTCTCCCGTCTCAGAATCATACTCAGCCAGTATTTCTTTGATATTCTCCATATCATCGGGATGAGTCCTTGCCTCTACAAATTTAATACCTTCCTTCATTACCTCTTCAGGTTCATATCCGAATAAGTTTTTGGCTGCTGTACTAATAAATTCATAACTGCGATCTTGTAAATTCAGTTTATAAATAAGATCCCGTGAATTATCGAGTACATTACGGAACTTGGTTTCTGTTTTTTCCAGGGAAAGGGCCCATTTTTCGGTGCTTCGCAAAAACCAAATAGCCAGAAAGATACCTATCATCAATATCAGCAGACTTAATATCACAGATACCCATCTTAGGAAAACTGCTACATCACGGGATAAACTGCCCATTGTTCCTGAGAAATCGAGCTCCAAATCAGTCAGTTCATGATCTAAGCGTTCCAGCTCTTCCGACCAGTTATCACGCTGTACTTTGTTGGCCTTGGTATTTGCTGCATTGATGGAATCCCGAAGTTCTGCAGCAAAGTGTTTTACTTCTTCTATCTTTTGATCCGCTTTCTCCCAGGTATGTAGTGCATTTTGAATACCCTCCATCCATGAAAAATATTGCATCAAGAATATCATCTGAGGTATATCATCCTCATGGGTTAATCCTTTCTCTAAGCTTTTGGCAGCCTTTGTATGATCAATTTCGTTTGATTGGAATTCCAGACGAGCCTGTTTATATCCGTTAACAATACGAAGTACCTTCAGAAAATTTTGATAATCTTCTTCTTCCTCCGTGTACACATAGTTGGTTAGGTGTATAATAGATTCCTTTTGGGCTTTTGCCCATACCGCTTCTGCCGCTACATATGAGCGTATACCACTGGATGTACTGATTGAAAGATTCGCCAATACAATCAACACAACTGCACTTACGACCCCAAATATGGCCAACGCAAGTATTTTCTGATTTATATTATTCTCTTTTTGTTTTTCTATAATGCCCTCCACACCTATGCCTCACACAGAAACAGCCTATTCCTGAGTAACCTTACTTATTTTTCGTCTATAAATATAATAAACTTAAGTCAAAACTTAATCTGTACAAAAAATAATTACTTCTTTAACCTAAGAACCTAATTTTAAGTAAATAAAGCCGCTTTTCTTAGCCTGATTTTTTTAGCGAAAGAGGTACGCTATCACCGCATAAGTTTTTTATACCTAATACGATGAGGACGATCATCCGTAATTCCAAGTCTGCGTTTGCGGTTTTCCTCATATTCTTCATAATTCCCTTCAAACCAATATACCTGGCTATCTCCTTCAAAAGCCAAAATATGAGTTGCTACCCGATCCAGAAACCACCTGTCGTGGGAAATTACAACAGCACATCCTGCAAAATTCAAAAGAGCTTCTTCCAGGGCACGCAGGGTATTTACATCCAGATCGTTTGTCGGCTCATCCAGCAACAATACATTCGCTCCTTCTTTGAGCATTTTTGCCATATGCACCCGGTTTCGTTCTCCTCCGGAAAGTTCAGTTACTTTCTTTTGCTGATCGCTTCCACTAAAATTAAAACGGGCAACATAAGCACGTGAGTTAACTTCTCGTTTCCCGAGCTTAATCACATCATGGCCTCCTGATATTTCTTCCCAGATAGTTTTGGAAGGATCTAAAGGACGTTTCTGATTAACATACCCCAGTTCAACAGTATCGCCAAGCACTAACTCTCCGTTATCGGGTTTTTCCTGACCGGTAATCATTTTAAAAAGTGTGGTTTTACCAGCTCCATTTGGTCCGATAACTCCTACAATGCCCCCGGGAGGTAAGCTAAAATTCATATCCTCAATCAGCAATCGGTCTTCATATCCCTTAGCCACATGGTCGGCCACAATCACTTTATTGCCCAGGCGTGGTCCGGCTGGAATATAGATTTCCATATCATCCCGGCGTTTTTCATTTTCTTCTTTAAGCAGTTCTTCGTACTTGTTAATCCGCGCCTTGCTCTTTGCTCTGCGTCCTTTGGGATTTTGCTGAATCCATTCCAGCTCTTGTTGTAGTGTTTTCTGGCGTTTCGACTCCTGCTTTTCTTCCTGTTTTAGCCGCTTCGATTTTTGTTCAAGCCAAGAGCTATAATTTCCTTCAAAGGGAATGCCCTCTCCACGATCCAGTTCCAGAATCCATCCGGCTACATTATCCAAAAAGTATCGATCGTGGGTTACTGCTATTACGGTTCCCTCATAACGATCGAGATGCTGTTCCAGCCATCCTACAGACTCAGCATCCAGGTGGTTGGTAGGCTCATCCAGCAGTAATACATCAGGTTTCTTCAGCAAAAGGCGGCATAGGGCTACACGCCGGGCTTCTCCTCCTGAAAGCACCTCTACCTTAGTCTCACCCGGTGGACACCTAAGGGCATCCATCGCCTGTTCCAGCTTGGAATCAATATCCCAGGCATCTAAATGATCAATCTTCTCTTGCAGCTTCGATTGCTTTTTAATGAGTGCGTCAAAGTCGGCATCAGGATCACTGAATTGTTCGTTGATGGCTTCATATTCTTTAATCAGATCCATAGTATCCTGAACACCTTCTTCCACAATCTCCTTGACGGTTTTGGAAGGATCCAATTGCGGTTCCTGCCTCAGGTAGCCAAATGAGATCCCCTTTTGCCTGCTGATCTCCCCGAGATAATCATCCTCTTCTCCGGCAATAATGCGAAGCAGGGTACTTTTTCCGGCTCCGTTAAGTCCCAGCACACCAATTTTGGCGCCATAGAAAAAAGAGAGGTATATATCTTTTAAAACGGTTCTGTTGGGCTTATATACTTTGCTAACCCCAACCATAGAAAATATAATCTTATTGTCGCTCACAGCTTATTGAATTAGATGAATTGAAATTAAATATGTGGCACTGTACAGATGCTTCTATTCGATAGCACATGGATCAGAGGCTCTAAAGGTACGGAGACTTCAAGGGTTTTCAATGGAGGAATCTTCAGTTTTTCAAAGCTCGCTTTTCACTTTTGAAGATTCGATGATCAACTGCCTGAATATATTCCGCTGCCGGGCAATTTGTATCAGGTATTCGGGATGCCACTGTACCCCTATTACAAACGGATACTCTTCATGTTCTATAGCCTGCCATATTTCGGTATTTGCTTCCCTGGCAACCAACCGGATGCCTTCTCCGGCATTATCAATTGCCTGGTTATGCAGGGCATTCACATTGCAGCTTTGCGTGTTGAGAAGCCTATACAGTTTGGAGTCCCGGCTTATAAGGATTCTCTTTTTGGGAAATATAGATGACACCTGGGACTGCTCTCCGTAATAGCCGCTGATATCCTGGTCCAGAGTTCCTTTAAAATATACGTTCATTAATTGCATTCCCCGACATATTCCAAGTACGGGTTTTCTGCCAGCTAAGGCTGCTCCAAGTAATTTAAACTCCAGTTCATCCCGCTCATGATCTATGGGGGATATTTTGGTATGCTGCAGATACCGGGCAAGCCAATATATGGGGAAAAACAGTAAGGACAACACCCATTCAAATACGGACCTGCTATCCTTTTTAATCATTGTCCTTTTAAGTTGCTGTTGGCCATATTTCATCGGTTCCACATCGGCACCTCCTCCTAATACCAGCGCATCTAACTCTTCAATGCCTACAGGTGATTGGGGCTGTATGCGAACCGGGTTACCTCCCGCTATAACAATCTGAATGGCTGTAAAAAACCAAGCCGCAGCTCCCCCTTTGTCGGGAGCTGTAACTCCTATTACTGGTCGTTTACTCAAGGCTACTCACCCATCTTTGCATCAATTTCGTCCACTTTGATTCGGAACCAAACAGCATCTCCTCTTTCATCTTCAGATACTCTCGGGCATACTGGCGAAGCCCTTTCGTATCTGAGGCTAGTTCCTCCACCAGCACCCATCGATTCCATTCCCCGGCTATAGTCCAGCTCAAGTCTTCTATGGAAAAATCCGGCAAGCGATAGTGAAAGGCCGGACGAGCAGAAATTCGTTTATCATTGGTGAGTGATTGAACCAGTTCCTTATCCAGATGCATAAATAAAGGAAGCATGTCTAATGGACGGTTTCGAGTGTTCCCATAATTGATATAATCCCGGATAAGTTGCTCCTGATCCGGATTATAATTAGGGTCAAGGATCCGTTTTACATAGTCCTTCTGGAATTCATTGATAAAAGGACTCAATCGGCGGCTTAAGTCAATTTCGGCGTCTTTACGAATCCAGGGATCCAGCAGAACATAGGCTTTTAAAAAATTTAAAATTGTTTCCGGGCTGTCATCTGGTATTCCTGGATTCAGGTGTAAACCAAAAGCGTGAAGAAAAGAACTTCCGGTACCTTTTGCTTTTTGCTGCCGCATTTTAAAAATAAGCTCATCCAGCTTATCGAATAAAGAGAATGGAATTGGGGCGGTAATAATCTCATAGGGAACGACCGAAGAGGCCATCGTTCTTAACCTCTCCTCAAACTTGTTCTTGTTTTTAAGTTTACCTACATCCACTCCTATCTTATCCAAGAACTCTTCGTATTTCTTATCCTGGAAAAGCCGGGCATCCAGCTCTATACTGAAATTCCCCAGCTCGGTATCCTTCACCTGTACCTTATAGGTGCTCAATTCAACGATCGTCCCTCTATACAACGACTGAAGCAGGCGTGCGGTCTCATTCAGCTCCAGTCCTGTAAACTCAAATTCGAAACCTGTTTTACGTTCCTCGCCTTCTTTATTTTTTAAAACGGGAGGCCTCGAGTATGCTTCTCTCAGTCTGATATTTGTGGAATTTTTTTCTTCTGTCATAGTAGTACAAACAGAGCTAACTCTGATATTGTTTCCTGAGGCATTAGACGGCGTAGATACAAACAGCCTGCTTTAAGGACGAATGGGAGGTTCCGAAAAAGGTGTTGCCCTTATTTCCTGGGAAGGTTCACTTTCGTTGCCGTTTAAGTCTACAGCAGTAATGCGGTAGTAATAGGTAATGCCATTTTCTACCTGCTCATCGGTATAGCTCGATTCGAAGTACAGCTCATCTCCGTGAACAGGGGTTAGTACAGATATATCGGTAATATTTTGTTCCGATTTGTACAGATTATATCCTTCAAAGTCACCTTCATTATTCAGATTCCAGCTCATCTCGATCATACTATCTCCAGAGCTTGTCACAATATTGACCGGGGCAGACGGAGGGGTAGGATCTGCATTAAACGTACACTCGGTAGTGGAATAAATAAGACCAAATATTGAAATTAATAATATTATTCGATTGCTAAGCATAGTCATTTCTATTTCATTAACATCATTTTCCGCAACAACCGCGTATCGCCTATTTCAATCACCGCTATATACAAACCGCTTGCTTTACCAGATGCGTCAAATTGAACGGCATGATGTCCCGCGGGCATCACTCTATTTACCAGGCTTGCTACTTCTCTTCCCAGTACATTAAATACCCGCAGCCGTACCTGGCTTTGCTCCGGAATAGAAAAACTAATCATGGTTACCGGGTTAAAGGGGTTCGGGTAGTTTTGTAAGAGTTGAATTTTATCGGGTACATAATTCTTTTCTTCGCTACGCACATATTCTGAATTTCCCAGCACCAGGTAGAGTGTGCTTTCTTCCGATTGAGGGGTAAAAGAGATAGTCTCTTTTTCAGAAATATCATACGCAATACCTGAGGCCTCATTTATCACAACAAACTCATCTGCTATTGTTGCATCCCACCCTTCGATCCTTAGAGTAACCTTCTCCTTTGGCTCAGCATATAATTGCATAGCCACTTTCTGCCCAGTAAAATCTATGTGTTTATAGATACGTGCCAGGCTCTTGCTACGGGCCGAAGCTGGTTGCCCGGTGCCAACAAACCGGAGAGAAGTAGCCTCAAATCCCAAAGGGGGAGCGATTACATCTTTTTTCTGTTCATCTTCAGCTTGCATCAACGTTAAAGTGCTGATGGAAGATTCTTCTCCTTTCTCCACTACAGAAATTCGAATATCCTGTTCTCCGATTACGGTATTCTCTTTACCGGGTGAATTTGCATCAGCATATGGGACTAACAGCTTTTGAAGTCCCGTATCATTTAAGAAATAAAATGCTTCTCCGCCCCTGGCTGATCTAAAGATATCTGTGCTTTCAAATACAGATTCAAATCCCCATACCGGTTGGAGGTCCGCTTCATTTACACGTTCTACATCGCTCCAGCGTACGTCAATGTCTAATGGATTGGAAATTATATTCCAGCCGTTGTGCAGCGGGATAGCAACCTGATTTTGCTCATTCAGTGATACTGCGTCTATGGATTTGTTGTACTCCAGGGCTTTGGTGCTGGTAACCCAAAAACCATTTCCGGGCATTAGCCTAAAGATCTCACTTCCATCATATTTCACCAGGTAATCTTCCGCTGCCCCATTATCCCAAAAAGCCTGCCAATCCGAAACGGGATCTCCGGGAAACACATTACCAACGGGTTCATTTACATTCCCCGGAAGTGCAACCATGCGGTAATCTTTGGAAGAAGCAGCTTCGCCAAACGTACGGTTTACCTGGATGGTGACTTCTTCCGAAATATTTAAAATTGTTTTGAATGACCAGGTATATTCCACATTGCCTACCCCGTCACCGTTAATCACACTATTGGCCGGCACCTCTACCTTATAGGTTGAATTGCCTAAAAAATCATCGTGAGTTATTTCGAGCTTAGCCCCTGTGATACCGGCATTCACATTAGATAATTCATTATCGTCTGCATCTAAAATCCGAATACTTCCCAATTCATTTGCTGTTACTTCCTGATCAAAAATGAGGCTGACTTCAGAATCAAGAGGAGCAGATTGCGATTGGTTCATCGGCACTGTTTCGGTAACCGAAGGCGGAGCAAGGATAGTGGTAAAAGCCCATGTAACCTTATTATTGCCTAAGCCATCTGCGTTTTCTATGGAATTTGCCGGAACTTCTACGCGATACACCGTTCCGTGAACAAAATCATTATGGCTGATATTTAATACGTTTCCATTTACCGATATGCTTATACCCTCTACTCCATTGCCCTGCGAGTCCTGAATGGTAATGCCATCGGTATCGGCCGGTGATATATTCTGTGTAAAAGTTATGAATACCGATTCATCTACAGCTACTATCGTTGCATCATCCTCAGGGTTAACACTGTTTACTTCCGGCGGACTCATAATTGTTCTGAACCGCCAGGTAATTTTCTCATTGCCAACCTGGTTGCTATTTACCACACTGTTAGCAGGTATAAGCACATCATAGGTTTCACCATTTTCGAAATCATTGTGATTTATGGTGACGGTTTGTCCACTTAGCTGTACACTCAGCCCGCCTATTTCACTTCCGCCGGAGTTGGAGATAGATATTCCACTCAGATCGTGTTCTTCAATCTCCTGATCAAAAACAGCAAACACCTCAGCATCCACTACTGCCCCGGTAAGGTCGGCTTGCGGACTTAATTCTACTACCTCAGGTACATTTAAAACGGTGCTAAACATCCACGAATATTCGTTGTTGGGCTCTCCATCACTATTCTCTACAGCTCCGGCGGGTATGCTAACCGTATACGTTTCATTATAAGACAACCCATTATGAGTGATGCTGATTGTTTTATCATTGACGGCTGCCATCACTCCATTTAGTGCTGTTCCATTACTATCGATAAGCTGAATTGAGCCTAAATCAGCCGCTGTAAGCACCTGATTAAAAGTAACACTCAGGTTCTGAGCGATATCCACTTCTTCTTCATTATTGGTCGGCATTGTAGATACTACTTCAGGAGCTGCCATCACTGTTGTGAAGCTCCATGCATGAGATATATTCGCTACATCATCGGCATTTTTAACCGCTCCCGCCGGTATGGTTATGGTATAAGTAGTTTGATCTGAAAAATCAGGATGAGTAATATTCAGTGTAGTGTTATCTGCAAGTGAAGCAGACACACCGCTCATTTCATTTCCGTTTGCATCTTTTATGGTGATGCCGGTCAGATCAACCGAAGTAACCTCCTGGTTAAAGCCTGCTTCTAAGGGGGCATCCGGGGCTACTGCTGTAGCTTGGTGTTCCGGAAATGTAGTCGTAATCTGCGGAGCATCCTGAATAGTTGTAAAGCTCCATGAAAAAGCATCGTTGTGAGTTTCCTCACTATTGCGGACTGAACCCGTAGGTATGGTTACCGTATATAGCGTACCATGGTCAAAATCGAGATGCGAAATCGTTAAGACCTGATCAGTTAAAGTAGCTGTTATATCCTGAACTGCATTTCCATTCTCATCTTGTATAGTGATGCCGGCCAGGTCAACAGTTGTAACAGTTTGATCAAATTCGATGCTAACTGTGTTATCCAAAGGCACCCCTGTCTCTGCATCTGCCGGTACCGTTAGTTGTGGTGCAGGCGGAGCTACTATGGTCCTGAACGACCAGGACAATGCTTCATTGGCCGTAGCTGCCCCATCTCTTACGGTGTTTGCAGGAATGGTTACCGTATAGATTTCGCCATGAGCAAGACCTTCATGAGTAATATGGAGGTTATTATCTTCAATAGTAGCGGAAGCCACAGGTATTTCTTCTCCGGAAGAATCAGTTATTGAAATCTGGGCCAGTTCCCTGGCAAATATATTTTGTGAAAAGCCCACGGTTATTTCACTATCCAGGTGCACACCTGACTGGTTATTAGTCGGGAAAATATCCACCACTTTCAACAAAGAAGCCGCCTCGGTAGTAAACGTCCATGAGATAGCGCTATTGGTTTCTCCATCGGAGTTTATTACTGATCCGGAATACACCTCTACCACATATTCAGTTTCATATTCCAAACCGGGATGAGTAATGGTGAGTGTTTGTCCGGAAACCGAATAATCTACTCCCGACAAGCTGATCTCAGAGCCTACTTCTGTTATTGATACCACAGTTTCATTGGGCAAAATATCCTGATCAAACGTTACCGATACATCTGTATTAACCGCTACATCAGTTGCATTATCAGCCGGGGTATGAGTTACAGGAATGGGTTCTCCCAACACGGTGGCAAAACTCCAGCTGTATTCAGCATTTCCGGTTCCATCCGCATTCTTAAGACCATTGTTTCCTACTTTTACCGTATAAGTTTCTCCTTTTTCGAAGTCACTATGAATAACCGCTATAGTCGATTTAACATCCTCACCTGAAGACGTAACTTTACCTACTCCCAGAATTACCGGTATAATACCAGATACCATGTTCTCAGAAGAGTCCACTATTTCGATACCCCCGGCGTTCACCGTTGTTATCACCTGATCAACTCCTATATATATGGTTGAATCTACAGCTACATCCATACCTCCATTTGCCGGACTTGTAGATACAATCTGTGGCTGTTCGGCATTGGCTGTAGTAAAAACCCAGGTATATCTCTCGTTATAAACTCCGGCATCGTTTTTAACCGCCCCTGCTCCAATAATCGCACTATAGACCGTATTACTTTCGAAAGTATCGTGACTGATTACAACCTCTGTACTGGTTACATCACCCCCTGCTACTTTTGAGAGTCCCAGGGAGGCCGTTACATTATCTAAGGTATCGCCCAAAGAATTAACTATTAGTATTTCAGAATGATCTATGATCCGAACTTCATCATCAAAATTAGCCAACAGAGGATCTGTTAAGCTGGCAGAAACTTCTTCATTAGCCGGATCTACAGATTGTACTGAGGGAGGGTCATCCACAGTAAAAGAAAGAGTTTCTGCATTATTTGTTTCTCCACTACTATTCTCAACCACACCAGCCGGTATATATAAAGAATATGATCCCGGAGATAAGGTATTGTGCTCCACATGAATGGTAGAATCGATCAGAGAGGCCGATACTCCTGAAACCGGGTATCCATAATTATCATACAGTTCAACACCCGAAAGGCCTGCATCTGTCACCAATACCTCCTGATCGAAAGTGACACTAATAAAGATATCACCTGAGACCAGTGCGCCATTTTCCGGGGAAGTTGATTCAATGACTGGCGAAGATACCGTAGTTAATGAGAAATTGTACCCTAAATTTTCATCCTCATTTTCGTTATGCACTACCCCGGTGGGAACGTCTACAAAATAGGTAGGACCGGGGTTTAATCCCGCATGGCTAATGTAGATTGCACTTCCTGACTCAACGCTTATATCAAGACCGGTTAATGTAGCTTCGCCCTGTTCTGATACTTCAATATTGCTAAGGGCTTGTCCAATAATCCCCTGATCAAAAAACAATTGAATGATGGCATCAAGCGACACATCAACAGCCCCATCTTCTGGAAAGGTGGGAGTAATAGAGGGGGCACCTAATTTGGATCCTGTTACCTTCTCTGCCGGCTCATCCTCTGAGACACCTTCTGCGTTCCTTCCTGTAGCTTCTGCTTCAGCAGGTAACTGGACGAAAAAAAGAGGTAGTACAACCAATAAAAAAATTGTTCTAAAACTCCTCATGACTTTAACTAAAATAACCCCTTGCGATTTATTTTTCTGCAATAAAATACAAAAAAGGAAACAAATCAATAAAAGCCACCTAAACCGGAAGTACTATAACAATGAACTACCCCAAGGCTATCAATCAAAAAGCCGCAGTTGATCTTTATGCAGGTTAACCCGGATTATTCACCAAGAAATTTAATCGTACGCAAGGCGAAGTGGAAATGGGAACGGAAGGGTACTGTGGTACCCTGAGTACCCCAATTTTCACTTGAACGCAGCGTACGGGGAAATTTCGCCGCCTAATCCGTACCTCAAAATTGGGCTATTACATAAAGCAATTCAATGGTAATATATTCAAGTATATAGATCGCCATTTTGCATCCATTCGTGAATAATTCGGGTTAATATCTGTGCCATTGCTGCCTTGGTTTTCAATATATCTTTGGTTCTTTGTTTGGAGGGCACGAAAGTAAAACTAACAAAAGCCCCCATCTCCCGTGGGGAATTCTTTGATTAAATAGCAACCATATGCCGCGAGCAAAAGAACAGCTTTATTTTTTGCGAAACCAGCTATCGGCAGAATATTTACCGCCACCGGCAAAAAACAGAAACAGGAAAACAATCATAAACATAAATGCCTTTTCCTTGGTCCCAAACGGATCATCTGCATGTGCAACAAATACTGCTACGGCCATGGTGAAAACCAAGGGAATGGTAGCCAGGCGAGTGCCTAAACCGGCAATTACCAATATGGAACAGATAGCTTCGGCAAAAGCTGCCAATACTAATGAAATTTCCGGGCCGAGTCCTATAGGATCCCCAAAAGAAAGATTTCCAGAAAAAACCTTCATTAACTTGGGCCATCCATGAGTAAGCATAGAACCGCCTATAGCTACCCTGAGAATTAGTAATGAAACATCTATCGGTACTATGGTATCTATATTTTTAGATAGTAATTTTTTAAACATCTAACATCCTTTTCTTTTAATTGCTGATCTTAACAGTCTTCTAAATGACATATTGCAGAGATAAAATTATTTTACATGATTTTTAGAAATTTGAAGTTGGAATGTGCTGTCAGTACAAGCTGTTCTTTAAAGTGAAATTCAACAGCAAATAGTTAGTATGGATATACCAACCAACAGCCATAAAAAAGCAGATACTGAATATCCGGTTCACGAAATTATTAAACAACGCTGGAGTCCGCGTTCATTCTCTGAGCAGGAAGTACGATCAGAAACACTGAAACAACTTTTCGATGCTGCCCGGTGGGCGCCCTCCTCCTTTAATGAACAACCCTGGCGGTTTATCTATGCCCGCCGCCAAGATCCGGAGGGCTATGGCAAGCTGGTGCAATGCATGGGAGAGTATAATCAGAAATGGGCATCCGAAGCTCCGGTCTTAATCCTTACTGTTGTTAAAGAAAACTTCAGCAAGAACAACAAACCTAACCGGGTAGCAGAATATGATGTAGGAGCTGCCATGTCGTACTTCACCTTTGAAGCTACCCGACACAACTTATATGTACATCAGATGGCTGGTGTGAAGCTCGATCGGGCCCGGAAAATCTTTGATATACCGAAAGGCTATAAACCCTGGACAATGGCCGCCGTGGGTTATAAAGGAGATCCCGATGATATACCTGAAGATTTTGAAGATGCCGAAAAAAAGAAACGCTCCCGCAAAGAGATCGATGAAATTGCATTTAAAGGTAGCTGGCAGAAAAATTGAGACCCTCTTTAAACTCCTGCAAATACTGTTTAACCAACACCTCTTGTTTAACACTGCCGGGGACGTCCGGCACCTAAGCCCACCCACAGCTTGACCAGCAGGATACCGGCCAGCAAAAGAAAGGAGTACAGCCAGTTTTGTGTTACATCATAGATAAAGCCAAACAACATAGGCCCTCCTGCGGCTAACAGATATCCAATAGATTGTGACATCCCTGAAAGTTCGGTTGCTTTTTCTGCATCCCCGGAACGCAGTACAATAAAGAGCAAGGCCATCCCAAAACTCCCTCCAAGGGCAAATCCTATAAGAGAAACCCAAACAGATACCAAAAATGTACCGGGAAGCATTAAACCAGCCAGGCTGATAGCTTCCATCAAAACAAGTATGGCTACTATCTTACGCTGGTCTTTTTTCTTGTCTGCCCATAATGGGATCAACAATGTTCCCAACACCCCCATGCATTGTGAGAGCGACAACATCCATCCCGCCTGGGAAGCCGCGAGGCCACGGCTTTGTAATATTTCAGGCAGCCAGGCCAGAATCACATAAAAAGCGAACGACTGCAAGCCCATAAAAATAGCTACCTGCCAGGCAAGCCTGGAACCTCCCAGCCCTTTCATCGCTTTTAGAAAACTTCGATTACTTTTTCCAGATGTTCGGTGTTTTAGCTGAGGAAGCCAGATCAGCATTGCTACTATGGACAAAAGTGCCCACGAAGCCATCGACCACCGCCACCCCAATCCCCCTTGCTGGGCCAAAGGCACACTTATACCAGCCGCAAAAGCTGCACCAATACCCATCATACTTGAATATAGACTGGTTATAAGCCCGGAGCGGTGCGGAAAATCTCTTTTTACTATAGTGGGCAGCAACACGTTCCCCAAAGCAATGGCAATACCCAATAACAAGGTTCCTAAGAACAACCATTCTACCGATTTAAAGACCCGCAGCAATATTCCTGTACTTAACAAAATCATTGCCCCAAACAATGTTCGTTCAATACCGAAATTTCGGGTAAACAATGGGGTCAGAGTCGAGACAATCCCAAAAGCTAATAAGGGAAGTGTAGTGAGCAAACCAAGCATACTGTTCGATAAATTGGTTCCTTCCCTGATGAAAGAGACTAATGGGCCCACAGCTGCCAGCGAGGGCCTTAAATTTAAGGCAATTAATAAGACACCGGCTACAAGCAGTTTACGTTGAAAGTCGGACCGTTTTATGGCAGCAGCAAAATTGGAATAGCTCATGCTATTTTCCTGATGAATCGTTTTGTCAGTTCTGACTTTTTTTGACACCCCAAAAATACCCTTATTTAAAATGAGGTATGATAGAGTTTCTCTATGTAGCTATAAGAAGATGGCTAACAGAAGGCGCTTCAGCGGGTAAAGAAGAAAAATTGGTTATTATGCCATAAGTATGCTTTGGGCTGTGTTTTAATTATTGAAATGAAAAGGCAGAAGTGAGAAGAAGCCGGAGCTTTTGCCGTGGGCATCCCTTATGGGTAAAACTATTTCGAAGTGAATTATTCAATTAAGAATTAAGAATGGTTCAATTAGGAATGCGTGTTAATTTTTCTTCTTCCCCGGTTTAACTGGGATGGGTGTGATGAACAGGATATTTGTGATCAATGGATATCACAGTGCATCACAAAACTCACAGTCATCACAGTTAAAAGTAAAAGGACAAGAAGTATTTGGCGGGAATGAGAGAGAACAGATTTGAGATATCATTTTTAGGCTTTATCGGCGGAAAGCCCGAGCCGGGTAACAAGATCGAACTCAAACTTTTTGAAAAATACGTTTAACCATATTGTACAAAATTCAACCCATAAAAATCCGGGTTATCATATGTTACAGGGCATCATTGTAACCATTTCATTTTTTCACAGTGCCATCCCTTATAGGTAAAACTATTTCGAAGTGAATTATTCAATTAAGAATTAAGAATGGTTCAATTAGGAATGCGTGTTAATTTTTCTTCTTCCCCGGTTTAACTGGGATGGGTGTGATGAACAGGATATTTGTGATCAATGGATATCACAGTGCATCACAAAAATCACAGCCATCACAGTTAAAAGTAAAAGGACAAGAAGTATTTGGCGGGAATGAGAGAGAACAGATTTAAGATATCATTTTTAGGCTTTATCGGCGGAAAGCCCGAGCCGGGTAACAAGATCGAACTCAAACTTTTTGAAAAATACGTTTAACCCTATTGCACAAAATTCAACCCATAAAAATCCGGGTTATCATATGTTACAGGGCATCATTGTTACTATTTCATTTTTTCACAGTGCCACTGTTAATGAATTAAAATGCTACATCAGTAGTGTCCGGTTAAAAGTCGAAGAGCCCCAATTGGTTACGAGGTTGGGGGTCGAATTCCGTGAGTGAATCATCGGAAAATAGCTGTTTAAGCGTCATACGCTCTAATATTGTGACGCTCAGTAC
>VEMX01000024.1 GCA_009711805.1 Balneolaceae bacterium | reverse complement strand
GAATCAACGGCATGGGAAAAGGCCAGAAACAAGAAATCCAAAACAATCAATTGGCAATTCACAACAGACGATGCCCGAATAAAATTACACCGACTTTACCCGACTTTTCAGGATTGACATGACACTAGCTTCGGTTAGTGCTGTACTTGGCGGTCTTGCATTTACTGCCGCCGCGGCCTTATTATCTGTAGTTGCCGGTACTAAGAACCCTGATATTCTTACCCGTTCTGCAAAAATAACTATTGGTGCAGCCGTCGTTAGCTCTATTTGTTTTATAATTTCGGCTTTGATGTGGTCTTTTATGGCTGCTGATATGTATCGTGCAATACCAAGAGAATCTCCATTTCCGGTTTACGTTGCCAGTAAAAATTGGATTGCTTCTGTTATTATGATATTCGGCAGTTACCTTTTCTTTATGAGTTTGGGATCAAGCGGTTGGATTGCAACTCGAAAGCTTGGAGTTGTAACAACTGTAGCAGCAATTGTAGGCGGTATTGCAATGACTATTATGATCTTTTGGTTTGGCGATATAAATTAAATATAAATGCGGTATAACCCTTCAAAAAGGAAAATGTTAAGTAGATAGTCCTCACCTACCTTAGCATCGTATTACTCCAATAAATCCTTAGTTTAAACCTATAACTGGCAACGGGTATCGTTGATCAAGCTCGGATTACCTGTTCACCAAAGCTTTAGTGGAATGTGAACCTGCCGGCATCCAAACCCCTTTACGAGCTTATCTTCTGCCAATGGGCAGAAGTTGCCTCGGTAATTACCGAGACTATCCCAGATCTTTAACCGGCCAGCCAACCGATGTCCCAATCCCGCGCACGTGCTCGAAGTCCTGGAATGTCTACTTTATCCGTTTTCACCTTCGCATAGTTGATGGCCTTCACCATCTTCGCATGGGCCAGCGTCAGCTCGACGCCATTGATCCGACACCAGTCGCTCAGCCAGTACCAGTTGCTGGTGCATTCGACAACGGCTTTCATAGAGCCATCAATTAAACCGAAAAAATCCTGCAGTGATCGCCGAGACGTCGGCAGTTTGGCCTCCCGGATCACTTCTCCATTGCTGTTAATCGCGACATTTACCATATTATTTGAGTGAAGATCTATTCCTACACAGGTCATGAGGTCCTCCTTAATTAGTTATGGTTGATTACCACTAATTTAAGTGAAGACCTCCTTTTTGGAAAGATCCCGCGCATTAAGGGGACACGCCTCGCCAGGACTTGCCACCTTCTGGCTTTTTAGCTTTTCGTTCATTATTTATCAACTCAATATTCATGCGCGTGCAGCTTATGCGCAATGTTGTTATGTGGCGAGTCATTGAAGATAATTGGAGAAATATCATGAAAAAAATTGGACTATTCTTACTTATTTGGTTTATACCAGTGATTTTATTCGCTCAAATTGAAAAGGAAATTTTTGAATTCGAATTTGAAGGGATTGTCCTGAACGGCGTGTTAAATTTACCGGAAAACAGTACTGAGCCGAAAGGACTTGTAATTATCGTTCACGGTTCGGGCAGAACAAACGCTATAGAAGAAGAATGGTACTATGACGTCCGAGAGAGATTCACTAAGTCTGGATATGCCGTTTATATGTGGGACAAAATGGGGTGCGGCCAGAGTGGGGGTACTTTTAACTATAATCAAACTGTACAAAATAGTGCACTGGAAGTAATTGCTGCTATAGAAACATTGAAGAAAGAACAAATACCCGGCTCTGACAAAATCGGTTTATGGGGTATCAGCAGAGCCGGCTGGATAAATCCATTGGTCATTAACCAATATGATGGAATAAAATTTTGGATATCTGTAAGCGGTGTGGATGACAAGGAAAACTTTAAGTACTTACTAAGCGAAAATCTACGAATCAACGGACATTCGAAAGACACGATTGATGTAATAGTTGGTG
The DNA here is from genome assembly GCA_009711805.1 of Balneolaceae bacterium. Lineage (GTDB taxonomy): Bacteria > Bacteroidota > Rhodothermia > Balneolales > Balneolaceae > VEMX01. The sequence continues at coordinate 94,350 of VEMX01000024.1, read as the reverse complement.
AATGGGAAAAGGGCATGCATATAACTCATTCCGGTGGGAGCTTTGAAGCATACCGTGAAGCCACTCCAAATCTCAGGAAGAATTCATTTTTTCTGAGATTCACAAATGGTGAGATTACAGAAGAAAATTATTCTAGTTATCAATCGTCTTTCATGAAGCAGGAACTAGATGCACAATCCGGATTACAGGTGTATGTAAAAGATTTTGAGACTATACTATCTAATATAAACTGTCCTGTACTTGCACTTTTTGGAGAGAAAGATATGAATGTAGACTGGACCAAAACCAAAGTATTATATGAAAATACGCTTGGTCGAAATACAGATTTAACGATCAAAACATTTCCTGACTGTAACCACAATTTTTTTAAATCCGAAACAGGAGGGTTTTATGAGTTTCAGGATAATAATTTACCTTGGAACAGATGTGATGGTTTCCTCGATACGATGACTGATTGGTTAGCTGAAAATTGATAAAAAATATCACGACACAAAACAGATAAATTCGACAATCAAGTTCAGGGGTAAGCGCCACATAACCGCATTAACGGCAGATGCAGCCGTGACTTTACTTAAATTTCTTGCCATTGATTTTTCTAAGAAGTAGCCTTTTTAAAAAATCATAATCCCTGCGCCGGTTATGTGGTAGGCCGTTATAGGGCTTGGGAATTTTGCTCAATAATAATTGTTATTGTCTCAATTGCGCTGTGGTTATGTCGTATTTCCACCGTGGGAGTGACCTATCCCGTAGATACATTACAGATGTCAGGATATTGTATTAAACCTAATAGGTGAAAAATTATGAGAAAAATAATCATCTTATCAATGATCACATTGGATGGAGTAATGCAAGCACCTGATGGATCTGAAGAAGATACATCAGGGGTTTCGAGTATGGCGGTTGGGTTGTACCTAATTCTGAAGAAGTTGGCAATAAGATTATGGAAAAACTGATGAAACATGCAGAATATCTCTTGGGTAGAAAAACATTTGAAATTTGGGAAGGCTACTGGCCTGAACATGAAGATAATTGGCCGGGTATCAATGATGGTACCAAATACGTCATGTCCAAGACCAGAGAAAAGTCAGGCTGGAAGAACACAGTTTTCCTTAAAAACTTGGCTGATATCAAAAAGCTCAAAAATTCAGAAGGTTCTGATATTCAGGTTTGGAGCAGTGGCAAATTCGTTCAACTGCTACTTAAGAATGATTTAGTAGACGAACTCTGGCTTATAATTCACCCATTGACTCTTGGTAAAGGTAAAAAGTTGTTTGATGATGGCGCAATTCCGGCAGCTTTTACATTAATAGAAAACACGATCACGCCAAGTGGAGTTTTTATTGCCTATTACAAGAGGGCTGGAAAAGTCATGACAGGAACTGCTGGATATTAATACGACTAAATTTAATAAAAATATGCCTTTAATCAACGTTTCAGGGGGCGCACATCATCGGTTAAAATAGCAACTTAATATTATGTTTTACGTACCTGGGCTAAAACCAAATAAAACCGAATGAAACAATTTTTAATTATAGCATCACTCTCTACATTACTCTTTTTTAGTTGTACTAAAAATAACTCAGAACGAGCAGTAGAAACTTTCAAAGAAAATAATTACGACACTTTTAACAAACCCAAACTGGATAGTTTGTTTGACATACTTTATCAGAACGATAAGTTTATGGGCAATATCTCCTTATCCCATAAAGGAACGGTTATCTACTCAAAATCTATAGGTTTTGATGACATTGAAACCCAAAAGGCATCTACACCTGAAACAAAGTATAGAATTGGCTCGATCGCCAAAATGTTTACAGCTACTTTAGTTTTTATAGCGATTGAAGAAAATAAAATAGACCTAAATCAGACCATAGAAACCTATTTTCCGGCAATTGAAAATACTGAAAACATAACTGTAGGAAATTTATTAAACCACAGAAGTGGTATCCGTAGTTTTACGAAAGACGAGGCATTTTGGGCCTACCGTACTGAACATAAATCATCAGAAGAGATGGTTGAAATTATATCCGCCTATAAAAGTAACTTTCAACCCAATAGTAAAAGTGAGTATAGCAACTCCAATTACTTATTGCTTTCAGTGATGCTCGAAAAATTATATAATTCGAGGTATGACAATTTAATAGCAGAAAAAATCACTTCTCCTCTTAAACTCAATAACACCTACCATGGTGGCAAGATTAGTATTGCCGATAATGAATCAAATTCATACAACTACACAACAGAATGGGTTAAGCAAATAGAAACAGATTTGTCTGTTACCATGGGTGCGGGTTCGCTTGTTTCTTCTGCAAAAGATCTTAATAAGTTTATTGAGGCTCTTTTCAACGAAACTATAATCTCCAAGGAAAGCCTGGATATGATGACATCCATCGAAGACAATTTCGGGAGGGGAATCATGGAATTTTCATTTAAAGACCATACGGGGTATGGACATGGTGGAAATATTGATGGGTTTAATGCTAAATCAATTTACTTCCCTAAAGAGGAGTTAGCTATAGCTCTAACATCAAATGCCATAGACTACAATATTAATAGTGTGGTAATGGATGTACTGAAGTGCTATTTTGATGAACCATTTGAGCTCCCAAATTTTGAGCAAATTGAAATCAAAGCGAGCGAATTGGAAAAGTACGTGGGATATTACGTAGGAGATGGAGGTGGAAGCTTTACTATAAGTCAAAAAAATAACACCTTATATGCACAATTAGATGATTTTCCAAAAGAGCCATTGGTGTACAAGGGGAATGACGTGTTTACGAATGAGGAGATCGGAGCAAATTTCATATTTAATCTTCAGAAAAACCAATTAGGACTGGAGCAAAACGGTGTAGCTGATATTTATTTGTTTACAAAGCAGTAGTTAAATACAAAATATGCTATAATTGTAGTTTGCCCTCGTTGCGTAGCAGACCTCTCAGAGCGAGGAAAAAATATTATCAACAAATTAGCTTCACTGCTCATCAGAAGACATGAAGTAGATCCGGCCCACTTTGAAGCAACCATTAAGAAATCCGGCGACGCCATAGAATTCGCTGAAGTGGTTGAGGATGCAGAGGAGTGGGCAAAAGGTGGTTAAAGTTTAATACCCATCTGGCGCAAGCGTCCGCTTGTGCCACCTCTGCTCTGCCACTAAGCATACCAAATAACATTTGTTACATTGATCGGTAAGGAATGGCTTGTTCACAGGTCTAACTTCTAAAAAGAAACCAATGAGCAGAACGTATAAATTCCTGGATCAAACTCAGGCCTATATTCTCCCATGATGGGAAAGCATCTTATTTCTTCATACAAAGCCATCAATCAAGCATATAGAAGAATAGTGTTTAATCTTTATGAGAGCTTGGGTACTTTCAGTTTATGATAAAAAAGCTGTGTTATATACTTTTTTTAGGGCTGATGCTTTCTTGTACAAGCACCCGCACCTTTGTGGATATGGAAAAAGGGAATCCTCTTGAACTAAGTCCGCCGCCGGCCCAAGAATTATTGTACCGGGTGTTTTTGATTGGTGATGCAGGGGGGCCTTCCCTGGATGTGCAGGAACCCTCTCTTAAACTATTCGAGTCATTTCTTAAGGAAGCCGATGAAAGAAGTGCAGCTATCTTTTTAGGGGATAATATCTACCTGAATGGCCTCCCTCCTGCCGATCACCCTCGCAGAGCATTCTACGAAGCCCGGATTATTGAACAAATGAAGACCGTAAATGAGTTTGATGGACGGGTATTCTTTATCCCGGGAAACCATGACTGGGATGACGGGGGCAAAAAAGGCCTGGAAGCCGTTAAACGGCAAGAGAAATTTGTAGAAAAATACCTGAACCGAGGGAATACATTTTATCCTGACAACGGTTTTCCCGGTCCCGCAGATATTAAGCTGATGGATGACGATGAGCACCCCAAATTAAGAGAAGACATCCGGCTTATTCTCTTGGATACACAGTGGTGGCTTCATAAGTATGACAAATCCCGGGGTGATACTGGTGAATATAAAGTTTCGGATGCCGGTGATGTTTTAACAGAATTAGACGATATTTTGAAAAAGCAACGCAATGATTTTTTGCTGGTTGCGGGGCATCACCCGCTAATAACACATGGGGCTCGCGGAGGGTACCTGCCTCCTTCAGTTCATTTAAAGCCTCCTGTGTTTGGAAGTCTGTATGCATTGTACCGCAGAATTTTTGGGTATAGGCAAGATCTGACTCACCATACATATCGGCAGATGTCGACGGCATTAAAAAATCTTTTTATGGGAATAGAGCTGGAGCACCTGGTTTATGCAGCCGGGCATTCCCACAGTCTCCAACATCATATACAAGGGAATGTTAGAACACAGCGGCATTACCTGGTAAGTGGTGCCGGTTCAAAAGAAAGATATGTAGCTAAAGGCCGGGGAGCTGCTTTTACTCACCAGGGTAAGGGATTTATGACTTTGCAGTACTACGAGGATGGCTCGGTATGGGTAGAGGGGTGGGTCCCCAAAGGGGACGGTTCCACCGGAGAAATGATATACCGAAATCAGATAAAGGAACCCTATGATGATCCTGTTCCTGGTGATATGGAAGCAAATCAGCCTGAGGTGGATTATAGCGACAGCACCAGAATCATATCTCCTAATCCTGAATACGACAACAAAAGTACGCTTTTCAGAATGATAGCCGGAGAACACAACCGGGGATACTGGTCTATACCTGCAACTTTTCCTGTTTTTGATGTGGGAACGATAAAAGGCGGCTTAAAGCCGGTTCGTCTGGGTGGAAAAGGTCAAACAAATACATTGCACCTGGAGAGTAAAGACGGGGTTGATTATGTATTACGCTCCGTAGATAAGGAGGCCGGGAGAATATGGGAAGAAGAACTGAAACAAACCGTAGCCCTGGATTTAGCACAAGATCAGTTTTCGATTTTGAATCCCTATGCGGCACTGGTAATACCAGAGCTGGCAGATGCGGTGGAGGTGTTTCATACCAATCCCAAAATATACTATGTGCCCCACGACCCAAGGCTGGGAAGCTATGCGGATGAAGTTGGTGGCACTTTGGCTCTGTTTGAAGAACGGCCAAATGGGGATATGAGCACCATCAAAAGTGTGGGATATACAGAGGAAGTATTAAGCCATGCCGAAATGATAAGAGAAATTGATGGCGATATTGATCACCGGGTTGACCAGGAAGCTTTTGCGCGGGCCCGCCTGCTCGATATGCTGGTAGCAGACTGGGACCGGCATAGCGATCAATGGCGGTGGGCTTCTTTTGAACCAGATGACAATAAAGGAAAGATTTATGTTCCCATTCCCCGAGATCGCGATATCGCTCTTATGAATATGACTGGGCCGCTTGCAAGACTGGCCAAGCTGGGGTCTTTTTTTCAATATCAGAATTTTAGAGAAAATTACGGCCTGCTCAGGGGACTTAATTTTAATTCATTGACTATTAGCCGCAGGTTTACCAATCAGCTAAACAGAGAACAATGGCTGGCAATAGCCGGGTTTATGGAGGAGGCGTTGACAGATGAAGTGATCGAAAAAGCCGTGCGGAACTATCCGGATCCTGTATTCAAAAAGTATGGTACACAAACAATACGGATCATGAAAAAACGCCGGGATAAGCTAAAGAAAGTAGCTGATGCTTATTATGATATGATTGCGGAGGTAGTAAGCGTGTTGGGGAGTAACAAACGGGAACGTTTTGAAGTGCAGATTCTTGACGAAGAACAATTATCAGTAAAAGTATATAAGCTCTCAGGTGATGGAGATGTAAAGCGGAAGTACTATGACCGTACATTTCATTCTTCCGCCACACAGGAGCTTCGTTTGTTGGGCATGAATGGGGACGATGAGTTTTTGCTAAGTGGAGAAGCAGAAAACCGTGTAAAGATTAACATTGTTGGAGGCTCGGGAACGGATGTATTTCGGGATCAAACCCCAAAAGAAGGTTTAAGGCCTAACATCTATATATACGATACCAGGGAAGGAAATAACTTTGAAACGGCTTCAAATACAGTGGTCAAAACTTCTAATGACCCCTTAGTGAATCAATACAATTATAGGACTGATTATAAGTGGGATCGTCATTTTTTCAGCTTGTATACATCTTATAATAATGATGATGGTATCTTTTTAGGAGGAGGCCCGGAAATTGTACGCTATGGATTCAGAAAACACCCGGCGGCCCGGCATTATTTCAGGGCTAATTATGCCCCTAAAACCGGAGCGGCCAATGTGCGATATAGCGGCTGGTGGTATCAGGTTGCGGGAAGCTGGGATTTAAATGTGGAAAGCGCATTTTTTCTGCCCAAGAGTTACAGGAACTTTTTTGGTCTTGGAAATGAAACTACCCTCGAAGAACGTAAGAATAATTACTATCGTGCAAGACTTACCCGCTATATAATAGAGCCGAGAATGTACATAAAGAAGAATGATGTTTTTACGTTTTATGCAGGCATTCATTCATCCATAACCAAAGTAGATGGAAATGATGATAACATTCTGAACGATCCAGATTTAAACATCCCATCTGAAACATTTAGCAGCCAATGGTTTGGGGGAGTTACAAGTGGAATTAAGATTCGGGATGCAGATGATGCTTCCAATCCCCGGCAAGGATATCAGTTTCAGATGAGTGGTAAAGTCGGCTTGGGCATGGAAAATACTTCTGATAACTTTGCTGTTTTAAGCTCCGACCTGAGATTGTACCTTTCAGCCCGTTATACTCCGCAAGTTACATTTGCTAATCGTATTGGTTTTGCTCATAACTTTGGGGATTTTCCATTCTATGAATCAAATACACTTGGAGGCACAACTACCCTCCGCGGATATCTGGGAAATCGTTTTTCGGGACGAACCAGTGTGTATAATAATGCCGAAGTTCGATTAGAGCTGTTTGATTTTTACCGGTACCTGTTGGGAGGTAAAATAGGCTTGGTGGGTTTTGTGGATACCGGCAGAGTGTGGACCGACCGCCGGCATTCTGATGTTTGGCATATAGGCTATGGCGGAGGGATCTGGTTTAACATTTTTGAATCTTTCATGGTGAATACTTCGTTGGGTATTTCCGGAGAAGGAACTTTATTCGAAATAAAGGCTGGTTTTTTATTCTAAGCTGAATATACTTAAGTATTTTTATTGCTTATATTCGTTTGCCTGAATTAACGTGATTGGAACATACAGAGATAATAATTCGGTCGGTCAATGATTTAAGACAGTAAAGCAGAATCGAGAATCAATACAGCAAAATATTGGACCGCAGATGTTCGTATTAGTGCTAAAGTCTTTTCGTAGATATTTTAGATTCTGAAACTATTAAAGTACATCAAAAGTTGAAACAGCTCAGGACTTGGCCGGAATACTGTTGCGAGGATTTTAATGAGTAATAAAGAAAACATACGATTACTGGCAGCCGTCATGTTTGCAGATATAGTTGGGTATACCAAAATGATGCAGGATGACGAGACAAAAGCTAAAAAGCTGCGAGACCATCAACGGAAAATAGTAGACGACAGTATCCTTGAGAATCACGGCCAGGTAATGCAATATTATGGGGATGGAACACTAAGCATGTTTGGCAGTGCACTGGATGCAGTAAACTGTGCCCGGGAAATCCAGCTCAAGCTTTTCAATGAACAACCCAATGTACCGTTGCGAATAGGTATTCATATCGGGGATGTAGTTTACGATGACGAAGGGATCTACGGAGATGCGGTCAATATTTCGGCCAGGGTACAGTCGCTGGGTATTTCCGGCGCTGTGATGATATCCGGGAAGGTATTTGATGAAATAAAAAACCATCCCGGTATCAGGGTAGAAGCTTTTGGCGAGCATGAACTGAAAAATGTATACACCCCGGTACGTATATATGCTCTTGCCGATGAAGGCCTTGAGGTGCCCGAACAAGAGTATATCCACTCCATAACAGGGAGTAACAGGAAGAGTATAGCGGTGCTTCCTTTCGTGAACTTTAGTTCAAATATTGAGAATGACTATTTCAGTGATGGTATCACAGAAGAGATCATAAACACCCTGGCCCGGGTAGAAGGATTGCGTGTTGCTTCCAGGACATCGGTGTTCTTATACAAAAATGCCCAAAAAGATGTACGGGAGATAGGTAAGGACCTGAATGTAGCTACCGCATTGGAGGGCAGTGTGCGGCGCTCTGGATCGCATGTTCGGGTTACGGCTCAGCTTATTAATACCGATGATGGGTTCCATATCTGGTCGCAAAATTATGATCGCGAGCTGGAAGATATTTTTCAGGTTCAGGATGAAATTGCAAAGGAAATTGCAGACAAGCTGGAAGAGAATTTTGTTATTGCCGAAAATGAAAACCTCTACGAAGCATCTACCCAGAATATTGAGGCCTATAATTATTACCTGCAGGGACTTTTCTATTGGAACAAGCGAACCCCGGAAGCCATTTTTAAAGCAATTAAACTTTTTAACGAAGCCATTTTCAATTGCTCTACCTACACAAATGCATATTCGTACCTGGCTAATTGTTATACCTACCTGGGGACCATTGGCCATATATCAGGTAATGAAGCATTTGAACAAGCTGAAAAGCATGCGAATAAAGCCATTGAATTAAACAATTCGAGAGCCGATTCTTATATCGCTTTAGGGTATGTAAACCTATTGTTTAAATGGGATTTTGATCAGGCTGAGGCAAACTTCAGGAAAGCAATAACCCTGGAGCCCGATAATAGTGAAGGCCGTCAGGCATATGGCTTTTTCAACAGGGTAATAGGAAATTATCCCAAAATGATTGAGCAAGCTAAAGCAGCTGTTAAGATAGACCCTCTTTCTTTGCCGGCCCTGCTCGAGTTGGGACGTTCGTACTGGGCAATAAATGAAAATGATAAGGCGCTCGAAATTTTCGATAAAATCCTGGAATTGGATCCCACTTTTCGCTCAGCATTGGAAGGAAAATGCATGGTGTATGTAAATAAAGAAGACTATGAGAATGCTTTGAAGGAAGTAAAAAAGTATATAAAATTGATTGATGGTTCCAATAAAGGCGGGTCTCAGTTGGGATATGTATATGCCAAAATGGGCAAAATAGAAAAAGCGAAAGAATGTCTTGAAAAAGTTTCAAAACGGGAAAAAGAAGAAAAAGACATTAACCTGACCCTCGATTATGCATTGGTATATAGCGCCATGCGAGATTATGATCGGTCTTTTGAATACCTGAATAAGGCCGTGGATGAAAAATTAGGTGCGGTCCTTTTGATTAATTCGTTTCCAATTTTAGATGAACTTCGAGATGATGCAAGGTTTGAGCAATTGATTCAAAGAATAGGTTTTCCTCGCCCTAAAATGGTAGCGAGCTGAGGCAAAAACTACGCAGAAATTTATAATACAGAGCATAAAATAACTTTTAGCAGATGGCAACAGGGCAGATTGGGGTATATATAGATCGCACGTACAAAGTGGTAAGGCAGGATCTTATCAATCGGTTTAGTGAGGCGAACATTGACCTGACTCCCGAGCAATGGGTGGTTTTATCTAAACTGGAGCATAAAAAGTTGAGCCAGTCAGATTTGGCCAGTCAGAGTTTTAAAGACCATCCTACGGTGTCCAGGATTATTGATCTGTTATCAAGAAAAGAATTGGTAGATCGAGAGAAAGATGACAATGACCGCCGAAGATATTTAATTAAGCTCACTAAAAAAGGCGGAGAGATGATCAAAAGAGCACGTCCTCATGTATTAGCTTCCCGCGAAAAAGGCTGGGATAATTTGAACCAGGAAGAATATGACCAACTTATTGCTACTCTTGATAAAATATTTACCAACTACTCCCGGTAGTTATCCCAAAATAATTTCCGGTATCATATAAAAAAGAGCCGCGGATTTCAGCCCGCGGCTCCCAACATATTGAAGGATATGTTATGAGGTTAAAGTGTTCCGCGTAGTTCCTGTTCACGTTCTATAGCTTCAAACAGAGCTTTAAAATTTCCCTTCCCAAACGAGATAGCTCCTTTTCGCTGAATGATCTCAAAGAACATTGTGGGCCGGGCCTGTATCGTTTTGGTAAAGATCTGAAGCAGGTAACCCTCCTCATCCCGATCTACAAGAATGCCCAGATCACTTAAAGTCTGAATATCTTCATCTATCTCCCCTACGCGATCGGTAAGTACATCATAATACGTTTTTGGAATCGAGAGGAAGTCCATTCCTCTTTCTCTGAGAGTAGAAACGGTGTGTATAATATCGTCAGTAGCTAATGCAATATGTTGAACACCAGCACCTTCATAAAAATCCAGGTATTCATCAACCTGAGATTTCTTGAGCCCGGGAGCAGGTTCATTAATAGGAAATTTAATACGGCCATTTCCATTACTCATCACCTTACTCATAAGAGCGGTGTACTTGGTGGAAATGTCTTTGTCATCAAAAGAAAGGATTTGTTTGAAACCCATTACATCTTCATAGAACTTAACCCATTCGTTCATTTTACCCAGTTCAACATTCCCGACCATATGATCGATGTATTTTAAACCGATGGACTCAGGAGTATAGGAAGATTCCCATTTATTAAAACCAGGAAGGAAAGCACCTTCATACTCTTTACGTTCAACAAAAATATGAACAGTTTCTCCAAAGGTGTAAATACCGGAACGTACTACCTTTCCATGATCATCCGTTTCGGTTTGTGGTTCCATATATGATTTCGCTCCACGCGAAATAGCTTCTTCATAGGCGGTGGTGGCGTCATCTACCCAAAGGGCAATAACCTTCACTCCATCTCCATGCTGGTCGATATGGCGGCCGATGTCTGTGCCGCTCTTTAGCGGGGAAGTGAGCACCAGGCGTACTTTGTCTTGTACTACTACATATGATTCACGGTCTTTAAGGCCGGTTTCAAGTCCCGCATATGCCAGGGAGTGAAACCCAAATACGGATTTATAAAAATGAGCAGCCTGCTTAGCATTACTGCAATAGATTTCAACATAGTCGGTACCCTGGATGGGCATGATTTCTTCTGTAGTTGTTTCGGAGGTTTTGGTAGCGGTATCCATAACAGAAAATTAGTTTTGGTTGGGGATTTAGTTGTCTTAACAACTAATGTACTATTTTCATTCTTTAGATAAAAGAGAAAGGCGTGGAGAAGGGAGAGGCAACCTGCATAGAGCCAATAGAGTGTGTTGTGTTTGACAATCATGATGGCGCGTTTCATTTTACCCGTACAAATCAACATAGAGCCGGGATATGAATTTGGGAAGACAGTTGATAATTCATTCCTCAAGAAAAAAAGAATAAAAATTAATTTGAAAGAAAATGAAAGTATTATATGTTCATATAGAAACGTAACACAATTGTTAAATATAAATTCACTTTCTTTTCATGGTGCTGCAAAAAATAAACAAAAGGTGGACCTCAATGAATATCTCAGTACTTATTTTCTTGATGTTTGAATTAATTGGTGTTGGATTACTAAGCGGGTGCGGAAGCGATGATCCTCAAATAACAGGACCAACAGGTAATTCTGAGGTCAAAGAAGTTAGTATACCTTTGGCAGGTAATGCTTACCAAACGTCGGAGAGTAGTGGTGAAAGAGTACAAGGGAATGGCATTGAACATTGGAGTGACAAGGAGAGCACCTTTAGTGTTTTCTTTAAAACAATGAGTACAGGCGATTTTGAGGTTTATGCACGAGCTCGTACAGGATCGGGCGAGAGCCGCATTAAAGCCTTGTCCGGAGACCAGGTTTATGAGGTGGATATGGATAACGAAAACTATGAGGTTGTACCAATCGGGACATTCTCTTTTAACAAAGAAGAGTATTCATCCATTGATTTAAAGGGAGTAGACCGGGAAGGTAGTAATTTTGCTCAACTCACAGATTTGGTGGTAGAAGTCCCTAAAGGGGATACCCTCGTTTTTGTGAAAGAAAATTCAAATAACAGGTTTTATTGGGGGCGTCGAGGTCCTTCTGTACATCTGGGCTATTCAATGCCCGCAGGTGTAGATATTGAGTGGTTTTATAATGAGGTTACCGTTCCCGAGGGGGAAGACCCTTTAGGTTCTTATTTTATGGCCAATGGTTTTTCACAGGGATATTTTGGCATTCAGGTGAATTCAGAAACAGAACGCAGGGTATTGTTTTCGGTATGGAGTCCATATCAAACAGATAACCCTGATGACATTCCAGAATCAGAAAGAATTCAGCTGATTGAAAAAGGGCAGGATGTGGTAGTTGGAGAGTTTGGAAATGAAGGCAGTGGCGGACAGAGTTACCTGATTTTTCCATGGAAAGCGGGAATAACCTATAAATTTTTGAATCAAGTGAAGCCTGATGGGGAGGGAAATACGATCAATACCGCCTATTTCTATGATCCGGAACAAGGGGAATGGCGATTGATCGCAAGCTTTTTAAGGCCGATAACAGATACCTGGATGACAGGAGTCTATTCATTCCTGGAAAATTTTCATGACACAAGAGGATATAAATGGAGAAGAGCTTTTTATGGCAATCAGTGGGCCTTAGATAAAAATGGAAGTTGGCATCAAATAACAAAAGCGACTTTTACCGGAGATGATATCGCCAATACAGGCTATCGACTAGATTTTTCCGGTGGTGCTGAGGAAGGAAGGTTCTTTTTAAGAAATGGAGGGTATAAAACAGGTAGCAAATTGTTGAACAGTGTTGTCATCAGGCAAGCTGTGGGAGAGCAACCTGAGCTGGATATTAGTAATTTCAAAAAGTAAAAGGTCATTTTGCTATATTCCGTTGACTAACTTAGGGTTTTTGTCTTAATAAACACGGATAAAAGGGACTATTTATGAAATCAACGGTAGAAAGACGGGATAAAATTATCCAAAAAATACAAAATGAGGGTGCCGTTAAAGTAGATCAATTGAGTGAGGAGTTTAATGTATCTACGGTAACGATTCGCAATGATTTAGACTTTTTTGAGAATAAAGGGTTGATAGATCGTACTTATGGAGGGGCATTAATAAGAAATAATGTGTACAACGATCCTTCCATAGAGGAAAAAAAGAAGATAAATGTAGAAGAAAAAAAACGCATCGCAGAGTATGCCGCAGGTTTAGTTAACGACGGTGAATCCATTATCCTGGACTCAGGGTCTACCACGCGGGAAATTGCTTTACGATTAAAGGATAAGATGGATCTGACCGTCATGACTAATGCCTTAAATATTGGCTTGGAACTGGCGGGAGCTTCTGGCTTGGATACCATGCTTACCGGAGGAGTGCTCCGGGATAAATCCTACTCTTTAGTAGGCCCGGAAGCCGAAAGAACAATGAAAAATTACTACTTTGATACACTTTTTCTGGGAGTAGATGGAATGGATGTTGAACACGGATTGACCACCTCAAATCCTTTAGAAGCTCAACTAAACAGAATTATGGTAGAAAGAGCCAATAAAGTGATTGCTGTAACCGATTCTTCAAAATTTGGCCGGTATAGTTTTTCCTGTATATGCGAACTGGATGCAATAGACTCCATTGTTACTGATACAAAGATCTCCCCGGAATTTGAAAAGCAACTATATAAAAGGGATGTAAAACTGGTTAAGGTTTAACCCGGATTATTCACCAAGAAATTTAATCGTACGCAAGGCAAAGTGGAAATGGGAAAGAAGGGTACTGTGGTACCCTGAGCACCCCAACTTTCACTTGAACGCAGCGTACGGGGAAATTTCGCCGCCTAATCCGTACCTCAAAATTGGGCTATTACATAAAGTAATTCACCGATAATATATTCAAGTATATAGATCGCCATTTTGCATCCATTCGTGAATAATTCGGGTTAAGCTGTCGGATACTACTTTACAGCATACCATTGCAGGGCATTGGTACGATAAATCTTTTCAAGAATGGAAGTGGGTAAATCTAAGCCCTTGAAGGTATCCTCAATCTGATCAGACCTAAGCAGTTGGTTGGTAGAAAAAAAGGACCAGTGATTATTCCACCTGGTTTCCAGCTTTTTCTTGACCTGGGAAACGGGTATAGCCGGATCATCAATGATGTCGGTACCATATATAATGCGATCCTGATAAGTGTGAAAAAAGTCAATAACCTTATTTCTGTCTTGTGCTGTATGGTGATATAGATGAGCTATTCGCTCAGCTAAATCGACAGCTAAATTTGGATGGTTATCCAGGCGCCGGCTGAGTTCATCAAGGCTCCACTCCAGGCTGGCAAGGTGTAAGCCTATAAAAGTGAGGTTGGGGTGCCGGCTAAGGACATTATCGCGAGCTTCCACATGTTCCATGTAATCGGGGTATTCATCATTTTTATACATATGGTATTTAGGATGGGAGCCAAAGTAATCCTGATCGCTCTTAACGGTCATTTCCTCAATCGGAAGCCAGCAATTTTTAGGCTCCCCCTGGTGACCAAGAACTGGAATTTGATTGTTTTCAAGGTAGGTAAACACGGGTTTAAGTTCAGGATCATCCGGCATCAGAAAAGAATTGTCGGGTCGCTGGATGGTCATCCCTATATTCTTCCAGAATTTAATTCCGCATGCTCCTTCATCTATAGACTGCTGAATATGTTGTATGGTCTGTTCAGCCCACTCATTTTTAAAAATATTTTTGGTAGAAAAGGTGGCAGCGTGATGAAGTTGAACCTCCCGAGAAGAGGAAGATTGTTGAGCAAGTTTCCGCTGCTTTTGTATGGATGGGAAATTCGGTACTTCGGTATTTATTGTAAGCAGGTCAAAATTATAGTTTTCGGCAAGAGTTAAAAGCGATTTTCTTCCGGCATTAAAATGGATATGGGCATCAATTTTTTTAAAATGATCAATCTTCAGCATGAAACTAAGCTTCGTTTATCATGGAAAATTTAGATTCCAGTAACGCCTGAACATGATCAGTAGCAGCGGGGAAAATCTTTCTCAAATCAATTTCATCGGAAGTGGGAAGCTCTTTACGGAGGGTCTCTATAAAGGCATTTTTCACTTCTGTAGCAAGATTTATTTTTCGAATGCCATGCCTGATGGATGCTTGTATTTGTGCATCCGGAATACCTGATCCTCCATGAAGAACCAAAGCAGCAGGTGTTGCTGCGTTTATTGCTGCTAACAAATCAATATCAAGATTAGGTTCTTTATCATAAAAACCATGAGCAGAACCTATAGCCACTGCTAAAGCGTCGACTCCCGTTTGTTCTACAAATGCTTTGGCTTCCTCTGGTTGAGTGAACGCTATATCATCTTTAGATTGACCAAGTTTGGCGATATATCCCAATTCGGCTTCAACATTTGCTCTATACCCTTTAGCCATCTCAACGATTTTCGAGGTCACTGCTAAGTTTTTCTCTAAAGGCTGCTCACTGGCGTCAATCATTACAGAATCAAATCCGGCATCAAGTGCCCTTTTGATTAATTCAGAATCCCCAGCGTGATCCAGGTGCAGCCAGGCCTCAACTCCATATTGGTTGATTGCTGCACGGGCAAGTTTTGCGGTTACTTCCATCCCAAGGTAATTTATGGTGCTTTTGGTAGATTGGAGAATAACTGCAGAACCTGATGCAGCAGCAGCCCTCAGTACAGCTGAAAGAGTTTCAAAGTTATAAAAATTAACGGCCAACAATGCTGAATCTTCTTGTTCCAGCTGGGCAAATTTATCTTGTAATGTCATTATTGGGAGAATTTGGTTTTTGCAATTTCCTTCACACTTTCGAAGCTTTTGATGGCCTCTGTTCCTCCGGCTTCTATGGTAGAAACAGCTCCGGCCATATTGCCAAAGCGAGCACAGTCTTCTAAAGATGCTCCTTTCAGAAACTGGGATATAAATCCCGCATCAAAACTGTCGCCGGCGCCAACGGTGTCTGCCGGGGAATGATTAATATATCCGGGTATATGCTGTATTTCTTTTTTATGGCAAATTGTGGCTCCCTCCGGGCCTTGCTTAATCACAATGCAGCCGTCAGCCAGGTGTGGTTGTAAATACTGTATAGCCTCAGCAACAGAATCTGAATTAGTTATTTCCAGCATTTCTTTTTCGTTAGGAAAAAAGAGATCTATGGCAGAAACAAGACGCTTAACGTCTATATCCCAAACTTCCTTAGGATCCCATTGGGGATCTACTGAAACAGTCATTCCATGTTCTTTGGCATGTTCGAGAATTTTAAACAAATCTTTTTTGATTCCCTTTTGCAGAAAGATGGACGAAAGGTGAAGATGTCGGCTTCTGCTAAAAACTTCATCAGGAATACCTGCGAGAGAAAAATCCTCCATCGCTCCTGGATAGGTGATCATTGCGCGATCGTTGTTTAACCGAATGATTGTGGTTAGGCCGGTACGATGGGTATCCGAAGTGGTAATGAAGGAAGTGTCAATGTTGGAGGCCTTCAATTCTTTAAGCACATCCTGCCCAAAAGAATCATTGCCAATCATGCCGCAAAATCCCACATCTAATCCCAGTTTGGCACTGTTTACAGCAAAGATAGCTGATGAACTGCCAAGGGTAAGGTTTAATTTTTTGGCAATTTTTTCTTTTCCCAGTTCTGGAAATGCATTTACATGGTTGTAGATGAGATCCATATTCAGTTCCCCAATAACCATTAAATCAAGATGAGGTGTGTTTTTCTTCTTCATTAAGCTGAAATAGTTTCGATGGTGATCTGAGGAGTAAATGCCTGAACATTTTCTGCCCTTAGCATACCCAGGTCTGGATTGATACAATTGGCGCTACCGCAAGCAGTGGCAAGCCTTACCCAGTCTTCTGGTTCCTGAAATTTTTGAATACCAGTATATAAGCCTGCAAGAAGACAATCTCCAGAGCCAACGGTACTTATGATGTCATTTTGGGGTAAACGATGGAATCCATGATATACCGCATTTTTATAGGCCAGGTAGAGGCCCTGTTTACCTGCCGTTACAGCAGCAACTTTACAAAATGACTGTAGCCAGAGCGCCATCTCAACGGGATTTTTATGCCCGCATAATTCATAGCCTTCATCTTTATTGACATGAATTGCAAAAGGCCGGGAGTTAAGGGTATTTTTTAACAATTTGTCTTTAGCATCAACATATACCGGGATTTTATGGCGTTTCCCCGCTTTAACCATTTTGCTATATATATTGGGTGTGAAGCCTGCAGGAGTTGAACCACTGATTATAATGCCTGTGGGTCTTTTCTGTTTTATATAGCTATGATAAGTATCAGTGAAATCAGCTACTTCTGAATCTGAAAGTGACGGCCCGGCTCCGAGTATTTCAGTTTCATTCCAAGAGGTGGAAGTATCATTTGTTATGCAAATTCGCGACCATCCATTAACTGATGGTCCCAGGGTGTCTATATTTTTTTTTTGGGTTTTGTTTCTAAGCCATTCACCAGTAATACCTCCCCAAACCCCAAGGAGGGTAGTGTTGAGCCCAAGCTCTCGTAAGGCATAGGCAACATGAAGTCCTTTTCCGCCGGGAAAATAAGAATCACGCATAGATTTGTTTGTAGTACCCTTTTCGAAAGTATCTATTGCCCAGAAAGAGTCGACTGAAGGATTGGGACAAACTGTAAGAACCACCGCCCTCACCCTTTGTTTTTATGATGTACGTCATTATAAATCTTTACCCCTTTCACAACTCTGGAAATAGTTCCGCCTGGAGAAGGGGAGTCAGGGTCGTACCCCAGGATGACAGACTTATTAAAACCTATGACCTGAGCCGGCAGTGTGCATAAAACACACCAAAAAACTTCATTCAGTTTTTCACTTGTATTGAGCTGCACAGCGAAGTCAGTATCGAGATTTGTAGCCGGTGATTCTGAGATGAGTAAAGTGTGAAGGTCTATGTTATGTTGGGCTATTTGTTCAATTAAATCTTTTTCGTAATTGACCGGATGTTGTTGATTCGATAACAAGTATACAATGAGAGTGTCTTTGTTGATAATTGCCTTCGGGCCATGCCGAAAACCTAAAAATGAGTCAAATTTGCCGAGTACATCTCCATTTGTTAATTCCTGCACTTTTAAGTGAGATTCTTTGGCAATTCCCCACATAGGTCCGCTTCCAAGAAATACAATGCGGTTAAATGAAGAAGCGGCGGCTTTTTCTATCTCTGGCAGATGTTCTTCTAATAAGCTTTTTCCATAATCAGAGATAAGTTGTACTTGTTTCTCTATAGTTTCTCTGGGCACCCCGGATGTTAGCATGGGAATTATACTGGCACTCAGAGTCATGCTGGTAAAGCTATTTGTCATAGCCAGGCTTTGGTCTTCCGCTCCGGCAGGAAGTGAAAACACATAGCTGTTTGGGTTTTCTCCGACCTGGGCCAGCTTCCCTTTTGGATTACAGGTTATAATGAGGTGGAATACCTCATCGCATAACTCATTTGCCTGATGTATTGTTGCGGTGCTTTCGGGGCTGTTACCCGATCGTGCAAATGAGATAAGAAGCAAAGGTAACCGAGTGTCAATTTTGTCACTGAAATGGGTTACCAAATCCGTAGTCGGAATGGCTTGAATTGGTTTTTTGGTGAATTGCTTCCAGGTTGAGGCTACAACATCTCCCACAAAAGCAGATGAGCCAGCTCCGGTGAGTACAATATTCAGCTTATCATTGCTTAGAGCACTATCCAGGAAATTGCAGAGTTCCTTTTCTTCATTTTGAATCTTTTCCCAGCTCTGTTCCCACGTTTCCGGCTGCCGAAAAATTTCGGCGGAGGTTTTAACTCCTCTTTTCCTTGACTTCATATCGATACTCAATAGATGACTCATATATAATATAATAATTGCGGCAAAAGGGTTGCATTTACCTGTTCAAGTTAAAAAAAAGAAAGAAGAAACAAAACGAAAACAAAAAGGTTGCATTTTGTTATTAATGCCTTAACTTATAAGAAAACGAAAGGACATTGTCGTGTGTTACCTTTTGTTTTGTAAATATAAAAGTAAAATTAGTCGGTTAACATGTATAGAAAAACAATAGTAGGTTCTTTTGTCTTTGTTTTGTTTTCTTTATTCGCGTTTGCTGTTCAGGCACAAGAGATTAAAGTAACAGGAACGGTAACAGATGCAAATGGAGAAGTATTGCCAGGTGTAAATGTTGCAGTCAAATCTACCAGTGCGGGTACTTCAACAAGTGTAGATGGGGAGTATGAAATAACAGTTGATGCTGAGGCAGTCTTGGTTTTTTCCTTTATTGGATTCGAAGCCCGGGAAGTTCAGGTAAATGGTAGAAAAACAATCAATGTAGAGCTGGTATCATCCACAGAAGCATTAGATGAGGTTTTTGTACTTGGATATACAACTCAATCGAAAGAAGAGAGTTCAAGTTCGGTCGTTCAGGTGTCTTCGGAAGATTTGGATGATGTGACCACCGTTTCAGCTACGGAAATGCTACAGGGAAAGGCTGCTGGTGTATTTGTAACCAGTGGTACCGGAGAACCTGGCGGCGGAACAGATATACGAATTCGGGGAACAGGCTCCATTTCTGCAGGGGCGTCTCCTTTATATGTAGTGGATGGTGTTATTGGTGGAACCGTAGATCCTGCCGATATAGAATCTATTACCATTCTAAAAGACGCTTCAGCTACATCCATGTACGGATCTCGAGCCGCCAATGGGGTTATTGTAATCCAGACAAAATCTGGAACCCGAGGTACAACCAATATCAATATCAATACCACAGTGGGTTGGAACGAGCGAACCAATGGCAACTTTCAGGTCATGAACAGCCAGCAGTTGTATAATTACCACGAGGAATTTGAGAGTCCAAATCTGCAATCAGAATATCAAAACATTAATACCGATTGGCAGGATCTGGCATTCAGGCAGGCTGTAACCAGGAAATATGAAGCTTCGGCTTCTGGCGGTACCGCAAGTACTACATTCTTTATTTCCGGTAATTACTATAACGAGGAAGGAACGTTAGTTTCTACAGGTTTTGAGCGGTATGGAAGCCGGATAAATATAGATCACCGGTTTCAGGATAATTTTAAAGTAGAAGCTCGATTTTCCGGGCAATACTCAAACCGGTTGAATAATCCTACCGGAGCTCTTTACCAGTCATACATAAATATGCCCTGGGATGAGCCGTATACCAGCGATGGCAACCTAAAAACCGGGAAAGAAAATGATTGGATAGGTCGTGATCAATCTAATTTTTTGTATCCGCTTCAGTACAATTTCAATAACGCCAACTCGAAAAACCTTACCGGTAATGTTAAAGTAGAGTATGATTTTACTGAACAGTTGTTCTTTACTTCAACGACCCGTGTAACATACAATACCTATAGAAATGAATCTTTTCTGGATTCCAGGACTTCTGCTGGTAGCACAAACGGAGGAGAGCTTTATAATTTTTATTCTCAATCCAGCTCCTTCCTGTCTTCTAACTTGCTGAACTACAGTAAAGTCTATGGTGATCATAGCTTCAGCGGTGTGCTCGGTTTCGAATATGAACGTAACTACGCAGATGGTATTGGTGGTAGAGGTGTGGGTATCTTTTCAGGACTGGAAATTCTGGATGTAACCGCTGAGGCCTTTTCTATTGGCGGATATAAAACAGAGAACAAGTTTGCATCTGTGTTGTCGCAACTCACCTACGATTATAACACCACCTACTTTTTAAAGCTATCCTACCGCAGGGATGGATCGTCCAGGTTTGGAAAAGATAATCAGTATGGAAATTTTTACTCTATTGGGGGCTCATGGATCTTAACTAACGAAGATTTTATGAGTGATATCACACCGGTCACAAATTTGAAACTCAGAGCAAGCTATGGAACAACGGGTAATGCTGCCATTGGCAATTACCTATCAAGCGGCTTGTATTCATACTCTGTTCAATATGCCGGGCAACCTGCCAGTCAGCCTTCGAGGATTGAAAACCCCAACCTGACCTGGGAAATAGCAAAAATGGCTAATTTCGGATTTGATCTAAGCCTATATAACAGAGTAGATATAACCCTTGACTTCTATCAAAAAGATAATGAGGATTTACTCCAGAACGTACGGCTTCCGGGCACTACAGGATTTAACAGTGTAACCCAAAATATAGGTTCTGTAAGAAACAAAGGGTTGGAAATAGGAATTTCATCCCAGAATATTCAACAGGTGTTTAAATGGACCACCGATTTTAATATCTCCTTCAACTCTAATGAAGTGTTATCACTGAATGATGGAGAAGATATTCCAAATGGTTTGCAAAGAATCATGGAGGGAAGCGAACTTCGCACATGGTATATGCGAGAGTGGGCTGGTGTAGACTCTGAAACAGGCGATCCGCTCTGGATAACTCAAACCAGGGATAGTGAAGGAAATGTAGTTTCTGAAGAAACAACCAATAACTATAACCAGGCTACACTTCAAAAGGTAGGCTCTGCTTCGCCCGACTTTAGCGGTGGTCTGCGAAACGTATTTCAATATAAAGGTTGGAAACTGAACACATTTCTGAATTTTGTGTCAGGGAATAAAATCTATCACTCAGCCAGGGAGTTATTCGACTCTGATGGCGCCTATGCTACCTACAACCAGATGGTTCTTAAGGATGATTGGAGCCGTTGGCAGCAGCCCGGAGACAATGCAACACATCCCAAGCCTATTTATGGAGGCAATAGTCAGTCGAATAAACCTTCCTCGCGATACCTGGAAGACGGCTCCTATATTCGCCTTAAAAATATCACCCTCTCCTATTCTTTACCGGCAAATGTGCTGGACGGACTGGGAATACAATCCGCAAATTTGTTTGTAAGTGGTGACAACCTTGTAACATTAACCGGTTTTTCCGGAATGGATCCTGAAGTGGGTATTGGTGGCTACGCCGGTACAAAGTACCCAATCAGCAAGAAGTACCTGATGGGAATAAAATTAGGACTATAAAAGCTTAAGAGTGAGGAAAACAACATGAATTTTAGTTTATACAGACATATGAAAGTCTTTAAGAGTGTATCTACAATAGCGATTGGTTTTGTTCTGCTGCTTTTTACAGGCTGTGACTTAACAACCAATCCATATAACGGAAAGTCGAATGAGCAAGCATTAGAAACGGAGCAGAGTTTAGAAGCTGCAACCCGGGGTAACTATCAAATCATGGTTGGTGGAGGTGGTTACTACTACTATGCCAAGCACCTGTTTTACATTAATGAGTTTCCCGGAGATAATGTCTCGTTAAGTGGTACTACTACAGACCCATTATTCTATGCTTATAACTATGACCACATTAAGAATATGGGGAATACCCAAAATCTCTGGAGGTGGGGATATGAAATTGTAGCAGGCGCTAACAAGGTGATAGAAGCCATCGGAGACGGGAGCTCTACAGAACTGGATCAGATTAAAGGTGAGAATCTTTTTCTGAGAGCCTTGGTGCATTTTCAATTAGTAAATGTTTTTGGCCAACCCTATGCGCTAAACCCGGGTGAACTGGGAGTGCCAATCGTCAACTTCACAGGATTAGATCAGCGACCCGCCCGGGCCACTGTTTCAGAAGTATATGATTTTATCGTATCTGATTTAAAGGAAGCAGCTTCTCTGATGAACGTGCCTAAGAACAGTAGCTATGCCTCTAAAGAAGGGGCCTATGCTTTACTTTCAAGAGTGTACCTCAACATGGAGGAGAATCAGTTGGCCATTGAATATGCTAACAAAGTCATAAACTCTGGTCGGTACAACCTGGTTGATACGGAAACATTCAAAAAATACTTCACTTTGCTGAATGAGAATAATCCGGAAACCATTTTTGCAATTAAGCATACTGAAGAAGATGACCATGGATATGGAAATATCGGATCTATGTACCTTAAAGGAGATGGCGGAGTAGGTTGGGGCGAAATGTATGCTTCAGAGTCATACAGGAATTTGTTAAATCAATATGAAAATGATGCCCGGCATGCTTTTATTGAACCTCAATACGTAAGGGATGCAAATGGGGATATTGTTACTGATGACAATGGCAACCCTATGCTGCATAAGAGAAATGGATATCCCAAATACTACGTGAACAAATTTTCTTATCAGCAGGGAGTGGTGTCATTGAGCTCCCCTGTGGTGCTGCGCCTTGCTGAAATGTATTTAATACGAGCTGAAGCTAACGCCAAATTGGGTAACGATGCACAAGCTATTCAGGACGTTAACCTGATCAGGCAAAGAGCAGGTCTTTCTGGGGGCGAGTTGTATACAACCGGCGATCTTAAAGGGCACAACAGTGTATTAGATGTAGTGTTGGAAGAGCGCCGCCTGGAACTCGCTTTCGAAGGGCATAGAAAATATGATTTGCTTAGAAATAATCGGCCTATCGTTCGGAATTACCCTGGAACTCATTTAGATCCGGGTGAAACCACACAGGTAATTCAGCCCAGCAATCCAAGGGTCGTATTCTTTATCCCTCAAAGTGAAATGCAGCTGAATGAAAACCTGGTTCAGAATCAATAAGCAATTTTAAATTGAAGCATAACAGATATGGGTAAAAAGATAGACCGGAAGGAG
Organism: Balneolaceae bacterium; assembly: GCA_009711805.1. Classification (GTDB taxonomy): domain Bacteria; phylum Bacteroidota; class Rhodothermia; order Balneolales; family Balneolaceae; genus VEMX01. Next base: position 70,943 of record VEMX01000024.1, on the reverse strand, counting down.
TTTTTAAGAACCTCAGCCGTAGCCGGTTTAGGGTTATCGGTAGCACCTTTCTCAATCCTGAAAGGAAAAGATGATAGAAAAGTAGCTTTAGGTTTCCTGGGAGTAGGCTCCCGGGGAACCAGTCATCTGCGTGGTATTCTAAATCGTGATGACGTAGAGGTGAAAGCAATTCTTGATCCTGATAAGAAAAACCTGGACCGAGCTTTAAAGCTGGTTGAACAATCAGGGCAGGAACGCCCCGAAGGCTACTTTCGCAAGGAAGACTATATAAAACTGTGCGAGCGAGATGACCTTGATGGAGTTATCATTTCATCTCCATGGGAATACCACACCCGGCAGGCTGTTGGTGCTATGGAACGTGGCAAATATGTAGGCTTAGAAGTACCCGCAGCCCTAACGGTAGAAGACTGTTGGGAACTGGTACATACCTCAGAGCGAACCGGCGTGCCATGCATGATGCTTGAAAATGTATGCTACAGGCGTGATGTGATGGCCATACTGCACATGGTGCGAGAAGGCTTATTTGGTGAAATGATACACGCAAGGTGTGGATATCAGCATCAGATGACCCCATACATCTTTAATGATAAACTGGAATTTGGACCTGGTACAGGCAGTGTTTCCAGCTGGCGCACCAAGCATTACCTTAAACGAAACGGAGATCACTATCCCACCCATGGAATTGGTCCGGTAGCTCATTGGCTGGATATAAACCGGGGTAATCGTTTTGTGAAGCTAACCTCAAATAGTACAAAGGCAAAAGGCCTTGAAAACCATATTGAATACTATGGCGGGAAAGATCACCCAAACGAAGAGGTGGATTGGAAAACCGGGGATATTGTTACCACAACCATAACCACAGCCAATGGAGAAACTATTATTGTGACATTTGATACTTCCCTGCCCCGCCCCTATTCTTTAGGATTCCGGGCACAAGGAACAAATGGTATTTGGGAAATGGAACGCGATGCGGTTCATATTCGGGGACGCAGCGAACCACACCGGTGGGAAGAGTTTGACAAATACCAGAAGGAATTTGACTCAGAGCTTTGGAAACGCCACGAGAGGGAAGCCGAAGGATCTGGCCACGGAGGGATGGATTTCTTTGTACGAAATGCATTTGTAGAATCTATAAAACGTAAAGTACCTACTCCTCAGGACGTATATGATGCCGCTGCCTGGAGTGTAATAGCTCCTCTTTCGGAACAATCGATAGCAGAAGGTGGTGCACCTGTTCAATTTCCTGACTTCACCAGCGGAAAGTGGATCAACAATAAACAAATCTTCTATCCTAACGGAGAATACTAAAGAGTGACTCTCTTTGGTTAGTCCTGTGATCAAATCTCCTGTCATTTTTGGCAGGAGATTTTTTATTAATTTCAGATTTCCATACAAATCACTCAATTTATGAACCGCTTATACCTATTTACTATTCTTCTGCTTTCTTGCAATATCGGTGACTGCTTTGGGCAGGATACCCTGACGGTAATGAGTTACAACATATATCACGGAGAGCAAGCTTATGAAGCAGGCGAGAGTAACCTGGAAGAAATTGCAGCTGTTATCGAAAGAGTGAATCCCGATTTGGTAGCTTTGCAGGAGGTAGATAGTTTAACGGGGCGTTCTGCACGCTTAAATGATGGCCAGCCGGTTAACCAGGTACAGAAACTGGGCGAGTTAACAGGTATGCATAGTTATTTTGGGAAGGCCATGGATTATGACGGAGGCGGCTATGGGGAAGGTATCCTGTCTCGTGTACCGGCTGAACATAAGAAAGTGATGTTACCTATTCCTGCAGGAGGAGAGCCAAGAGCGTTACTAATTGTTCGTTACCCGGCAGGTAAGCATTCTTATGTGCAATTTGGGGGAACTCATTTATGTCATCAATTTGAGGAGAATCGGTTAGCACAGGTCAAAAAAATGAGCAAGGTTTTCTCCCACAGTGATGAAGCGGTTATAGTAGCCGGCGATTTTAACTTCACCCCAGACGATAGTCCATACCAGCAGGCCAAAAAAAATTGGCTCGACGCTGCCCTCTTAGCTGGTAAAGAAGTACCTACCTTTTCGTATGATGATCCCGCCATTCGCATAGATTATTTTTTCTTATCTCAAAAAAAATGGAAGATCATAGATATGAAGGTGATTAAAGAACCTGCTTCAGATCATATGGCCATAGTAATGAAAGTAGTGATATAGGGTATTGCTTCGCTGTATCCCATTTTTATCTGGGCTAAAAAAGGCAATTAGTATATATGAAAGGTTTCTAATAATAGCAGGGATATAATTGTTTTTGTCAGCAGTTTTTATTGAACCCGGCAGCTGATTCCGTTTTGTAAAAGCATGGGTTACATAAAGTTGCAAGATTATATTACACAAAATAAAAATTTAACATTTTCATATTAGCTCCGATAATAGTTCTACAAAACATGGGTGGTATCGTTTATCAGTGTTTATAAAGAATTTCTAATTCGGCTTACCGGGCTGTAGATAATATCTTTATAATGTTAATAGATCTTTAAGTTACCTGAGCAATGAGTAATTTGATGTGAGGGTTTTAAAAATTTCGGTTCTTTTTTGATACTACTGAGATCCGAAATGGGAGATAATAAGTATGTTGTTTATTGTTTTAGGAATGACCTTTTCATTTGTAGTGGGATATCTTGCATTTCATGACTATCTCGTGCTGGATGGAGATAAAAGAAAAGAGTTGTCATGGAAAAAAGACATAGAATCTAAATATGAGCATGCTTTTAATAGAACGAACGAATTTGTTGAATCTATTGAGATGAAGTTCAACCGCGAAGAGATGAAGAGGAAGATGGTACACAAGCAAATGAGCTTGCTGGGGGTTTATCGGATGTTCAGTACTTCAAAATCTACATTCTCTTCAGAGCAAGTTCAGGCAATAAAAGACTCAGATCTAACCGAAGAAGAATATAATAGTCATATTGATTACTGTGAAAAACATCTGGCCCACCTCAAGCAGTTTGAGGTATATTACTATCAGGCCTGTATCGATTAGCCCCCGATCTGTGATATAGAATCAGGATAGTAAAAAACCACATTTCGTTTCTAAAAGAACGGGTGTTGCACCTTGTTCATATACTGCCCTTCTGCCAATTTCAATCTGGCCATCTTTAAGCACATCAACTAAGTTTTAATCTTTGGATTAGCCATCCCATCCTATCTAATTGTTAGTTTAAAAGCACTCTTTTCGAGACAGAAATCCCTATTAAATTAATTTTACAGATGTTTTTGGTGTTATTCTTCCTGTTAACAAAGAATTTGAAAAGAATGGTTGGAAGTGTTAAAATTTTCTAATATCTTAATGTTAAGAATTCTTAATGTTATACTAGGTTTTAGTAAGAGGGAATGATGGAACTGAAAAAGGTAATGATAGTCGAGGACAACCTGCTGCTCTCAATTGTGGAAGAGCGGATGGTTAAGAAGCTTGGCTTCGAAGTCGTGGGTAAAGCGATGAGCGGAGAAGAGGCCTTGGCTAAGATAAATAAAGTTCGTCCTGAGATCCTGATTATGGATATTCAGTTGGCGGGCACCCTTGATGGAATTGAAACGGTTCAGCAGATTAGAAAAGATAAAAATGACATTCCGGTGGTATTCTTATCCGGAAACAATGATTCTAATTTATTGGAAAAAGCAAAAAAACTGAATTGTATTGACTTTCTGATAAAACCAGTGACTGCATCTATACTGTTGGAGCCTCTTGAGAGAGCATCCGAAATGTCTGACAAAAAATCTCCTCATGCAGCATAAAAAGAAACTTATAGATCGATAAACAAACCCATAACTTCATAAAGTGGTTTGACCGCCGCTTTATGTATTTCAAAGCCGGTACAACTAATGTATCGGCTTTTTTTATGGAATCTTAACTAATATTCTTCCAACCTGTTTTCCGTGCAAAATAGCGTCAATTTCAGGCTTTATATCTTGCAACTTCACTTCCTTGATAAAGCCTTCAGGCAGTGCATTCTTACTTAGCTCTGCAATAGATTCCCAAATCTGAAGACGCATGGGCATTTTGCAAATGGCTGAATCAATTCCCAGCAAACTAACTCCCCGCAATATGAAGGGGTAAATATTGGTGTTTAGTTCATGGCCCAGTATGTTTCCACAGCACGCAACAGCTCCATCATGATTTGTCTGACGGATAACAGCGTCAAGCATTGCCCCTCCTACAGTTTCAATAGCGCCATTCCAGGTTCGGCTTAAAAGCATACTGGACTTTACATTGGTAACCTCATCCCGATGAATAACAGTAGAAGCACCGAGTGACTTCAGGAAATCAGTTTTGTCCATCTTACCGGTTGCAGCACAAACCTGGTAACCAAGCCGGGCAAGGAAAAAAACAGATAAAGAACCTACCCCTCCGGTTGCGCCGGTTACCAGAACGGGGCCTCCATCGGGAGATATAAGTTCCCTTTGCAAACGCTTTACTCCATACATTGCTGTAAAACCAGCAGTTCCAAAAGTCATAGATGAGGATAAATCTAAGCCATCGGGTAAAGTTACAACCCAGCCTGGAGGAACCTTAATGTATTGGCCAAAGCCACCCGGCGTATTGGACCCTAAATCGCGCCCGGTAACGATTACCTGTTCCCCTTTATTAAATGTCCCAGAAGAATCCTTTACAACAGTTCCTGCGGCATCTATCCCAGGTATATGGGGGAATTTCCGGCTTACCCCTTTATTGCCGGATGCAGACAAAGCATCTTTATAATTAAGAGAAGAATAGTGCACCCGTATTAACACTTCATGATCTGTTAAGAAAGAATAAGGAACTTCTTTAACCGTTTGTTCAAAAGTGTTTTCAGTATGTTCCTCAACAACTAATGCAGTAAATGTATTGGAGCTCATTTGAATATTTTTTTTATCCATTTCAGTTTTCCTTTGTAGGGAGCGTAACGCAATGGCAAATCAAACCAGGTAGATTTTTTGATAATGCTTTTATAATGAGAAAAAGTATCGAAGCTGGTTTTTCCATGATACGAACCCATGCCACTATTACCTACCCCTCCAAAGGGTAAGTGGTGGTTACCAAGATGAATGAGTACATCATTAACGGCACCACCTCCAAAAGAGCAGGTACTGAGGATGAGTTGTTCCGTTTGTTCATCCTCTGTAAAAATATACAGAGATAAAGGTTTGGGATACTGGTGTACAATGTCAATGGCTTCGTCAATGTTCTCAAAAGTAAGAACAGGAAGAACAGGGCCAAATATTTCATCTTTCATAACGGGGTCATCGAGGGAAACATCATCCAACAGGGTGGGAGATATATACAATTCATCAGAATCTGAATCACCTCCCGAAATGATATGTCCATTGGCTAAGTAATTGGAGAGACGTTTAAAATGCTGTGTGTTTACAATACGAGGGTAGTCGGGACTTTGGGCAGGATCATCGCCATAAAAGGACTGCACTGCTTTGATAAACTCATCCATAAACGGTTTTTTTACAGATGAGTGAATCAGAAGATAGTCAGGTGCTACACAGGTTTGTCCGGCGTTCACACATTTACCCCATGCAATGCGCCGGGCGGCAATTTTTAAATTTGCAGTATGGTCTACAATGCAAGGACTCTTACCTCCCAGTTCCAGGGTTACGGGAGTAAGGTGTTCAGAGGCGGCCTTCATCACAATTTTACCAACATAGGTGCTGCCGGTAAAAAAGATATAATCAAAGTCGAGAGCCAGCAGTTCTTTGTTGGTGTCAATTGCGCCTTCTGCCACGGCTATATATTCTTCCTGGAACCAATTCCCTATAACAGTAGATAAAGCAGAAGAAGTATGTGGGGTATATTCTGAGGGTTTGATAACAGCGGTATTACCTGCTGCGATGGCACCAACCAAAGGCAAAAGTGCTAACTGGATGGGGTAGTTCCAGGGCGATATTATCAACGTTGCCCCATAGGGCTCGGGAACTATATAATTGCGGGAGGGGAAATTAATTTTGGTGGAAGGAACTTTTTTAGGTTTAGCCCATTTCTCGAGTTTACGCAGTGCATAGTTTATTTCAGTATGCAGAAGGCCTATTTCTGTTGCATAAGTTTCAAATTCAGATTTGCCAAAATCAGCAGTAACAGCTTGTATGAGTTCTGTCTCATGTTCAGTAAGTAGATTTTTGAGGGTGCGGAGTTGATGTTGACGAAAAGTAACCGACTTAGTAGTACCCGATCTAAAATAAACCCGTTGTTTTTTTAATAACTCTTTCACTGGCAACTCCTTAGTTTCTTCCCTTAAATGTACTCATGGAAGAGTAGACATTAAAAATTTTACCTGCTATAAAATCAAATATCGGTGCGGGTAATATACCTTTCAGAAAAGGGGTTATTTTTACCATAAAGGGCTCCCGCAGTCGACTCTTGTTCTGTTCTACTGCATCAAGAATTTTTTCGGAAATAACCTGTGGATCCAAAACAGGCATCCATAGAGGGGGAGAGACGCCTTCAAACATTCCGGTATCAATATAGCTGGGCATTACGGTAAGGACACGTACCGATTCAGAGTTTTGCTGGAGTTCAAGCTTTAGAGATTCCGACCATCCCACAGCAGCCCATTTACTGGCTGCATAGATCGTCATACCCGGGTTTGGGGTTAACCCGACTGCAGAGGTAATATTTACAATATGCCCGCTCCTCTTTTTGAGCATAGTAGGCAGAAAGGCACGGGCAACATACATAAGGCCAAGGCTGTTCACTTCCATTGTGTTCCTGATGTCATCCATCGATTGTTCCGAAAAGGATTTTCCTACAACAATGCCGGCATTGTTAATGAGGATATCGATAGCCGGCAGATCTTCCAACAGATGTTCTGCAGCTTGCGTAACTGCATCTGGTTCTCGAACATCAACCACATTGGAGGAAACAGAAGCATCACCTGTCCGAAGTTGTTCCGCTGCTTTATCTAAAGCGTCTTCATTTATATCCCATATAACGAGGTGGCGGGCTCCCCGTTCGAGAGCTAATCGCCCCATGATATAGCCTATGCCACTGGCTCCACCTGTAATTAGAACATTCTTATTTTTAAAGGATGACATAAAATAACCGTATATTTAAGGCTTCGATTTAAACGATCAAAACAAACAGAAAACCCAGCATTTTTGTTGGGTTCTTCAACGTAATAACTTAAAAAAGACAATAAGACAATTAATCATTCAATGAAAAGATTAACATTTCTGCTGCCGTTGCTAATTCTTACGGCTGCATGTAATACACAACAAACAAAGAATGTGAAGCTGGAATGGTCGGAAGCGACACCTCTTCCACTTGAAATTTCCAACAATGCCGTAGTTTCTGCAGAAGTAAATGGGGAATTGCAGTTGTTTACTTTTTTAGGGCTTAAAAAGGGCAAAACATATGCAGATGTCACCGATTTCTCAGCTGCATATGATGCAGGGCAAAAAGTTTGGGAGCAAATTCCTTCAGTACCAGATTCAATAGGTCGTCTGGCAAGTACAGCTCAAACTGCTGGTGGCGATATCTACATTTTTGGGGGCTATACAGTAGATGAAGATGGAAATGAGGTGTCTACCCCGGAAGTATTTAAGTTTGATCCGGAGAGTTATACCTATGAGGAAGTGGCCGAAATGCTTATCCCTGTAGAAGATGCTGTATCTCTGGTATATAAAGACCGCTATATATACCTGGTAAGTGGATGGCATAATACAAATAATGTCTCCAACGTACAGGTATATGATACCCAAACAAACTCTTGGGATCATGCTACTCCATATCCGGGTCCCCCTGTGTTTGGCCATGCCGGTGGAATTGCGGGAAATACGATGATCCTTTCAGATGGAGTTGAAGCAAAAGTGATTGAAGGGGAAAAGATATTCCGCATGTCTCCCGGAAGCTTGAAGGGAGAAATCGATGCCGAAGATCATACATCAATCAATTGGACGCGCATTAAACAACACCCCGGAAATGCTCGATACCGAATGGCTGCCATAGGAATTGAAAGCCCGGTGGAGATGGTGATTTTTGCAGGTGGGACACCCAATCCATACAACTTTAATGGTATTGGATATAATTCAAGACCATCGTTTCCTGACAGTACGGTTTTTGCGTACCGGCTTGATACCAATGAATGGGTTACACTTAGCAGCCAGCCAGTTGCAACCATGGATCACCGGGGTATAGCTAAAGCAGGTGATGAATACTATATCATTGGCGGAATGAATGAAAACCAAAAGGTGATTAACTTGGTGCAAAAGTTTGTGGTAAAATAAACCATCGCATACCTTACTAACGGAATAATAATAAAGCGGAATATGCTCGATATAACGAGAGAATATTCCGCTTTTTTTTGTTTAAATTTGCAGTATAACATCTGGAAAACTTTCAAAACTGGTCTTTTGCCCAATGTCTGTGTTATCCGTCGGTTGAAACCCTCGAATATGAGTTATATGCTGCGGTTTCAATCTCCTTCTGGTCTCGACATTGAACAAAATCCTTGGTTTTTAAAAGCCACCATCTAATCAATATTAGTCTGCAATTCTGATCTTATGAAATCATTTATCACCCTATTAGTTTTGGTATTTATAAGCACAAGTTGTGCTGAACCTCCGATAGAAAAAACTGCACAATCCATCACAAAAGATTCTATCCTCCGCCATATAGAAACACTTTCTTCAGATGAGTTTGAAGGTCGTGGGACAGGTACCCCCGGAGAGCAAAAAGCAGTTGAATACCTGGTTAATCAATTGGAAAGAATAGGAGCCGAACCCGCGGCGGAAGACGGAAGTTATATTCAACCGTTTCCACTATTGGGGCAAGTTACATCTAATGCTACAATGAGGGTTAATTCACAGAACAGTTTCTCTCCTGCCTATTATGATGATTTTATGGCTTGGCCTGCAAATCAGTCAACTTCGGTAAATGTAGATGAAGCAGAATTAGTATATGTAGGCTATGGTATCCAGGCTCCCGAGGAAAGTTGGGATGACTTTAAAGAGATGGATATGAGCGGAAAGATTCTGGTTTTTAAGAATAGTGACCCATCATACGCCCCCAACTTATTTGGAGGGAATGCCCGACTATATTATGGACGTTATACATATAAATATGAAAAAGCGAAAGAACTCGGTGCTTTAGGAGCACTGATCATTCACACTACAGAAACAGCGGGTTATGGCTGGAATGTAGTAGCTAATGGATGGAACAGGGAGCGGTTTTATCTAAAAAGTGAGAATGACTCAGAAAAGGGAGAAACAGCTTTTAATGGATGGCTGACCTATGCAACCAGCAAAGCCCTGTTTGAGCAAGCCGGGCTGGATGTAGACGCTATGTTAAAGGCTGCAGATAGTTCCGACTTTGAGCCTGTTCCTCTTCAAAAAGTTAGTATTGATGTTAGCATGGATGCCGAATACAGAGAGATACAATCCCAAAATATTGTCGCCAAAGTTGAAGGCAACGACCCGCAATTAAAGGATGAGTATTTGCAGCTTACCGCACATTTCGATCATTTGGGCATTATAAATACTGCCGCTGAGGGAGATTCTATAAACAATGGGGCCGCCGATAATGCCGCCGGTGTGAGTGCTTTACTGGAAATGACGAAAGGCTACAAGCAGGTTCAGTCTCAATTAAAAAGAAGCGTATTGGTTGTTTTAGTAAGTGCTGAAGAAGTGGGCTTATTGGGATCGCAGTACTGGGCAGAGAATCCAACAGTACATCCAGGCAAAGTATCAGCTAATATCAATCTGGATGGGATGAATGTATATGGTAAAACAAAAGATGTAGTAGTGGTTGGCTATGGACGAACTACCCTTAGCGATTTGTTGGAAGAAACAGCAGAAGAACAAGGTCGAAAAGTGGTTGCTGATCCTCATGCCGACCGCGGATACTTCTATCGGTCCGATCATTTTAATATGGCCAAAATAGGGATACCGGCAATCTTCCCTAATCCGGGAAAGGAATTCATTGATAAAGGGGAGAACTTTACGGCTCTTAGCGATAGTGTAGCGGATGCCAATTACCATACAGTAAACGACGAAATTAATACCTACTGGGACCTTTCAGGGGCTGTAATTGATACCCGGCTCTTTTTTAAGACGGGATACCGGGCATTAAACGCAGAACAGTTACAGTCATGGAAGCCCGGAGATGAATTTGAAGCCACCCGCTTAAAAATGCTTGAAGAAAGTCAATGAAATGAGCAAAAAACTCCTAAAGAGAATAAAGAATAAAAAGACCTTCTGGTCGTGGGATGTCACCACCGGACAAATGTCTCTGGGAGAGAGCTTAAGAGAATTACTTGATTTGGAGGAGACAAGAACGTCAGAGTCGCTTAGAAAATGGTCTTCTTTTTTTGAGGAGAAACTGGAAGGACATCTTAATGAGTTTGTTCAAAGTAAAAGTGAGGCTCTTTTCGAACGGACTACTGTATATAATCCGGAAGATTGTGAAAGGGAAGGTGTATTGGTTTGGAGCGGGGAAGTTGTAGAGTACGATAAAGAGGAAAAGCCCGTGAGAGTGGCGGGTCAGGTTGAATGCAGATGGCGCGGGAATAACCGGGAATTTACAATGGACGAAAAGGCAATGCTCTTTGAGACTATTATGGAGTATCTGCCTGATAGTGTTTACTTCAAAGACAAGGAGGGAAAATACCTGGCAATTAATGAAGCTGCTTTGGGAATACTTGGGCTGGAAGAGATAAGCCAGGTTCTAGGTAAAACAAATATTGATTTTTTTGATAAAGCTCATGCTGAAGCCACCCGTGCCGATGAACAGCAGATAATGAAAACTGAAACGCCCCTGGTTGGAAAAGAAGAGCAAGTTGAGATAGCTGACCTAAGCAATAACCCAAGGTGGATAACTACATCCAAAATGCCCTTGTATGATATGGATGGAGAGGTAATGGGGACATTTGGAATTAGCCGGGATATAACCAGCCAGAAAGAAGCAGAAATATTGCTGCAGAAAAATGATCGCATATTGAAGAACCTTTCCCGACAAGTACCAGGCTTCTTTTATACCTATCAGCAAACACTGGGAGGCAACGGGCGCTTCTCCTTTGCAAGTGAAGGCATACGCGACATATATGAACTGGATCCCGAAGATGTAAAGGAAACGATTCAGCCGGTCGTAGATAGGATTCATGAAGAGGATGTTGAAAGAGTGCTGGGTACTATGAGGAAATCAGCCCAAGCCCTCGAACCCTGGGAGCTAGAATTTCGGGTTATTCTACCCGAGAAAGGCGAAAGATGGTTAAGGGAGAGGGCCTCTGCCATAAAAGGCCCTGATGATACGATAATTGGTTATGGCTATGTATCCGATATCACAAAGGAGATGAAAGCCTATAAAGAAAATGAACATTTAAGACGGCAATTTGAAGCTGTACTGGATACAGCTCCCAACCTGATTTTTATAAAAGACCTGGAAGGGCGATATCTGATGGCCAATAAAGCCGCATCTGATTTTTTTGAGCAGAAGGGGGATGAAATAATCGGCAAAACGGATATCGATATAGGAATAGATGAGGAGAAGGCCCGCGCATTGAATGAACTCGATAAAGAAGTCGTTGAAAAAGATTCTCAACTATTGATACCTGCCGATAAAACAATAGATAAAGAGGGCAATGAGCTATGGCATCAAACGATTAAAGTTCCTTTCTATAGAACAGACTCAGGAGAACCTTCAGTACTATCCGTGGCTACCAATATAACACAGCGAAAGAAAAAGGAGAAGGAACTCAACCGAAGTCTTGATATAATCGGGCAGCAGAATAAACGGCTCACAAATTTTGCCCACATTGTTTCTCATAATCTTCGCAATCATGCGGGGAATATATCCATGTTGCTGTCTCTTTATGGCATGGAGGAGTCTGAGGAAGAGCAACAGGACCTATTCAAACATCTGAATGCCGCCTCTGAACGCCTTAATGAGTCAATTGCCGACCTTAACGAAATAATAGATCAACAATACAAATTCAGTAACGACCGGAAAAGAGTAAACCTGAGTAACTATCTCTCAAAGATAAAGGAGATTTTAACCTCAAAAATTTTGTCCGAAAATGTCGTTATTAAAGAAAATGTGCCAGAGGATTTAAACTTCGATTATAATCCTGTCTATCTCGAAAGCATACTATTGAACTTGTTATCTAATGCCATAAAATATCGCCACCCAGACCGCAGGCCGGTTATTGAACTATCGGCGTACGAAGAAGAAGGCCATGTTCATTTTAGTATTACAGATAATGGTCTCGGTATTGACCTGGACAAATATGGGGGAAAGTTATTTGGGATGTATGAGACATTCCATGAGAATAAAAATTCGAAAGGAATTGGGCTGTTTATAACGAAGAATCAAATAGAGTCGATGGGTGGTTCTATTGCAGCAGAAAGCATTCCCGGCAAAAAAACAACATTTAATATGGTGTTGGCATGAGCTCGGTTAAAAACATTTGTATCATAGATGATGACAGGATATACACGTATGGGGCTTCTAAGGTAATCAAGGACTATATGCCCGAAAACAATGTAATTTCTTTCGAGAGTGGACAAGCCGCTATCGAAAGTATGGGTAATATGAGGCAAAGCGATCAGGAGTTGCCTGATGTGATCTTGCTCGATATTAATATGCCGAAAATGAATGGATGGGATTTTTTGCAGAAGCTGAAACCCTTCCGTAAATCAGTTGAAAAGGAGATGAAGGTATTTGTCATCAGTTCTTATATCAAAAAACACAAAGAAGAATTATACAGAGTGGAGTGGGATGACCAGGTATCTGAGTTTATTCCGAAACCGGTTACGCCAGATACATTAAAATCATTATTAACTTAGTAGCATATTCTGTATTATATTTCCGCTGGCTCAGAAAATAACAAAGATTCTAAAAAAGGAATATGGGTTAAGGGGAACTCTTAAAGAAGTTCAACCCATCGTAAGATAGCTTTAGGAAGTGCTTAAGGGCCGTAGGTTTTAATAATAACAACCTGAATTATATAAGATATGATAAAGATCGATATCTGGTCGGATGTGGTATGTCCGTTTTGTTATATAGCAAAAAGGCATCTTCAACAAGCAATGGAAGAGTTTCCGGAACTTGAAGTGAGCATAAGCTGGCGTAGTTTTGAGCTGGATCCCAAGGCCCCTAAAAATGCTGAAATGGGTATCTATGATTCGCTTGCGAAAAAATATGGACAGAATCGCGATTGGGCAAAACAAGTAACCAGGAATATGCTTGAAATGGCGAGGAATGCCGGCCTGGAATTCAATATGGAAGCCCTTAAACCAACAAATTCTTTTGATGCTCATCAGCTGTTACATCTGGCAAAACAAGAAGGCAAACAGATGGAATTAAAGGAACGGCTTTTCTCGGCTTATTTTGTAGAGGGTAAACATATTGCAGACCATAAAACACTGACGACACTGGGAGAGCAGGTTGGATTACCTGTAGATCGAATACAGAAAACTTTGAAAGAAGAGGAATTTGCCAGCGCCGTCAATCATGATGTAATGCAGGCGAAAAACATAGGTATTGAAGGGGTTCCTTTTTTCTTGATAAATCATAAGTACAGTCTTTCGGGAGCTCAGCCTGTAGAAACATTTATACAGCTACTACATCAGGTGAACGAAGGACAGGTAAACATAAATACAAACGCTTCTTAGCGGCTTTAATTGACCCCCTCTCCTTGCGGAAGGAGGAGGACGTACAACGATTTTTCTTCCTAAAGTAAGTCAGAGACTTGCGAAGCTACTGCTCTTAAGTCAGCACTCGCCTGGCTTCGTTCTCTGTATGAAACCCCCAATACTCGCTGTAAGACTTAGCCCGAATTATTCCCCGGATCTTTTAAGTCTTCAGCGAAGCGGTGACTGAAAAGTAAATGAGTGGGAAGTCTCTGACTTCTTGCGAAGCAATATCTTTGGCGCATAAAGAGCATCGCACTATGTATTGCCCCTAAAATTAAATGGGATGGGCTTGGGAGTGCACGTACAACAATTTTTCTTGCTAAAGTAAGTCAGAGACTTGCGAAGCTACTGCTCTTAAGTCAGCGCTCGCCTGGCTTCGTTCTCTGTATGAAACCCCCGATACTCGCTGTAAGACTTAGCCCGAATTATTCACGAATGGATGCAAAATGGCGATCTATATACATGAATATATTATCGTTGAATTGCTTTATGTAATAGCCCAATTTTGAGGTACGGATTAGGCGGCGAAATTTCCCCGTACGCTGCGTTCAAGTGAAAATTGGGGTACTCAGGGTACCACAGTACCCTTCCGTTCCCATTTCCACTTCGCCTTGCGTACGATTAAATTTCTTGGTGAATAATCCGGGTTAAGAGAGCTTTGGGGGTCAGATTTGGGCAAAATGTGGCTACTATATCGATCAGCGCTGCTGTGTACTCCACCTCACCTAAATCCGCTACTGAAGGAAAGAACTTGCCGGGCATTCATGGATCGTTTACTCACTCTCTGAGGCAGAGCTATACAGAGATAATACCTCGCAGGGGTTAAACTATGAATAACCTCGGGCGTAGCCGGGGGCCAAGAACAAACCTTCGTTCAGAAGGTGGTAAAACCGATGCTCTTTTTCCTCCAAAGGAGTGTCTTCGACAAGAAGGTTGGTTTGGGATTGTTTTGAGGGTGTAGGAACAGACCATAAGAAGATTCTCCACAAACGATTTTTATAATAAATCCCGCTTATATTTCACATTCCATTCCCCTATTTTAGGCCAAATAGTTGTTAGCAATTTAGACACACTTACAGTTCGTGACTTTAGATCTCTTTGAACCAGCCGCGGTAACTCAGAAAGAGCGGGTAAATACTGCAATGGGTGAACTGCCTCCCCATGATCCGGGAGTGTATACCATGTATGATAAGCATGACCAGGTGATGTATGTTGGGAAGGCTAAAGATCTCCAAAAGAGAGTCACATCTTACCGGTACTCCAAATCGAAGAAAACCCAGCAAATGGTAGCTCATCTGGAAAATATTCGCTGGGAAGTATGTAATTCTGAAACAGATGCTATTCTGCTGGAAAACTTGTTAATACGTTCTTTACGCCCTCCATACAATCACGCCAATAAAAAGCCCGAAACGTATTACTATATCTCTACCGTGAGAAAAGGTAATATGCGTGAGTTCCGTCTTTCTATGAGAGTGCTGGATGAATATCCCAGGGTATATGGATGTTTTAAAGGTCATCTGAAAACACGAAAGGGATTGGGGGCGCTGCTCAAGCTGTTATTTTTGGTGAATAAGCCCATCGAAAGTGCACATTACCTTCCCAGCCAGCTATTAAACCGAATTACACCTCAGAAATTTAAATTGTCTCTCAATCAGCAAACGGGTGTTTTGGTCGATCAGTTTTTGAGAGGTGCTTCCGACCAGCTTGCCTATCATTGTGAGGAAAAAATAATGGAAATGTCGTTCAGGGATCGTTTTACGGAACATTACTTTGATAATGAACTGGAAGTATTACGTGTATTTTTCACATTGGGGCCTCAACGGAACTTCCGCATGAAAAAAGATCTGAATCTGGATTCTGTACTCATTAACCAGGATGAAATTGACGATTTGATGGCATTGGTGAGCGAATGATCCACGGATGAGGGCACCCATGTTTTAAAATGAAGGCATTTTTTTACAGTTTATAGCCATAGATATATTTCGGTCTGATTAACATAAAATGCTATGCAACAAACGGATCCAGCTTCCTCAACAAGATCACGAGCTCCTGTAATTGTTATATGGAGTGCGATACTGTCCTTAGCCGGGGCCCTTGCTGTTATACTATCGGGGTATGGCTACCAGTGGGGATGGTGGGGGCTTGGTGTTGGCTTTCGCATTTTGATTCCTTATGGAACCATATTGGCAGTATTGGGAGGTGCTACTTCCATTATTGTATACCTGAGGATGAAAAGTAAGGTGACCACCAAATCCTCGTATGCATTCATTGGGCTGGCCGTTGCTCTTTTGGCCGCTTCCAACTTCGGATACTGGTTCATGGAGGTTAAAAAAGGATATCCACCAATTCATGACATTAGTACCGATACGGTCAATCCCCCTGAGTTCAAAGCGATAGTGCCGCTTCGTGCAGATGCCCCCAATCCAGCAGAATACCCCCGGGAGGAAGACGTTTCGGCTGCCCAAGAGGCTTTTTATGGCAATATTGAAACACACCATACCAGCCATTCCTACAATCAGGCATATAACCGGGCATTAGAAACAGCCAGAGAGATGCCCTGGCAAATAGTATCCGAAAGCAGAGAGGAAGGCTGCATTGAAGCATATCATAAGTTACCGTGGTTTGGATTTATTGATGATATCGTAATTCGCCTAGATACAACTGAAGACGGGGCAAAAGTTGATATGCGTTCGAAATCCAGGGTGGGAAGAAGTGATCTGGGCGTAAACGCCAAACGCATTCATCAGTATTTCGAGGAATACAAAAACCGATAGATATAAGGCTGGCTGTCCTGAAAGGGGGGTTATAGCCTGTCTAGGAGCCTGTCGGACTTAACCTAATCTACTGTGAACCAGCCGAATTTGGCTCGATTCCGAGCTCTTTTTCGTTGCATAGCACCACTATTCGCCTCAAAAGACGTCAAAATTGGACTCAAATTGGCTGATTCTCGTTACAATTCCCTAAGCCCGACAGACTCCTAGGCGTTTAATGACTTCCCGAGCCAGTAAATCAGCGGCTTCAGGTTTACGGCGGAACCAGAGTTCAGGCTCAACGAGTTCAAGTTCTGAAACCGCCAGCTTACCAAAATTATCCCGAACAACATCTACACGGGCATAGGCTGGCTGATGAGCGCAAGCTTGTACTGCTTTGAGTGCAAAATCAACTTCTTCCGTTTGGGGCTCATAAGTATGTACAGTTCCTCCAAAGTCATCTTGTACCCGAAAATCTCCTTTACGGGCTTTTTTCAAAACGGCATGGCTGTATTTATCACCAAAAACCATGTAAGACCATTCTCCTTGTTCCGGGATGCTATGCTGAAAGGGTTGAAGCATAAAGTCTTCATCAGCAATCAGCGCCGAAAAATGAGATTCAAAGTCCGCTAAGTTGTCTTGGTTTAGTTTATAGGTATGCCGCCCTCCTCCTCCCACGGTAGGTTTAAGTACGGTGGTGTCCCATCCTTCGATTTTATGAAGTTCTCTCAAACTAAGGTTGGCTCTCCGCTCAATAAATCGAGTTGGCACTATATGAATACCCTCTTGCTGAAGATCTTGCAGATAGTGTTTGTCCATATTCCAGCTTATAGTGTGGGTGGAATTGATCAGCAAGGTTTGTTGAGAAACGGAGTGGAGCCATTGTTTAAAGGCATCAAATTTGTCAAAGTAATTCCAGGTGGTACGGAAGAGGATAGCCCGGGTCGTTTTCCAGTTGAAGTGTGGGTCTGCCCAATCTTTTCGGAGTACCGTGAGACCCTGTGCCTCAAGGGCTTCACGAACCAGTCGGTCTTCTGTTAGCAGGTTTTGCACATAATCAGTTGTAGCAGACGGATCTACATAGCGGGAATCAGTAAGAATAACTACATCACAATGCTGCATTGGGCAATGAAATTTGTTTATCTTCAATAGGTTAAGCCAGCAGAGAATACGGGTTTTTTGATGAAAACAGAATGCCTTTTATTAAAGAAACCAAAGCAGACCGGTATTGTGAGTTTCGGTTCACCCCAAAAGAAAATCTCCCAGGGAGAAAAACTTGTACACCGTCCAGATTAAATTGAAGCAAATACTATGTTCATTGCCCGCTATAAGAACAGCTTTGGGTGTTATTAAGTCAGGCAGATGAGTTCATTTAAACAGGAATTCGGGCAAGAAGAGAAGCATCCCACCAAAGAGCTTTATGCAATTTGTGTTATATTTTTTGTGTTAGGAGTTAGCTTTTCTACTCTTGCAGCGCGTATGCCGGCTATTCGGGATTCAGCAAGGCTTATCCCTGCCACCCTGGGTTATGTGTTGTTGATACGTGGATTGGGCACGGTAACCGTAATGCCCCTTGTTGCTGTGGCCATCCAAAAGTATAGTACCCGCTCTGTTGCTTTGGCTTCTGGTTTGGGTATCGCGTTTGTACTTATACCCATTGCCTTTGCGGGGCATTGGATGACCCTTGCAGTTGCCATGCTGTTGCTGGGGGCCGCCGAAGGAGCTTATAATGTATCCATTAACGCATTGGCATCAGATATTGAGGTGAAGTCAGGGAAGTCAAAGATGTCAATCATTCATGCTTTTTTTGGCATCGGGAATTTGGCAGGGGCTCTTATTAGTACTTCTGTTGCCGGTTTAGGTATATCTATTATAAGTCACTTTATAGCTACGGCCATCGTTCTTGTATTCATTCTCTTTCTTTCCTTTCACTATGTCCCGAAGCCGAAAAGAACAAAAAAGGCAAGATCAATACGATTGAGTTTCCCCAAAGGGAGTTTGATTTGGGTAGGTGCTATAGGATTTATGGGGGCTGCTGTTGAATCATCCGTGAATAACTGGGTAGCCCTGTTTTTTACCGACAGACTGGGTATGTCGGAGGGGAGTGCCCCTATTGGGTATGTTGCATATGTCGGCGCTATGTTGCTGATGCGACTTGTTGGTGATCGTCTTAAAATGATGATTGGAGCCAGAGTACTGTTGATAGCAGGGTCTGTATTGGGATGTAGTGGAATTATCCTGGCATTAAGTACCAGTAGTTTTGTAGTAGCCACCATTGGATTTTTTGCAGCCGGTGCAGGAGTCTCTCTAACCTTTCCAATGATATTTAGTGCGGCTGGCAAAGAAGGCCCACTTGCTTTGGCTTCGATAGCCACAATGGGTTATCTTGGCGGGATGATTTCACAGCCGTTGGTGGGAGCCGCTGTTTCCGGTTTTAATCTTTTTGGCGGTTTTGTACTTATTGCTATTATGACAGGGGCAATTGCATTTTTTGCCTGGAAGGCAACGCTGTTGAATCGCCAGTAGAATTACAATCACTGTTACGACAGTTGAACAATCCTGATAACCTTTGTATGCCATGAAAAAAATTACATACTTCTTTTTTTTAGTTCTTATTGCAGGATGTTCTTTGGGAAGCAAATCTCCCAAGGCAATCTATACCTATACAGTAGATTTGAAAGACCTGGAGAATGACCAGGCTGTTATTACATTGGATGTATCGGGACTGGATGAGGATACGGTAGATTTTGTGATGGCCGCCTACACTCCCGGGTTTTATGAACAACTCCATAACGCCACACTGGTAACTGAAGTGAAGGCCTCCGCTGAAGACGGGAGTAACCTGCCGGTAATTAAAGCTGATGACAACCGGTGGCGTATACCCAATGCTTCTTCATTAACAACAATTACGTACCGCATTGATGATGTGGAGGAAGTCCGGGAGGATGTATCGGCTTCCCTTCCACATGAGAATCTGTTTGAACGAGGCAAGGGGTTTCAGTTTATACCTGCAGCTTCATTTGGGTATCTGGATAATGTACAGACAGACTCAATCAGCATAAATGTCACCAAACCGTTTGGGCTTTCGGTTTTTTCGGCACGCGAGAAGGTGACATCTGAAGGCCAGCAGTTGGTGTATTCTGCATCATCCATTCCAGAGCTTTTTAAATACCCATTATTATTTACCAATCAACAATCCGAGTCTTTTGAGGAGTTAAATACAACTATAGACGTGGCATGGTATTCGGAAGATGAAAACCTTTCTTCCGATCAATTCCTGCCGGCGATACAGCAAGCTATTAAGGATGTATCCGCATATATGGATATAGATTTTCCTGCCGCTTATTATTCTTTTCAGCTTTGGTTTTTGGCGGATCAAAATCTCACGGAGATATCATCTTCTCATTATAATTCGTCTTCAGTATGGGTGATCCCAGCGGATCGTGATTTTCTGAAGCAAGAAAGTATTCAGCAAGCCATATATGAACAGGCTGTTCGGGAATTTATGCATATTTATGTGTCTCAATATGCCCAGAGCTGGGAAATGCGAGCCTTTGATTATGGCTCCCCAACTCCAACCAAGCACCTCTGGTATGTTGAAGGAACCACCGAATACCTGACTAAACATATGCAAGTGAACAAAAGAAAAATGAGCGAGGCTGAGTTCAGGGATATCATCAACGCCAAGCTCCGGGAAACAAAATCATATCAAGCCGAAAAACCATTAACGGAGTTAAGCCGGGATATTTTTGATGATCCTGAAGGGGATGTGCTGTCTGTGATAAAAGGACGGGGATTTTTCGTTAGTATGATATTGGATATAAAACTAAGGAGCAGTTCATACGGACAGCGGGGTTTAAAACAGATGATTCAGGTACTGGCAAGAGAATATGGAGCAGACAAGTCGTTTTACGATGGCGAGCTTTTTGAAATCATGGCGAACTATACCAATCAGGATCTAAATGCCGTGTATGAGCAATACGTAGCCGACACTGAGCCGCTGCCGCTGCAAAACATCTTTAACCGGGTAGGTTATAATTTCAATACCGAACAACTGGAGATTATAAAAGATCCATATCCCGGAGTAGATGCAGTTGAGTTACAGTTGAGCTGGCTCTTTGGGAAATAATGCCGTTATGTGAAGGGGATATTATCTGCCGAATAACCCAAACTAACAGTGAAGTAGGTTTATTCCAGCATCAGTTCTTTATTTAGGAGTTTCCCCGCTCGGGCGGGGATTAAGGGGTGGGTCAATATAGCCAAGGCACATTAAAACTATACACAACACCTTTAATCTTCCACGGGAACCGGAAAGTCCCTCAGGTATTCCCAACCGGGGGTAGTTGGGAACAAGATTATTTCAACTCCCAAACCCCAGTCATTTTTCCAGCCACCTCAAAATCCTCCATTACATCCATTTTCTCTCCGGACATTACATTAACGCCAAAACTAAAATCATCCAGAATTTCTGCAAAACGGTCGCGATCTAATGTTACGGTTTCCTCATTGGCATTCATGACCACCATCACGGTTTGTTCTTTGTGGACACGGAAATAGACGTAGGAGTTGTTTTCAGGGATGAAATGCACCAGTTCCCCTTCATGGACGGCAATAGCCTCTTTTCGCCACTGGGTTAGCTTAGTGATGTATTCCAGGATTTCATTTTCTTTATGGGTGCGGCCATCTATGGTAAATGCATTTCGTTGGTCATCAGGCCAGCCGCCGGGTATGGTTTGCCGCCACGATTCATCTCCACTGACACCCTCTTCATGGGACATCATCAACTCGGTACCATAATACACTTGCGGGATGCCCCGGGTGGTCATCAGGAATGCATAGGCCATTTTAAAATGATCTTCATTTCGTTCTATTTGCTCATAGAAGCGTTCCATGTCATGGTTATCAAGAAAAATAACGTTCCCCATGGGATCGGAATACAGGAAGTCCTGAGATAAGGTGTAATAGAGCCTGCTAATCCCTTTTGTCCATTCAAATTCTTCATTGAAGGCATCTCTGACTGCAAATGAAAATTGGAAATCAATCAGGCTCGGTAAATTAGACTGGTAACCGTCATCAACACCGGCTTCATCATATTGCCAGTAGGCTGCAGCCGGTACATTATTAACCCAGGCTTCTCCTACAATATTAAAATCGGGATAAGCCTGCATTACTTCCCGGGCCCATCGGGCCATGTATGCCTGGTCGGGGTAAACATAAGTATCCATGCGGATGCCATCAATGCCGGAATACTCAATCCACCATAATGTATTCTGAATAAGATAATCCGCCAACAGATCATTGTTTTGATTTAAATCCGGCATTTCCGGTACAAACCATCCGTTCATAAGTTTGTCTCTGTCGTGCTGAGACGCATAGGGATCTGATCCAACCGCGCCCCGGAAGTTGGTTTGTCCATACTCTTCGAAATCGTACACCCAGTCTTGGGTTGGCAGATCTTCCATCCACCAATGTTTGTCGCCTATATGATTGTGGATCATATCCATGATTACCTTCATATCCCTGGCATGTACCGCTTCCACCAACACCTTGTATAGTTCGTTAGATCCAAAACGGCGATCTACTTTATACAGGTCGGTGGCAGCATAGCCGTGGTATGCACCATATTCGGGCGACATATCGTTCTCTAAGATGGGGGTAAACCAGATGGCGGTCATCCCCAGCTTTTCGATATAATCCAGGTGGTCCATCACTCCGGCTATATCTCCGCCCTGGCGGCGTTCGGGATTCGACCGTTCGGCACTTTCCCTCATTCCTTCAATGGAATCATTGGATGGATCTCCGTTTGCAAAACGGTCGGGCATCATCAGGTAAATAACGTCGGAGGGATCAAAGCCCTGGTTTTTGCCTTCCCGGGATTCACGGACTCTGAGTTCATAATCGAGCTTAATTTCTTTTTTCTTATTGCTTAGCCTAATCTCCATATCACCGGCGTCGGCTTCATCAGAAATTTCGATGTACAGAAATAAATAATTGGGAGATTCTACCGCTATTTGCCGGGTGATTTTAACGCCCGGATAATCAATTGAGGCACGGTAATGGCCAAGGTTGTCCCCGTAAAGTTGCAACTGAAGTTCGTTAACCGGCATTTGGACCCACCAAAAGGGAGGATCAATAATTTGAATTTCCTCAGGAAGCTGAGCAAAGGCTTGGTAACTGCCGGTAATACATAACAGAATAAGAACTAAGGAGCGTATTTTCTTCATGAATGTCTTTTGATTCGTTAACGGCAGCATAATAAAGATCAGCGCACACTTTTTCTTATGTAAATGGCTTACATTGCGGGTAGTGAACATCCCTCTATCCAATCCCCCATCCGCTAAAAAAGGAAACAATCTTGAACCTTAGCACATCAGCATGTGAACATATCAATACTCAAGCACATGATCTCAACAATCAGTCAATAAACACTACCGGTAGCTTTCCAACTAAATCACCCAGGGGAGCGTTGGAGCGGTTAATGGCAAAAGCAATAATCACCTTTTTCTCAGGGTGTATAATAAACATGGTACTTCCACCTACTGAGCCTCCGCTGTGTCCTAACCACCTGCTGCCATCCGGCCCGGTCATCGTGCGCCATCCGATTCCATAGTTGGTGGACTCACCATCATTCGTACTGAGGGGTGCCATTAAGCGATCCAGGGTTTCCTGGTTTAAGAAGCCGGCAGAGAGGTGAGCTTCCCCAAAACGAATCATATCTTCGGTGGTTGAAAGGAAGCCACCGCCAGCCCATTTATAGCTATTATCAACATAAGGGGCTTCAATATTTTCCCCGTCATCATAGATATAGAACCTGGTGCGGTTGGGGATCTCTTTATAGGCGTAATCGGGCATGGTATGGTTCAGGTTCATTGCCTCAAACACCTCCTTTTCCATAAAAGAAAGAAAATCCTGCCCGGAGGCCCCTTCAATAACCGCACTAATCAAATTCCAACCATAACTGGAATATGAATAATTGGTACCCGGCTCAAACAGCAGAGTATCATCCTCAAAAATCTCGAGTCCTTCATCTATGGTCTCATATCTTTTAGAACTCATAAACTCATCTCCCCGATAATGACGAATACCTGCTATATGCCCGGCCACCTGCTCAACGGTAATGGCATATTCTTTCTCCGGGAAATGCGGCACGTAGGTTTGCACCTCTTCTTCAAGGTCAAGCTTATCCCGCTGGATCAGAACTCCCACACCAGCGGCGGTATAAGTTTTGGAAACACTCCCAATTCTGAATAAGGTTTTTGCAGGATTCACCGGTATCTTTTTTTCTACATCCATATAGCCAAACCCTTTCGACCAAATTATTTCTCCATCCCGGTACACCGACACACTCATGCCTGGTATGTTATATTCATCATAGTAGCCTTTAACAATTCGCTCAGCATCAAGGATGTCCTGCTCGGTTTCAACATCTTGTGCAAAAAGGGAAGTACATATAACAAAAAATGATAGAATAAAGAGTAAACGACGCATTGGTTTCGTATTTAGGTTTGGGTTTCTTTCATTCAACAGACGATCGGCAAGACTATTTGTTACCTCTTGTTTATATTTTATTCAACTTCTCAACTACTTCAGCTCTACAACCCATGCTGAAGTTTTTAAGAGGTCTTTTTTAATTTTAGTGGGTATTTTTAGCAATAGCTCTTCGTTCTTTTTAACGAACTCAAGCATTACATCAGACCCTAAAATTTTAGCTCGTGCCTGTTCCTTTACAGAAAAGGGGATTTTAATTTCTGAGGGTATTTCTGTTTGGTTTTCATCTACTAAATACAATAAATAAACGGTCCCATCTTCTTTTGAAGTAATAGAAATGTTGCCAAACGTATATGGTGCCATAGGTTTTGTACCATAGATTGCCTGGTTATTAATTTCCATCCAATCTCCTATCTCTGAAAGCAATTTATATGCACCTTCATCCCACTCACCCTGGGCATTTGGTGCTACATTCAGCAATAAGTTACCTCCTTTAGCAACAATATTGACTAAAGTATGAATGGCCTCCCTGCCGCTCATATATTCTGCATCAGGGGTCCAGGACCATCCGCCGCCGGATATAATACACGACTCCCACGGGTAAGGAAGTGGTTTTTCAGGTACTCTGTTTTCGGGGGTTAAATAGTTCTGGTTCTTTCCATGTACTGCCCTGTCTACAACAATAAGCTCTGGCTGTTTTTCTCTGGCTTTTTCTACCAGTTCATCCATTCTGATATCCTGGTTTACGGATCGATGTTTTATGTATCCGTTTTCACTGTTTTTTAACTGTCGGTCGTACCAGGAAGTAATCTGGCTGGTTGGCTTTTTGGCCACCCACCCTCCATCTAACCAAAGGATATCTACTTTTCCATAATCGGTAAGCAATTCCAGGATTTGGTTATGGGTAAAATCTATAAACTTGTTCCATTTTTCAGGATATGCTTTCGGCTCATAATTTACATTTCTGTCTTTGGGAGGGAAATAAGGATCCCAATAATAGGGTGAATTCCAATCTGGTTTGGAAAAATAGGCTCCCGCCCACAAACCCCGATCCCTAAAAGCATCAAAAATTTCTTTGGTGATATTGGCTTTCGGGTTTGATGAAAAGGGTGTTTTCTCACTTGTAATCTTATAATCGGTGTATTTCGAATCGAACATTGAGAAACCATCGTGGTGCTTTGTGGTGAATACCACGTATTTCATCCCGGCATTTTTAGCGGCCTTCGCCCATTTTTCAGGATTGAATTTTACCGGATTAAAGGTTTTTTGAAGCGCTTCGTATTCCTTTTTATAGGCAAAATAATTATCAGGATTCGATCCTTGTGTGCGTTCACACCAACCATATTCTTCGGGGCATAGCGACCATGACTCAACAATTCCCCACTGACTGTAGGGCCCCCAATGCATGAGTAAGCCAAATTTTAAATCCTGCCACTCATCCAGCTTCTGTAATACAGCCGGATCTGTCTCCGGTACATACCGCTCCTCTTCATAGGCTTCCTGAGCATATAAAAGCTGAAAACTTCCTGTTAAACATAACAATAGGGTAGCCACTAATTTTTTTGCTCTTGTCTTCATATTTAATAACACTGTTAATATTTATTTTACAACAAACGTAGTTTTGATTAGGTCGACCGAATTACCTCCAATCATCACTTCAAAATCTCCCGGTTCTACAAGCCGCTGCATTTCACGATTCCATATCGAAAGTTCAGCAGGAGTAAGTTCAAAGATTACTTTTTTGGTTTCTCCTTTTTTAATCCAAATACGTTTAAAGCCTTTTAGGGTCTTTTTGGGAGTAGTAACCGAAGAGTATACATCATTTATATAAAGTTGTACCACTTCCTCCCCATCTAAATTACCCGTATTAGTCACATCTACACTAATCTTAACGGACTCATCTTTTTGAATGGAGTGGGAGCTTGGTTTTATATTATCATATTTAAAGGTTGTATAACTTAAGCCGTGGCCAAATGGATACAAGGGATCTTCACTTTCTTCAACATACCTGTGTATTGCCGAAGGTTTCTGATTGTAGTAGATAGGTAACTGACCTACTGATTTTGGAAAGGTAATAGGCAATCTTCCCGCCGGGTTATATTCACCAAATAGCACTTCTGCTATGGCTTGTCCACCCTTCTCTCCGGGGAACCAAGCTTCCAAAATTGCAGGTACATTATCGTTTATCCAGTTTATTGAAAGCGGCCTGCCATTTAGAAGTACACAAACCACCGGTGTTCCTGTTTTTTGAATCGCCTGAATGAGCTCTAATTGCTTTCCATGTAAATCTAAAGTAGCAACGTCTCTGTTTTCTTGATATTCCATCTTAAATGAGCCCGGGCGCCCCAGCCTCCTTCCCACATTTCGATGCGAATTTTATATTTTCTGCCGGCTTCAAAGCTCATTGGATATGTTACAATATTGGTAGCTCCTTTTGTCCAATTGTCGATAATGAGTTTATCATCTACCCATAGCCGAACACCATCATCTGAACTTGATCCCAACCAGCCTTCAAAAGATTTTTCAGGTTTTAAGAAACCTGTCCAGCGAATAGAGAAATGGTCATCTTTCACTCCTTCGCCGGGAGACCAGGGCCAGTCGAATTCTAATGTGTCATCCACTCTTGTTAAAACAGGTGTCCCCTCCAGTTTTGTGTTGTTGAAATATTCTCCTTTTAAACCATTTTGTTTTTCATCTGGCGTTAAAAGATTCTCAGGAGAAACAATCTGTCCTTTTATAATTAAAGGGACTCCTTCTTCATATATGACATCGATACTATCGGCTGCCTTTTCTTTTATCCCTTCTAATACCGTTATCGCTTTTTTATTTCTTACAGCATAACCTCCAAGTCTTGACGCATCGGCATTAGGCCCTAAAACGGCTATTGTGTTCAAGTCCGTTTTAAGTGGAAGCAAATTCTGATCGTTTTTAAGCAGCGTTATTGATTTACGAGCAGCTGCTAAAGCTATATTTTGATGTTCCCGGCTATGATATAATTGATCAAATAGTTGAGTATCTGTGTATGGATTTTCAAATAAACCTAACATAAACTTAAGGCGAAGCACTCCCCCTGCCGCCCGGTCTATTGCCTCCATTGACAGTTCATCTTCTTTAATCAATTCGATAATTGTTTTTTGCCAAAACTCATTCGAAAAATCATAGAACTGCATATCTAAACCGGCTTTTACCGCTTGCTTAATTGCATCTTTTGCAGAGTTTGCCACATAATGTGTTGTTTGCACATACTTAACAGCGCCTAAATCGGAAATTACAATTCCCTTAAATCCCCATTCTTTTCGCAGGACGTCGGATAGCAACCACTTATTTACGGCACATGGAATACCATCCAATTCAGTATAAGCGCACATAACCCCTAAGGCGCCTCCCTGTTTGTATGCCTTCTCGAATACTGGTAAAAAATCTTGCCGGGCCGTTCTTTCCCCTACAATTATGGGGGACGAATTACTCCCTGCTTGTGGATAACTGTGAACAGCAAAATGTTTCGGTTCGGCAATAATTGACGTTTTAGATGCTAAGGTATCACCTTGAATCCCTTTAATCATTGCCAAGCCTATTTCTCCGGCAAGGTAAGTATCTTCACTAAAGGTTTCGGCAACTCTTCCCCACCTGGGTTCTCTTCCAATTCCCAGTACCGGACCAAGCCCATAGTGTACCCCTCGAATTCGCGCTTCGGTACCAATAGTTCGGCCCACTTTTTCCATCAAAGCAGTATCCCAGGTAGCACCAAGGCCTATACTCATAGGAAAAGCAGTAGCTCCATCGTCTACATAGCCATGAAGCATCTCGCCCATGATCAGCGCAGGAATACCCCATCGATTGTTTTCTATGACATGATTCTGAAGATCATTGATCATTTTTGCAGATCGCGGATAAATATCATGTATAGCGCCAACTCCCAGTTTTCCTATATGAGATGCTGTCCTCTTTTTGTCGAAAGCTTCACCATTTTTAAAGTTTTCACCCCTGTACATATCCATCTGGCGCACTTTTTCTTCGAGGCTCATCCTACTCAGTAAATCCTGAACACGTTCCTCTACCGCTAATGATGAGTTTTGAAATGGATATTCTTTCGATTGTGCCTGGGCGCATATAAACCCCACAAAAAATATGATAAAACTAAGTTTTCCTTTCATAGTTTTGGTTGTCCTTCCTTTCCTACAATAACTTTAAGCTGTTCTTTGTATTCATTCATCATACCTCATAAAACGCTTTTAGGAGAATATTTCAATTTTCTGGTGATTGCCGGCTGAGACGGTAAATCAACAAGGCTGCCCGCTTGGTGAGTGCCTTATATGTTTTCAGGTTTAATGTTTCGTTTGGGCTATGTGAACCCCGGCCCATCACACCGAGTCCGTCGAGACCGTCCACATATTTTGCGATGAATGAGATATCGGCCGCTCCACGCCTGCCCGGATCAAATGCTTCTACCTCGCCCAGCCCCATATCCTGGCTTAGCTGGCTGAGCACATCAAGCACCTCCATATTACCTTCGGTTGGTTCCATGGGCGGATAACGCTCAACAAATTCAATTTTGGCTGATGTTTGGGGGAGGTGATCGTCAACAATGGCTTCCATCTTTTTGTACGTCCGGTCGCCCTGTTCCCTGGTAAGAAAACGGATATCCCCGTGAACAATGGTTTTCTTGGGCACAATATTCAGTTTTCCGCTGGCCGATCCCCGGATGTTCTCCCTGTCATATTCAATGGCATTACTTCCGAGAATCATCCCCACATTGTATGTGAGATTATCTTCCTGAAGTTCTTCGTAGAAACGGCTCAAAATCCTTGAGGCTTCATATACCGAACCAGCACCGGTATAATCACTAAAAACACCGGAGGAATGAGCCTGCCGCCCTTCTACCTCCAGGTACCAGGAGTTGGATGCCCGGCGGGCTACAGTAGCATAGCTGAATCCCGAAGCTCCTTCAAAACCCAGGGCAATGTCGCTGCGCTTGGCTGCTTCGGTTAAGCTTTTACGGCTCACAGAAACCGGATCGCCCGCCTTCTCCTCATCACCTGTAAGAGCTACAAGAATTTGTGTGTTGGGAAGAGCTCCGGCTTCTTTCAATGCTTTTAAGGCATAGAGAATCATCACATTTCCTGCTTTCATATCAGCTACGCCGGGGCCGGCAGCCACTGAATCGTTCAACACTTTATATTCCTGGAAGGGGCTCTCTTCTTCAAAAACCGTATCCAAATGACCTATTAACAGAATGCTCTTTCCTTCCGAGCCTTCTTGCTCAGCAAAGAAATGTCCGGCCCGGTTCACTTCATCCTGAGATACCCACCGGGTCTCAAATCCCAATGCCTCATAGGCATCATGATAGTTGTCGCCTACTTTTCGCACCCCTTCAAAGTTCATGGTACCGCTGTTGATGTTAACATTGGTTTCCAGAAATTCCAGGGCTTCGGCATGATTGGCATCAATGCGGGCAAGGATTTCCTTTTCTTTGTCGGATAACCCCTGGGCAAAGGCTGTGATCGAAATAATGCAAAAGCATATGATTGATGTTATAAATTTCGTCATTGGTTTATTGGATTTAATCGGTGGTTAAAAGGGTTTTGGGCTACTTAGGATATACTGTTCCCCACTCCTTATTTGGCGTATCTCCCATATAAAATGTGATGGTATCAGCATTCATCAGTTCAGAATGATTCAGGTAATTCCGGTTAATGTCTTTGCCATCTATGGTGAGCCGCTGCACATATACATTTTCTTTAGATTGATTTTCTGTTTTGATAATCACAAAATGTCCGTTCTCAAGGTTGAGCCGGGCTGATTTCACATTGGGACTTCCGATGGCGTACCACTCGGCACCCGGAGCAACCGGGTAGAAGCCCAAAGCACTGAAGGTGTACCAAGCCGACATTTGTCCCGCATCATCGTTGCCGGGCAAGCCATCAGGACCGTTAGAGTACATGGTTTCCATAATCATGCGAACCCGCTCCTGTGTTTTCCATGGGTGGTTAGTCCAGTTATACAAGTAGGGGATATGATGCCCCGGCTCGTTGCCATGTACATAATTCCCGATAATTCCATCGCGGGTAATATCCTCCGTCCGGTTGATGTATTTATCATCAATATCCATCACAAACAAAGAGTCGAGATGTTCCGAGAAGCGGTCTTTGCCTCCCATCAGCTCTATCATATGCTCGGTATTGTGAGGAACATAGAGACTGTAATTCCAGGCATTTCCTTCAATAAAACCCTGCCCGTGGGTATCCATTTCATCAAACTCTTTTTTGAACGAACCATCCGAAAGTTTAGGACGCATAAAGCCAGTAGAGGCATCATACACATTTTCGTAGTAAGTGGAGCGTTCCATAAAGGTGTCATAGACATCCTGGTTACCTGCTTTCTTTGCCAGTTGAGCAATGGCCCAATCGTCATAAGCATATTCCAGCGTTTTGGATACCGATGATGAATTTTTGTCTTCGGGCACATAACCCATATCCATGTAGTATTCCAGGCCATCGTAATAGGGAACCCTGGCGGTTTGTACACTGGCTGTCAGTGAGCGGTTTATGTCGTCTGTGATGGAGCCCTTGATATAAGCATCCGAAATAGCCGATACGCTATGGTAGCCTATCATACACCAGTTTTCGTTGGCATAATGCGACCAGACCGGCAACATATGATGTGCACTTTGATCGTAGTGAGCCAGCATGGAGTACACCATGTCTTTATTCCGCTCCCGCTGCACGATGTTGAACCAGGGGTGTAGTGCCCGGTATGTATCCCACAGCGA
Source organism: Balneolaceae bacterium (assembly GCA_009711805.1). Lineage (GTDB taxonomy): Bacteria > Bacteroidota > Rhodothermia > Balneolales > Balneolaceae > VEMX01. The sequence goes on along the minus strand of VEMX01000024.1, from coordinate 40,286 downwards.
AAATATAGTGTAGTTGGTGAACCCATCGGCGGTATGGATGTTTTGATCGAGGCCACGATACCGGCCGTCGACATCCTGGTAGGTTATTGGTCCCAGAAAGGTATGGTACAGAGCGGTGTAAAAGGTTTCCCGATCTTCTTTGGTAAGTGTTTCTGCATCCACTTTACTGAGCTCCCGGTTCCACAAGCCCTGGCTCTCTTCTTTTACCCGGTCAAAATCCCAGTGGGGGACTTCGGTCTGCATATTTTTTAAAGCTCCTTTGGTACTTACAGAAGAGAGCGCAAATTTAATAATCAGTTCCTCATCTTCCTCCATATCAAAATTGAAATACGCCTGGATATCTTTGCCAATCATTTCGGGGAAGTTTTTGGATTCATCAAACTTTCCCCAAAATCCGCGATAAACCCCGTTATCATCTTTTTCATGGCCGTACTCTTTAAATGGCTTGGAGAATTTCATTGCAAAGTAAACAGTGCGGGTACGGGCCCAGCCATTGGTCTGCCGATAGCCGGTAATAGTAGAGTCATTTTCTACCCGTACAAAAGTCCACACATTCTTTTCATCGTAGGTGTAGATACCGTGTTCAAGGTCAAGGATAACATGCCCTTCATCTGTTTGGGGAAAGGTATATCGGTGCATACCCACGCGGTTGGAAGCTGTAAGTTCAGCCTGAATGTTATGGTCTTCGAGTAATACGCTATAATAGGCTGGTTCAGCTATTTCGTTTTCATGAGAAAAAGCCGAGCGGTAACCCGTAGATGGATCTTCTTCGGAACCCGCGTCCAGTTGTAATTCTCCAACGGTCGGCATCACCAAAAAATCACCTAAATCAGAATGGCCGGTTCCACTAAAGTGGGTATGACTGAAGCCCACAATGGTAGGATCATCATATTGATAACCGGCACAATAACGATATACTTCGGAATTGTAGGAGCCATTGAGTTCATACCGTGTAGTATCGGTATCGGGGCTAAGCTGTACCATCCCAAAAGGTACCGTAGCGCCAGGGTAAGTATGCCCCATATTTTGAGTGCCCACCATAGGATTTACGTAATCGATATAATCCTGCGCTTGTGTTGTTTGAAGGAAGAGGATAAGTAAGAAAAGGGTAAGTAGTTTTTTCATTGCCCGGAGTGGTATAATTAAGAAAGGACACATACATATGTGCCCTTAGGTTTTGAGATATAGTTCAATTACTCTCCGGCTGAATACATATAATCGATTACCAGGTTACTCATGGCCCGAACGCCCAGCTTCATACCACTTTCATCAACATAGAAGTCGGGGGTGTGGTGTCCGGCAGGGGTTCCGCCTTCAGGCAGCCCGCCAAGGAAGAAATAAAGTCCCGGAACTTCTTCCTGGAAGAATGAAAAATCTTCTGCTCCGGTAATAGCATTCATATTAACAGCTTTTCCAGGTCCGGCTACTTCTTTCAGGGTAGATTCCATTTGAGCTGTTAGTTCCGGATCATTATAGGTAATGGGATATCCTTCGTTAATGGTAAGCGTAGCTTCAGCACCATTACTTTCGGCGGTATTTTGTACAATGGTTTTAAGGCGTTTAAAAATGAGCTGACGCATATCTTCATCCAGCGCGCGAATGGTTCCTTCCATATATACACTTTCCGGGATAATGTTATTTCTGACTCCACCCCGTATGATACCCACGGTTACCACTGCAGCCTGATTGGTAAGCTCCATATTCCGGCTCACAATCGTTTGAATGTTATTGATGATTTGGGCAGATGTAACAATAGGGTCTACACCAGTCCAGGGAGCAGAACCATGGGCCTGCTTTCCTTCTACTTCAATACTGTAACTGTTAACACTGGCCATAATACCTTCCGGGCGGTAGGAGATCATACCCGTAGGCAGAGCATCAGAAATATGTAGTCCGAAAATAGCATCCACATCGGGATTCTCAAGTACCCCTTCTTTTACCATGAGCTCTGCTCCGCCTTCTTCACCTTGGGGAGCGCCTTCTTCTGCCGGCTGGAAAATGAATTTAACCGTTCCGGCTAAATCGTCTTTTATGTCGGTAAGTACTTTTGCAGTACCCATTAGTATTGCCATATGAGTGTCATGGCCGCAGGCATGCATAACAGGTACTTCTTCGCCCCTGTATTCGCTGGTAATGGTAGATTTGAAGGGGACATCGGTACGTTCTTTAACAGGGAGAGCGTCCATGTCGGCCCGAAGCCCTACCACAGGACCGGGTTTCCCTCCTTTGAGAATGGCTACGACCCCGGTATGGGCTACTTCTGTTTCTATCTCAAGCCCCAATTCTTCCAAATATGCTGTAATGTATTTGGCCGTCTCAAATTCCCGGTTCGAAAGTTCGGGATTTTCGTGAAAATGCCGACGCCATTCAATGACTTGTTGTTCAATTTTCTCAGCTTCTTGATCAATGTGTTTCTTTAAGTTTTCAGTTTGAGCATAGGCAGATAAAGAGATAACAGAAACAAGGAAGAGCAGTATCAGTTTTTTCATAATAAATAAAATGTAGTTAGTGGTGCTATTGAATTAGAATAAACCAACCCGATTCGAAGAGAGCGTTTTTGGTTTTTGATGTGGCCTTCGATAAGTAGAAATCGATCATCCTTTGCCTGAGATATTAACTAAAGAGACTTAGAAATGAAAAAAGTATGATTGGGGAAAGGGTAAAAGTGAAAGGTTGTCAATTGTCTATCTCTAGTATAGCTTGACCATTTTATTCCCACGCATTCCTAATTGAACTATTTTCAATTGCCCCATTGATCACTACTTGTTCTTCACGCTTTTGCGAAGCATCATATTTGCTTCATATACATTGCCCTTACGGTATAACTGAAGAGTCATTTCATCTCCTTCCTGGTATTCCCGCATGAGAGCCTCAGCATGGGTTTGGCTGCTTACACGCTCTTCTCCAATCTTTACAATGATATCTCCGGGCATAATTCCGCAGTCATAGGCAGGGCCGTTCTTGTTGACTTCAGTAACAAAGACTCCGGCTATAGGGGGAATATTTCGGTTGGCCATAACCAATTGGGGGGTTACTTCCAGAAATTCCATACCCGGATCATAACTCAGAGATACTTCACCAGAGCTTTGTAACTGCTTAATGATTTTTTGTACCCGGTTACTTGGAATAGCAAATCCCATCCCTACAAAACCGCTGCTGGTTCCTCCGGTGTAGATGAAGGTATTCACTCCAATGACTTCACCATTACTATTCACCAGCGGTCCGCCGGAATTTCCGCGGTTAATAGCGGCGTCAGTTTGTATCATTTCGATATAGAGGCGGGGGTCCTGAGGGTCGGGACGGAAGTCGCGTTCTTTGGCACTTACTACACCCACTGTTACAGAAGGCTGACCATCCGAAAAAAGTCCGAAGGGATTACCCATGGCTATAGCCCATTCTCCTACCATAATCTGGTCAGAGTCGGAAAAAGTAATATGGGGATAGGTGCGGCTTTCATTCTTGATTTTAAGGAGTGAGAGGTCGGCCAGTTCGTCAGATCCTATTAGCTCAGCTTCATACTGGTTGCCGTCGGCCAGGGCCACCATAATTTCTTTAGAGCTTTTGCTGGCCACATGCTCATTGGTTACTATCAATCCATCTTCACTGATAATAAAGCCCGAGCCCATACTTTGCACTTCGCGCTCCGTAGGCATGTTGAAATACCGGAAATAGAATGGATCTAAACGGGGAGAGTAACCTCGTTCCACCTCCGTAACCGTGATGCTTACAATAGCTGAATTTGCTTTTTCAACTGCTGTGGTAATAGCATTGGTTCGGCTTTTATTAATTGAAGTTGTTTGTGTTGATGTGTTGGTATCACCAGGAGAAAGAGGTTTGAGTGGAGGTTCAGTATAGGCAGTATCGGGAGTATTGGTAGCTGAAGAGGGAGATTCCTCAGCTAAATTTGGTAACTGCTCCGCATCCGTACATCCAGCCAATAACAAAAGAGTGAGGAATAGAAAAGTGGCTTTATTCATCATAAAATATCGTTTGAAACTTGGTAAGGACAATATTACAAAAGGTTTACTTGTTGTGTAGCAGGTCGAGCTCTTGTTTCTCTGTGGTGGCGGTTTAACGTATGCTCTTCTCCACTAATTGTCCGTTTTCTGCTTACATGTTTTTGTATAGCCTCCAGAGTATGGTTCCCAACTGCATAACCATAACCGTTGTCAGTTTATATTCTTTGGTTGAAAACAATTTTTTTCGCTTCAGAAAAATATACCCGAATAAAGGAGTTGTGGGAGGGATTTTCATCTTGTTGTTGATGTACTCTTTTTCTGTGAGAGCAAAAAGAGGAATTCCTATCTCTGCCGCCAGCCCCTCTTCCCTGGAGAGGTCTTTCAATATGCCAGGTTCACCCTCTTTAAATATATGATTGGTCATATAAGGGCGTTTCTTGTCTGTGAGAGTATCAAAATCAGGTTCTTTCTTAAATTCTTCAGGTCCATAGGAAGCAGGAGGCTGAACACCGTTTGCCAGGATCATATGTACCTTATCGTTGTTGAGAACCCAGAACGAAAGATGGTCGAGATTTAACTGACTTCCCAATTCCCGAAACAGAACCTGAGAGGCGGACAGGAAATCCCCATTGGCTACTTCAAAAAGCATTTTTCGGGAAATCTCTTTACGGCTGAGCTTAAGCTCTTCAGGCAGGTCCGGTACCGTTATATTACTTACCAGCTTGGCACGGATACGTTCGGCCACGGCTTCAAGGTTTTCATAAAAAAGCTCTTTCTTAATAAAATCAGCAGCGCCAAAATCCAACGCTGTCTGCTCTTTTTCCTGGGTGGGTAAGCTGGTCATAACCAGTACGGGTATATCTTTCTTATCCTTATCCTTGGTGAGCGACTCCAGAAACTCTATACCCGTCATCCCCTCCATGTGTATGTCGGTGAGGATGAAATGAACCGGGTTTTCCGAGAGCGCGTCGATCCCTTCTTGTGCGTTGTAGGCGTGTATAAGTTCATAATCATCACGCATGAGTGATTTGACCATCAGGTGAATGGCTTCATCATCATCAACAACCAACAGGGTATACTTTTCTTCGTCCATCAGTAGGTTTTAACTTAAGCTAACATTTGTAGGATAAAAAAAGAGGACTACACATCACAGTTGTTTATTTCCAATTTTAACTGCTTCCGATATGGCCTCTTCAACCGTACCTTTGTGCCACGCTCCGGCTGCTTTTTTATGGCCCCCGCCATTCATTTGGCGCGCCCATTGATTGACATCAACATCGCTTTTAGAGCGCAGGCTAAGCTTGGTTCGCTCTTTTCCCTCCCGTGCCAGGATACATGCCTTCACTCCCTGAATACTCAGAGGATAGGCTACGAAGCCCTCGGTGTCTTCTTTGGTAGTACCTGTTTCATCCATCATTTTTTGGGTGATGCTGATAGAGGCAAAGTTGCCATCCGAGTGCAGCTCTATGGTATCGAGCGCTTTACTGAGCAGCCGCAGCTGACGCGCCGGGCGGTTTGAATAGATTTTTTGAGAAACCTCGCTTGGACTGAAATCTCCATGTTTAAGCAGTTCTGATCCTGCCCGCAGGGTGTCTGGGGTTACACTGTCGAATTGAAAGGAAGCGGTATCCGTTACAATACCCGTAAACATGGCTTTAGCGGCAGGAGTATCAATCTGGGTGATGTCATGCGCTTCATATAAGTTGAAGATTAATTCGCAGGTAGAGGAATAGCCCTCTTGCGAGATGAAGGCATCAAATACTGCTTCAGGATCAGGGTGGTGATCAATCATATACAGTGGTTTCCCTGTTTCATTGAGGCTTCCTGCAGTATCTCCAAAGCGGAAAAGTGCATTGCCATCCACAAAAACAAAAGCATCGAAGGAGTCCATATCTTCCCCTTTTGTTGAAGTGATGGGGATGGAATTGCACAGCCAGGCCAGGTTTATCGGAATAGTATCTTCATTAAAGGCTGTGGCTTCAACTCCGTTTTTTTGAAGCCACAGGCATAAGGCAATCTGTGAGCCAATGCAATCGCCATCGGGGCGTACATGGGAAAAGACGCCCACCTTTTTGTGGCATAATATTTTTTTAGCTAATACTCTAAAGTCAGATTTTTTCATAAGATTGAAAATAAGGCGAAGATTGACACAAATACACTTATTTTTGAACAGGAACAAATATACTTTTTAAACATTCACTTAAGCATTATATAAATGCACGCACTTATTATTTGTAACGGTTTCCCTCCTCCCGAGCAGCTTCTGCTGGCTGAATTGAAGCAGGCTGATCTGGTTATTGGTGCCGATGGGGGAGGAAATATCCTCCTGGAACAGGATATAATTCCGGATTTTGTAATTGGAGACATGGACAGCTTTCGCCGGCCCGATACGATATCTTTTGAACTTATACATGACCCCGACCAGGATACCAACGATTTACATAAAGCACTGGGGTTGGCTTTAGAACAGGAAGTAACCACCTGTACGGTGCTTGGAGCTTTTGGCATACGCATGGATCACAGCCTGACTAATCTCTCAGTGCTTAAGCAGTTTGACACTTCTTTTGATTCGCTGGTATTTAAGGATAAGGATCAACAATGCATAATGGTGACATCTTCGTACCGGGGCGAGGCTCGGAAGGGAACAACTGTTTCCCTGTTTCCACTTTCGGGAAGAGCAGAGGGTATTACAACTAAAGGATTGAAATACCCCTTAACGGATGAATATCTGGTTACCGGAGAACGGGTGAGTACATTAAATGAAACCGTAGAACCTTCCTTTTCAATAAAAGTAGGGGATGGAGACCTGGTGGTATTTATCGGCCGTGGAGAGTAAGGGCAAGAGGCGCATGTTCTACAATTTCGATACTATTTCTTTTTCAGCCAGCTTGTAGGATTTCCACCAGGCAATTAAACCCGCCACTGCCATAATAGTAAAGATGAAAAATTGAAAGCTGGTAAGTACCAATCCCTTATAAAAGTAGAGCGGAACAGAAATGAGGTCTGTAATGATCCAGGCTACCCAGTTTTCCAGCTTTTTGCGGGCCATCAGCCACATCCCCAGGATGGCAAAAGCCGTAGTGGTAGCGTCCCATAAAGGCACATCACTGTCGGTGAGGTTGAGCAGTACAAAAGCGAGTATGCCATAAGAGCCAAGCAATATGGCTACAGAAATCAGGTTTTCGCGTAAGTCATTAATGGTAACCGGAATCTGTTCACGTGCTCCATCGGTATCCTTCCAATGGTACCAGCCATATACACTCATCACAAAATAGTAGGCATTTACCCCCATGTCGGCATAGAGCTGGTATTGAAAAGCCAGGTACACATAAATCACCACACTAACAATACCCGTGGGGTATACCAGGATATTTTCTTTCATAGAAAACCAGACGCTCATGAGGCCGGCAATAACAGCTATCCATTCGAGCCCCCCGGTTTGAGCTACGCCTGTTATAATGCCGTCGATGATATAATCCATGTACTGGTGTTTCTGATTCAATTAGAAGATCCGCCCGCAAAGGTAAGAAGGCAAGGCATCATTATGAAAGCCAAAGCGGTAATTACCGAAAATGGTTGAGGTATCGCTAATTAACCCGAATTATTCACGAATGGATGCAAAATGACGATCTATATACTTGAATATATTATCGGTGAATTGCTTTATGTAATAGCCAATTTTGAGGTACGGATTAGGCGGCGAAATTTCCCCGTACGCTGCGTTCAAGTGAAAATTGGGGTACTCAGGGTACCACAGTACCTTTCCGTTCCCATTTCCACTTCGCCTTGCGTACGATTAAATTTCTTGGTGAATAATCCGGATTAAGCCGGGAGAGGAAAAGCGGTTATTTTGACTTGAGCACTTTGGACAAGTTCAATCTGTGGATGGGAATCAGGTAATTGGAAAGCATTTCATCTTTATGGATCCCCAGCAGCCCGGTTCCCCGGAAGTCTACCACACATACTTTTTCAGAAGTTTGTACGACTTCGCCAATTCCATAATATTCTGGTTGTGGACCATAGTACACCAAGTCGCCTATTTTAAGCACATTCTTTGCACGCCGGTGAAACGGCAGGATGACCGGAAGTAAATCCAGCCGGTACGAAAGTCTGCGTTTATTGGCCAGTGACATTACAATACTTACTGATGAATGATAATTTTTCTATGGTTATCGTCCTCATTCGGAAGATGGTAAATCTCAATCCATATGGCTTCTTCAGGGATCAGGCTTTTAATTTTTTCGGGCCATTCGACAAGTGAAATGCCGTCTCCATAGAAGTATTCTTCAGCTCCTATTTCAAGGGCTTCCGTTTCCGATTTCAACCGATAACAATCAAAATGGTAGACGGGAAGATCGCCTGAATATTCATGAATTAAAGTATAAGTGGGAGAACTGACTTTTTCAGGTGGAATACCAAAAAATAAACTAACTCCCTTAACGAAATAGGTTTTACCTGCTCCCAAATCGCCTTTAAGGCAAACAACAGCCCCTGGTTTTAGTTGCTTAGCAAATCGAAATCCTGCTTGCAGAGTTTCTTCAACGGATGTACTGATGATCTCCTGCACCTTATTTAGGTCTTAAGGTGGCCACCGGCAAAATCATTTCTTCCATTGAAGCGCCGCCATGTTGGAAAGTATCTTTGTACCGGTTTTGGTATTTGTGATAATTGGTGGGATAGACAAAATAATAGTCTTCTTTGGCTATCATATAGTTATTGATCAAGCCGCCTTGAGGTAGTTTGTAATTTTCGGGTTTATCGATGAAGAAAACGGCATTAGCTTCATCAGCTTTGAGATTGCGTCCGTATTTATAGCGGAGATTGGTGGCCGTATCTTTATCACCAAATACCTTGGTATCCCGCAGTGAGCGTACTGAGCCATGATCAGTAGTGATAACCAGGGTAACATCCTCTTCTGCCAGCCCCTTAAACATTTGCAACAGAGATGAGTGCTGAAACCAGGCTTCGGTAATAGAGCGGAAGGCCGACACATCCGGCGCCAGCTCTTTAATCACATCTGAATCTGAGCGGGAGTGCACCAGGGTATCCACAAAGTTAAATACAAAGGTGGCAAGTTTTGACTGAGCAAAGCTTTGAATTTTATCAGCTACCCGCCTGCCCTCGTGGGCATTCAGTATTTTTTCATATTTGAAATTGATATCGATTTTACTGCGGTTGAGTAGTTTTTGCAACAGCTCCTCTTCATGGCGGTTCAGCGAGGTTTCATCCTGTCCCATTTTCCAGAGTTGAGGATACATTTGTTCAATCTCAAGCGGATACAAACCCGAGAAAATGGAGTTCCGGGAATAAGGGGTTGCCGTAGGCAATATGGAATAATAAAAGTCGGTATCAATCGAAAAATAGTTCGAGAGGATCGGTTCAAATACCAACCATTGATCGTACCGCATGCAGTCGATAAGGAAGAACATTACATTCTCATCCTTTTGAACCAGGGGCATCACATAATCACCGATAATATCGGGAGAGAGGTTTGGCCGGCCCGACTCCTTGTCTTTATTTACCCAGCCGTGATATTCCTGTTCAATAAACTTTCCAAATTCTTTATTTGCCTGTTCGACCTGATCATCCAGTACCTGGATAAGCCCATCATCACCGCTGCCCAGGTCAATCTGCCATTGGGTAAGTTTTTTATATATCTCAATCCATTCTTTCCAATGCGTACCGGGATGAATACGGGAAGATATTTCATTGAATTGCCGGAGATAGGTTTGGGCGGATTTCTGAGTTTGCAAGCGTCCTCTCTCCAACAAACGTTTGGTTGTCAGCAAAATCTGATTGGGATTTACGGGTTTGATGAGATAATCAGATATTTTGGAGCCAATGGCATCCTCCATAATAGACTCCTCCTCACTTTTGGTAATCATTACCACCGGCAGGGAAGGCTGGAGGTTTTTAATTTTTTCCAGGGTAGCCAATCCGTCCATGCCAGGCATCTGTTCATCCAGAAACACCATGTCGTAAACATTCTTGGCGATCATGCTCACCGCATCTTCCCCATTGGAAACCGGTGTGATTTCAAATCCTTTTTTTTCTAAAAAAATGATGTGTGATTGCAGATGTTCTATTTCATCATCTGCCCATAAAATTTTTGGCATGAGCTCCTTTTTTTATCTCACTAAAGTTTGACAAATGGTCTGATATTATCCAGTCGTTTTTTTCCTATGCCTTTCACCTTCAGAAGTTCCTCAATAGCTTTAAAACCACCCTTAGATTCTCTGTAGTTAATAATCCGCTGGGCATATGTAACGCCAATCCCTTTTAAAGTTTGTAACTGTTCTGATGTGGCTGTGTTTATATTTATCCGTTCAGCAACCGCTTCCGGTTTGTTCATGGACTCATTTGTTGAACTTAGCTGAGGCTTTTCTGTAGATTCATCAACCGGCTTATCGGCTTCTTTAACTGTTAGAACAGGATTATATTTTTGTTCAGTTTTAGCTTTTTGTTGTTCAATTAAGGCCGTTCTGTGTTCAAATTCTGCAATGATCGAATTATACACTTCCTGGCTATAGTTAAGTTTCTGCCGAACAAAAAGGTTCCCAAGCAATAAAAGGCAGAGTAATCCCAGTAGCGAGGAAACTGCCTTGCGCTCTTTGGCGGAGATCTGAAGTTTATCTATCCAGAAAAACCGTTTTCGTTTAAAGTTATTCAGATTGAATTTCATACCAGCTGATTAGCTAAATAAGAGATAGTTTAATGTTCGCGGTCCGGGAGGGATCCCGGTTTGTGTTCAATGGTTAGAGTTGTAGAGCTCTTTATCCTTACAAACTTTTTTAGAGAGACTTTCATGGCCATACTCTTTTATGCTATCTTCTCCTGAAATTTATATTTCATTGTACCAAGAGGATCTTCGCAAAATATATCCAATATGTCTGAACCACTTACTTTTACTTATGCCAATTCCCGCATCAGGTACCACAAAGTGGGGGAAGGGAGCCCCCTTGTTGTTCTTCATGGATGGGGAAGCAGTAGTCGGGTGATGATGCCCGTTGCCAAACACCTGGCGCACCTCAGAACCTGCTATGTATTGGATTTGCCCGGTTTTGGAGGGTCTGATGAACCTCCCAAGGCGTGGAGTATTGATGACTATGCAGATGCAGTACAAGCTTTTATTGAGCATTACGAATTGGAAGGAGCGGATGTGTTGGTTCATTCTTTTGGAGGACGTATCACTTTAAAAATGTGTAGCCGGGAATTTGGCAAAAAGCATATTCAAAAAGTATTAATTACCGGGGGAGCGGGGATGAAGCCCAAGCGTTCGTTCAGGTTCTATGTGCGAAAGTATACCGCCAAACTACTCAAGGCTCCCTTTATGATGCTCCCGCAACCGCTGAGAGATAAAGCATTAAATAAACTAAGGAAAACCAATTTATGGAAAAGCCTGGGATCCAGTGATTACAGCAAGCTCTCTGGGGTAATGCGTCAGACCTTCGTGAAATCGGTAACCGAGCACCTTGAACCCTGCCTCCCTCACATACCCCATGAAGTGTTACTGTTATGGGGAAGGAATGATGATGCTACCCCGGTATATCAGGGCAAACGTATCGAAGAGGGGATTGAAGGTGCAGCCCTGGTGATTATTGAAGATGCGGGACATTACGCTTTTCTGGATAAACCTAAACAATTTGCAAGAATAGCGGCTGCTTTTTTGGAAGGGTGATTCGGGACTTTTGAGCGGCTATTCAATGCAAAAGGTGTTCTCTACTGAACAATGACTGTTCATACACGAACACCTATCAGCCTATTACCGGTTTGTTTTGCTATGGATAGCAGGTGGCATAAAATTTGCGATCACAAAAAGAGGATAAATAACTGGAATTAAGGTTGTTATATGTTTTACCAGCATCTCAAAATTGCTTTCAGAAATATCATTCGGCACAAGTTCTTTTCTGTAATTACCATTCTGGGGCTGGCACTTGGTATTTCTTTTTGTATACCTGCTATAATGATTGTCAATAATCAGTTTCAGTTTGATGATTTCCACCCCAAACCAGGTCAGACGTTCAGGATTATAAGTCAATTAGACTATGTCAATGGTACTTCCATGCGTCTTGCAACTACTCCCTTACCACTGGCTGATAACCTGGAAAAGAACTACGAGTTTGTTGAAAAGGCCGTTCCTGTGTATAAAAGTATTTCCGAAAAAGCCATTTCAGCAGGCAAGAAACTACGCGTGAGCGGAGTGTTTACCACGTCTGATTTTTTTGAGGTTTTTGGGTTTGAGCTGCAGTCTGGGGATGGCTCATCTGCCCTGGAGAAACCGCATTCTGTTATTCTAACAGATAAAACGGCTTACCGGTTTTTTGAAGATCAAGATCCTGTTGGGGAAAATTTTCACATTCCGGAAGTGGGGGATCTAACAATTACGGGAGTTCTCAAGCCTCAAATGGATCAAACCCACCTGCAATTTGATGTGTTAGTTTCCCTGAATACCATAGAAGCTTCCCCCCTGATGGTTGAAGAACAATTAGCTGATTGGAACACCCGGGGAACATACACCTATGTACTTACCAAGGTCGGTGTAGCCAAACCATTTATTCAACAACACCTGGATACTCTTACAGCACACATACAGCCACAGATATTTTTCGAAGAATACGAAAAGGGAATGACCTTTGATGTTCAAACGCTGGGGAAAATATCACCAGGTGAAGGTTTGTATTATGATATTGGGGCAGGTAAAACCCGTCCACTGTCTCATTTACTAACTACAAGCGCAGTGGCCCTTATTATCTTGTTAATGGCATGCTTTAATTATACCAATCTATCAATAGCGCGGGCCCTTAAACGATCGGTAGAAGTAGGAATTTATCAAGTAACAGGAGCCACCCGCTGGCAAATGATCCGTCCTTTTATTATTCAATCTACATTAACCGCTGGTGGAGCTTTTATTTTTGCGTATGCTTTACTCCCTTTTTTACCTCTTCCCGTTAACCTAATTGAAGAGGTTCGTAGCATTACCCCAGATGCAGTTTTGGTTGGATACATGGCCATATTTGTAGTTTTAGTAGGAATAATAGCAGGCCTGCTTCCGGCACTTTTATTAACATCGGTTTCTCCGGTTAATGCACTTAAAAAAGTAAAGAATATCAGCCTCCTCAAGGGTTTGAAGCTGAGAAAATCATTGGTGGTAATACAGTTTTCAGTATCGGTGGCCCTGTTGGTCAGTACGGCCATTATTTATCAGCAAATGCAGTTTATGGCCACCAGTGATTATGGTTTTGCAACAGAAAATATTATTGACATAGACTTACAGGGGGTTGATGCAAATCTGGTTAAACAGGAGGTGTCTCGTATTCCCGGAGTACAACAGGTTTCTGGAATTTCAAACCGTTTCGGACTTTTTACCTATGGGGCTGATGTACAGAAAAATCGAGACAAAGAAGCTATAACAACAGATTATTTTTATGCAGATAAAAATCTCATAGATAATATGGAATTGACACTTATTGCAGGGACAAATTTTCCTACTAACAAAACGGGAACGAGCACACAATATATAATAGTAAATGAGCAATTTGTTGAAGTGTTTGACTGGGAAAATCCGGCCGAAGCTATTGGGGAAAGTGTTTGGATACAAGATTCGCTGCAAGCAGAAATAGCTGGGGTATTGAGGGATTTTAATTTTGAATCTCTAACAGTTCCCATAAGACCAATGATGTTGCGATACAATCCTGAGCACCTAAATTTTCTGAATGTAAAGCTTGCTTCATCCAAGTCAGAAAATGTCATTCTGAAGCTTCAAAATACATGGAAAAGTATGGTACCGGAGCTTCCATTTAAATATACCAGCGTTAGCGAGCACCTCTATAGGAGTCATGCTAATACGCGGGATATGCTTTCCATGGGGTTCTATTCATTAATTGCCCTGGTTATAGCAGCTCTTGGGTTGTTGGGGATAGTTACTTACACCGTAGAAATACGGACTAAGGAAATAGGAATTCGAAAAGTGCTGGGGGCGAAAGTGAGTGGGCTTATCACATTGCTATCCAAAGAATTTGCTTTCCTGTTATTATTGGCCGCTTTCATTGGTATTCCCGGAGGTTATCTGGTGGGGGATCAATTTTTATCTACTTACCACTACCAGGTGGAAATTAGTCCGGGCACGTTTTTATTAGGTATTGGAATTTTGTTTGTCGTTGCGCTGATTACCATTGGTTCTCAAACATGGCGGTTGGCTTATACCAATCCAGCACGCTCCCTCAGAAGTGAATAATTGTGGATTTCAACGAGAACAGTTGTTACATGGTTAAACTTTGATGTTTGAACATGAAAATGGTTTAGTCTGAACTTGAAATAAACCAGAAGAATACAAAAGTATCCCTCCAGTCAAAGTTCTTAAAGGAATATCCGGGCTACTGATACCACCAAATACAAACCTAAGTCCCCGAGAACTCAGAATGGTAAAACCGATGGTTGTTTCCTAAGGTTGGGCTGGGACTGTTTTACCTTGAAGGATTCACTACTTAGACTTGAAGACTATCCAACAACTAAAGCTGTCACCCTGAGCGTAAAATTATCTATTGGAGGATAAAAATAGTATCGCAAAGGGTCTCAAACAAACAAAAGAGCAGGTAGTGCAAGGTTTGAGATCCCTCTGTGTGGTACTTCCCAGAAAAATGTGTCTTCCGGTAGCATAAAAAAGTCTTCTTGTGTAGGTTTGGCGGCGCTGGCAGGGGGCTGTGAGAAATGGCGAGGAAAATACCGGCGATTTGCCCCCCTTAAACAATGAACCAAGATATCGGGCGGGGTTCACCTATCCAAACTACGGGGGATGACGGGGGTTTCCCGCACGCATCCCGATTTGATCGGGAGAAGATGCGGAATCACCTTGTTAGGGCATGTAGCCATGGACAAGCGGTGCTACCGAAGAAAAATACCCAATTAAATACGATACGAATCTTTTTCCGCCTGAGCCAGCTACCAACTAACTCAAAAAATAAGTACGTTGTTAACCTACACTAGCAAGACCTCCAGACACACTAATTGGGTAAGTATCCTCCTCTGTGCTACTACCGATGCCTATAGCTATGGTGGGGCATTCGGGATGACAGCGTTGAAAACGAGTGTTCCCGTTGTCCGCTTCGCTGAAGACTGAAAAGATCAATGGAGGACTTGCTGCCCAATCAGTGGGGCGTACAAAAAAGCACGATTAAGATGTGGGCAATGAATGGTCGAACATCTACAAGGATGCTCCTTAATGGAACATGAAGATTGATTGCCAAGCTCATACAACCTATAAGTTATGAGGCTTTACTTCTTTCTTCTTCGAGCTCTCGTTCCTTAAAATCCTCTCCAAAATAATTATACCATTTTCGGAATGGCCGGAATGCATGTTCAGGGTCGAAAGGCCGCTTGTATTCACTTTCTTTACATTCTTCAGAACAGCATCCTGCCATAATTTGTGCTCCTTCTTCTGAGCAAACAAAGAGTTTGTTGCACTTCATATTTGCACAGTTGATATAAGAGTCAGCAGGTTTCCCGGTGATCTCACATTCAGCAATAGGCTCCAGGTCGTTGGGATTTACCGGAACCACCAGGCGGTCGTCAAAAACAAAACACTTTCCTTCAAAGTGCTCACCGTCTTCTTCTTGGGCATATTTCAGAATGCCGCCATGCAGTTGGTTGACATCTTCCCATCCCTCTTCTTTCATCAATACTGAAAATTTTTCGCAACGGATACCACCGGTGCAATACATCAGTACTTTTTTGTCTTTGGGAATATCGGCTTCTTCCAGCCATTCAGGAAAATCATAAAAGTATTTGAGGTCGGGTGTCAAAGCCCCTTCAAAATGCCCTATTTTCGACTCATAATTGTTACGCACGTCAATCATTACGTAATCTTCGTTCGATTCCATAACATTGCGCCATTCAGCCGGAGAGAGGTAGTTTCCACCATGGTCCGGATCTACATCTTCTTTATGAAGAGCCACAATCTCATCTCTTACTTTACATATGAGCTTGGCAAAGGGAATTTGATCTGCTTCATCCTGCTTAAATTCAGTATCTTCAAAACCAGGAATCGACCACAGGTACTCCTTGTACTTTTTAATTTGTTCTTCAGTACCCCCTGCTGTTCCGTTAATACCTTCTTCAGAGATATAAATTCGTCCTTTTAAACCTAAATCTTCACAAAATTTTTTGTGTTGTTTACAAAAACGAGCCGGTTCGTTGATTTTGTGAAAATTATAGTAGAGTATTACCTGAAACATTTTAATTTTAGTTTGTAAGAAATATGAGTTGATTGCGTTGTTTAAAATCGAAACCCTAAGTTAAGGAAAATCTATGCAAGGAGTAAGTTCTCTGGCTATGATCAAATGGCTATCAATATTTTGTGTTGCGATCTGTATTTGTATAGTGGGAGCTTCCTTTGCAGTAGCTCAGTCCAGAGGGCAGGCGGATATTCTTATGGCGTATGAGCAAAATGAAATAAGTGCAGAAACCGCCATTCTTGAACAATTTGAGTTGGCCTATAATACAGATCTATCTTCATCTGCTCATCAGCATCTGCCACCCGTAAAATGCCTTACTCCTGCTTATATGATGCTTGAACGGCATCGGCATGAACTTTCTAACGAAGCTCTGCAAAAGATTGAAGCATATGCTGCGCAAACCCAGCGTGCCAGCCAGGAGGTCTACTATTCAGCTTCCGGTAAATTTGCAATACATTATGATACAAGTGGGGAGAATGCTGTGCCGGATGGGGATGAGAATTTGAATGATGTACCGGATTATGTTGAGTGGGTGGGGCAGGCGGCCGACTCATCATACAGGCATGAAGTATTAGCGCTGGGCTTTAGGGACCCGGTCCCCCCGGGAAGTACATATAATGTATACCTATCCAGTTTAGGAGCTGGGTACTACGGGCGTACTAATCAAGCAAGTGGAGGAGGGGCTGAAACTGAAATATATGTACACAACAATTTTTTGGTTGGTTTCCCTGGCAACACGGATCCCCAGGGAAATCAAAGGGGCGCTATTAAAGTTACCGTAGCTCACGAGCTGAAGCATGCCATTCAATACCTTACAAACAGGTTTTCGGGGCCTTCAGGTTCTGTTGTTTGGGGAGAGATAGATGCTACCTTAATGGAGGAAATCGTATATGATAATGTAAATGACTATTACAATTATATAAAAGTGACCCTGAGTTCGAGTCAACCCAGCTCTCAGTCAGTATTTGGGAATCCTCAGAAAAGTATTCCCGGCAATGGCTATAATCATATTACCTGGATGTTACACTATGCAGAAGCGTATGGCATGGAGATTTGGACTGACGTCTGGGATCGCATTCATCAAAATACATCGCTTGGAATTGAGAAAGCACTGGAAATAGAATTACCTTCCTACAATACGAGCTTTGGGGAATCTTTTGTGCAAAACCATCTCTGGCATTTTGCCTCGGGTGTGCGAGCAGGTGATTCTGAATATGGATTTGAGGAGAAGGAATTTTACCCTACTTCTACACTAAGAGGCAAGTATAGTTGGGTCCCTTCCGAACCGGATTCTATTTCTCACACTCATAAACTGGCTGCCCATTATTTTGAAATTAGCCCAAACATCAGTAACAGGGGTATTATCGACTTAGCCGTGAATTTTGACAGTACGCAGGTAGGGTTAGGAGTTTTGATTTATACCAAAACCGGCGAAATTCGCGAATATATAGTAACCGGGGAGAATAAAGGACAGGTCTATCTGCCTTTAGAAGACCATCACTGGCAGGACATTGATAAAATGGGTATTGTAGTAGCAAATTACAGTATGAATAGTATCCTCGGAGAAACAGAATTATTGCTGGGAACAAACGAAAAGCGGTTTAAAATTACGGATCCTTTATATCAGGCGCGTCCGGAGCAATTGGTGCTATATCAAAATTATCCCAATCCTTTTAACCCTACTACCAATATTGAATTTGAACTGGATAATATATCTCATGTATTGCTTGAAGTATATGATATAACTGGTCGTAAAGTGCGAACATTGAAGAATGAGAGCATGCCCTTTGGCCATCATAAGGTGCCCTTTTCAGCTCGAAACCTGGCTTCGGGAATCTATCTATACCGGCTGCAGACAGGTGATAGGGTTAGGGTTAAAAAGATGACCCTGATTAAATAGTTTGATCTGTACTGAACAGCATATCCCAATTGGATGTAGTTCGTAATCTACTGTCTGCAGACAAGACTCATCTTTATTCAATTATATCCAATCCAATCTATACTCATTTACGCACTCTTAAGTGGAAAAAGCAAAGATCAAGAGTTTGTTGATCAATTCCGTTACCGGCCGTGGGGATAAACTCTCACGGCCTTTTTATTGTTTTCTGTTGTTGTAAGTAAAATTGATTATTTGCTTGTTTTAGTATTTATTCAAGCAATATTGATTCGAAAACGAGGAAAATGACTAAAACAGAAGCATTACGTGAGCTTGCCACTCAGCTGGATATTACGCAGGCAGAGGCCGATAAAATGTATACTGCCTTTGTGAAAGGCCTCACTCATCTATTGTCTAATAATAAAGGTTTTACTCTTCCCGGTCTTGGCAGTTTCCACTCCGAAGTGCGAAAAGAGCATAAATCCTATAATCCTCACTACAAAAAAATGATGATGTTGCCGCCCAAGCGAGTGGTTCATTTTAGTCAGAGTACTGTAATTCGGGATGAAATCAATGAGGAAGAGGCATGAGCGAGAAAGTTACCTACAACGAAATAGCTGAAGCTCTTGCTCTAAAAGTGGACACCACCAAGCAGAAGAGTGATGAGTTTATAAAGCAGCTTATAGAGCTTGTAAAAGAAGACTTAAAAGAAAACGGCAGCTCGTCGATTACTAAATTTGGAAGTTTCTCGGTGAAGGAAGTGGCTGAGCGGGAAGGGGTAAATCCACAGACGGGAGATCCCATCATAATTCCTGCTCATAAACGGCTAACCTTTAGTGCTTATAAAGCATTGAAAGAAAGAGTAAATGAACCTTATGCTCATTTTGAGCCACGGATAATAGAAGAGGGTACCGATGCCGAGACCACCGAAAATACCGGTGTAAACAACCAAAAAGAATTCCAGGAAACAGAAACGACTGCAGAAGACAAAACTGTGCCAGAAGAGGAGAAACAGGTTTCAAAAGCATCGGTACCTGCTACCCCGTCACGACGACCTGCCCCGCGAACCGATAAAAGCTCACAAGCCGGCTTGGTATATCTGGTTATTCTGCTGGTGTTGATAGGGGGAGTTGCTGCAGGATGGTTTTTTAAAGATAGTCTTTTCCCCAACCGTTCAAATACTACAGCAGAAACACATTCTCCCGCTACGGAACAACCGGTACAAGAAGATGACAGGGAACCGGTTGAAACAGAGTCAGATACAAAGCAGTCAGCGGCGGCTTCCTCTTCAGCTGCATCATCCCAACAGGCTAGCGCAGGAGTGTCTTCGGCAGGGGCAGACGTTGAAGAACTCCCGGCTGAGGGGGCAACGTATCAAGCAGTATATCGGCCGGCAAGCAGCGAATGGTATTGGGATATTGCGGAAAAAATGTATGGACAACCCGAATTCTGGCCTCTTGTCTTTGCCGAGAATAAAACCCTTGAAGATGATCCTGACATAGTATTTGCGTGGCGGGCATTGCATATTCCTGAATTAGAAAACACTGAATCTCCCACCTCTGAGGATTATAAGCGGTTAGCCGAAGCCTCAAGAAAGGTAGCCAAAGCATATAGCTATCATCAAAAATCAGATAAGGCAGACGAATATAATCGCTTTGCCAAGAGGTACGAAGCCATCGCTAATCAGTAATACCTATACGCCTTTATACAAACCGGCAGGACTATCTATGCCATAATAATCTTGCTTGCTTCTCTTCTTTTTTTGATGTGAGAACATCCTTTCCATAGCTGCTCCTCTCCTCCAGGTATATTGTTGATGTGTCGTTCGACGGTTTTAATGCGTTGCTCCGATACTTCCCGCAGATCCGGACCCTTAGGAAAGAACTGGAGGGTCACTCCAATTCTGTTTTCCACCATGCCTTTATCCTGTGAGATATAAGGGCGGGTAAAGTACACATCGGCGTCTAATTTGCCGGTGATTGCCTGGTGGTTGGCAAAGGCCTTATCATTATCGAGCGTCAGGGTTTTAATAAACGCTTTCGGAATCTTTCCCAGCATCTGCTCAATAGCTGTTTCGGTGTGATCGGCCCGGCGGCTGGTAACCTTCCTCAGTCGGGTGAGCACCTTGCACGATCGGTGAGGACCAGCAAGGCAGACTGGTGGGCCTTGCCTGCCATCAGGTCCCCTTCCAAGCCTCCAAGGCGTGTGCGCTCCTCGCGATGGCACTTGATTTTTTGTGGGAGCACAGTTACCGGGGCGATTTGCAGACTTTGTTCGAGTCGTTGCTACCTCCTCGGTCTGACGGCTCCAAGTCCGTCTGACCGATGGGTGGATTTGCCCCCCCGTGTTTTAGCCAATCGAGACGGAACGTTGCAGGATTTGGAGATACTGGGCAAGTCCAACCGTCAGATCGTGTCCAGGTTTTTATGAAGCTTTATAAGCTATACAGAGGATTACTAATTGTATTACTATCGATATGTAGCTATCAACTATCGATGAGGCAGGCTGTTATCGGGCCTGAACTTGAGGGCGTATTGAATACAATGACAGAACCCATTGAGGTTATCGTTACTTTTTATGGTGATGATGGGCTTAATGCTCAGGAGATACAACTACTGAATACAGCTGGTATTACTACCGGTTTTACTTTTCAAAGCCTGCCGATGGCGGGTGTACTGGCGAGCAAGGCCAGTATTGAGAGTCTAAGTGCAAGTGCACAGGTACGGTCCATCTACCTGAATAAAAAGCTAACTTATATGGTCAGGAGGTCAAGCAAGATAGTGTCTGCTATTTTTAAGCCCTTTGTTGTGAGCTGAATACGATTGCCGGTTATTACTTTCCCTTGTTGCTCCATGCGATGGAGGTATTCTGTTTGAGCCGGACTAAAGGAAACTTCATATTTTTCCTGCAGGGTATCTTCGGAAATGCCTTTTCGGGTTCTCAAACCCAACATAAGCCGTTCTTCAGCCAGTGCAGGCAACTCCAGGAGTTCTTCCGCATAGGGAGAGTTCCAGCTACCATTCAGATAGGAACGCAGCTTCTTTTCATTACTCCATCTTTTCCCGGCGCGTCCCGATGTCTCCCACCAAAAGGAATGGGCCCCCGGGCCAAATCCAAGATAGTTTGCATGCTCCCAGTAATTGGAATTGTGAATGGCTTCATCTCCGGGACGGGCAAAATTACTGACCTCGTATTGCAAGATGCCGGCGGCTCTAAGAGTTTTTTCAACCACATCATAATGGGTGGCTATGGTGTCGTCTTCAGGAGGTACAATTCGTCCCAATTCCACTTGTTTTCCCAGGCGTGTGCGGGGCTCAATTGTAAGTGAATAGGCTGAGACATGCTGAGGATTATACCCCAGAATAATATCCAGGTCACGCTCAAGAGAGGTAATAGTTTGACCAGGATTTCCGTAGATAAGATCTACGGTAAAAACTTCAAACTTAGAAAGATGGAGCAGTTCAAGGCACTGCAATGCTTCCTCAGAAGTATGAGCACGGTGCATAAAATTTAGCAAATCAGGATCTGTTGATTGCACTCCCATACTAGCCCGGTTAATCCCCGTTTTCTTTAAATCATTCAGATAGTCTACTGTAACATCATCGGGGTTCATTTCGAAGGTTACCTCTTCCAGTTCCAAGGGAAAGGTTTCCGAAATAGCTTCCAGTATTTGATGCACCTGCCCGGCAGACAATAAAGAAGGGGTTCCCCCACCAAAATAAATGGTACGCACTTTTTCGGCAGCGAAGCGAGTGTCTTTCCTGGAACGAATTTCCTTAATCAGTTCATCCACAAAAGGTTGTTTATACTGCTGACTTGTAACGAAATAGAAATCACAATAGGAACAGGCCTGTTTGCAAAATGGGATATGAAGGTATAATCCGGACATCGGTTAAGAATTATTCAATTGGCAATTAAGAATGCATTGATTATTGAAACATTCTTAATTGATAATTGTTCAACGTTTTGCAGTGTAAAAAGGGTTTTCATCGTAGGTGTCTGTTTGCTTGTAGGCCCGGGCGTACTTTATATAATTACCGGCATAGTCTGGAATTGAAGCAATCTCTTCCTCCGTCAGTTTCCGCATTTTCTTTGCAGGAGAACCCATATACATATATCCGCTTTCCAGGGTTTTTCCGGGAGGAACCAAAGTGCCGGCAGCAACAATGACATCAGGCTCAATGACCGCTTCATCAAGTACAGTGGCATGAATACCTACCAACACACGGTCGTTGATTGTACAACCATGGATCATGGCATTATGGCCAATGGTTACCTCATTGCCAATAACGGTGGGTCCGGTTTGGTTCATCACATGAATGCAGGTGTTATCCTGTACATTACTGCGGTCTCCTATCTCGATGTAATTTACATCACCCCGAATGGTAACGTTAAACCAAACACTGCTTTCGGTGCCGAGGGTAACATCACCGATAATATCAGCACTGGGGGCTACAAATACTGTTTCGTCAAATTGAGGGGACCGTTTAAGAAATTCGTAAATCATAAAATTAATTTTGCAGGAATGCGGCCTCTTAATTCTGAAGCCATGATTAAAGCGTAGCCCAAGATAACAAGAAAAGACGTAAGAGAGCATTGTAAGATTGAGGCAAATACGCTGAAATAATGAGTTGCTTGGTGAGGAACCATTTCCCTGGCTATCGAATCTACACCTCTTGTCCACACTTCGATAAAACCCCCGTTTATTTTTGTATCAATTCCCAAAACATTCTAGGAGATACAATTTTTAATTCGGTAACTTTTTCTGAAATATCAAGAAGGTCTTTATCTCCGGTAATAAGAACTTCAGCTCCAGTTCTTAGTGCAGATTCTAATACCCATCTATCATCTTCATCACGAACTTTTATCTCTAATGGTTGGTCAGGAACAGGCTCAATATGATGTCGCCGGAGTAGTTGTTCCGCTTCCCGGACTATTTTTGCTGGTACTTTTAATTTGGTTGTTAATACTCTTTGTAATTCTGTTAAAACAAACTCTCCAGTCATTATTTGATGCTCGGCAAGAATTACTTGAAAAACATCTGCACTTAAACCACGGGTAGCAAAAGCACTAACTAAGAAATTGGTATCGGCAAAAACCTTCATGAAATTTCACGCCAAACATCTTCATCAGTTAAAAGTCCCTGTGATTCAGCAAAGGGTAAGATCCGATTTCGAACTTGCTGGAATGATTCAATGGATAGTTGTCGGCGTAATGCTTCTCTGACTAATTCACTTTTGGGACGACCTGTTCGCTTAGCTACTTGATTAAGCAATGATTCCAAATCTTTATCGATGCGAATTGATAATGTTGTATCCATGACTCTAAACATTTAATTGTACTACAATGTAATACAATAGCACCAAGGGAACAATAGGATTATTGAAAAGAGGCTATGATGTCTCCGGGAAGAACGAGAACAAGCATATTGATTAAATTATGTGAAGATAGCAATCAATAAACAGCCTGATAATCCATTCCTAATTTTAAGTCGTCAAAAACTATTATTGTCTCCCCAAGATATGTAGGAGGATTAGTTTCAGGCAATCTGCCCCTATATGCACCAACTCTGACCTGAAACTCATCAAGTATAGCACCTGGAGTTCCTTTTTCACCAACAGGAGGATAACCAAAATTTCTTTGGTGGGTTTGACCTACCTGATATGTACCGTCTAACCATATTTTAACAGCGCCAGAATTGTCAACACTGGGCTTGAACCCTACTACAAAACGATACCATCTTCCTTTCTCCAAACCATTCTTGGAGGTAAATATCGTGGATCTATTACCCGGACGGTCTGTTGGGGCACTACCTCCTGTAGAGGTAAGTACACTCCACTTGTAATCTGATCCTGATTTGAATTGTAAGCTTAATGGCGGATACCGTGAATAGGAAACATCATGATTTTGCCATGCCTGCATAAAAGTTGTTGGCTTTATAATGTCATCTGATTGTGGGTGAATAAAAACAGAGAATCCATAAAACCTGAAATCTTGCATATGTTGAGGGAAATTAGTTCCGTTTGATAATTCAAACTCAACTCTGGTCTTTGATTCATGTGACTCTATATCCCAAAGCCTGACCCCGAATCCTCTTGACCCTTCTGAGGACATGCTTAGTGAGATCCAATTAGTAACTTTGTTTTCAGGTCCTTCTTTTACAATTCTATAAACGTTTCCATCGTATGGGTTTTTAATCCAATCGCAATTACAATTCGATCCTGAAGACACATAATTAGTTCCTGACTCAAAACCGATTTTGGTTATTAAAGATGAGGACAGCCTGGGGTCAGAGAAATGATTTACTATTGAATTATTTGAAGGTTCTTTTGTTGACCTATGTTCAGTTAACCCCTTATCAATAGAGTTATCGGTACAACCCAATAGTGCCAATAACATGATTACACTTGTAAAGTATTTTAATCTCATTTTTGATTTTATTTAGATCCAGAATTACCTAAAACTATCAACCCACCTATAACAGCGGTTATCAAACTTCCAATCAATACCCATTTCCCTATTCCGGAAGATTCTGGTTGTGGCTGAGGTTGCTGAGCAGGCACATGCTCTGGGGTAGGAACTGTGTCCTCTCCGGTAGCATAAACATTGGATTTGTCTGATCTTGAATTGACATCAGCCCACCCCATCTTCAGCATTTCAATTTTGTCCATAATGCCATCAATGGCTTCCCGATCCATTTCGTGGGCTTCATCCTGATATTTGCCCGGAGCAGAAGCTTTATTTGCCTCCTCAAAACCTGCTTTTCCTCCATGCCTGATATGAAATACAGGAACCGTAATATCTTGTCCGGCATGTGCTTCAAGTGTAACTGCATCGGCTCCATCCTGTGCTACTACAGTAGCTGCATGGTAAGGGAAATCGGCTCCTTTCGGATTTGTCTGATGCACCCAGGTTCGTCCAACTAATCCTTGAGGGTCATCACCAAAAGCCACGATCATACGGCGTAACGTTGTAGCATAGCCAAGACAGTCATTTATTCCGGCGGTTCCCAACCTTCCCGGACCTGCATTAACCTCAGCTTCAATTTCACGCATAATCTCCATTAACACGGTTTCCTGAATTTCCTGTAAATCAGTGACTAACTCGCCGGTTTCTGTATAAACAGGCGTTTCTCCACTTATTTTCTTTTTGTCTGCTACTTTAGACCGGGGTTTCCATACCTTTAGTTCCTCCCCTGACACCGATGTATTATCCTGTTCATCATATAAAGCTCTGGGTTGCGGGGTGGGGGCTTCAGCCTTAGAGAAAAGCTTTTTACTACCACCGTGAGCTATAAAATATTCATCATTCTGTGTGTGATCCATTACAGAGATATCAATTGCCCGTTGTACAACGGTTCCATTCGCACTCATGGGTTGTACAGTTTTATCCGAGAGGCTCTTCGTGTGATTGTTAGCTATTTCCTGCAAACCCAGCATCTGAACAGTTTCAGCCCGGTTATCCCTGAACTTAAAAACAGGCTCATTGCCACTTTTCTTTTTGGAGACAACATTAGCTATCGATTGGCTGTTGCCTTCCTGATTTTTATCTGCATATGTTTGCATAGCCAGTTCCTTTCGAGTTGCACACTTTACCTACAACATGTTTGTGTTGATGTTAATTTTTGTTCAGGCTTCATGAATATCTAAATTCACAGCAAGGTTATCCCTGACATTCTTCACATCATGAGGTTAAAATGAAGAAATCAGATTTACTTTCAAAGTATAAATATCTGCTTACGCTAAAGAGTTATAGCGGGGATACCTTAAAACATATCCGAATGGATTGATTATTGTCTTTTCATTTTTTGCCCAAATCACTAGCCCTATATACTGCCCAAGGCATACCTCTGGTACAATAACCATATACCAGACATCATCCCAACCAAAAAAAGGCTTCGACTTTCGAAATCGAAACCTTTTATAAAATAAAAAACGGGAAGTATTTCTAATTTTCCATATAACTTTCAACCATTTTCTTAAATGCAGGATAGGTTGGAGGGTTTTTTTTCAGCTTTTCTCCATTCACAAAAAAAGTAGGAGTAGAACTAACCTGGAGCTGAATCCCTTCTCTTCGGTCAGCCATCACAATGCGTTGCATTTCAGCTGAGTTCATATCACTGCGGAACTGTTCTACATTCAGATCAAGGCTTTTGGCATATCCGATGAAAATGCCTTCTGCATTTCCTCTGGACCACTGTGGCTGTCCATTAAACAACAACTCATGCATTTCATGGTATTTATCCTGTTTGCGTGCCGCCTCGGCTGCTCGTGCGGCTATCTGGGCATATTGATGCATTCCCAGGGGAAAGTGCTTGGTTACAAGCTTGACTCTGTCACCGAGTTCTTCCTTTAATTTTTGTTCCACATTATAATAGAATCTACAGGCAGGGCATTGGTAGTCACTGTATTTAACAATAGTTACTTCTGGCTGAGATTCTTGTGCAAATGCAGTTCCTGTAAATAACAAGGCAGCCAGCAAGGCAAAAAATAGTCCTCTTTTCATGGGGTAAACTCTTCTTTTGAATGATTCTTATTTACTTTTTTGATAATGTCGCTTCAAGATAGTGTTCATTTTTCCAATTATCTCGGGAATTTGTTCGGCCTGATTATACTTACCAAAAGACAAACGTACAAACTCCCGGGCTTCTTGTCCGCTTTTTCCAGTTGCCAGCATGGTGCTGTTTGGTTGTTCACTGCCTACCTGGCATGCGCTGCCGGTAGAAATAGCCAGCCCGGCCTGGTTGCATTCCAGCATAAAAAACTGCCCTTCCATTCCCGGAAATCTTAACCCAAGTATATGAGGGACTCTTTGCCGGGGATGCCCTTCTACCGAATAGGAAATGCCTGTTTCATCCAGTTGGTTCAGGAAGGTTGTTCTAAATTGTTCAATCTGCTGCTGTTGTTGATCTATGTTTTGGTGGGTGTGTTTGGCCGCTGTGGCAAAAGCAGCTACCGAAGGTATATCACTGGTGCCGGGTTTTAGCTTGTCGGCTGCCATTTCTCCGGGAAAAACCGGCTTCCAGAGGGTATTGGGATGTATCCACACGGCACCGGTCCCTTTGGGGCCATAAATTTTATGTGCTGATACAGATATAGCGTCTACATTCAGTTCTTCTGCCTGAAGGGGAATCTTTCCATAAGCCTGCACTGCATCGGTATGGACTAAAATTCCTTTTTTTTGTAAAAAGGCTCCTATTTCAGCCAGATCCTGGATGGTCCCCGTTTCAGAATTCACATATTGAATAGAGGCCAAAACCGTGTCTTCCCTGATTATATCGTTCAGGGCCTGCCGGTCTATTCGTGTATCCGCTCCAACAGGAATTTTACTTACCTCATATCCCTCTTCCTGAAGCCGGTTAAAGATGTTATGCACCGAGGAATGCTCAATCTCAGTGGTTATGATATGCTTGCCTGGTTTGTTCAGGGCATTTAAGAGGGAGTAGATAGCCAGGAAGCTCCCCTCCGAGGCTCCGGAGGTAAAATGAATATCTTTAGTGCGTGCCCCCATAGTTTGAGCAATAGCTTTGGCAGAAGCTTTTAATATTTGTTCAGCTGATGAACCATAATCATGAAGGCTGCTTGAATTTCCATAATACTTTCGGGAGACTGAAGTATACGCTTCCAGGGCTTCATTGCTGATGGGAGTGGTAGCAGCGTAATCGAGATAGATCATCAATAATCGCTCTTGTAGTTTAAAAAGTGTATCTTTATCGCCCTTCGAAAATAGGCAATTAAAATCGGCAATACACCATAATGAACCGTATTCTGCTTAAAGAAATTCTTCAGAAATCATTTAAGGAAGATATAGGGATGGGAGATTTGACAACAGAGTCAATTTTCCATTCTAATGAACGAGCCAAGGGAACATTTATGGCAAAAGCCGATGGCGTGTTGGCAGGGGCTGAATGTATCCAAATTGGGTATGAACTGTTGGGTGGTCAGCTTGATGTGGTACATTATAAGTGGGATGGGCAGGCCGTCTCCAAAGGGGATGTTATCGTTGAGGTTGAAGGCCCGATTCGTACCCTGCTTACGGGCGAAAGAGTAATTCTTAACCTGGTACAACATTTAAGCGGAATTGCCTCGGCTACAAGAAAGGCGATTACCGAATTGGGCGATTCAAGCATTACCGTTACGGATACACGCAAAACCCTGCCGGGACTCCGGGCCCTCCAAAAATATGCCGTTCGCTGTGGGGGGGGTAAAAATCATCGATACCGCCTGGATGACGGCATTATGATTAAGGACAACCATATCAAGGCTGCGGGCAGTATTAACAAAGCTGTGGAGATGGTAAAGACCAAATCGGGCCATATGGTAAAGATTGAAGTTGAAACGGAAAATAAAGAGCAGGTGTTAAAAGCGGTGGCTGCTAAAGTTGATGTAATAATGCTCGATAACCGTAGTCCGGAACAGGTAAAAGAATTAGTGAAGTTCATTCCCGATACAATTACCGTTGAAGTGTCGGGAGGTATTACCCTTGAGACTATCGGTACATACAAAAACTGTGGTGCCGACGTTATATCGCTTGGTGGGTTAACCCATTCCGTTAAAGCACTGGATATCAGTTTTAATTTAAACAACGATTAAGTCACTGAATAGGACTCCGTATTTTTTTATTTTAAAGTGTTTAGTTCTTTCGTGACAAATACAGCATTATGGATGTTTTAGATGTATTAGAAATTGAGTCGGAAGTATCACTGCCAGCACGGTATAGCGAGCTTTCGGAAAAAGAAATGATCAGTCGGGTTCTGGAAATAAAGGAGAAGTTTGGAAAGCGTCTTTTTATGCCGGGCCACCACTATCAAAAAGATGAGGTCATTCGCTTTGCCGATGCCCGGGGCGACTCTTTAAAACTTGCCCAAATTTGTGCCACCCAGGATGACGCCGAATTCATTATTTTCTGTGGGGTTCATTTTATGGCTGAAACAGCCGATATGCTTACCCAGCCCAATCAGAAAGTAATATTGTCCGATTTGCGAGCCGGATGCTCGATGGCAGATATGGCAGATATAGACCAGACCCTTAAAGGGTGGGATGTAATGCAAGACACTTTTGGTGATACGATTCTTCCCCTCACTTATGTGAATTCTACAGCTGCCATTAAAGGGTTTGTTGGAAAACACGGTGGGGCAACCGTAACATCATCCAACGCTGCCAAAATGATTGAGTGGGCTTTCACGCAGAAAGAGCGAATTTTATTTTTACCGGATCAGCATTTGGGTCGCAATACCGCATACGACCTGGGTATTCCTTTAGAGCAAATGGCCGTATGGGCTCCGCTGGAAAATAAGTTTGAGTACGAAGGTAATTTTGAAGATGTAAAAGTAATTCTGTGGAAAGGGCACTGTTCCGTGCACGAGAAGTTTAATGTGAAGCATATTGAAAACCTCAGAAAAAACGATCCGGATATAAATATCATCGTTCATCCCGAATGTACATTTGATGTGGTACGAGCTTCCGATTATGACGGTTCTACCAACTATATTATTAATACTATTGCCAAGGCACCTGCAGGAAGTAAGTGGGCGATAGGCACGGAAATGAATCTTGTGAATCGGCTTAAGGATGAGAACCCGGATAAAGAAATCAGTTCGCTGAATCCGTTTATGTGCCCTTGCCTTACCATGAACCGTATTGACCTTCCTCACCTGTTATGGTCGATGGAAAAGTTGGAGCAGGGTGAAGTGGTAAATCATATCACCGTTCCGGCTGAGGTAACCAAAAATGCTGTGCTTGCTCTGAACCGAATGCTGGAGCGGAGTTAATTAATAACTTTCTGATTGTTTCACCAATCTGAAAAGTTTACTTCAACTGGCAAGTGTATACCAACCAACTGTTATCTCATCAGGAATGGTAGCAGCTGATCAAGCTGGCTTCAATCAGAAGCAAAGTTTCTCTTCAATTCTGTACCTTTCTTAAAATCCTTCAAAATTATTATGTCTATGGCCATTACCATTGAGCAAATTTCCGATCATATTATCTGGGCTGAAATCAACCGGCCGGAAGCCCGCAATGCCATCGATTTTGAGACGATAAACGAACTGGAAGCTCTCGTTGAGGACATTGAACAGAATGATGACATCAGGCTGTTTGTATTGAGCTCCGCGGGCAGGGATATTTTTGTAGCCGGAGGAGATCTTAAAAAATTTCATACTATCAAGTCTGAAGAGAAAGCAATAGAGATGTCGGGGAGGGTACACACCCTTTTTAACCGCATTGAAAAATTGCCCTGCTGGACCATCGCATGTATAAATGGAGATGCCTATGGGGGCGGGGTTGAGTTGATGCTGTGTTTCGACTTCCGGCTGGCTGTACCCGGAGTTAAATTCGGTTTTACCCAAGGGCGTTTTTACCTGACTCCCGGATGGGGAGGCCTCACCCGCCTGGTAGAGAAAGTTGGACGAACCAAAGCATTGATGTGGCAGGGTAAAGCAGAAATCATAACGGCAGAAGAGGCGCTGAAATACCAGGTGATTGAAGAAATATTGGATGGAAAAGATCTGCGGGAGGAAGTGCTTCAATGGGCGGAAAAGCTGATTAAAAATGACCGGGATTTTATCCAGACTCTAAAACAAGGGGCATCACGATTTGCAACCGGAAAAAGGAATGCTTTGGATGCTGAGATAGAGCCTTTTGCCAAGCTGTGGGTTGATGAAAAACACCTGGCAAGGGTTGAGAAGTTTATGAATAAGAAGAAATGAACTACCCCGAGGCAAAGCCATCGGGGAATTCTTGATTAAAGAGCACCGAATATGTTGTTGGTTTTTATTCTTGCTCTGCCCCAGCAGAAGCTGCACTCATCTATTCCATTGCCTCCAGCACCCGGCTTACAATGCCGTCCATTGCACTGGTTTTAATCCATCGCGCCACAATAACCAGGTCATTTTCCTGATCTACATACACCATATTGGTTCCTGCTCCCAGATGGAAGAAAGCAGTTGTGGGTGCACTTGGCAGCCGTTGTTTATTCACATTCAGAAACCAATTCATGAAACCATAATTGGTATTTGCTTCGGTTGGAGTCTGGGCCATCTTATTCCATTCTTCCGAGATAATTTGTTCACCCTTCCACTTTCCATTTCTGAGAGTTAGCAAGCCAAACCGTGCCTGATCCCGGGCACTGATAAACATCCCCCCGCCCCAGTGACCGCCACCGCTTACGGCCTGCATTTGCTGTCCATCTATGATTACCCAGGAGTTTTCGTACCCCATCCACCGCCAGGTAGGCGATGCTCCAATTTTATCCATTACATGCTCTTTGAGTACCTTGGGAAGAGGTTCGCGAAGTACATTCATGGCAGCCAAAGCCAGCAGATTTACCCGAACATCGTTGTATTCCCATTCGGTGCCCGGTTCAAAGCGATCCCGGCTTATCCATTCCGAGCGGTCACCACTGGGGCGGTCGGCCCAATCCGGTTTCCCCCAAAGTGTTCCTTCCCAATCACTGGTTTGTCGCAACAGGTGATTCCAGGTGATCTTACTGTTATGTTCACCCTTGAAAGGCTCCAATACTTTAGCTTCACCAAACTCATCAGCTTTATTATCATTTTCATCAAACTCCATTACCATTACGGGGGCCATATACTTGTCTACCTTGTGATGTACATCCCGGATCAATTCCATATCATAAGCAACACCAACGGTTGTAGATAAAAAGCTTTTGGTCACACTATGGGTCATATCCACCCGGAAAGGTTCGCCCCATTCTGCTACGATATATCCGTCTTTAATAATGATTCCCGTTTGTTCGCCCCGGTCTTTAAAAGGCCCGACTCCATCCCCGAAAGGTTCCCGGGCAAAGGTTTGGTAATGGTTGGTTTCCATGCTCCGGGGGTTCCCCGATTCGTTGCTTTGAGCATATTCAATAGCTTGTTGGATCAATTCTGCATTCATGCCCACTTCTTCGGGGGTGCGTTTTTCCCAATTGCCCCAGCTGCCCGGATAATAAGTTTGAGCATGTACTGAAACAGTACAAGTAATGGCGATGACAAAAAGAGCAATGCGTTTTAACATAATATTAGCTTGGTTAATTGATGAACATCATAAACGGAATAAATTTTCTCATTGTGGGCAATTTACAGTTGTATGTGCATGCCTTCGAAAGCGACGCTGTATCCCTGTGCTTCCACCTCTGTGCGTTCCGGGCTGTCCAATAGTAATGGGTTGGTGTGATTGAAGTGGATAAAAGTGATTTTTCTCTTCTCTGAATCAGGCAAATGAGCAAAAAGTTCCATGCTTTCTTCTACATAGGGATGCGGGATCTCACTCATGTTGCGACCGGGGAGTTCTGTGCTGTCATAAAAGGATCCGTCTAACAGGGCTACATCTACTTTGGCTATTTCGGCAACAATATCCCGTTCCCACACATGCCATTTGTTGATATCGGGAATAAACAGAATTTTTTTGTTGAGGGATTCAATCCTGTAACCTACTGTTTCAGAGTATTCATCCCGGTGAGGAACCCGAAATGGGACTACCGAAAGTGTTTCTGTAAGCTGTATGGCAGAATCGGCATTCAGTTTTTGTAATTGAATATTGCTGAAGTCTACCAACTGGCTCCAGGGGCCATTTTCCTCTAAATAGGATTTCATTCGGGGCATGGCATAAACCGGAATGCCCGACGCTCCCATAGCCTCATGTCCCAGGTACATCAGGCCGGTATAATGCCCGATATGGGCGTGGGTTAAAAAGATTCCCGATAACTCCGATATACCAGATTCTTTTTTAAGCTGATGCAGCTGTACCGGGAAATCGGGTGTGGCCTCGAACATCCATTGCTTGCCAGAAACAGGATCAGCCAAGCCGAGGCTGACTACATGACGTTTCTCCTCTATGCCATCCCAATAAAGGGTGCAGTTTTCCTTTTCACAATTGGCCTGGGGGAAACCCGCATCCTGGGCTATACCCAACACGGAAAGGAAAGGCCCGGAAGGAGGGTTAGGTTTGTTGTTCTTTTTTTCTGGCTGATGGGTACAGCTTAGTAAAATCGATATGAGAAGCAGGGCATAATATTTCATGCCACAATGAAGGGAAAAAATAAATATTTAAAAAGTGTGGTGTTCAGAAAACTGTTTAACCCGGGTTAAGTTGCTCCTTTCTTAGGAATGGGGTTCCCAAACATGATTATAAGGAATGCCAGTCCAAACAAACTGTAGCCGATCGTTATACCCCATAGCCCCAAATTTCCAGAAGCCTCAGTCATCAGAAGTTCAATAAGTAAAGAGGCTCCAAAGAAAAACTGCATCACATTGCCCAGAGCTACCGGGCGGCTGTAAATCCCTCCGATAATATTACCGCGTGCCATCCAGTTCAGGATAGCGAAACTCATCAGAAATAAGCCGGAAAACTTGGTGAACAGCAGGGAGAAGGGTTCCGCTTCTTCATTAAAGTGTGCGAGTATCTCCTGGGGGAAAAAAGAAACAGTAAGTCCCAGCACTCCAAGAAAAAGAGCACTGCTGGTCATTAGAATCTTGGGATTAATGAATTTCATATAACTATAGTTGGATAAGTTGCAAAAGTGATCATATCACGAAACATACCTATGCTTGTTGCAGGGAAGCCCCCACAAATATACTTATATCCTCTTCGGTGAGTCGGTCACCTTCTGTCCCAATAACCGTGGTAATGTCATCGACCTGGTAGTCCAGGCTCAAGTCGTTAATGATCTCATTCTTTTTGTTGATGTCGGCCGGGTTCCTCTGAATGGCATCGGTAAATGCAGGCCAGCGATTTTGAAGCACCACCCATCGAAACAATTTTAAGGGATCTACTTTTTTCTGCTCTATCATTACAATATTCCGGTACACGGTATATTGATTTGCCAGCCGCTTTACCGCCCTGGGGTTCCGTCCAATCAAATGGTGATGATCCTCAAGCAGGTGCTCTATATCATCGCTTCGTTCGTTAAGAACTTCCAGCATAGCCGATTGAGCTTCCTCTACGGTAATCTCCTGTTCTTCAGCCATCTTCTCAATATCAGCTTTACCCTCAAGCAGTTCCTCCTGGCTGATCTTCTGCATCTCTGTTTTAAAAGAAGCCACCTTCTCTTTCGGGCTTTCGGTTGGCTGGGTCTCCTTTCTCAAAATATAATTCCAATAGCGCTCAATACTTTTAGGCGAGGAATGCGGCAACCGGATAGAAAGCTGAAAATTCTTTTCAATAAATGAGTATCCCAGGCGGGTTCCCTTCCGCGAAGTATCCAGGTAATTTTCATAGATTAGTTCAAAGCTTTTGGTTATCCAATGCTTGTCCGCTGCAATCAGGTATAATACTTTCCGCTCCCTGAACATGGTTTGGATTCCTTCCAGCAGTTCTACCACAAACTGGCTGTCGCAGCGGTCTAAATCATCAATAAAGAAAGCAATTTTAAATTTTTTATCCTCCATTTTCTCAATATCGGAGGCAAGTGCTTTAAAGTGTTCTTTTATTTTTTTGGAAGGATTTTCGATACGCTCCATAAACAACCGGGCATTTTCGGGAGTATCCATGACAAAAAACTTGCCCCAGGCCTGGCTCATTGCAAACAAGGTGGCCGCCGTTGTTAATACTGATAAGATTATTTTCCCTTCTCCGGACAAGGCCTCCAGCGAATTTCCGGTAAATGAAATGTAAATAGCAACGCATAATATCAGAAATGAAAAGAAAGTTAATCCCAGAAGCACCCCCGCGTTCATCCGGCGCAAATATTCATTGAAACTGAACCTCCATGTTGAGATTCCTTTTTCTTTAAGCTGACTTTTGGATTGCCGGTAAAGCGCCTCCATAAATGTCCACCAGGGCGGATTTACATTTTGATGCTGCCAGGCGTTATAGTCCACAATGATCCAACTATTATCACTGCTGGCCTGCAACTCCTCTCCCAGAAACTGCATGAAGGTAGATTTACCCTCTCCCCACCGTCCCTGCAGGTGGGCCATAAAAGCCCGGCTGTGTTCTTTGCCAAAAATATCCCGGTTAATGATTCGGGCCAAACTTTTGGCTATGGGCCGCCGGCCCAGTTTATCTTCCAGGGTGGGATCATCGAGGTGGAAATCAATTTTATCGTGTAGATTTTTTATTTTGGTTTTCTCCCAAGCTGCTAAATACTCTTTTGCAATTAACCTCTCTCCTCTTTCCGTCATAAAACCCGTATAAGAAAGTGTGATAGAAATTGGTTCTTCTTCAAGTGTTAAAACCTCACTTAGTTGCTCAAAAACAGAGTAAAAATATCTTACAGAGGATAAATAATCTTTGGCATACGCCCCGCCAGGAATAAACACTGGGAAGTAGATGTTTAATTCTTCTCTAGAAGAATTTTCTTTCAATTCCATCAAAGTTCTTGGAGTAAAAAACCTCACCGAAGGTTCAAAAGAAGATTTCTGATCAATCAGTAGCAACCGATCCTGATCTATATTGAATAAATCAAATCCATCAACGGTTTGTCGGTCAGTTTTTCTATCTGCGCCCACATATTCAGATGGACTAAGATTTAAACGCTTGTACAATTTAGTAGCATATATCTCTTTAGAAATATTCTCTGGAGAACCACCAAACATTACAATTATATTCTCCTCTTCAGGCATCAACTCCCTTCCTATCTTAAGCTTGATATTGCCCTTTTGATATACCCCGTCAATCTCCAACGGCTGTTCTGTATCCTGAGTTGATTGCTCTTCTGTTGTTTGTTCCAGGGATATTTCTTCCGCTTCTTCGGCATTTGTTTTTTTTGCCTCAAAATCTTCTTTAATAGAAGCAGATTCTTCAAAAGACGATGTTCCCTCTTCTTGTGTTGTTGCAGACCCTGGTCGTTCCATAACCGATATGTTCGTTACTTTTGGGTAATAAACTCAAAAGAATCAAAAGATAAAAGCAGAATACCTAATCATCAGTTATATTAGGAGCCGGACGCTGATTCTTACCAGCTTCCAGAATAGCCAACATCCATAGAATTATATTAAAACAAACATAGACATTGCGCATAGTATCTGTTGATTTTCTTCGGGGTCTCACCATTGCCCTTATGATTCTGGTTAACAATCCGGGATCGTGGGGACATTTGTTTAAGCCTCTCTCCCATGCCCACTGGAACGGTTGCACCCCCACCGACCTCATTTTTCCTTTCTTCATTTTTATTGTGGGAGCCGCCATTGCCTTTTCCCTGGGATCCAAAAAGAAAAACCCGGCTAACCACAAGCAGCTCATTATCAAAGTGATTAAACGGGGACTTATTATCATAGCCCTGGGGATACTCAAGGATAACTTCCCTTTCTGGGTTTTGGATGGAGGCGGTTTTGCATTCTGGGGACCTGAGGTGTGGCGCATCCCCGGCGTACTGCAGCGTATTGGCCTGGTGTATATATTCACCGGACTGCTATTTATAAAATCGGGTCCTAAGGTACAATTGGGGGCTTTGGTTGCCTGCCTGCTGGGGTATTGGGGATTGATAAATATCGAGATTCCGGGAGCCTTTGTTAAAGACTTGTCTCAGCCCGGGGGCAATAATTTTGGCGCCTGGCTGGATGTTCAGCTGCTGGGCAAGAATCATTTGTGGGCCGTATCCAGAAATGCAGGATGGGACCCTGAAAGCTTGTTGGGCACTATTCCGGCAGTGGGCACCTGTCTGTTGGGAGTAATGGCGGGGCGCTGGATTAAAGAAGACCGGCCGGTGTTGCAACGTATTAGCCGCCTGTTTGTCTGGGGCAGCGTGTTGATCTGCCTGGGTTTGTTGTGGGATATGGTCTTTCCTATCAACAAAACCCTGTGGACCAGCAGTTATGTACTGTACAGCGGAGGAATTGCCATGAGCTGTACCGCCTTCTGCATGTGGGTGATGGATTTTAAGGGACATAAAAAAATAGCCCGGCCTTTTGTTGCATTTGGTTCTAACGCCCTGTTGGCTTACTTGCTTTCCGAAATGACAACAGCCCTGCTGCACAGGATTCCATGGGGGGAATCAACGGTAGCGGCTAAGCTTTCTTCGGCTTTACTTTCTTTGTTTACTGATTATTCTTTTTCCGAAATAGGTGTGGGTCACCCCGACCTTTTCATAGCCAAATTTGCTTCCCATCTCTACGCTTTTTTGTGGATACTGCCTTTCTACTTCCTCCTGCACTGGATGTACAAGCGTAAGATTTTTGTGAAGGTGTGACTGAGGGAAGTGAAAAGGCAGGAATCTTGTTCTGCGCCATAGCTCATCAACTCCCGCTACTAATACCGCGATTTTTTGCGATGCTTGCGGATAATGGGTTCCAGCACATCTTCCAGCCCATTGGTTTTAACTTCATACATAGTTGCTAAATAGTGTCCCAATTTCCCATTGGGGAAGCCCTGCCGGCTAAACCACTCTAAATAATGCACGGGCAAACTGGTAAGATACCACCCTTTATATTGGCCGAAGGGCATTTTTTCCTGCACCATTTTAATCAAAAACGTACGGTCGTACATCAAAGGTCTTTTACCATTATTGGTTTTGTAGTTTCTTTTCACATACTAATACCTTTAACATATTAATATTTTGGCATCGGATTATACCAATTAATGATAGAATATCTACATCAAAAATCAGCAGCCGTGCCCCTTCAAATCTTGTAAGCCTCATTTTTAATTAGGCCGGAACAATTTCAATAAAACATGCTACCTTTGTAAACCACAACCGGATAATTAATGCATGATACCATTTGAATGAAAGAACAGAATAACCGCAACTTTTGGATACTTGGAATTTCAATCTTTTTGGGGCTTACCGCACTTGGCTACCTGCTTGGCAATGCTGCCATCACTTTTAAAGAATATGAACGCTCGGTGACGGTAAAAGGATTATCGGAACAAGAACATACTGCAGACATTGTAATATGGCCCATCCAGTTTACTGAGGCAAGTAACAGTCTCTCCAGTATTTATGCATCCCTCGAAACAAGTGAGAAGAAAGTACAAAACTTTCTTATTGAAAATGGGATACATGAAGATGAAATCTCTGTCTCAACACCTTCGGTAACAGATAAATCAGCTCAGCAATACGGGGGCGCCCAATCACCTGAGTTCCGCTATGTGGCTAACCAAACGGTTACGGTATATTCGGCGAAAGTGCTGGAAGTGCGTGCGGTTATGGATGAGCTGGCCGAACTTGGAAAACAGGGAGTGGCATTAACAGGAGATCAATACCAGGCACGTACCGAATACTTGTTCAACAGCTTGAATGATATAAAGCCTCAAATGATTGAAGAATCCACCAAAGAGGCCCGGAAAGTAGCTCAAAAATTTGCGGAAGACTCGAACAGTGAGTTAGGTAAAATTAAAACCGCTTATCAGGGACAATTCAGCATTCGCCCGCGCGATAAGAACAATCCCCACATAAAAAAGATCCGTGTGGTTTCTACCGTGGTATATTATTTGTCAGATTGATTAGGGGTTATAGGGCTACTCCAATATCAAGAAATTGAATAATCTATTTACAGCTTCAGATTTTCAATTGGGCTTTTAACCCGGATTATTCACCAAGAAATTCAACGATAATATATTCAAGTATATAGATCACCATTTTGCATCCATTCGTGAATAATTCGGGTTAACATCTTTCAAAGTCTTGGAAGATACATTCGTGTAAATTTGTGTCGTTGATATATGTTTATGTCCAAGCAATTCTTGAATAAACCGGGTATCCGTACCGTTGTCCATCAGATGTGTTGCAAAACTGTGGCGCAAGCTATGGGGTGTTGCCTTTTTATTGATTCGACATTTCTTTTTGTGCCGCTTCATCAAAGCCTGAATGGATGAAGCCGAATATCTGCCTCCGCCCTGGCCTTCAAACAGATAATCGGCTGGCTGATATTCTTTTACATATTCCCGTAACAAACCCAATACTTTTTCTGATAAAATAGAGTACCGGTCTTTTTGGCCTTTTCCCTGATGAATGCGAATCTGCATACGGTCGGAATCAATATCTTTAACTTTGAGATTCAAAATTTCACCAACCCTTAATCCGGCTGAATAGCAGAGCGTAAAAATAGCTTTGTGCTTAAGATTGGTAAATGAATTCAACAACCGCTGTACTTCCTCCACCGAAAGTACTACGGGAATACGGCTCGGTTTTTTCATTCGGATGTTGAAATCGAAGTCAATCTCTTCCTGCAGTACTTCTTCATACAAGAACCTTACCGAAGCCAACAGTTGCTTCATCATGGAGTAGCTATAATCCAACTCCTTTTTGCAATGTTGGAAAAATGCTTCTAAGATCTTTGGAGTAACTTCCTTTACCTTATTTTCATTCACATATCTAAGAAAAATGAACAGGCCATTCAGATAGGAACGGAGTGTACTGTCACTGTAGTTTCTCAGCCTAAGACGATGTTCGTACTTGGTTATTAAAGCTCATTTCTTCATTTTATCCTTATTATGTTAGCCACAAGCTGAAGAAACACCATAACTCAAATTGAATAACATCGAAAAAACAGAAAATATATTCACCCATTTTGAAAAGTTTATTAAGCTTTCGGAAAGTTTAAAATCTGAACTTTCAAAACGAATAAAGCCTATTGTATTTAAAAAAGGAGAACTTGTTTTAGACGCAAACAATATTTCTAAAAAAAGCTATTTCATTAACAAAGGTATTCTTCGAACTTACTTTATTAAAGATGGAAAAGAAATCAGCGAATATTTTTCCGGAAAAGGTGAATGGGTGAATTCGCCAAATAGCTTTATGCAAAGGGAATTGGATATTTACTACATTGATGCCATTGAATATACCGAAGCATATTTTATAACCGCCTACGACCTAGTATATCTTTTTGACAATTTTCCAGAAATGGAACGTTACGCTCGTTTATCAATGGGAACCGTTTTTGGTCATCTTATGGACCGAATAACTTCTATAAGATTTACAACTGCCAAGGAAAAATATATTCATTTTCAAAAAACTTATTCTACTATTCATCATCGGATTCCTTTAGGTATGGTTGCTTCTTATTTAGGAATAACTCAAGAAACATTAAGTAGAATAAGAGCTGAAAAGTAATTATTTGATTTAGGTCAAAAGTTTTGATGATTTATATCAGTAGCTTTAGCTCTAAATCATCACTCATAATGAAGAAAAGAACCAAAAGAGTATTATTAATCCTAGGAGCCTGTCGGACTTAACAGGCCGAATGAACTGAGAATTGACTCAAAAGATTAATCAAATTTTTGAGGTACTTATTTTGTTGGATGGCTTCAATTAAAAAAAATTACACGTAGATCATTTTAA
>VEMX01000034.1 GCA_009711805.1 Balneolaceae bacterium | reverse complement strand
GCAAGGCGAAGTGGAAATGGGAACGGAAGGGTACTGTGGTACCCTGAGTACCCCAATTTTCACTTGAACGCAGCGTACGGGGAAATTTCGCCGCCTAATCCGTACCTCAAAATTGGGCTATTACATAAAGCAATTCAACGGTAATATATTCAAGTATATAGATCGCCATTTTGCATCCATTCGTGAATAATTCGGGTTAAGTAAGTGGGGTATTTATGGATTTTAAGAGGATGAGGAGAACCGCTTTATGGGTATTCATTATTTTTCTGTCTCTTACAGCCCTCATAGCCATTGTGTCAGTTTTTGGCGAAGAGTTTGGGGATTTACAAATTCGTATTCTGGGCACTTCTCTGACGATTTCAATAAGCAGTGTATGTGCCATGTCGGGAGCGGCTTTTATTGAACGCAACAAAATGAAAGAAGTAGGTTTGGCAGGGATTGGTTGTTCTGTATTGGCCGCCCTGCTGCTTATGGTGATGATTTGGGGAGATCCCAATAGCGATGTGTTTCTGAAAACTACCTCAAGTTTTGTCATTCTGGCCTTGGGGTTTGCTCATGGTTTCCTGCTTGCTTTGCCAGATCTTGATGAGAAACACCGGTGGG
Source organism: Balneolaceae bacterium (assembly GCA_009711805.1). Lineage (GTDB taxonomy): Bacteria > Bacteroidota > Rhodothermia > Balneolales > Balneolaceae > VEMX01. The sequence goes on along the minus strand of VEMX01000034.1, from coordinate 97,729 downwards.
TTCAACATCTTACTTTTGTAACAATAGCTTTATTAGCAGGTTTCCTTTTGGTTTTGCTGTGGGGAGAAATTGATAACAATTTTGTTTTTAAAACTCTGGCTGCTGTTTCAATTATTGCTGGTTTAGAAACACTGGTAATACCCATGCTGATGAAAATGAAGCGGAAGGACCCGGAAATGCCCATAGAAGGGGACGATTTTTATTATCATGAAGAACTTCACCTGCAGCATATTGAGGGAGAACGGTACAGGGATCATGAAAGCGGCAAAGAATATATAGTTTCTGAAATGGACAATACTCACTGATAATGCTATTGTGAAAAGAAGATGGTATAATCTGATACTTAACCTTCAAACAAACGGTATATAAAATGAAAAAGTGGGTACTATTTATTGTAATTGCAGTATTCGGATCAGCAGCCTATGCCCAGGATACTTCGGTAAAACAGGAAATAACCAATCTGCTGGAGAAGTTTTTAGCGGGTGCATCCGTGAATGACGCCCAGATGCACGACCGTTTTTGGGCTTCTGATCTTATATACACCAGTTCTTCAGGAGAACGATATGGTAAGGAACGTATCATGAATTCCATTCGGCAAGCTCCTCCCCGCTCCGATGAGGCGCCTAAAACACAATACACTGCCGAAGATATAACCATTAATTTGTATGGAGATATGGCCGTGCTTGCTTTTAAGTTGGTAGGTACCACAACTACAGCGGAGGGCAACAGCATCAGTTACTACCTGAATAGCGGAACGCTACTTAAAAGGGATGGTCAGTGGAAAGTAGTAAATTGGCAGGCTACAAAAGTCCCGGATACAAATTAGTTTAACTCAATTTCGGTGATTCCCAGCTTTGCCAGAGGCTCATGCTGCTGGAGTAATTTTTTACGGATGTGTATCATGGGGTATTCAAAACGGTAGGGCCAGTCGGTACGCAAGCTGCGGAACAGCTTGGCTTTGTCGTCTCGGTTAGCGAGGTCTCTGAGAGCTCGATCATATTCGAGTATGGGATGCAGACGACTCAGCAGTTTGGGTAAATCATACTCGATATGGGCAAGATCTACTTTATGAGGAATGCTCTGATATGTTTTATCTGAATGTAGGTTAAAGTGATCCCCCAATTTTTCACAGATTACTCTTGAGGCGTTTAATTTAGCTTGCTCAGAGTATCCTGCAATATGAGGCGTGGCAATAAAAGCTGATGCAGCTACATCAGCGTTGAAGCTTGGTTCATTTTCCCATACATCCAGTATATAGGAGGTAACCGTTCCTTTCATATATGCTCTTTTTAAATCCTCTTCGTTAACTACCCCGCCTCTGGAGGCGTTAATAACCAGTTTATAGCGGCTTCCATTTAATCTATCTGCTTTTAGCCAGTGATAGGTAGGATGCCTTCCGTTTTTTGTAAGCGGGACATGGAACGTGAGGATATCACAACTCAATACTTCATCCAGCGAAGCTGAGTTAAAATCTTTTTCACTTTCAGCTCTGGGGGGATCATACAAGACATAATCAATGTTAAAAGCATGGAGCATCTGGGAGACGGCAGTTCCGGTTTTACCAGCACCAATAATTCCAATGGTTCCAAAATCATTGAGCTGGTTATGTTCTTTCCACAGTAAAAGAGCCGTCATAATATATTCAGCTACGGCCCGGGCATTACAGCCTTTGGCATCCACAAGCTGGATATCCTGGGATTGAAGGTAAGGGATGTCTATATGATCAGTCCCTGCAGAACCTGTGCCGATAAAAGAGAGTGAAGCTGGAAGGTGGGGGACTGTTTGTTTATGTAGTTTTGTTACGGTTCGTATCAGGAGGGCATTGTAACCATCCAGTTCCGGTAAACCATCTGTTGGATCGTACAAATCCAGCTGGCAGTTTGCAGGTACAAACTGTTCGATTTTATGCAAATTTTTGTCGGCAAGTATTTTTATCACAAAAATAAAGATTGAATGAGAAAAAAAGCTGTTTTTCAGCTATACTTGAACATATGAGTTCAACTTACAATATAGTATCACTAATACGCAAAAAACGCGACGGCAAAACTTTAACCAGAGAAGAGATAAAGCATTTAATAGATGCTTATACCACAGATGAAGTTCCTGACTATCAGTTAAGTGCTTTTTTAATGGCTGCTTTTCTGAATGGGCTAAATGATGAAGAGTCGGCGGCTTTAACGGAATCGATGCTGCACTCAGGCGATATTGTAGACCTCTCGCACATCACGGGCAAAAAAGTGGATAAACATTCCACTGGTGGTGTAGGGGATAAGCTGTCGCTGATATTGGCTCCTATAGTAGCTAGTGCAGGTGTTCCCGTACCAATGATTTCAGGAAGAGGCTTAGGGCATACAGGAGGAACGCTCGATAAGCTGGAATCGATTACCGGTTTTAATGTAGATATGGATTTGGCTCGATACAAAGAGATCATCGGGAAACACAACCTGGTACTGGCAGGCCAAACAAAAGAAATAGCCCCGGCCGATAAACGTCTGTACGCCCTGCGGGATGTTACGGCAACGGTTGAGTCTATTCCGTTAATAGCAGGAAGTATTATGAGTAAGAAGCTTGCCGAAGGAATTGACGCCCTTGTACTGGATGTAAAGGCTGGCTCTGGTGCTTTTATGAAGAATGTGAAAGATGCGATACAATTGGGAGAAGCCTTGGTTGGAATAGGAACCAATTTTGATAAAGAAACGATTGCCTATATAACAAATATGAATCAGCCCTTAGGGTATAAAATTGGGAATTGGTTGGAAATTGAAGAGTGTATTGATGCGATGCAGGGTAATGGACCGGAGGATGTAATGGAGATTACCCACTTGCTGGCCGGCACTATGATATACTTGGGCGGCAAAGCCACTGATGTAAAAGAGGGTATTCAGATCAGTAAGCAACAAATTGAAAATGGAGAAGCCTTTAATAAATGGTTGAATATAGTTGCAGAGCAGGGAGGCGATACCGATATTATCACAAACCCCGAAACATATCCCAAAGCAGAATACGAGTTTGAAATAAAGTCGAATAAGGAAGGTTATATTTCTGCAATGAATTCTTTTGAAATTGGTATGGCTTCTGTAGAACTTGGAGCCGGAAGACGAATGAAAGAAGATACAGTAGATCCTACGGCCGGAATTGTCCTTGAGAAGAAGATTGGGGATAAAATTGATAAAGGTGAAACAATATTGAGTGGTTATACGAACAAGCCCTCAGCAATAGAAGCTGCAAGCAATACATTGGTGAATGCAGTAACTGTTGATGAAACTAAACCTGAAAAGGAGTTGCTGGTTAGTAAAGTAATAGACAGAAGGGGTTGTAGGGCATTTGAGCTTTAACTTTAAACTGTTGAATTCCTCTGATAATCAGTTAATTTAGTTTCTGGAATTAAGGGCATTTAAAAACAAAAAGGAAAAAATTATGTTTAAACGATTTATTCGCGCTATAAAGTCACTTTTCGGTGGATTCATAAGTTCAATGGAAGACCCGAAATTAATACTGGAGCAGAATATCAGGGACCTGAATGATCAGATTCCTCAGATGAATGAAAATATTGCTACTGTAAAGGCAAATATGCTGATGCTTCAAAAAGAAGTGAAACGCAATGAAAGATCTATTCAGGATCTCACCGCAAAAATTAAATCAGCTATACAAGCCGACCGGGATGATATAGCTGAGAGCTATGCGTTAAGGCTGGAAAAGGCTAAAGAAAGTTTCTCCCATTCTAAAGAGCAGCTTCAGTTTGCTGAAAGAGCTTATAAAAAGGCCCTGAAAGTGAAAAAAGTCTTCATGAAAGAAAAAGATAAAAAAATTCAAGAAGCAAAAGAAGCCTTAAGAGCCAGCGAACGGGCCGAATGGCAATCAAAAATTGCCGATACACTTGAGCAGTTTGAAGTTGGCGGTATTGATCAAACTCATGATGAAATGATTAACAGAATTAATGAAGAGTCTGCCAAAAACGAAGCTCGTATGGAAATAGCGCTCGACAGTATTGATACTGAAACGATGGAAATAGAAGCTAATGCTGAAAAGATTCGTGCCAAGTCATTGGTAGAACAGTTTAAAATGGAAATGGATGAAGGCAGTGGAGCCGGTTCTATCGACCTTGATGAAGAAGAGCCAGCTAAAGAAAAAGACTCATCTAAAACAATTGGTAATAAAGAGAAATCCGGTTCTTAATATGTGAGGTATCCCATGAGTTCCCGAAGTGAAGAAGAAAGAGAACGACTGAAGCAGGAATATAAAGACCACTACCGCCGCATTAAAGAGGCGAAAAAGCGCCTGAAGAATGCCGAGCAAAAAGGAAAAATTGCTCAGGCTGTGAATAATATGAATGCTGATAGTTTGTTGGAATCTGTAGATGACTTCCTGGGGAAGGTAAAAAAGAAAGTAACACATGTTGAAGCTCGCCTTGATGTAGCGATGGATAGTCTTGATGATGAAACTTCTGAAGCCGCAGCTAAAATCAAAGAAGAGGAGCTTGATGAGGAACTGAAACAGCAGCGAGCCAAGCAAACATTAAAGCAGGTGAAAGCAGAAATGGGCATGCTTTATTCGGAGATAGAAAAACACGCCGAAGATATAAAAGCAGAAAAAACCATTGGCCTCAAGAAAGATCAAGAAGCTGAAAAAGAGCAAACACCGGAACAGGACGAGCATTCTGTTAAGGACCAAGTGCCCAAAAAGGATAACAAGCCGAACGAGGATAAATGAGTGACGAATTAGATATTAACTATACCAGAGAAGCATTTATGAATCCCATTAATCTGGGGGTGCTTCTGGTATCTACGTTAACTGCTTTTTTTATTAGCGGTTTCGGAGATGTTTCCAGCTTGCTGCTTACAACCGTATTTGGTTTAGAGCTCATGTACCTGGGAATAGTGCCCAAACTTCCCAGGTTTAGAAAAAAGCAAGAGCTGAAAAAGATTAAGGAACGCCATGCGGCAAACAATGAGAAAGAATTGTTTCAGTCTCTGGATAATAAATCTCAAAAACGGTTTTTGGTGCTCAAACACCTGGCTAAGCTGGTGCAGGAGAATTTCGAAAAACTGCCATATAGTTCTCAGGGGCTGCTCGATAATATCGGAAAGAAGATTGAAGAACTCCTGGGTAACTACCTAACGCTCCTGGATTTGATTAAGAGATACGAAATTTACCTGAACACCTCCCTGGAAAGTAGCCTGAAGGAAGAAGTAAAGAGACAAATTGAGGAAATAAAAGCTACTGATTCAGAAAAGCTGAAACGCACGAAGGCCCGGCGGGTAGCAATTATGCAAAAAAGGCTTAAGAAGTTTAGCGTCGCAAAGGAAAAGTATCTGGTTTGTGAAACACATCTGGAAACGATAGAAGATGCAGTTCGCTATATTTATGAACAGTCGATGACAATGAGTAACCCGGAAGAAATTGGCTTCCAGCTTGATAATCTGCTGAACGAAGTAGAAGAAACTTCACAATTAATTGACGATCTTGATCAGGATATCTTACCAGAGTATACCACAGAATGGGAAAACGACCTTGATTTTGATTCCATACTTGACGAGATATCTGATGATGTTGAAGAAGAAACAAAACCTACACAACGAAGAGTTAAAGAATAATTTTTAGGGCATGAACCAATCTTATGATACGCTGCTTGCAAAAGTAGATGAGGCGGGAATATGTACACTCACAATAAACCGTCCGGATAAACTTAATGCGCTCAATCAAAAGGTGCTGAATGACCTTCAAAATGCAGTTCAGGATATAGCTGAGCATGAAGAGGTTGACGGACTTATCATTACCGGAACAGGGGATAAGGCTTTTGTAGCCGGCGCCGATATTAAGGAACTCAGTGAGTTGGATACCGAAACGGGACGAGAAGTTTCTGAAAAAGGACAGTCAATTTTTCAGCATATCGAAGAATTGGATATACCCGTAATTGCCGCTGTAAATGGATATGCATTGGGTGGAGGCTGTGAGCTGGCTATGGCATGCCACATACGCATTGCATCTAAAAATGCTGTTATGGGACTCCCGGAAGTTAGTTTGGGATTAATTCCCGGATATGGAGGAACACAACGATTAACAGCCCTGGTTGGTAGAGCAAAAGCCCTTGAACTGATTATGACCGGAAGATTTGTTAAGGCGGATGAAGCCCTGCAAGCCGGCTTGGTAAATAAAATAGCTGAAGATTCTGTAATGGATGAAGCGTATGAAATGATGAGTTCCATCCTGAAACAAGGTCCCCTGGCTATACGGAATGCAATTAGAGCTGTAGAGGCAGCCGGCAGTAAAAATGGCTATAATGAAGAAGCAAGTCTATTTGGAGATTTGTGCGGTAGTGATGATTTTAAGGAAGGAACAACTGCTTTTCTTGAAAAAAGAAAGCCAGACTTTTCCGGTAAATAGGAATTAATTATTCGTTAATGAAAGACGAGCCTCCATCGGGTAGTATATCATATCAGTCAAAATATCAGGAGCAAGGCTATGACTGAGTCACTCCTGATTGTAGGAACTATTCTTTTCAGTGGGTTTTTTTCTGGTTCCGAGATTGCTTTTGTAACAGCAAACAAACTTAAGCTGGAAGTTCTATCCAGAAAGAAAGGAGCTGTACCCAACTCAATTAAGTTTTTCGTTCGTAATCCTGAAACTTTTATTACCACTACTCTGGTTGGTAATAACATTGTGAATGTACTATATGCCACTTTTATGGCACTTTTCCTGGTACAACCTATTCAGGGTTACAGCTACGAGTGGTTTGGGACAATCCCATCAGGACTCCAGATTTTGCTTATCCAAACCCTTATTGCTTCCATTATTATTATGCTATTTGGTGAGATTATCCCAAAGGCTATATTTCGGGCTCAGGCCGATCTTATGGTACACATCATAGCTATTCCTCTTCGCATATTTTATTACCTGCTTCGTCCTCTTGTAGCTCTTGCTAACGGATCCTCCAATACAATTATAAAATGGTTAGTACCCGATGCTGAGGAAGTAGAAGGGTTTTTCAGAAGGCAGGATGTTGAACTTATTTTTAAAGAATTGCGTGAAAGTGGGGGAAGTGAAGATATAGACGAAGAAGATTCTGAAATCCTGCATAATGTACTGGAGCTTTCAACCAAACGTGTAAAAGAGTCTATGATTCCCCGTATTGAAATGGAAGCGGTGGAAAAAGATACTTCTACAGAAGAAGTATTAAATGTGTTTATTCAATCGGGACACTCCAAGCTTCCCGTGTACAAAGATACTATTGATGATATTATAGGAGTGGTTTTTGCCCACGATTTTTTCCACAATCCCAAGACGATGTATGAGATTATGCGACCGGTAAAGCTGGTGCCGTCCAGTAAAAAATCGAAGGATTTGCTAAGTGAATTCAGGAATTCCAATATGTCGGTAGCTATTGTAATAGATGAATATGGCGGAACGGCCGGCATGATTACCATTGAAGACTTGCTGGAAGAAGTGGTAGGGGATATACAGGATGAGTATGATGTGGAAGATGAAATCATAAAGAAGCTCTCCAGAAATACCTTTGTAATCAGCGGTAATGTTGAAATTGATGAGCTGATGGATACTTTTGAATCAATTGAATTACCCTTGGAACCTTCTGAGTACGATACCGTAGCGGGCTACATCATAAATTATTTGGGGCGTGTTCCAAAAGTGAATGAAGAAGTGCTTATTGAAGGAAAAAAATTTATTATCAGTAAAGCCACACCCAGCCGAATAGAAACTGTAAAACTTATTTTAATTGAATAACAGAATTGCGAAATGCAGCATTCAGGAATCATTCTGTTCTACTGCAATTTGTATACCTGTTTATAGAAATTTAGAAACGATGTTTGATCATTATCCTACCTGGTCTCAGGAATTTGCACGAAAATACTTAAGCCGTACTATCAACCAGTTTATCCTTCATGGGAATGTCCATGATATGGTACCTCTCAAAACGGATGAAGGAACCGAATTCCATCGACTTAAAAGTTTTCTGTCGGATGATTTTTTCGGTGCCAGAGATTTTGTCATCTTTTATGATCGCGCTTCAGGTATCTACTTTAGAGATAAAGAATCACAAAAAGACTTTAATCAGGCCATAGCCGGCCGCGACAGCCTGGTTGGGACCGAGTATGCCAAAAAAATGCCCAAAGACCCTGTGCGGGTGATGTCGCTGCTGGAGAAGTATTTCAGGCTGCGGTTAGACCAAAAGAAAAGTGTAGCCCTGATTATTGACTATTCCGAAACCATCGTGCCCATGAGCGATGCGGGTTCAATTGGCAATGAAGATCGTACTTCTATGGTCTATTTATCCCGGTGGGCCCACGATCCCATGTTTTTAGCTTCCGACTTTACTACCGTATTAATAACGGAAAACCTATCGGATCTAAACAAAACCATTGTTCAGAATCCATATACATCCGAGATTAAAATCAATATTCCGGGCGAGGAAGAGCGACTGGCATTCATCGAATATGAAACCCGGGATGATGAATGGGAAAAGGTATCTAAGGTAAAGTCAGAAATAGTTGCACAACAAACAGCCGGACTGAATTTTGTGAATATCCGAAGCGTGCTTTCTCATGCCCGGGAAAACAAACAGCCCATCACTTTTCAAGGCTTGTCTGAGACAAAGAAGGAACTGATTGAGGCGGAAGCCTACGGATTGCTCGAGTTTGTTGAAACGAATTATAACCTTGATAATGTAGCCGGGCACACTCATGTTAAGAAACACTTGCGTCAGGCGGTTAAAGCACTTCAGGATGGCAGACAAGATGTGATGCCGATGGGATACCTGGTATGCGGGCCTGTAGGGACGGGTAAAACATTCTTGGTTACCTGTTTTGCGTCTGAAGTGGGTATTCCAATGGTGAAGCTCAAAAACTTCCGCAGCCAGTGGCAGGGGGTAACAGAAGGGAATCTTGAAAAAATACTTTCGTTGCTTAAGGCCATGGCCCCTGTAGCTGTTATGATTGATGAAGCAGATGCTTACCTGGGAGACCGGGATGCAGGTGGAGACAGTGGCGTTTCCAGCCGGGTATTCTCGCAAATTGCTACCTTTATGAGTGACACAACGAACCGGGGCCGTATTCTGTGGTTTTTAATGACGGCCCGCCCCGACCTCATGCCTATTGATCTAAAGCGGCAGGGAAGAGCAGAAGAGCACCTTGCTCTATTTCCTCCCCATACCAAAGAGGAGCGTATAGAACTGTTTCAAACAATGGTGAAGAAAACCGGACTTAAGTTAACAGAGGAATATGTCCCCGCTGTGGTAGAGCAAGGACTGAAAACATTTTCTGGCGCTGACATGGAAGCAGCTTTAACCCGTTCTAAGTTCAGGGCAGCTGCCGAGGGTAAGAAAAAAGTAAGCCCGGAAATATTGGATGAAACGATATCTGACTTTCTTCCCCCTACCTATCCCGAGGAAGTAGAACTGCAAACGTTGAGTGCAGTGATTGAGTGTACATCCAAAGAGTTACTTCCCGAACGCTATAGAGATATGAATCGGGATGAGATCTTGTCTACGATTGAGGAACTGAAGTTTAGGGTGGGATAGGGTTTAGGTTGATGCCGGCCATCTATAACATTAAACCAAATCAGCCCAGTGCGGGAAGCTGTCACCCAATATCCAGTTTCCTGCTTTGGTAGCAAGATGGGGATGCTTGTTAATGGCCTCAGTAGCAGTTGAAACGTTAATATCACTATTACCTACAGCTGTCTTTAAATTATTTATCTTTTTGATAAGATTGGTTCTGGCTTTGCTTTTTAAGCCCAAACCATCAATCAGTTCCAGCATCTTTTGCCTGGTATTGATGACAATATCGCTACTATGGGCATCAAAGAGTACTTGTTCAGGAAGCGGGATGCCGAGTTCATGCATTGCACCAAAAACCTGATTGGCTGAGGCTGGTTGCACACTTAATACACTATTAAGGTTGCCCCATGATTCCCGGATATTCAAATCCGGATTATCTATGTTGGTGTACCTGAAGGTTGCCACTGAAGGGACATAAGCAGCCGCTTCCAGGTGAGGTTCAATCTTTTTTGTTACATCATACCCAGCCAGGAAACCGTATTCATTCTCAACAATATCTCCAATTTTCAGAGCCATCAGAAATGGAGTGCCTGTACCTAATTCGGCACTGCTTGCTGTTACATATCCTCTGCCAGTGGATCCCCCAACATCATTTTCTGCTTGCTGCCAGTCGCCATACTCCAGTTTAAGAGGATGGTAGCGGATATTTTTAGTTGGAGCATATTTGAGTTGTCCTCCGAATTCGGCAGCAATAAGGTGGGCCCTGGCCAGTGGTCCTCTGCCTTTCATATAGGCCGGAGGAATGACTTCATATTTTGATAATGCATTCAGCCCGGCAAGAGACCCCAATGATTCTTCGGCTGTTTGCCTGTATCCGGCATTTGTTTTATCGGTACATTCAGTCCAGGGACCTGCACTTGAAGGAGCAGTTTCTATATTTTCGCTTTCTTTCTTAAGCCATTCGCTTTGTACAGTTACCCGCTGCACCATATTATTGGAGGATGAAGATGATTGCAGAGAAATCCTTTCATTGGGGGTTTTCTTCATCTGTAACGCTTTCACTCCCATTCTGTCAGCTTCCTGCTCTAACCGCTTATCATCATTTATAGATACTCCATGAGTTTGTAATGTCGGTTTAACCCGTCCCTGTTTTTGTTGAACTACATGCCAGGCTTCATGGGGAAGATGCTTCTCTTGTCCCGAGGCAAGGTGGATATTGGTGCCTTGGGCGTAAGCATGAGCATTTAGTTGTGCCGGCTTGTTAGAATTGTAGTGTACCTTCACCCCATCCATGGAATAACCTGAAAGTTGCTCAATACCACTTTTGAGATTATTCGGCAGGCCTGTATGGTTGGGTTTTAGCTGAGCCGGTTCATAATTATGGGCTGGAGGATGAAGCGAGCTGACATTCGGCTTCCCGCCTGTTTGCACTTTTTTGTAGTGTGCAACTGATGAACCTGCTTTTTGATTATCATCCTGAGTAAAAGTCGTCATACGTAAAACGAATTAAGGAACTGAACTTTTGATATTTAACAAATAGGTAGTTTAAAAACAATCCGTAATTTTTCCACTGTGGAGGGATTAATTATCAATTATCAATTATCAATTAAGAATTAGGAATTATCAATTAGGAATGCGTATTTAGTGTTTTACTTTTGTCTTCTCACTTTTCACTTTCCGTACAAAAAAATCAGAATTTCTGTTTTAAAAGATCAGGGTGTTCGGTATGTACCTTAATGATCATCTCCCCAAATAAAGTATTAGCCCATGCAAACCAGTCGCGGGTATATTTAGCAGCATCATCTTTGTGGAAGCTTTCATGCATAAAACCGGTATCGGCATGTGTATTTTTGAGCATAGTGATGCACTTTCTGATTTCAGCTGTATCTTTACTGGTAATAGCCCTCAGTATAATTCCCATCGGCCAAATGGATTCTTTGCCGGTATGTGGGCTGGCCTGGCCTGTGGCCGCTTCTCCCTTAAGGAAATAAGGGTTATGATCGCTCAATAAGAAATCACGGGTATTGAGATACAGTTCGTCATCCGCCTCAACAGCTCCAATATATGGAAGCGACATGAGTGAGGGTACATTGGCATCATCCATGAAAATTTTGTTTCCAAAACCGTCCACCTCGTAGGCGAACATAGTTCCAAAGCTGAGGTGTTCCTGTATGGCGTATTCTTTGATAGCGGCATCCACCTGTTTGGCAAACGAATGGCATTCGTGGGCAAAGACATGGTCATCAATTTCCTTCATATAAATATCGTGCAACTGGTTGAGCGAAACCACGGCAAACATATTGGAAGGAATCAGAAATGGAAACAAGGTGGAATCATCTGAAGGTCGAAATGCCGAGCAAATTAATCCTACCGGATTAACGGGACGTCCGGTTCCATTAAAGGGGGGAGAGTCAATCATAACAGCGGTTCTTCTCCCAAAGCGGTAAGGGGTTGTGCCATCTATGCGTTGTTCCGTGCGTAAGGTTTTAACGGCAAGCCGCATGGCTTCATCCCATTGGTCATCAAAGATGGAAGCATCTCCGGTTATTTGGTAATATTCATTCGAAAGTCGGATAGGATAGCAGAGAGAATCAATTTCCCATTTACGTTCGTGCACGCCGGGGAGCATTTGAGCAGAATCTTCTTTCCAGTGCGATTCCCTGGATACATCCTTATAAAAAGCGTTAGCATACGGATCGAGAAGAATACACTTCATCTGCCGGTTGATGAGTCCTTTTACCAGTTCTTTTAATTCCTCATCCTCATTCATCAGCGGGAGATAGGGCCACACCTGAGCTGTTGAATCACGAAGCCACATGGCGTCAATATCTCCGGTAATTACAAAAGCATCCGGTTTACCATCGATATATTCAAAATCAACAGTGGTGTCCAGGGTATTGGGGTAGCAATTTTCGAACATCCAGGCAACTTCCTCATCTTTGATAACAGAGGTCATCTTTTTTATAACCGTCTCGACGGCTTCACTGCTGAACTTCCGGTCGGAGGGAGCAGGCCTTTTAGATTCAAAATCGGAGCTTAGGCTGAGGGAGGAAGTGGATAATGGCATTATACTTAGTCCTGTAAAAGCGAGGGATGAATTTTTAAGAAAAGATCGTCTGTCCACGGTATGCTGCTTATTTTAGATGTTCAAATGTTTGTTTTATGAATTGTCTGCCAGGGTTACACAAAAAGATATTTCGTTGGGAGACCACTAAAAAATGGAATAGGATATTAATTGTTCTCAGGCAATCATAAAAGTGAAAGTAGGAGATTTTTTACCTATGCCCCTGAGGTTCATTTAGAGGAGATTAACGGTTTGGCGCTTAACCAGCTAGCAATTGCAATCCGTTGAAATGATAAAAAAGCTGTAGTTTTTCCAATAGGTTCATCATTTTCAAAAACGTCTTTGAAAATTTCTATTAACGATTTGAAGTTTGCTAAACTGCCTGAATTGAGTTTTTTAATTTCCATTCTTCTGTCAATTTGTGATTTGTCGTCTTACAATGACCGCTAACATTGGCATATAACCAATGCTATTGAGGTTATCCTTACCTCATCGGTAATTTTTATTCATCTTATCTCAATAATGATGAGGATAAAATGAAGAAGCCGGAGTGAATTTTAAAGTATAACATCATCTTACGTTAAAAAGCTTATCTAAATAAGGGGACAATTTTTCCGGAGTATTTGGCCATAGATCAGCTTCGGTATGACCCCTCGGTCTGACGGCTGGAGCCCATCTGAACGATTACTGAATCCGGGGAACTCTGGTTTATCTTTTCCCTGATTCATCACAAATATCCCATCCATCACACCTAACACAGGCTGTCCGCTGCGTAATACTTTATGGAGGCTCTGCACTTCCTCCAACTACAAAAGAGAAAAGGATAAACCAGAATTATGTTGGATTGAAAGAATGAACAGGAGGTTTCTTATCATCTTTCCATTCTGGTAATCCCTAAAATTCTGGTTCACAATGCGGGGGGTTGAACCAGGATTTTACAGGATGTTTGGATGTCCCGGATTTTGATTCGAAATCATTTAGTCTCAGTTTTAATATCATTGACGATCCATTCGACCTCTGAAATACAGACCAAGCAAGTGGATCTGGATTTAATCTCCTTCAGGCTGTGGGCACTTTGGGTGTACAATATGGCTCTACCCTCGGTACGGAAACCCCGACCAATCCCACACAAACAGAATACAAATTGTTACGTCGCTAAATCACAAATCGTTCAATCGAGTATTTGGATATACAGAAACATTCTGCCCCTAATTCATCGTTCAGACCGGTGATCGGTCAGATCGGGTACGGGGTGGTTTTAATCCGGCACTTAATTCAAGGACTGCAGGCTCGTCCGACTAATGGGGTGAATTTAAGCAACAAAGCCCTTAGCCATTCATTGGGTGAAGTTCATGGTAGTTTTAAGGGGTTTTTATTACTCTCTGAGATGGAATTCTATAAGGTTTCACAAAAAACCATACCTAACCACATTATCCAAAAATTTTATTAGCCATTCGACCTGGTTTGACTATCTCCTCGGTCTGCTGGCTGGAGCCCGTCTGACCGATCGCCCGATCCAGGCAACCAGTTTTATCTTTTTCCTAATTCAGGAAGTGTAGCCCCTGATTCATCGAGACCGGTGATCGGTCAGATCGGGTACGGGGTAGTTGGAGGTTGGGTAAGTACCGATGAGTTTGAAGCTGTCATAGATTACCCAATTCATTGATATTGATTCAGCCCTATAACTGTTATTCTACGGTAACAGTCAGTTCGGTACGGATGGGTTTTGAATTTGAAATACCCAGATCGTGTACTTCCAGGACCAGTGTATGCGTTCCCGGATCCAGGGTAGTTTCCAGCTGAATTCCTTTTCCTATAACTTCTCCATCTTTTTTCCAGAGATGCTGAACCTGGCTAACCGATCGGTTTACAGGAATGGCCTTAATGGTGATCGTTGGGTGTACAGGATTCCAGTCTGCTTCAATATTGGATGTTTGTTCTGTAAACCTTAGAGTCTCAACTATAGTAATGGGATGAGATTCTCTGGTTATTATGCGGTTATTATTCACCCATGCCAGGACAAGGCTGTCTGTTCCTGGTTTGTCTGCTATCCAGCGTTGGCTAAGTTGGCCATTTTGTTCAAAAAGCCAGCCTTCGAAGGCATCAATGTCATTAATATTAAGGCTGCTGTTCTCGACAACCACCCGGGGATATACTGGTTTTGCGGGGGGGGGCATTTTTGGGGTGATCAATACTACGGCTGAGTCTACGGAGTTCTCATTCCCTTTATCATTGTCCTGAATCAAAACAACTCTATAGGTTTTCATTTCATCCAGGGTAAATCTTGGTTCAGCAATAGGAGTACCATCCAGGTACCAGTTTGATGTTACTGGATTGCCCTCTTTATCCTCAAAAGAAAGGCTTTGAAGCTGTATATTTTCTGTGATGTAAGGGATCTCAAACGGAGCTATTACAGGATTTGGTCCTCCTGTAACTACGAAATATTTTTGTTCGCTAACCCTTTTATTAGTTGATAAAGAATTGTCTGTCACTTCCAGGCTAACGCTGTGTCGGCCATATAAAGAGGGTTTAATAATTTCTGATGTATTCTTTCCTATTTTCTCCCCATTAAGGTACCAGCTATATTCTTTAATATATCCATCCGGATCAAAAGAGGAGGATGCATTCAGTTTTAAATCGGAGCCCAAGGGGACTGTTTCAGGAAGGTCCCACACAATTTCAGGAGGGGCATTAACTTGAATACTTTTCGTAAGGCTAACGGTATTACAGTCGGTGGTGGTGTTGGTTGTCAGATCGAGGGTGATGAAGTACTCGCCGGCCTCCTCAAAGGTATAGCTGTTATTGAGTCCCTGTAAAGTGATGGTGGTATCTACGGTTTCAATAAGCCATTTGGCTTCCTTAAATCCCCCTTCAGCCACCGATTCGGAACCATCCAGTGTGATTTGCTCGCCGGGTGCAGCCCATTCAGGAATTTCAAAAGATGCTACCGGCCCATCGATAACCTGAACGGTTCTGCTCACCTGACTAATGTTGCTGCATCTGCTTGAGCCGGATCCTTCTACCGTAAGAGCTACTTTATATTCTCCGGCTTCGGTAAACACATGCCGAATCTTTGGACCTGTTTTAGTTTCTCCATCTCCTAAATCCCACGTCAAAGCAGGTAGCGATCCTGAGGGATCTGTACTTGAGGTACCATCCAGTTCCAGGGGAGAGTTTACACAAATGGTTGTATCCGAAATATTCATCCTGGCTACCGGGGATCCTTCTATTATGACGGGAATTTTTGCAATTGTTTCCTCATCCGAAAAGCCGTCATTCATGCGCAATGTTGCCTCAAATACCCCAGGAGTGTCATATACATAGCTTGGATTGGCCTGTTGAGAAGTGGTGCCATCCCCAAAGTCCCAGCTTACTTTAAAAGGATCGTTATCCGGATCATAACTTCTGGAGCTGTTAAAAAGTACAGTTTGGCCGGTACAGGAGGCAATCATAGAGTCCACAACAGCCTGTACAGGTTGATTTATAATGACACGTATTAATTCTTCGCTAATACTATTGGGAAGTCCCTGCCCGTCATCTACCTGCAATGCCACAATGTGTACTCCGGTTTCAGGGGCTTCCCAGCTGAATGAAGCTTCATTCCATTTAGAGCCATCGGGCAGAGTCCATTCAAAGGAGAGGGGGTCGTTGTCCAGATCATAGCTTTGGGTGGCGTCTAAAGTGGCTTTAAGGGTGTTAGATCGCACCAGTGTTTCAGTTACAATATAAGGTGGATAGTTAACTTCCGCGGAGGTCTGCAAGGTGGTGTCGGCATTGGCTACCCCTGTCTCATCGGTGACGGTCAGGTTGAAACTTATGGTGCCGCTTTTTTTAAATGTATGAGTAATTTCTTCTCCTTCATACACGGAACCATCTTCAAATTCCCATTTATAGGATGCAATAGTACCATCCGGGTCAAAAGATTTGGCCGCTGAAAAAACAATAGCAGTATCGGGGGTTAGTATTTTAGGAGATGTAGTCCATTTGGGAACAGGAGGCGTATTAACGAGCAGTTCCTGGCTATGCGAGGCTCGTGCGTTATCAAATCCGGAGTCATCGGTTACCTCAAGGGTGATGGAGTATATGCCGGCTTCGGGCAGCGTTAATTCCTGTTGAATCCCTTCAGCATAGGGTTCTCCATTTACAAACCAGGAATACTGGTTGATGGAACCATCCGGGTCGGTGCTGGGCGTTCCATCAAGGGGAATGGCTTCGCCTGGTGCTATAACTTCAGGAAGTTCAAAACGGGCAATGGGAAAAGCGTTAACTATAATTTCTTTGGTAGTTCGCTGGAGGCTGTTAGGTAGTTGTTGTCCGTCATTAATTTCCAAAGTTACCGTATAGGTTCCGGCTTGTTGATAGGCGTGTGATGGATTAGGTCCTGTAGCTGTATTTCCATCCCCGAAGTCCCAGGTAAATGTCGCTGAATCCCGGGAAACGGAAAAACTACTGTCTGCACTGAATGAAATAAAAGAAGTAGATATTGCTGCCGGAGCCGTGATAACGGGAACAGGATTCTGATTTACCCTGATGGTTTGGGTGGATTCAGAAACGGAATTTGCTAATCCCAGCATGTCATCAGCTACCAGCCTGATATCATATATTCCAGGTTCAGCTATCTGGTGGGTAAAAGAAGGATCGGTTGAGATTTCTTCTCCATCTATAAACCAGCGGAAAGAGAGCTGAGGGTTGTTGGAATCTGAAGAGGAGGTGCTGCTCAGCTGAAATTCCTGGTTAGGCGCTACTTTTTCGGGCGCCTGTATTACAGCTACAGGAGAAGCGTTAACAGTATACTCTTTTATGGTAAGGAAGTCGGCATTGGAGGTATTCGTATTGTCGGAAACGCGAAGGCTAAGCTTATAATTTCCGGCTTGCTCATGTACCACGGTAACAGCAGGACCTGTTGGGTTGTCGTCAAATTGAGTTTCTTCCCAGAAGAAAGAAAGGGAATCCCCATCGGCATCACGGGCATTTATAACTTTATATTCTTGTTCCACTCCGGTACTTATGATATCGGGTCCCTCGATTTCGGCCCGGGGTTGTGCATTCACCCGCATCATAACTTGTTTTTGGCTATTGCTGCAATTTGCCAGCTGTCCTCCATTCGATACTCTTACAGAAATAGCTGAACTTCTGGACAGAGAATCACTAAAGGTAAATTGTATTCCCGACCCTCTCTCGGTTCCATTTACAAACCAGGTATAGTTCAATGGTTTGCCATCTCTGTCGTATGAACCTTCAGCGGAAAGGGTAATTTGTTCGTAGGGAGATATAACCGTTTTAGAAGTTGTAAGGCGAGATATAGGAGGAATGTTCACTGTCACCGTTTGCGGGAAATACCAGTAGTCCGGGAAATAGCCGGCAGGTTCGGGTATAAGGGCATTCAGATTTAAATCTCCCCGTTTGGTGGCGAAAGAAAATAAAGGAGTTCGCCCATTGGCCAAGACTTCACCATCCAGCTGCCAGAGGGCCTCATTTACAGATGGACCAAGCTGATTATTTGCGGCAATCTCGAATGATTTTTCTATACAACTTGCCTGTGGTATTTTTCTGATGCTAGGTGACGGCTTGCCGAATCCTGTTCCGGTATAAGGTTCAAACAGCCACAGTACAGGGCTGTTTTCTCCAAATACGGTAAGGTTATTCTTCCGTTCAGAGGAACCTGGGATATGTAGTCCCCAGCTGTTGGTTCTTCCAAATCTGTTTATGGGGATGTCGACCTGGTTGAGTTCATATAAATCTCCAAATAAGTCAATTTTTCGGAGTTGTATATCCTCCTCACCTGATACAGAGAGGGGACTAAAGTCGGAAAGCCCGGTTGAGTAGCGTTTAAATTGAAAGTATTGGTCTGCTTGAGATTCAAAGAGGGCAATAGAAAGATCAAAGGTAATGATGTGCCAGCTATTGCCTGTAAGGGTTTTATTGCCGCTACGTACCCTGAAATTGAAGGTATTTACATCATCGCCACCTTCTGTGGAAACCCGTACGATATATCCCGACCCAGCCTGGGATTCAACATCCGTCAGCGAAACCCATTGGTCTGTAAAACGCTCTTCATCGGTGGTTTTAAGCTCAAAGAGGGGAGTGGCATTTGAGCTCTTGGGCTGCACCTGTACATCGGTCAATCTATAGATGTCGTCAAAAGCATAGACCGAAAAGGTTGTGGTTGTGAGATCCTCGTTGTTCAGCAGTACATCTCCGGAGCCGCCCATACCAGCATCATATACTTCCAATACCCCTGATTTTGCATTGGCATCAGGCTGTATCCAAATATCATATTGATGCCGGTCATCACCACTGACCATTGAGGCATTTTCTCCTGAAACTGAAAGTAATACCTGTTGAGCCTGGGCATGTACACTAAGAAGTGCAAGCAAAAAAAGTAAATATGTAGTAGTTTTAAACTTCATATTCTTCTTATTGGAGTTCCAGGGTATAAGATTCTGAGAAATAGTTCTCATCTGTATAACGATTGCTAAAGGTGATGTTCAAAATTTCGGATGTTGGTGTAAAAGTGGTGCCCCAACGGCCCTTCGAGTCTGTGCGTACAACTTTTGAAAACTTCCCATTCTCAATGATAACTGAAAGTGAAGGGTAGGCCATCCCAGACAAGGTAAGGGTTGTACTGTTAACTGTGATGGGATTCGTGCCACTTCCGCCCCGTATATTCAAATCAAATAGATCTTCTTTGGTTAAATGAATGAGTTGTAACTCTTTTTTAGTTTGATTGCCGGTATTGTCTTTCGAGATGATTGTCAGTGTTTGCCGGGTTTCCAAATCTGACTTCGAAATGCTAAATCTTCCGGAAGAAGATACTTCAACCGACCGGCCATTAACCGTAAGTTTGGCTTCTGGTTCCGTTACTCCGGTTATGGTAACCTGGTTTAAAAGTGTAAAGATAATATTATTGCGATTTTTGTCTATAAATAAAGGGGGAGGTTTGTTATCGTTGTTTCTGTATACCCTTACTACTTCGGAGTATGGACCATTTAACCCAAGACTGTCTGTTGCTTGCACCCGCACAAAGGTCATACCCAAAGGAAGGTTGTTGAGATTTACTGAAGTTTGTGTAGTGGTTATATCAATTACCTTGTCATTAAAGTCTGCGGTATTGCTGTATTGTACATGATAGCTTTCAGATTTATCAACCGCTGTAAATGGAAAGAGAATGCTTTCCCGGTAAATAACGGTGTCTGCTGTTGACCAGGCCGGAGAAGGGGCATCCAGTAGTTTTACAGGATCCAGTGGCGGTTTCCCTTCTTCAATAACAGTTCCTTCATTTTTTTTAATAGAAATGGTCACATCGTTGGCATTAACAATGGCTTCTCCGTCGTAATTGGTAAGTTTTACTTTGCGTTCTCCTTCAGCTTCGGCATAAAAATTTTGTGTTTTGAGCTGAGAAGTAGAGGGCCCTGCATTTAGTATATAATTACTCCGGTCTTTACCAGAGGCGGATAATTTGGCTAATAAACCGCCATTTTCAAGAGTGATTTCGGTATCGGAGCTTTGATCTAATCTGTCGATTCGGGATTTTCTGATGACGGCTACCGTGTTGGGATTTACAACAACATTACTTCCATCGGTGAAATAGAGGTTGGCATAACTTTCCGGGTAGGTTTTAAGGCCGTCTGATTCTTTGAAAAGATCTCCTACAACGGCATCCAGCCAACTGCCCAGGAGTCCGCGGCGTTTGTCTACATTGCCATCTTTTTTGGTGAGCTGTGCTTCTACATCTACCACGCGGTTAGATTGAAGTGTCTGTTCCAGCAGATCAACTCGTTCGGGAATTGTAGAACCCAGCCGGGTAGCGTTTTCTAACTCTCCGTCTTTGATAGCTTCGTAATAATCTGCAAGGGTCTGTTTTACACTGTCCAGAACCTGAGTGGCAAAGATGGCAGCTCCTTCAGCAATAAGGTCCTGTACCCGAAGCTTGTGTTCATCAACAGTGGAAGAAATGGTAGAAAAATTTTGGAGCTGAAGTACATCAGCCTGGCTAAGGGTAAAACTGTTGGAGGTGACATCGTGTTCTGCAAGCCCAACAACCAGAGGCCAGTTAGAGGTGTTTCCACTGTATCTCAGCGATATATCCTGGATTTCCCCGGCAGAAAATTGCAGATCTCCTTGCTGTGCCTGGCTGGGTTGTATCACACATATACCCAATAGAAAAAAAACTGTGCTGACCCGGATCATGCCGCTTCTCCCTCTTGTTTTCGCGGAAATATAAGAGTGAATTTACAACCAATAGTAGGATCAGATTCCAGTGTTATATCTCCGTGATGCCGGTTTACAATTTCTTTTATATAGGCGAGCCCAAGACCGGTTCCCTTTTGCCTGGCAGCCTTTCGGTTGGATTTAACCCGGAAAAATTTGTCAAAAATCTTGCTTTGATCTTCCACGCTGATCCCATATCCATAATCGGTTATACTTACTGACACCTTATTTGGATGAGCGTTTAATTCCATCATGATGGTGCGATTCGGGTCTCCGTATTTAATAGCGTTGCTCAGGATGTTTTGAATAGCATCATACACGTGATCTTTGGAAGCATAAATACTGAAATCTTCACCCTCTTCCTCAATATCCAGTGTAAGATTCTTTTCATTAAGAAGACTGTTGTTTACACTTTTGATGTCTTCAACCAAGATGAGAAGATCTACGGGAATAAAATCGAGAGGGATATGGCCAGATTCAAGCCGTTGAACATCCAGAAAGCGGTTAACCAGCGTGTTCATCCGTTCTCCGGATAGATATATTTCCTTCATCAAAACATCCTGTTCTTCTCCTTCATAGTCATTTGTATTCAGCAGCAGGTTCGACAACCCAACCACTCCGCTTATAGGGTTTTTAAGCTCATGTACAATAATATTGATCATATCATTGCGCTTGATGTCGAGCAACCGGTCTTTGGTCTTGTCATGCAGAATAACAAGAGCTGCTTGTTCGTCATTGTTCTCATCTACAATAGATACATATTGAAAATCATAGTAGGAGTTCTCTTCTTCGTTTTTTTGAAAAGAGACTTCAGCCTGATCAATTTGTACAGTAAAAGGTTCGGGGTAATGTACCGTTTGGCTTAGCTTGCTTTTGTGAATCTTGTCATGCTGAAGGAAGTCTTCCAGGTGTACCTGATTTGGATTCAGCTTAAGGTTTTCAAGAAAATGGACAAAGTTGTTGTTCAGAAAATCAAATTTCTTATCGGCATCCAGTATCCCAATGAGGTCTTCAGAATAGGTCATCATATACTTATTCTTCCATTCCTCCAGAATAATCTTTTCAACATTCAGTTTTTGATACCGGAGAAGCGTGAGTCGTATATTTTCGAGGGTCTCTTCCATAGTTTCAAACTCAGGCAGATGAACGGAAGATACCGGATGATTGAAATCAAGTTCGCTCATATACTCTACATCATGAATAATACGCTCTACCGGCCGGTTGATACGATCACTTACATACCAACTCACCAAAAACATGATGAAGAGTATTACCGCCCCGGCAAGTGCAGAAAATACAATGAGGTCGTTGACGGGCTTTAAAATAAAATTATCCTCAACAGCTATGGCATGCCAATAGGGAATGGTTTCGAAGCGGGAACTCATGACAAACCAATTATTTTTACCCAGCTGCAAAGTGGTTTGATCAGAATAGGAGGCTTCGCCTGTCAGGCTTTTGGGAAACTCAAATGGGCGGGAGGGGACAATATTCTCACCATTGTTGGTGAGTATGTTAGTCACATATTCGCCTCCCAGAGGAATTTGGGTAAGCTCCTGAATGAGTGGGCTTGCATCAAAAAACAAGTCAAGAATATAAATGTCATTTCCAATTTGTATTACCCGTTCCGAAAGTAATAAATCCGTATGTACTGCATCATCGTTGTTATCAACGGCCTGGTTGGGAATCAGGCTAACTTTTATTCGGGGATCGATGCGGGATTCTTTCCAGTTGCGTGAGATTCCACTAAAGTCAATATTGTTGTAGATGCTGCGCTTTATATCCAAGGCTTCGTCTGAGCCAGATTCAGATAGTACAATGCGCATTAAGCCAGGCGTCAGGTTGATGGTTTTGGTAGTCAGGTTTTCAATATCTGCAGGGTTGTCGATAATCTGTTCGGCCAGGTAGTTTGTTGAATTTAGCCAGTTACGGATGGTTTGGTCGGAACGGCGCAGTGAGTACTCCTGTAGTTGAGATACAATGGTGGTACGCTCATTTATTATTGCCTTTTTATATTCGGGGCGTACAAATACCCACATCAAAATATAAGCTAACAATACCAAAAGAGAGGAGATGAGAAATATACGGTTCCTTAATGTTAGTTTATTGTACATCTCGCCACTTATTCTTTATAACCTGACAACCTGTTTTTTTGCAATATGCAAGTTGTAAGTATGCCGTGAAAAATGCGATTAGAATCATCTTAAATATGCCCTGAAAGATTATAGATTTATAATCGTCCACATAAGATAATAATTGAGCTTGTTAATAATACCTTAACATTTAGCTAATTATTTGATGAGCTTAAATTAAGATCCTTGCACAAATCAAAATAAAAGAAGTGTATGCTCATAGGCGGGGATTTTAATCAGAAGGCGAAACATCTCATCTTACTGCTTGATCAGCTCAGTAAAAGCAATTCAGAACAAAAAATAGAAGTTGAGCGGATCGTTAAGGAGATGGGCATGGACCGAGTTGAAGTTAAAAACCTGCTTGAGTACCTGGAGAATAAGGAATTTATAGATGTAGCTACTATTGGAGGTCCTTTTCTTTATGGACATATAACGATAACGGAAAGAGGCATATTAAAGGCAAAGAGCCTTAAGTAAACATCCCGGCCTCCTCTTTATTCCCTTCGAAAATTCAGGGCGAGGGATCAGGGACTATTGACCAATATAGCATATCCACAACGACCTACTGTTCCTCGTCCACCACCCTTGATCCCTGGATTGACTTGTCTGTTAGTTATCCGGCTTCAGTATATCATCAATGCGTTGGGCGATGTCCGTTAAATGTGCCTGGGTAAGGCGATCATCAATTCGGTTTTGAGCCTGGTTTATATCTTCCCGGAGCTGCTGCAATTCTACCCGGAGTAACGGTCGTATGTCGGATTGCTTGATGTTGATAGAACGATATTCATCTTCCAGGAAGGCAGATTCAATATTGGAGATATACAAACGCTGCAGGTTTCTGCGGTATACATCTACAGGCTGGGCGTCATATATTTCAGCCCATATTCCTGCCCGAAGATCATTCAGCATTTGGAGTGGTGCATAGGCATCACTATCAAATGAATACTGCTCATTTAACCTGACGATTACATCAGGAGCCATCACATCCCTGAGGATACTTCCCTGCAGGTTTCGAATGCGATCGATAGCTCCGGCATGTTCTATACGACGAAGGATTTCTTCATCCAGTAACCACTCTGGGGTTGAAAAGACATTGGCATTCAAAAAACCCATAGCCTTTTGTTGATAGTGTTTTTGTACAGGGGTATACAACACTCCATCCTGATCAGAGGCTTTCCGACTTTGGTAGACACCACCAATATTGGTAGAAACATGCCGTGCGTACCGGTTCCATTGGTATACAAGTTCTCCATAAATTTCCTCAAGATCGTTGTAACCCTTCCCGGGGGTCGAAGTCCATTCAATAAGGTTGGGCACTACCCGCTTCAGGTTCATCAACCCATAAGTGCTGGATTTAACAGGATCATTCCCCAGATCTTCTGTTTGGGCAGAGGGATCCCAGCCTGTGGAAGAGGCAAAGCGGTATACCGGATCTCCGGCTTTTTCTTCAATCCAGCGGTCTAATATGGGTTTTTCGTCTTCCGGGGTCTCAGCTTCAGGTATCACCCGATAACCCCAGTTTACCGCATATTTGTCATAAGGTCCTATTTTTCGGATAAAACGGATGTTCTCATCTCCGGGCTGGGCCACATAGTTTTGGCGGGCATATTCCATAATGGTGGTTGCGATGCCATACTTCTGGGTAAAGCTCCCGGATCGTAAAGAATCGGTAGGATAAGCAGAACTGGATTGCATATTGTGTGGCAAGCCAATGGCGTGGCCTACTTCATGTGAAATGACTCTTCGCATGGTTTCCCCGATAAGATTATCATCCAGTTTAAGCTTTCTTGCTGCGGGATTAGCCGCTCCAGTCTCAATCATCAGGCGGTTTCGGTAACTTCTCATGTGGTTGTGATACCATACAATATCACTCTCAATAATTTCGCCTGTACGGGGATCGCTAACGCTTGGCCCTACTGCATTACGAATGGTGCTGGCTACCCATCGCACGGTTGAATACCGGATATCTTCGGGGCTCCATTCCGGATTTTCTTCTTTGGTTGGCGCTTCTTTGGCTATAATAGCGTTCTTGAAACCAGCAGATTCAAAAGCTTCTTGCCAGTCTTCAATCCCTTGTTTTATATAAGGGATATATTTGGTGGGAGTAGCAGGATCCAGGTAATACACAATAGGCTTAACGGGTTCAACCAATTCACCCCGGGCATAGGCCTCATGGTCTTTGGGTTCTAGTCGCCATCTGCGGATATAGCTCTTTGTAGCCGCTTTTTGTTCCTCAGTGCCATAATCAATTTGGTTGATGGTAAACCATCCCACCCGGTAATCTTCGTAACGGGGACGCATCGGTTTTTTAGCTAAGAGCACCATAGACTGGCTCATCATCAAAGAGATGGTGTTGGTGTGTTCATCGGAGGGCGGGTTCCCGGCATGGTAAGTCATTACATGGCGAACTTCGATATTTTCCGGAAAACTGTTGGCTGATTCAATATAGCTTCTGTTTCCGTCCAGCCGGCGTACCTGGTATTGTTTTCTGAGGAAGTTGATAAGTCCACTGATTGCTTCCACATCATCCGCAAAAAAATCGGTCATTTCAATAACTACTCCGGAAGAATCTTCACTTAAAGCCTCTATAGGCATAGAAGCAAGGATGGGAGCAAAGTTATTGGCTTGTACTGATTTATAAACCGGAAGGGTATCATTGGCTACGGCATTATAGGACTGTTTGCGAATCAGGATGTTGTCATCCTGCCGGCTGAAAGTTACCACTTGTTCAGCTGTTTTTGCTCCCCCGGAAAAGAACCCAAAGAAATCGGATGGCACTTCAGCTACACGGCTTACCAAGAGCATTTCGCGCCCAAGAAGCGAATTGGGGATCTCGTAATACAGTTTGTCATCCACCCAATGGATATTGAATACCCCTTCATCACTTTTGGCCTCAGCGGTAATCACCTTGGAGAAAGGTTTAATATCTTCTTTAGAAGAGGGGGGAACGGAGGATTGGGAAGGACTCTTCTTTTTGGCTGATTTTTGGAAAGTAGAACAGGATATAACCGTAAAAGTTGCTAAAAGAGCAAATAGAAGAAACCGAACAAACTTAAATCTCATGATCATATTTTTAATTCATCGAAAACTTGAGGTAGATAATAACAATACCATTATAGAAAAAGCCAATTAACAATAAATAACAAAGAAAGCAGTAAAAAAAGAATCTGTAATTTCCAGTCCGTTTTTTATAATAAAAATACCTACCTTTGCCTCGCAAATATAAATAGCCTAAAGCCTAATTAAATTTTTGAACTATGATCATAGGTGTTCCAAAAGAGATTAAAACTCATGAAAATCGAGTAGCCATTCAGCCAGGCGGAGTGGTTCAGATGAAAAGTAATGGCCACGAAGTACTTATACAGAAAGGAGCTGGACTGGGCAGCGGTTTTTCTGATGAGGAATACACCCGGCTTGGCGCCACCATCATTGATGATGTAGAAGAGGTGTGGAAAAAGGCCGATATGATTATGAAGGTGAAAGAGCCTATTAAGGAAGAATATCCCAGAATGCGGGAAGGCCAGATCATCTTTACCTACTTTCATTTTGCTGCAGATGAAGCCTTAACCAAAGCCGTCATCGATTCTAAGTGTATTGCCATCGCATATGAGACGGTAGAAAAAGCCGACCGCTCACTGCCATTGCTTATTCCTATGAGTGAAGTGGCGGGCCGGATGGCTGCACAGGAAGGCGCAGTATATCTTGAAAAACCCAAAGGGGGACGAGGCGTACTGATGGGAGGTATTCCCGGAGTGAAGCCTGCCAAGGTATTAGTGCTGGGCGGTGGTATTGTAGGAGTTAATGCCGCCAAGATTGCAGCTGGTATGGGAGCCGATACAACGATCATGGATATTAATATGCCGCGACTTCGTTACCTGGACGACGTAATGCCGAAGAATACGAACCTGGTGTTTTCTTCAAAAGCCAACATTCTTAATATGCTGCCAACTGTAGATATGATTATAGGTGCAGTACTGAAACCAGGAGCCAAAGCACCTCATTTGATTACCCGCGAGATGCTAAAGAACATGCGCCCGGGTACAGTATTAGTTGATGTGGCTATTGATCAGGGCGGCTGTTTTGAGACCTCCAAACCTACCACACACAAAGACCCGGTATATGTAGTGGATGATGTAGTACACTATTGTGTGGCCAACATGCCCGGTGCTGTGCCTTACACTTCTACTCTTGGGTTGACAAATGTAACTCTACCTTATGCAGTTGATTTGGCCAACAAAGGATGGAAACAGGCCTTGAAAGACGATGCTGAACTGCTAAAAGGGTTGAATATTGCAAACGGTATCATCGTATATGAAGATGTTGCGAATGCATTTAACCTGGACTGGAGTGATGTTGATACGGTACTGAATTAAGGGACAGATGTGCCCTGATTGTGAATCGTTTATGATATTGAAAGCCAGAAAAATTCTTCCGGCTTTTTTATTGGTCCCAGCCCAAGGGTTTTCCATAAGGGATGCTTTCAGCAGGGTGAGGTCGGATGATCAAGGCTTCTGCCACTTCTGTCGGATCGGGAGGCCCTTAAACCCGAATTATTCACGAATGGATGCAAAATGGCGATCTATATACTTGAATATATTACCGTTGAATTGCTTTATGTAATAGCCCAATTTTGAGGTACGGATTAGGCGGCGAAATTTCCCCCTACGCTGCGTTCAAGTGAAAATTGGGGTACTCAGGGTACCACAGTACCCTTCCGTTCCCATTTCCACTTCGCCTTGCGTACGATTAAATTTCTTGGTGAATAATCCGGGTTAAAGGCACTCCCAACACCAACGCAGCGATCTCCCGAAATATGGTTGGGATGTACATCAACGCTGATTACTTCAGTTTCCATGAAGGCTGAGGTTGCCATATACTCTCACCTCACCTAAATCCTCTCCTGGAGGAGAGGACTTGCTGGATAATCAATAGATTGTTTACACATTTTTAAGATTTTGGCCCCCATTGAAAAGCCCTCTCCTTGCGCGCCGCAGACGTTCCCAGGGGGGGAAGGAGAGGGTATCCCGAAGGGATGTCAAGGCAGGGTGAGGTCGGGGGAAAGGGGAATGAGTGGTATTTTCTGCTATACTTGTTGGGGGGTATGTATAACAATTCTTCCTCCTAAAGCAAGCCAGAGACTTGCAAGGTTACTACTCTTAAGTCATGGTTCGACGGGCTTGGTTCTCTGTAATGCCCCCCGATACTCGCTGTAAGACTTAAGAGAGCTTTAGGTTGGTCACTACCTTAATCAGCATTGATATGGTTAGTTGCTATGAAGGCTGAGACTGCTATGTACTCTCACCTCACCTAAATCCTTTCCTGGAGGAGAGGACTTGCTGGATAATCAATAGATTGTTTATTTACTTTTGAGATTTTGGGATGTTTTCAGCAAGGTGAAGTTTGGGGAAAGAGCAGAGTGTTGTTTTGGCTGGTTGCTCTTCACAAACAAAACCGATGCTGCGGTGATAAAGATATGTTTATTGATTCTTTTAAAGAGTTTTATCCTTCCGGGAAAGTAGTAAAGGTCTCCATTCGCGAGGAGCCTGGGACTTTGATTAGCCCTGGTATAGCTCCGACGCGGTGATCTTCCAAAATATGGTTGGGATATCCATCAACGTTGATCCTGTAAGTTACCGTAGCCCTCCGGGTCTTTTCGGTCTTGAGTGGAGAAGGTGCTTCAAGCTGTAATAGGATAATAGCTTTTATCTTTCACCTCACCTAAATCCTCTCCTGGAGGAGAGGACTTGCTGGCCAACCAATAGATTGTTTATTTACTTTTGAGATTTTGGGATCTATTGAAAAGCCCTCTCCTTGCGGAAGGAGAGGGTATGGGTGAGGTCGGATGATCAAGGCTTCTGCCACTTCTGTTGGATCGGGAGGCTCTTAAAAGCACTCCCAACACAAACGCAGCAATCTTCCGAAATATGGTTGGGATGTACATCAACGGATTACTTCAGTTGCCATGAACGGGGAGACTGCCATGTACTCTCACCTCACCTAAATCCTTTCCTGGAGGAGAGGACTTGCTGGATAATCAATAGATCATTTGCTTATTTTTGAGGTTTTGTAGCAACTACAGGAAAACCCTGAAAGGGTTGATCCATGAATAATCCCGGATACAATTCGTGGTCAATGTACCACCGAGAACAAACCTTCGTCCCAATCGGCAGTAGAACCCATGGTTGTTTCCTCCCAAAGGAGTGTCTTCGGCAGAAGGTTTGGCTTAGTTGGGAAAAGTGAAAGTGAGTGATCTGAAAGAACGATTATTCATTCTTTAATTTTTCCAGAAAATGTTCAGTAGACAATGTCTGCGGATGAGAGTTCCCCAAAACTGTTTTAAATGTGATTAAAGCTTTTTGAGTAAGACGGATCGCTTTTTCTTTTTTTCTTAAATCCATATAAACTTTGGCCAAATTTGTACGACTTGAAGCAACTGAAGTATGTCCTTCACCAAAGTGATTGATGTTTGATTTTAGGGCGGCTCTAAGCAAATCAACGGCTTTTTCATAGTTTCCCAATTCTTCATGGATATTGGCCAGGTTTGTCCGCCTGGTGGCAACAATAGGGTGATCCGTTCCGAAATGAATAATATCGGTGTTAACTGCAGCTTCCAGTAATTTTCGGGATTGCTTGTAATCTCCTAAATTTTTGTAGACGAGAGCCAGGTTAGCCCGGCTGGCAGCTACCGCGGGATAGTCCTCTCCAAAATGATTAATATTGGCCTTAAGTGCGTCTTCCAGTAACTTTCGTGCCCGTTTGTAATGGCCCATCTTTCGGTATACCGTAGCCAGGTTAGATTGCCTGACGGCAACCGTAGGATGCCCTTTGCCAAAATGATTAATATCGGTTTTAAGTGCGTTTTCCAGTAACTTACGGGCTTGTTTATAATCTCCTAAATCCTGGTACACTGTGGCCAGGTTCGACCGGCTGGCTGAGACCGTGGGATGATTCCTCCCAAAGTGGACGATACCGGATGTAAGTGCATCTTCCAGCAAGTTACGGGCCTGATGGTAGCCGCCCAGATGCCGATAAATTACCGCAAGTTTGGATTGCCTGTTGGCAACAGTGGGATGGTGTTCGCCAAAGTGAATAATGTCGGTTTTAAGTGCGGATTCCAGTAATTTTCGTGCTTGTTCGTAGTTGTTTAATTTTTGATAAACGATAGCCAGTTTATATTTTTTGGCTGCAACGTCCGGATGGTTTTCGCCGAAACATTCGATATCCACTTTAAGAGCATCTTCCAGTAAATCCCGGGCCTGTTCGTGGGCTCCAACTTCTTGGAGAATCTCAGCCAGGTTGTACCGGATGGCTGCCACAGCAGGGTGGCTTTCACCAAAGTGTTCGATTTCGGTCTCGAGAGCACCTTCCAGTAGGTTCCGGGCTTGTTCATAGTTTCCCAGAGTTTTATAGATGAGGGCCAGGTTATATTTTACAGTATTCAATTCCGGGAATGTTTGATCGGCAAAAATATCAAGAATAGCTTCTCCAAACGGAATAAAAGGAGTCTGATTGACAAGGTTTTCATTATCATTCCCCAGATCCAGAAGAGCTGTAATCGTCTTCAACAGATGTTGTATATCATCTGGCCGAGGGGTAAGGGATGTAGCTATGATTTTTCTCAGAATGGAATGTAGCCTGAAGCTTTTACCGGGATTATTTTTTTGCAGCAAGCCTTTTTCGTGTAAATCCTCTAAAATCTGTGAAAAACTGTCTTTCCATTTCATGTTATGAATCTGCAGGATGTCATAGATGAACTTACGGGAATGATAAGCCCCGGGTAAAGCCGCAAAATTTTTGAGCAGCCATTGTTCTTGCTCGCTAAGCCGGGTGGCATTAAAAACCCTGTAGATAGCAGAGGTTATCGTATCGAATTTCTTTGAGCCGAAATGCTCCTTAAATATACCGGTTTTTAGGAGATCTTTAACCTCATTAAAACTCCATTCATTTATTTTTGATGTTTTGGCAAGTATCTCGAGGCCAAAAGTATGGTATGCTGTTTTTTCAGCAAGTACTAAGATCTGCTCATCGCTGAAATTGTTATTGTAGCTTTTAAATAGTTTGAGGGTCTCTTTTTCTGAAAGAACATCAACATCAATAATATGAGAGGGTTCCCTTTCCGTTCTTCCGGTAATTAAGATATTCCATTTTGAATTTTCAGGAAGCAGGTGATAGAATTCAGGTGCTTCTTCCCTGGCATTATCTACAACCAACAGGTTGGGGCCAGTCAATTTCTTCAGAATAGTTAAACATGCCGGAAATAATTGTTCCGGTTTATGGTGTTCCATCTTAAGATTGTGGATCAGTTCATAATTAGCCAGTACGGCATCTTTGAAGTTATTTTGCAATCTAACCCAGGCAATATGTTTGTATTTTTTGTAATGAGTTTTAATATATGCTTCGGCAAGACTGGATTTTCCGATTCCAGGCATTCCTTTTATCAACACTAATTGATGCCGGTTTTGAAAAGCATCTCTGATTCTTTCTATATCTTCTTTTCGTCCCAAAAAGCATTTTTTATTGCCTTGAGGTAATCTTGTTAATTCTTTTGGTATGCGATGTGTTTTTAATCCACCTATTCGCAGGTTTTTTCTAATATTTTCAATATGGATTTTGAAGTGGCTGAGCTGGGAAAAGACGGCTTCAAACTGTTCCGAAATATGGGTTTCTTTTTGGATATAATTGTCGTTAAAAGCCAGTTTTACCAGGTTTTCATCTTCTTGAATATACTTTTCAAAAATTCGAATGAACCATTTAATTTCTTCTTTTCCGGGTCTGTCGATATTGTTATTAACCGCAAGTTCCGCTCTTATTATTTTTTCATTCAATGAGTAATGATTGCTTCTAAAAAGCCGATACTTTAGTAATTCCAGCAGAATGACTTTAGATTTATAAAATGGAAACTTATCTGAAGCGGTAGAGGCTGCATGCTCTGATTTGTATTCTTGAATAGTCCTGTCAACAGCACCGGCGAGCTTTTTTTTATAGAATTTTGGATCTTTCCTGAACAAATGGTCATACTCTTCTACGAGAGTATGAGAGACTAACTGTTCACCAATATACAGGCTCAGAGGGCCAAGCATAGAACGCTTTATCTAATGAAAATTATTGTAAGCCCTAATTGAATGATTATAAATCATAAAAACAATAAAAAGCCCACTCCTTTCGAAGCGGGCTTTAATTAAAGAATAGGTAAAAAGGTTAGTCTTATACAGCAGCTAAGGCCTCGTTCAATGTTTTACTTGGACGCATTTCGGAACTAACCTTATCTTCATCGGCCCAATAGTATCCGTTAATATTTACAGGATCACCCTGCGCATCAAGCAGTTCTTCCAGGATTTGATCTTCGTGTTTGGCTAACTCCTCTGCCAGCTTGGCGAACCGGCCCTGAAGTTCTGTATCCTTGGTTTGTGCTGCTACAGCCTGAGCCCAATACATAGCCAGGTAGTAGTGACTGCCCCGGTTGTCCAGTTCATTTACCTTACGGGAAGGAGAACGGTCATTATCCAGGTATTTCGATGTGGCTTCGTCCAGAGTCTCCGATAGTATTATAGCCCGGTCGTTGTTAAATGTTTTACCGAGGTGTTCGAGGGAAACCGCCAGGGCTAAAAATTCACCCAGGGAATCCCATCTCAAGTGACCTTCGTCCAGAAACTGCTGGATGTGTTTGGGGGCAGAGCCGCCGGCTCCCGTCTCAAATAATCCACCACCGTTCATTAAAGGAACAATAGAAAGCATTTTGGCACTGGTTCCCAGCTCCAGGATAGGAAAGAGGTCGGTGAGGTAGTCCCGAAGTACGTTACCGGTTACCGAAATGGTATCCTTGCCGTCATTTATGCGTTCCAGGGAAAATTGCATGGCCCTGGCCGGAGACATAATATGGATCTCGAGCCCTTCAGTATCATATTCCGGCAGGTACTGGTTTACTTTTTTAATTAGTTCTGAATCGTGAGCACGGTTCTCATCCAGCCAGAATACAGCAGGTGAGTCTGTTTCCCGGGCGCGTCGCACGGCTAATCCAACCCAGTCTTTGATAGGTTCGTCTTTAACCTGGCACATTCTCCAGATGTCGCCTTCTTCTACTTCATGTTCAGCCAGCACATTGCCTGATTGGCCTACCACCCGAACGGTTCCATTGGCTGGAAGTTCAAAAGTTTTGTCGTGCGAGCCATATTCTTCTGCTTTTTTGGCCATCAAGCCCACATTCGGAACACTCCCCATTGTGGTTGGATCAAAAGCTCCGTGTTTTTTGCAAAAATCGATGACTGCCTGGTAGATGTTGGCATAACTGCTGTCCGGTATTACCGCTTTGGTATCCTGGGTTTCATCATTTTTATTCCACATTTGGCCGGATGTCCGGATCATGGCAGGCATAGAGGCATCTATGATGACATCACTGGGTACATGCAGGTTGGTGATGCCTTTGTGGGAGTTCACCATAGCTAAATCCGGTCCATTCTCGTAGCACGCCTGGATATCGGCTTCAATTTCAGCCTGTTTGTCGTCAGGCAGTTCTTTGATTTTTGATACCAGGTCGCCAAATCCATTGTTGGGATCTACGCCTAATTCTTCAAGCGTTTGCCCGTGTTTTTCAAATACATCCTTAAAATAAACCCTCACTGCATGTCCAAAGATGATAGGGTCTGAAACTTTCATCATGGTAGCTTTCATATGCAGGGAAAAGAGAACTCCTTGTTCTTTGGCCTCCTGAATCTGTTGTTCAAGAAACGAGACCAACGCCTTTTTACTAATTTTGGTCGTATCAATCACCTCGCCTGGAAGCAGGGGAGTACTTTCTTTGAGTATAGTTACTTCACCTGTTTCATTTTCAAACTCAATTCTTACATCATCGGCATGGGTAAGGGTGGTAGATTCTTCATTAGTTGCAAAATCATTTTCTCCCATAGTGGCTACGTGAGATTTGGAGTCAGATGACCATTCGCCCATGGAATGCGGATTTTTTCGGGCATACTCTTTAACGGCTTTAGGCGCCCGCCGGTCCGAGTTTCCTTCCCGGAGTACGGGATTTACGGCACTTCCTTTTACTGTATCATAGCGTGCTTTAATGGCCTTTTCCTCCTCCGTTTGGGCTTCTTCCGGGTAGTCAGGGAGTTTATATCCTTTTTCCCGAAGCTCTTTAATGGCGGCTTGCATCTGTGGAACAGAAGCACTGATGTTGGGAAGTTTGATAATATTGGCTTCTGGTTTTTTAGCTAATTCACCCAGTTCAGCGAGAGCATCAGAAATGCGCTGATCTTCGTTCAGATAGTCAGGAAAGTTAGCGAGAATACGCCCTGCAAGCGAAATGTCTTTAGTTTCAACAACAACACCGGCAGCATTGGTAAAGGTTTCAATGATAGGCAGGAGAGAGTGAGTGGCCAAAAACGGTGCTTCATCCGTTTTTGTGTACATAATTTTGGCTGAATCTGTATTCATGCTTTTGATAAAGTTATAGGTGTTAATTCAACTATGTGTAAAATAGAGGAGTAGAGTTTAAGAAATTTCGGAAGAAGATGTGAAGCTCAAACGCATTAAGAATACATTCCTGTTAAGTGAGGGTATTTATGGGTTACAGAGATGAAACCGGTTCAACAATTATGTATATTCTCCACACGATAGGTTGACATATTTCGTTAGCCATCAAAAGCCAATAAAAACAGAGGTGGTATTATGATTAAGCCCATGTTCGGCCACAGGCCTAAACCCCGCAAATTTGACCTTCCTTTGAGGTACTACAATCCCGAAGAAGATGAAGACAAAAAAAGACGGGAACGTATTAAATTTGAATCACACACCCGTCGCCGGCCCGCACAGTTATCACGAGTGATATTTCTTGTTTTATTGTTGGCACTGGTAGTGTACCTGATTAGTTAAAATTAACACCAAACTTTTTTAGTATACATTGAGCGAATCCCGGATTAGCAATTCCATCATACATCAGCTTCCCCCAGAAATTAGCAACAAAATTGCAGCCGGTGAGGTTATACAACGTCCGGCTTCTGTGGTAAAAGAACTTCTCGATAATGCCATTGATGCCGGTGCAGATCATGTAAAGATCCTTATACAGAATGCCGGGCGAACACTGATACAGGTAATAGACAATGGCTGTGGGATGAGTAAAGATGATCTCCCACTATGCTTTGCCC
This sequence comes from Balneolaceae bacterium, assembly GCA_009711805.1. Classification (GTDB taxonomy): domain Bacteria; phylum Bacteroidota; class Rhodothermia; order Balneolales; family Balneolaceae; genus VEMX01. Next base: position 62,671 of record VEMX01000034.1, on the reverse strand, counting down.
GCCATGCTACTTCAAAAATAAATACGGTAGATGACCTTTTTAAAATACGAACGCTGGGTTTCCGGGGAGAAGCTATGGCTTCAATTGCTTCGGTTTCGCAAATCCTGGTTAAAACCAAAAGGGCCGGCGATGATAATGGCTGGGAGCAGGAAGTATGGGGAGGCGAAGAAAGGGAAATAAAGCCGGTGGCTACAGATAACGGTACTTCAATTGCTGTTCGGAACCTGTTTTTTAATGTACCCGCCCGCCGGCAGTTTTTGAAAACCGATGCCACCGAGTTGCGTCACATTCTGCGGACTATTCAATATGCGGCTCTGGCCAATACCGACTTTGCCTTTGATGTGGAAGCCGATGGAGATAAAATCTATAACCTCCCGGCTGAATCACTTAAAGAGAGGGTGACACGCATTTTTGGAAAATCCTACAAAGCCAGTCTCATTGAATTTCAGGAAGAGACCAGCTATGTACGTATCCATGGTTTTGCATCAGATCCTAAGCTGGCCAAAAAAAGCAGAGGAGAACAGTTTCTGTTTGTAAATGGCCGTCCTTTTCAGCATCGATACTTAACACATGTGATTTTGAGTTTATATGATGCCTGGACCCGCAATAATGAATATCCCTTTTATGCGCTTTTCTTTGATATAGATCCAGCCAAAGTGGATGTAAATGTACATCCCTCTAAATTGGAGGTAAAGTTTGAAGATGAACGCAGTGTGATACAGCTGGCCCGCTCGGTGGTAAATAAAGCCCTGAACGAGCACTTCCAGGTACCTTCGATTCGTCCGGAAGATGAAGATTCTTATTTAAGTGATGAAGATCCTTCCAAAGATGTTAAAAGCGGCTTTAATTTTAAGATGCCCAATACCAGCCGCAAAAGTGATGCGGGTTTTCAGATCCCTTCCCGGATAAATCGTAAATCAGAGTACCGTGCCAAGGGGCAGGGAATGAAGTTTGGGGAACAGTTATATGGCAAAACACAACCGGAAGAAGAGCAAACGTTCACCCGACCGGAAACAAAAGAACAAAAAGTAGCAGGCGACAAAGGGTTTTGGCAGCTGCATAACAGCTATATCTTATCACAAACACGCACGGGTGTTTGTGTGATAAACCAGCACTTGGCTCATAAACGGATTATTTATGAGAAAGCCATTAACGCAACGGAAGAGGCATTGCCAAGCACACAGCAGCTATTATTTGCACAAACACTGGAATTATCTGCTTCGGATTATAGCTTGCTAAAGGAACTTCATTCTATAATCCAGCGGATGGGATTTTCGGTACAGCTGTTAAGCGGTAATACAGCTATGATTAATGGCGTGCCTGCCGATATTGAAATTGGCAATGAGCAGGAAGTGCTGGTTTCCATGCTGCATCAGTATGAGGAATTAGGCCAGAAGATCAAGCTGGAAGCCCGCGATAAACTTGCCATTGCTTTTGCTTCAAAGGCGGCGATCTCAAGTGGTAAAAAACTTTCGGATGAAGAAATGGAAGCCTTGGTGGACCAGTTGTTTGCGTGCGAACAGCCATACCTTGACCCGCTGAAAAAGCCAACTATTGTTTACATTCCGCTCGACGAAATTGAATCTCGATTCAGGTAAACACCTGGTGTACATTTCTTGCCGAATTGGTTATACCTTCATCTGATATTTTCCTGTTTCCTCTTTTTCATTTCTATCAATCACATGTTTTTCTTTCCAGGGTGATATGTATAGGGGCACCTTTACTACCTTTTCAATGTTTGGACTTCGCAGAGGGGATTGTTTTGTTATATACACCTGCATATTGTTCTTCAATAAATTCCTTATACTTATTGCTTTCTTAAGGCGGATTAATCGAATTTCATTTAATGAATATCCTGGCAGTTGAACCATTTTACAGCGGCTCACACAAGGCTTTTCTGAAAGGTCTGGAAAAGCACTCAGAGCATAACATCATCCCCATTAAATTATCCTGGAAAGGATGGAAGTGGAGGATGCACGGTGATTCTGTGACCCTATCGGAAATGGCTAAACAGGTAGAGGAGGATATAGATCTCATTTTGACAAGCAGCATGACGAATCTGCCCGCTTTTATGGGATTAACGAACCCAAGGTTTGCTCACACATCGGTTATTATGTATATGCATGAGAACCAATTTACGCGTCCCATCCCCAAAGGAGAAAGCAGGGACCTGACTTACTGCTATATAAACTTCTTAAGTATGCTTACCGCCGATAAGCTGCTGTTCTCGTCCCAGTTTCATCTGGATGATTTATTACAAGCCCTGCCTGAATTTTTAAATAACTTTCCGGATGGACGCAAATTCAATACGGTTGATCAAATTCGCAGGAAGAGTGTTGTGATGCATCCCGGATTGGATTTAGCAAGTTTTGATGAACAGCCTGATACCCGAAGCAGTAATGAAAACCCCGTGATTGTATGGAATCAGCGCTGGCAATTTGATCGGAACCCGGCCATGTTTTTCCGGGTGTTGAACCGGTTGAATGATATTGACCTGAAATTTGATCTCATCCTGGCGGGGGACAGTCAGCACGAAAAACCGGAAGAATTTGAAAAAGCCTGGAAAAGATATGGACAGCAAATTACACACTTTGGATATGTGGATGACCAGGAAAACTACAGCCAGCTTCTGCATTCAGGCGACATTGTAGTTTCAACGGCTACCTATGAGTTTTTCTGCGTAGCTATTATGGAAGCTATTTATTGTGGCTGTCATCCTTTCGTACCCAATGCCTTACATTACCCGGAATTGATTCCGGAAAGCCTGCATAATCCACTTTTGCACGCTCCTGTATTGTATGAGAATGAAGATGAGCTATTCCATTTTATGCGTGATCTTTTGATGAAAAAGAACAAACCATTACCTAAAACTTCTCTTCAAAATATATGCAAGCACCTCGACTGGAATAAACGTATTCGTTCTTTCGACAAGCTGTTTGAAGGGATGCTGGAATAGCGAAAATTAACCCTCACTCAGTACTTGTTCTCTACATTTGTGTTAACGTCCTTTTTTTGAAAATGTGGTAAACGGAAAGTTTATACCGGAGAAATCACTCCAAGGTCCATTAAAAAGGTGCGTTTTCATCGGGTGCGGGATTATGGGGCATGGGAGGGGTACCCGAATTGTCACCGCCATTATCTCCACCGTGGAAATCATTACCTCCGCCTTCAATTTGATTGGGTCCCTGGGCCGCTGACAGGTTTTCAAAACGAGCATAATCTTTCACAAAGTAGTGCATTTTGGAACCAACAGGTCCGTTACGTTGCTTGCCTACAATAACTTCAGCAAGTCCTGCGGTAGACTGTCCTTCGGCCGTTGTGGTAATACCATAATACTCAGGACGGTAAAGGAAACATACTATATCAGCATCCTGCTCAATAGAACCAGATTCCCGGAGATCGGATAGCTGTGGGCGTTTATCACCACCTCGCTGTTCAACCGAACGGTTAAGCTGGGAAAGTGCAATAACAGGCACATCAAGCTCTTTGGCAAGACCTTTGAGGCCACGGGAAATGGAGGCAATTTCTTGTTCCCTGCTGCCAATATCTTTCGCACTTGATTGCATGAGCTGCAGGTAATCAATCACGATAAGGCCAATATCTTCTTTTGATTTTAACCGGCGGCATTTTGCCCGTAATTCCATCAAGCTGATGCCCGGGGTATCATCAATGAAAATCTGTGCGCTGAATAAGCGGCTGGCAGCATCAATAAGTTCACGAAAGTCCTCATCCTTGAGCTTACCTTTTCGGGCTTCATCAGCACGTACCCGGGCTTCCATGGTAAGCAAACGTTGCACTAAGGATTGATTAGACATCTCAAGACTAAACAGTGCAATGGAGGTTCGCAGGTTTTCATCCGGATGCATAGCTGCATTACGGGCGGCGGTTAGTACAAAAGCGGTTTTACCCATCGAAGGACGGGCCGCAATAATGATAAGGTCGCCTGGTTGCCAGCCTGCAGTCATTTCATCTATAGCAAGGCCGGAGGGTACTCCGGTGATGCCATATTCCTTTCCCCGGAGGTCTTCCAAATAGGAGAGGGTATCTTTAAGCAAGTTTTCTACAGGAACAGCCGAACTTTGACTTTTCTGATTGGTAAGGTCGTAAATTCGCTGCTCTGCATAATCAAGCACATCATACGCATCAGATGTACTGTCGTAAGAATCTTTGATAATATCGGTACATCCCAGAATCAAATTCCGTTTAATAGCCTTTTCGATAATAATCTGGGAGTGGTACTCAATATTCGCGGCCGAACTTACCGATCTGGTTAAGTCAGACAGGTAGGAGGTGCCCCCGCAGACTTCAAGCAAACTGTTGTCACGCAGCTCATTTTCTACCGTAAGGAGATCGAGCGGGTTTTCACGTTCTGCCAGATGTACCAGGGTTTCAAAGATGTGGCGATTGGCTGTCTTATAAAAATCATCAGGTTTTAACATTTGTATAGCGATGGTGGCAGCTCCTTTTTCGATGAGCATAGCACCTAATACTGCTTCTTCAACTTCTACGGCCTGGGGAGGTATTCTACCTTCCTGATCAAGAATTTTGGAGTCATCGCTATACTGATTATTCTTATAAGATCCGTTTTTTTTTGCCATCCTTAATGTGTGATATAAACTGAAAAGTCATCTTGAAGAAATAGAGCAGAAAATGCGAGCATATATTCGTTCAAGTGAGATTGTAATGTATTCAAAAGTAGGTATAAAATGAACGGCTGTTTTGGGTTCTTTTCAACAACCTTTCCACAAAGTTATCAACAGGGAATTTACAGTAAAATTGCTAAGGGCCTTCTTATTATCAGGTTATTTTAGTTAGTTAAGATAGGGAGTTCTTACAAGGTTAAATCATAGCCCGTAAAAATATTTTGTGACTTAGGGATACCCACCCAACAATATGGCGGATATTTAGTATATTGATCAACATATTATAATAATATCAGGTTGCTTTATTTTTTGTTTAGGAGTTACGTAGTTCAACAAATTATTCCACAAAACTGAAGGTATTTTGGTTGTAAGAGAGTATTTTAAGGAAGGACAATTACAATTATACTTGTACCTGTTCATACTGTTGCTTATTCCTGAGATGGTGTTTGGGCAACTTTATCCGGCAAAGGTTTATTCCATATCGGATGGTCTCCCTTCTAATGCGGTGTATGATGCAACGCAAGATAACCGGGGAGTCATGTGGTTTGTTACTTCCAAGGGGGTTAGTACCTATAATGCTCATACATGGCAAGTGTTTTCTGACAGTCTTGGGTTGCCCACTTATATCAACTCAAAAATACGAAAGGATGCCAGCGGACGCATTTGGGTAGTGGGGAAGAATAAAGAACGGTTTGTGATTAAATACTATGCACAGGAAAGCTGGAACCAGATACCGATGCCAAAAAGCTGGCCAGAGGAACGCCTCTCGTTTTCATTTGAAATAACAGAGAGAGCAGGAAAGTTTAACTTTCTGCTATCTCACCGGAAAACGGTATTCTCCTATAAGGAAGGGGATACGGCTTGGGATAGTGTATCTGTAGAGGGAAACGAGGCGCTACGAATACATTCCATTCAATCCCTTGATTCCACCATTTATGTAAATACATCCAACGGGCAGTTTATCTACAACGAAGGGCAGCTGCAAGAAAGCCATTATACAGCAGCTCTGGGCCAAAAAGATAACATCTTGATAATGAGCCGACATAACAACCAGACTTATATTCTGGGACGTAGCTGGTTGGGAAGGATTGTAGATGGAGATTTAGAGATTCTGTTAAACAACAACGGTATACAACGGGACTCTCCGTTTAATCGTCATTCATTGGTGATAGATGAGCGGTACCGGGTGTTTTACAGCAGTGCAAGTCCGGTAATGATGTACAAACTGAAAACTGGAGATCAGCAGAAGTTAGCCGTTCAGGGACGGAAAAATAATACGCACTCAAACCGGATCTACCTGGATCGGGAAAATAATATATGGTCGGTTGATAACCGGGGGTTATTCAAATTCAATGTTCTCAATATCAGGCATTATAATAAAGAGGCTGGCTTAGCCGGAGATGAAGTAAGTGCTTTGTATGAAGGAAGTGATGGACGGTTCTATATAGCCAACAATATGCACTTAAATGTGATGTATAAAGGTGAAATAACGAAGCAGTATAAAATACCTTCCACAGCACCAGAAACTTCGGTACGTATCCTGGATCTTGTTCAAGATCCTTCGGGCATTCTCTATATAGCGGCAGGTAGAGGTGGACTTTTTGTATATAAAAAAGGGAGAATAGAACCAGCAATTGACCCTGTAAAGAATAAGAATCAGCTTGTTAACAGTGTAGTAAAGTATCAGTCAGATATTCTTTTTTCGGATGGAAGTCATATATATAAAATAACGGATGGCGGTTATAGAACATATATTGAGCATACCTTTAACAACATCCGAAACATGGTAAATATTGATGGAAAGCTTGCAATACTTACTGCCGTAGAAGGTGTTTACATATGGGATGATGGCAAGCTGCAGCATTTTGGGGCAGACAATTTGATGTTCAATAATTCATATAAGCTTGCAAAATGGCAGAATGAATATATAGTTGCTACTTCCGGTGGATTAGGAATTCTCAAGGATGAAAAAATTAAACCGTATCGAATTAAAGGCTTCGACGATGCCGTTTTTTCCGTGATGGTAGACTCAGAAAATGATCTCTGGATTGGCACCTTTAATGGAGTATATAAGTGGAGTGGGGAAGATTTACGTCATTATTCTGAAGAAAAAGGATTAATAGGGAATGAAGTAAATAGAAATGCATTTTTTCGGGATAGCGAAGGCTACATTTGGATTGGAACTGAATTGGGAGTTAATATCCTGGACAAAAATGAAGAACTGGGAAAGAAAACTCCGGATTTAAAACTGGAGGCCGTTTCCACGTATGCTTTTTCGGACTGGTTGTCTAAAGATAATCCGGGTATTAGATATGATGATAATACGGTGCACTTCGATTTTCTGGCCATTTCATATTTGTACAACGACAATATTATATACAGATATAAACTGGAGGGAGTTGAGAAGGATTGGAACTACACCAACAATTACAGCGCCACCAGCGCTACTTACCGGAACCTGGAATCAAACGAATACACCTTTATGATTCAGGCCCGGAACGACGTGAGCGAATGGAGTTCCCCGCAGACTTATTCCTTTGTAATTTTAAAACCCATTTATCAGCAGTGGTGGTTCATTTTACTGATGTTTTTCATTTCATCCATACTTATTTACCTCACATTTAGATTTCGTTACTTCTACCTGATTAGCAAACAAAAGCGGCTGGAAGAGATGGTTGAGAAGAGGACAAAAAGTATCAGGGAGAAAAACCAGCAAATTAAACAGAAGAACCACTCACTTGAGGAAGTAAACGAAAAGCTTAAAGTACAGACAGATTCACTCAATAAAGCCCTGCAAAAGCTGGAAAATGCACAAGTAGAATTAATACAAAAAGAAAAGATGGCCGCCCTTGGAGTGCTTACTGCGGGGGTAGCTCATGAGATCAATAATCCGGTTAACTATATTAAATCTGCTTCAGATATCATAGATACTATGATAGATGAGGAGGATGATAAAATTGTAATTAAGGAGAAAGAGGTTTTTAAGGAAGTATATGGCAGTATTGATATAGGGGTTACAAAAATTGTAGATATTGTGCGAAGCCTGAGTTCTTTTAGCCGAACAAATGAAAAGGATAATTCGGAATGCGATATTCATGAGATACTGGACGAATGCCTGGTGATACTACACCACGAGTATAAAAACAGAGTAGAAATAAAAAAGAATTATAAAGTAGGCGGCTTAGAAGCAAAGGGAAATACCGGGAAGTTATACCAGGTTTTTACCAACATTTTAAGCAATGCTATACAAGCTATTAAAGAAGAAGGTGTTATTGAGATTTCAACAGCGGCTTCCAAAGATAAGGCCATAATAGAAATTAGTGACAATGGAAAAGGAATAGAAGAAGAGGTGTTAACCAAGATATTTGATCCCTTCTATACAACTAAAGAACCGGGACAGGGAACCGGGTTGGGGTTATCGATCGTCTATAACATCATCCAGGATCATGGCGGGGATATTATATATGATTCGGTTCCAGGATCGGGGACAAAAGTAACGGTGGAATTGCCCTGTCAAACTTTAGAGGAGTAAGCAATAGTGAATAAAACAAAGTTGCTTTATATAGATGATGAAGCTATAAGTTAGGATGGTATTAAAGCTGAAATTCCCGCTTAATCTGGCTTATGTTAAGTCACATATACCACTTATATAAAACTGTATAAAAAAATTTATCTAAAATAGTTTTCCACACCTTATCCACAAACGAATCAGGGTTGCCCGTTGAGTTCATCATAGCGTTTTCGGAGCATTTGTACATCTTCCCAGGTGGGGCGTTTCCATTGTTGATTTCTGAGTAAGGCTGCAGGGTGATAGGTAACCATTAGTTCTCTTCCATGAAAATCGTGAAACTGTTTTCGGAGGCTTCCCAGGGTGGTATCCCGGTTGAGAAGTGTAGTACCCGAAACTTTACCAACACATAAAATTAATTTGGGATCCACCAATTCTATTTGTTTAAGCAGGTATGGGAGGCTTTTTTGGCGTTCTTCAGCTTTTGGATTTCTGTTGTTGGGAGGACGGTGTTTTAAAATATTGGCGATATAAATATCTGAACGATCGAAATTGATAGCTCCCATAATTTTGTCGAGCAGTTGACCTGCTTTTCCAACAAAAGGCTCTCCCTGGCGATCTTCATTGTATCCGGGAGCCTCACCAACAATCATTAAATCAGCATTTGGATTTCCAACTCCAAAAACAAGATTAGTACCTTCCAGGTCAGTTGTCAACACTTCAGTTTGCTCACAGAGGTGCCTCAATTCATCCAGCGTTTTACAGTTTTGAATACGTTCGGCGGGGCTTAGCTCGGTTTCTTTTGTATTGGCTTCCTCTGGCACTGGTTCTGAGGGGGCAGCCTTGTACTGGGTGGTTGCTTCCCGGGAGGTTTCAGTAGTGGATGTAGTATCTTTATCTTCTTCCGAAAGGGATGCATTTTTGGTAACCCCAGGCTGATCAGCTTTTGTTTTTTTAAAAGCGAACTCTCCATAAACTTCGCGTTGCTGCTCTACAAATCTTGAGATGCGGTTTATAAGATCTTCAGGATCATTCATCGGTAATGAGGTTTTGAATTACTTCTTCTTCGATAATAACTTCTTCCGGCAGTTTCCCGAAATGATGGCCGTATTTGCTGCGTTTCCCAATTTCTACCTGCTGGATGGTATTAGTTAAACGCTGGTTAAAAGGAACGGCTACCCGAACGTAGTTGTCTGTCCATCCCTGCATAAAGCCATGTTTATTTTCTTCCTCAAATAGCACCGGCCGGCTTTGTCCAATAAAGCGGGTATCAAATGCGAAACGTTTTTTGGAAGAAAGCCTGCGTAGCTTGTGGGTTCGTTCTTTGCGTACCTGGTGATCTATCACAGGTTTAAGAGTGAGGGCATGCGTGTTGGGCCGTTCCGAATAGGTGAATACATGCAGGTAGGAGATGTCCAGGCTGTCAATAAAGTCGAAGGACTCCTGGAAAAGCTCATCGGTTTCTCCGGGATGACCTGTTATTACATCTACTCCTATGCAGGCATCCGGCATTACCTTGCGAATGAGTTCCACACGGCCTTTGTACAGCTCCGATTTATATCGGCGGCGCATTAACCTAAGCATTTCATCACTTCCGCTTTGCAACGGAATATGGAAGTGAGGCTGCAGTTTATCTGATTCTGCTGCAAAGCGAATAATATCCTCATGCAGCAAATTGGGCTCTATGGAGGAAACACGGATGCGTTCAAGGCCATCCACTTTATCCAATGCTTGTAAAAGCTGGAAGAAGTTTTCATCGGTATCGTACCCAAAATCTCCGGCATTTACCCCGGTAATAATAATTTCCCTGAAGTCTTCCTCCACCAACTGTTGGGCATTGCGGACTACCGTATCTATTTTGGCGCTGCGGCTTTTACCTCTCGCCAACGGAATGGTACAGAACGAGCATTTATAATTACATCCGTCCTGTATCTTGAGGAAGGCACGGGTGCGGTCTTCCCCTGAAAAGGCATTATGAAAGTCGACAGCTTCGTTTACATCGGTATTGTGAATGAGGGTTTTTTCCTGCTTTACAAAATCATCAAACAAGTCAAGCAGCTTGAACTTGTCTTTAGCTCCCAGCACTACATCTACGCCTTCAATTTCGGCAATTTCTTCAGGTTCCAGTTGGGCGTAACAGCCAACTACGGCTACAAAGGCCTCGGGATTCCTTCGGAGGGCCTGCCGTACGGTTTGCCGGCAGCTGCTGTTGGCATTATTGGTTACCGAACAGGTATTAATGATATATATATCGGCTTCTTCATCAAATGCTCCAATCTCAAATCCCTGGTTAGAGAAGTCTCTCCGCATTGAGGAGGTTTCTGAGAAATTAAGTTTACAGCCTAAAGTTTCGAACGCTACTTTCTTCATAGCCCTAAAGATAAGCATATTATGATGTGGAATCGAGCCTCAATTGTTTGGTATAAATGGTTAAAAGCATTAGTTGGAAAGCTCCCAGATGTCGACCCGGTTAAGAGCAATATAAGGTACAGCTATTCTCCTTCTGGCGGTATCGATTCCGATGTCAGCGCCTCGCCCGGGCGTATGTATCAGGATGTGGTTGTCTTTACCATCATAGATGCGAATGCTGGAATCCTGCTGGCTGGAGGTGAGCATATAGTCATCCATAAACTCTATTCCATCAAAATAACCACCATCCATGGATGCATATTCCTGAAGATTTTTTTCAGGACCAAAGGAATAGAACAAAGAATCTCCGCCCCAGGGAGCCAGTACAAATCTGTTTTGATTTATATCCCGGCTGATACCATTGGGGGCAATCGGCAGAGCATCCAGATATACCGAGGGGGCTCCATTTTGAATAATATAAACCCGGGAAGTTCCGGTATCGGTTATATAGATGTTTCCCTGTTCATCAGCAGAAACATCATTGAGAAAACCTACCTCAAAATCTTTGAAACTAACAAAGCTGTTTTGTTTACCACTTTTAAGGTCAAAACTATGCACACCTATTACGTCGGCTACCCACAGCTCTGTTTCGGTTATAAACATTCCCCGGGGAGCATGAAGGGGATATTCTCCGTCTTCCTGAATAAATTTTAATTCTATAATCCGGCCATTTGAGTCTGCTTTGGTAATGAATCCGTTAGCATCAAGTGTATTTCCTCCTCCATTGAAATTAGAGATGAAATAAACATCATGTTTAGGGTCAAAACGTACTGCTTCGGGGCCCTGAAGACCATTTTCAATGCTAAAAGCAATCTTAGTGGAGTCCTGGATTAATTGTGGATTAATGGAAATATTTTCTTTTGCAGGCGTTGGGCCACAGGAATACAGGGCAGCTGCAAGAATGAGGATAAAAGTAGGGAAACAGGTTGATTTCATAGCGGATTTCGGAACTATTAGAATATTGAATAAGGTCAAATTAACGTTTCTTTTCTACTTAAAAAGCAAGATTTTGACACCGATCGCAATTTAAATGATTTGATAGTAGTTTTATGGACATCAAAAACCAGGTTTGTGAGGAAGTGACCATTCGATTTGCCGGAGATTCCGGGGATGGGATGCAGCTAACAGGATCACTCTTCACAAATACTACCGCCCTTCTCGGTAACGATTTGAGAACATTACCCGAATTTCCAGCTGAAATACGCGCACCAGCCGGAACTGTACCGGGGGTATCATCTTTCCAGCTTCATTTTGGAAGTAAGGAAATAATGACTCCGGGGGATGTATGTGATGTACTTGTTGTAATGAATTCAGCGGCCTTAAAAGCGAATCTCTCTCTGCTTAAGAAAGGGGGACTCATCATCGCCAATACGGCTGGCTTCGACAAACGAAACCTGAAATTGGCTAAATATCCCGAAGGGGCCAATCCTTTAGAGGATGACACGCTCAGTTCCTACACCGTTTATGAGATGGACATCAGCAAGATGACCAAAGAGGCACTTTCTGATATGGATCTGTCTTATAAGGATGTGGATCGTTGTAAGAATATGTTTGTTTTGGGGCTGTTGTACTGGATGTATAACCGTCCGATGGATTCTACTATTCAGTTTTTAAATAAAAAATTTGGGAAGAAACCTGATGTAGCGGCCGCCAATATAAAGGTTCTGAAAACAGGCTATCATTTTGGAGAAACAGCCGAAATTTTTTCTTCCCGGTATACAGTAGAAGAAGCAGATCTTGAACCGGGTACTTATAGAAATATAACCGGAAACGAGTCTACCGTACTAGGATTGGTTGCAGCTACCAAGAAAAGTAAGCTTCCATTATTTTTTGGTTCATATCCTATTACGCCGGCTTCGGATATATTGCATGGGCTTTCTCGCTACAAGAATTTTGGGATTACCACTTTCCAGGCTGAGGACGAAATTGCAGCTGTATCGTCGGCTATTGGTGCTGCTTTTGGCGGAAGCCTTGGTGTAACGAGTTCTTCCGGGCCGGGTATTGCGCTCAAAGGAGAAGCTATAGGCCTGGCAGTAATGCTTGAGCTCCCCCTTGTGGTATTGAATATTCAGCGAGCAGGACCTTCTACGGGTATGCCTACCAAAACGGAGCAGGCCGACCTGCTACAGGCGTTTTATGGCCGTAATGGGGAAAGTCCCATGGTGGTTGTGGCTCCAAGCACACCCGCCGATTGTTTTCAGATGGCTTTTGAAGCCTCCCGTATTGCCCTGGAACATATGATACCTGTGATGTATCTCTCCGATGGATATCTTGCTAATGGTTCAGAACCGTGGAAGTTTCCACAGGAAAAAGATCTTAAGAATATTGAAGTTGGCTTTGAATCGCCTCGAGAGGGGAGTGAGGAACCATTTTTGCCGTATGTGCGGGATGAACGGCACGTCCGCTCCTGGGCTATACCCGGCACCAAAGGTATCGAACATCGGGTAGGTGGACTGGAGAAAGAAGACGAGACCGGAGACGTTTCTTATGATCCCGACAATCACCAAAAAATGGTGAAGGTACGGGAAGCTAAACGAGATAAAGTAGCTGATTTTATTCCACGGCAGGAAATTGATCAAGGGAACGACCAAGGTGATATACTTATCCTGGGATGGGGATCAACTTATGGAAGTATCCGTACGGCTGTTGCTGAACTGCGAAAAGACGGCCATGATATTTCACATGCCCACCTTAGGTACTTGAGTCCGTTTCCCCGAAACCTGGAAGCATTGCTTTCTGGTTTTGATAAAGTGATTGTCCCCGAAATTAATAACGGGCAGTTGGTTCGTGTGATCAGAGATCACTTCATGATTGCTGCAGAACCAATAAATAAAATAAAAGGACGGCCTTTTGGGGTAGCAGAACTAAAAGAGGACATCCTGAATATCATTTCTGACAAACAAATACCTGCGCGAACTAAAGCAAGCTGAATTAATATGCCTTTAGAAACAAAAATTGACGACTTCATAAACTCAAACGGAAACACGGAAGAAGAAGCAGTGAGCTATTCTTCCAAAGATTTTTCTTCTGACCAGGATGTGCGGTGGTGTCCTGGTTGTGGGGATTACACTATTCTGAAACAAATTCAAAATGTGATGCCGGATCTTGGGGTTCCCAAGAAAGACATTGTATTTATTTCCGGGATTGGCTGTGCCGCCCGTTTCCCCTACTATATGGATACTTTTGGCATGCACTCTATCCATGGGAGAGCTCCCGCCATAGCTACGGGTTTAAAAGTATCACGCCCGGAATTAAGTGTATGGATTATTACCGGCGACGGGGATTCCCTTTCTATTGGAGCTAATCATTTTGTGCAGCTATTACGCCGAAATGTAAATGTAAACCTGATGCTTTTTAATAATCAGATCTACGGGCTCACCAAAGGGCAGTATTCACCTACCGCGCCAGAAGGTACTATCTCAAAATCTACCCCTTTTGGATCTATTGATCATCCGTTTAATCCGCTTTCTCTCAGTTTGGGGGCAGACGGTACGTTTGTAGCTCGTGCTATGGATCGGGATCCAAGGCATTTAAAAAAGATGCTGAACCGGGCTCATGAGCATCAAGGAGCTTCTATGCTTGAGATCTACCAGAACTGTATTGTCTTTAATGATGGTGCTTTTGAATTGTTTACCGATAAGAAATCCAGACCCCGTGAAACCATCTATCTGGAAGATGGAGAACCGTTGGTATTTGGTAAAGACAAAGATAAAGGGGTGCGCCTGGATGGTTTAATACCTCAAGTGGTAGAACTGAATGGTGAGTACTCAAAAGATGATCTTTGGATACATGACGAAACAGATACCACCAAAGCAAATCTGCTTTCAAGATTTTTTGAACATCCTCAGAATGGAGAACATCTCAAGTTCCCCCGGCCATTTGGGGTGCTCTATGCAGTAGATCGCCCAACCTACGATGAAGGCGTATTGGCTCAAAATGAGTATGCTATCAGCAAACGGGAAGCCAACCTGGATACCCTGCTTGCCGGCCCAGAGACTTGGGACGTAAAATAGTGCAGTATGTGAAAAGTGAGGGGACTGCTGTACTCTCACCTCACCTAAATCCTCTCCTGGAGGAGAGGACTTGCTGGCCAATCAATGGATTGTTTACTTACTTTTGAGGTTTTGGGACTTATTGAAAAACCCTCTCCTTGAGCGCCGCAGACGTCCCCTCGGGGAAGGAGAGGGTATGGGTGAGGTCGGGGGAAAGGGGAATGAGTGGTATTTTCTGCTTCTAAACTTATTGGAGGGTACGTACAACAATTCTTCCTCCTAAGGCAAGCCAGAGACTTGCGAGGCCCCAGCTCTTAAGTCAGCGTTCGACGGGCTTGGTTCTATGTAATGCCCCCCGATACTCGCTGTAAGACTTAAGAGAGCTTTAGGGTGGTCCACTACCTTAATCAGTATTGATATGGTTAGTTGCTATGAAGGCTAAGGCTGCCATATACTTTCACCTCACCTAAATCCTCTCCTGGAGGAGAGGACTTGCTGGGTAATCAATGGATTGTTTACTCACTTTTGAGGTTTTGGGACTTATTGAAAAGCCCTCTCCTTGAGCGCCGCAGACGTCCCCTCGGGGAAGGAAAGGGTATGGGTGAGGTCGGGGGAAAGGGGAATGAGTGGTATTTTCTGCTTCTAAACTTATTGGAGGGTACGTACAACAATTCTTCCTCCTAAAGCAAGCCAGAGACTTGCGAGGTTACTGCTCTAAAGCATATGAAGCGAAATCTATCGTCCATCGTCCTTCACTCATTACTAAATAACCGCAGTCTATAGTTTTGAGGTGATTACTCTGCCACTACTTCAGGTAGATGCTCTTCCTTTGCGTTTTTATAAGCAGGACGAGGGGTGAGGCCGAAGAGCTCAAACATATGCATGTCTTCACTTAGTTCATTGTTATCGGTGGTGAGAAGTTTTTCTCCGGTAAAGATGGAATTGGCACCTGCCATAAAACATAGCGCCTGTTCTTCAAAATCCATGCGAACACGTCCGGCTGAAAGGCGAACCATGGACTCGGGCATGAGAATGCGGGCGGTGGCAATCATACGAGCCATGTCCCAACTGGGTACCTTAGGCTGGTTTTCCATGGGAGTTCCCTCAACAGCAATCAAAGCATTTACCGGTACCGACTCGGGATGCTGGTCCAGAGTGCAGAGGGTATACAGCAAGCCAATGCGATCTTCATGAGTTTCTCCCATACCAATAATCCCTCCTGAACAAACAGAAATATCGTTGTCCTGTACTTTTTTGATCGTATCCAGGCGATCATCGTAAGAACGGGTTGTAATAATCTTTTTATAGAAGTCTTCGCTGCTGTCCAGGTTGTGGTTGTATGCGTACAGGCCGGCATCTTTAAGCTTGGCTGCTTGTTCATCATTCAACATGCCCAGTGTCGCACAAACCTCGAGGCCCATATCAGCTACGTCAGAAACAACATCGAGGACCCGGTCAAAATCTTTGGTTTTGCGGGCACTTCTCCAGGCGGCTCCCATACAGAAACGGGTACTCCCTGCTTCTTTGGCACGTTCGGCTGCTGCCAGGATCATCTCTTTAGGCATCATCTTTTCAGCTTTAACCTCAGTCTCATACCGTGCTGACTGTGGGCAATAGGCACAATCTTCGGAGCATCCACCGGTTTTAATCGACAATAACGTACAAACCTGCACTTCACCTGTTTCATGATAATCACGATGCACCGTAGCCGCCTGATAGATGAGCTCCATCAGGGGGGTGTTATATATTTGAGTTACTTCTTCTTCAGTCCAGTTGGTACGAATTTCAGACATATCAATAATTTCTTCAGATTCTATAATAATGATGCAAAAGTAAGAGGGATTAAAAGTAATTCCAATCTTAATTCACAAATTGAGCCAAAGTTTTTGCTTTAATTTAGATGGTACAGAAAAGGGAACCCTTAACCCGAATTATTCACGAATGGATGCAAAATGGCGATCTATATACTTGAATATATTATCGTTGAATTGCTTTATGTAATAGCTCAATTTTGAGGTACGGATTAGGCAGCGAAATTTCCCCGTACGCTGCGTTCAAGTGAAAATTGGGGTACTCAGGGTACCACAGTACCCTTCCGTTCCCATTTCCACTTCGCCTTGCGTACGATTAAATTTCTTGGTGAATAATCCGGGTTAACGAATTATTACGCTGTTCTCTACAAAAACATTTTAGCAGATCCTTTATATTGTCGTTTCTCTGCTGATATAAGAATTATTGATATCAGGATGAAGAAATAAGATGGAAGGGTAGGCACAAGAATTAAGAGTACAAAGAACAGATCATCATATGGGAGCAAAAGAAGTACTTATTTCCGGGAAGTCTTCATTTAAGATTGAAGTACCATATAAGCTTGTTGAAACCGGTGCAAAAGGGAAAAAGCCACTCATTGTATATCTGCAT
This sequence comes from Balneolaceae bacterium, assembly GCA_009711805.1. GTDB lineage: Bacteria > Bacteroidota > Rhodothermia > Balneolales > Balneolaceae > VEMX01. Next base: position 45,698 of record VEMX01000034.1, on the reverse strand, counting down.
GGGTACAACCAGAACCTGGTGTACTTCGAAAAGAAGATGGAGGAGATGTTAGATGTAAGGGCATATCACTTGTTTATTCAGGCTCCATATCCTATTTATAATAAGAACCGTGAACGCACAGTTGCCCAATGGGGACGGGCGTGGTATCTGTACGACGGAAGGCAGGATCAGTTTGTGAAGTCCATGGAAAGGGCTTCTCAGTTTATTCAAGATACCCTGGATTCGGTGTCTGGAGCAATTGAGATAAACCGGTATTGTATATTCGGATATTCCATGGGAGGATACCTCGGTGGATATTTTGCTTTTTCGAGATGGAAATACATTTCGGATCTGATTGTAGTAGGAGGCAGGATTAAAACAGAAGTGTTTGAAGGTAAAAGAGCCCGGGCTTCTCATATAAATGTACTTGCATTACACGGGAAAAAAGATGATAGTGTATTGGCCGAACCTCAGAAAAAAGAAATATCACTGTTAGCAAAAGAAGGTTTTTCTGCAGAATTCAGAGTGATTGATGAAGGTCACCGCTTAACTACCGAATATGTAAGCGAAGCAAGGCAATGGTTATTGCAGAATGGGTATTTTCTTGTGGATTAAGTGGATTAACATTAGCCGTGTTTTTAATTCTAATGTTTATTAAGTTTTCCTCATCCAATTCCTGCTTTGTTAGTTCGAAAAGCATCCGCGATTTTTTAATACTTAAATTTTGTATCACATATGAATATACTCGTAATTGAGGATGACCCTTCAGTTCGTACCCTTGTAAAAGCTGTATTAGAACATAATGGTAATTCTGTTTTTACTGCAGACAACGCCTCGGATGGGGAAGAAATGGCGATTGAAAATGAGTATGAAATGATCATCCTTGATTTGGGATTACCTGATGGAGATGGTTATGAGGTATGTAAGAATATTCGTGATAAGAATATTATTACTCCGGTTCTGATATTATCAGGCGAGCAGGAAACCGATGTAAAGGTAAAATGCCTTAAAGTTGGCGCCGATGATTATTTGACCAAACCATTTAATACGGAAGAGTTATTAGCTCGGCTCGAAGCCATCGAACGAAGAACACAGTCCGGAAGCGAACAGCAACTGTCGTGTGGGGAGTTGAAGGTTGATTTGTTAAAGCGTGAATTCACGATTAACGGCAACAAAGTTCAATTGACGAACAACGAGTTTAATTTGCTCGTTTACTTTATGAAGAATAAAAACCGGATTATTACTCAGGAAGAACTGGCTGAGAAAGTTTGGGATATACACTTTGATACCCAGACCAACTACATTAATGTGTATATCAGTTATTTGAGAAAGAAAATAAGAGAACATTCTGATGTGGATTACATTGAGACCATTCGTAAGAAAGGGTTCACATTCAGATGTGATCAGTAATAGATCATTTTAGGACTCTAACAATCATAAGCTTCATGTACTCATCCGCATGAAGCTTTTTTATTATGGACAAACAGACAAGAAGTAATCTAATAGAATACTTAAAAGAGTTTACCACCGGGGCCAGATGGCAAAAAATTGAATCCGTTGTGTCCCAGCGTACCCGCCATATTTCAGTTGTAGTAGAGAATATATATCAGCCACACAATGCAAGTGCTGTACTAAGAAGCTGCGACGGATTTGGAGTGCAGGATGTTCACATCATCGAAAAGGACAATCAGTTTGATGCATCCAGCCAGGTGACCATAGGGGCAGATCAGTGGCTCAACCTTCATACATACAACCGGCCTGGAGCCGATAATACCGAGATTTGTTTAAGTGATTTAAAGCAGAAGGGGTACCGTATTATTGCCACTTCTCCCCATGAGAATGACTTTGAACTGAATGAGTTACCCATAGACCAGAAAACGGCCTTGGTTTTTGGAACTGAGCTTGACGGGATTAGTGATAAAGCTAAAGAAATGGCTGATGGCTTTATGAAAATACCGATGGCTGGATTTAGTGAAAGCCTCAATATATCGGTGAGCGCAGCTATTTGCCTGTATAACACTACACGCAGGTTGAAAAACTCAGATATTAAATGGCAGTTGTCGCAAGAAGAGATGCAGGTGTTAAAGCTGGAATGGCTTAAGAAATCGATTAAAGCTGGCGAGCACCTGGAGCAAAAATTTTTGGACAAACTGGTAAAGTAGAATAGTAGAGAGGAACCTTTTTGCAAGGCTCCTCATCCATTTGGAATATTGTTTAGCGGGGGAGTGTTTGATCCATGTCAGCAACCATATAGGCGAAAACAGCCATGGTAGCTACACATTCGTTGAAGTCCTCCTTATCAAGTTTATCCATAGTATCAGCACCGGTGTGGTGATACCAGAAGTACTTAGACCCATCTACACGCAAGCCCATGCCGGGTACGCCATCTCTCATTAGAGGACCGATGTCGGCACCGCCTCCGCCCTTAGTTACCTCACCAGATTCTATAGGCTTTAATAAAGCCCCAATACTGGAAAGGATTGAATAAGCCTCATCGCTTCCGGAAAAGCCAAATCCAAGAGGATCGAATACACCACTGTCCGACTCCATGGCTAAGACATGATTTTCCAAAGAACCTTCTTCCTCTTTTACCCAGCGGTGATATTCATTTGCCCCTGCCAGGCCGTTTTCTTCATTGGTCCACAACACCACGCGGATGGTGCGTTTGGGCTTTAATCCTAACTCTTTCATCAGCCGTATGGCTTCCCAGGCCGCTATACACCCGCCGCCGTCGTCCATAACTCCCTGTCCGACATCCCAGGAATCAATATGTCCGCCGAGCACGATAATTTCTTCGGGATATTCAGTTCCCTGAATCTCAGCTATCACATTTCTTGAATCTGCATCGGGAAGCGTTTGTGCATCCATCTTTAGGTTGATTGTAATCTTTTCACCACGGTCTGTCAGTCGCTGAATCATCATGGCGTGTTCCACCGTGATAGCAGCATGAGGAATTTTCTTAATGTCATCTTGGTAGTACATAACACCGGTATGCGGGGTTTGCATAGAGTAAGGGCCTACCGATCGTATTAAACTGGCTACAGCTCCATATTTAGCGGCCTCAGCGGCTCCATTCGTCCGGTAGCTTACGGTTTGTCCATAACTGGTAAATGCGGCATTAAATAGCACAATCTTACCTTCTGCTTCATCTTTACGTGCTTCCAGTTCATCAAAGGTTTTAACGACCAATACATCAGCTGTAATTCCATCTTCGGGTGTAGCTATACTGCCGCCAAGTCCCAGCATAGGGAGATCCATTTTTCGTGGCGAAATAAGGGTGGCAGATTCGTTGCCCCGCACCCAGTGTGGCACTTTTACGTTTTGTGCCCATATGTTATCCAGCCCGTCTTCTTCCATGGTTTTGAGAATCCAGTCGATGGATTGTTCCAGGTTTTGACTGCCGCTAAATCGGGGGCCAAATTCATCCGCCATATAAACAAGGCGGTTCCAGGCCACATCACTGCTCATAGCCCGGTCTATGAGCTGCTGAACGTCCCGTTTATGTTGATCATTTATGGAGGGTTGTGCGTGCGTTAGCAGGGGAGCGAAGAAAAAGAAAATAATGCAGATATACCAAGCTTTCATAGGTGCAGTAATCTTGATTTTAATAGTTGGACTCCTGAACAAAAAAAAGCAGCTGTCAGTCCAGGGATTTATTATTGGTTTCCGAAATTTCTTTAAACATAGCGTACTCTTCAGGAGAGGTATCCGCAAAAAGGTAAAAGAGTGGATCTACCGGTTTACCATTGTTATGTATTTCATAATGAAGATGCGGTCCTTCTGATAAACCGGTGGTTCCTGCCCGCCCAATAAGCTGGCCTCGTTCTACCGTTACTCCGGATCTTATTTTTTTGGGGATATGGCTTAGATGTGCATACAGTGTCTCAAAACCATAACCGTGATCTACAATAACAATATTGCCAAGTGTCCCTTTTCTTCCGGTAAATTTAATGGTTCCATTCCCGGTTGTATATATAGGATCTCCAATATCGGCTCTGAAATCAAGACCGCTATGCATTCGGTTGTATTTAAGTATAGGATGGAAACGCATACCAAAACCACTCAATAATATACCGGGAGTAGGTTTAATAGCGGGAATATGATTTAGCTTTTCTCTGTTCTTGTTGTAATGATCTTTAATCTCTTCAAAGCTAAGTTTCTGAATTCCAATCTTGCGTTCCAGTTTATCAATCTTGGAGGAGGTCCATTTTAACAATTCAGCAGAGGAGGAACTATATACATCAAATTCGGCATAAGGGTCTGATCCACCTACCCCTGCCTGGCGTTCTTCATATGGAATTTCTTCCATGCCGAGCATAGAGCGGTATAATTCATTGTCTTGTTTAGCTATATTATCAATTTGCTGATCCAGGGTTGTCAGGGCGTCCTTTGTTTTATTTAATTGCTCACTTAACGCTTGGTTTTCTGCTTTAAGAGCAAGTTCAGCCGGCGTGCCAATATAGGAAGAGAGTGCAATAATCAGGACACCGGTAAGTATAACCCCCGAAAGTATCCATATTGAAAGATTATATATAACCCGTTCTGTCCGGTCGTATTGTACGGGAACAAAATCACAATTTTGCTCGTCGTAGTAGTAATGATTTTTAAAAGACATCTACTATTATGATTTGACAAATCGACTTAAGATACCAAGCTATTTAACACAATCAAAAAGTTAGGCAAATCTCTAATGTTATTCTATATCACCTTCAAAGTATTCTATGGCTCTTTTGGGAATACCTTTCTCACCCTGTGTTTTGTCTGAGATACTGGACTGAATACGGTCTTGAAATGCTTTAGCCGGGTCATATCCATAGTGTTTCAGCAGGTAATTCATTGCTATAACCTCTGCTATTACCGTAATATTTTTTCCTGGGGTAATGGGTAGATGGATAAGAGGAATGTCAAGGCCGAGAACGTTAACGGAATCGTGGTTGAGGCCGGTGCGTTCAATTTCCCGGGTTTCATCCCACAGGGTAAGCTCCAGTACTACCTCCAGCCGTTTTTGGTAACGAATGGCCCTGATTCCAAACATCGACATGACATCCACAATGCCCAATCCCCGAATTTCCATAAAATGTTTACTCATTTCGGTGGCAGAAGCCATAAGTACACTGCTTTTTTTGGTAAGCATAACCACATCGTCGGCTACCAGGCGGTGCCCACGTTCTACCAGGTCAAGAGCAACTTCGCTTTTCCCAATACCTGATTTTCCCGCAACCAAAATCCCGATGCCATATACATCCACCATAGATCCGTGAACCATGGTTTGAATGGCGAACTGATCTTCCAGGAAATCCCTTAACAGATACATAAAACGGGTGGTTTCCAGGGGAGTGGAAAAAACAGGAATTCCAGCTTCTTCCGTTATTTGAAGCAGGTAGTCGGGTAATTCGTTGCTGTCGGTGAGGAAAATAACGGGAATGTCGAATTTGGTAATTCTTCGAAAAGCTTCCTTTTGTTTATCCTTCGGTAGGTTTTGAAGAAATTGGGTTTCCGTATTTCCGATAATCTGGACGCGCTGGTATGTAAATAGTTTAATATAACCGGCAAGCGCCAACCCCGGCCGGTGAAGGTCAGCTTCATTCACAAATCGCTCATCGCTGCAATGCTCAGAAGCACATGATGTAATATTAATATTGACCCGTTCCCGGAGCTTACCAACCAGGTAAGACACCGAGATTTTTTCCTTTCGGGGTATAGGTGCTTGGGGTGAAAATGGCATATGAGTATTAGCTTGTTGCGTGCATTTTATCTTTGTACTTCTTAAGCTGCCTGCTGAGTGTTTCTACAGCATCGTGGACAGCCTGCTCATAACTGGAAGCAGCTTCAGTAGCCGTTAATACTTTTCGCGGAACCTTTAAGATGATTTCAGCCTGATTCGGAGTGTCATCGTCTGCAGTGGGTTCCAGGATAACATCACACATCACTATTCGATCATAATAATTCCCAAGTTTTTCTACTGCATCTCTGCAATATTGTTGAAGGTTGGAGCTTGCATTGAAATGTCGTGCTGTGAATGTAGTTTTCATTTTTTTCTCCTTAATGTGTGTTGTTTGTTTTTTGCTCTTGGATGTGCCTGTTTATACACATTCTTTAACCGCTCCACACTGGTGTGGGTATAAACCTGTGTGGCAGCTAAATTAGCATGTCCTAAAAACTCTTTTATAATTCGTATGTCTGCTCCATTGTCTAACATATGGGTAGCAAAACTATGGCGCAATACATGGGGGCTTTTTTGTGTTACTTCGCTTGTGCGTTTTAAATACTTTTCTACCATGTAATTTACGGCGCGGTTGTACATCCGCTGACCAGATGCAGCCAGGAAAAGAGCTTTTTTGGCATCTTGATCTGTTCGTGGCCCATATAACTCAGTCCTTCTCTTTTTGAATGTTTTGAGTATACCGATTACTGTTTTTCCAAGTGGGATAATACGTTGTTTATTTCCTTTCCCTCGTACAAGTACTTGTTTTTGCCTGAAATCTATATCGGTGACGTTTAGTCCTGTTAACTCACTTAACCGTATTCCAGTTCCATAAAATAATTCAAGAATGGCGCGGTCTTGCAACCCTTTTATTGAACGGGTGTTCACACACTCCATCATACGCTCTATATCTTCTACCGTAGCTGTTTTAGGGAGTGATTTATTCTTTTTCGGGACAACCAGCAGATGTGCCGGGTTTTTCTGAATGTGACCTCGCTTGAAACAATATTTAAAGAAAGAGCGCAGAGCTGCAACTTTACGAGCGATGGTGCTTTTTGCATAATCCTGTTCAGAAAGCTCTCCAAGCCACAGCCTGATATTTAAGCGACTAACAGATTCCACATCAATTGATTCAAGCTCTGTTTCCTCAAGAGCAGCCATAAATGAGAGAAAAGACTCAAGGTCGGTTCGGTAAGATATAATTGTATGTTCTGAAGCATTGCGTTCAACATTCAAATACTTCAGATATTTCTCGATTAGTATCTTCATCTATTGTTAATATGTCCATCCCTCATCAAAAAAGAAAACAAAATTAATGAATAAGAGATGAAATTTAATCAGACTTCCCGTCCTTTCCATGAAGCTTTCTTTCCGCGTAAATAATCGGTCAGGCAAACAACCCCCAGTAATTGATACCAAAGTACAGAAACAGGGTGAAGGAGGCTCACAGAGGGATTCCAGCCAAAGCGTATATCGAGGAGAAGCCGTTGTAAGAAAATAAGCAGGAGCGGTATGAGGGAAAAGATAGCCAAAGAATAACTTTGGTAAACCAAGGCAAGGATAAAGATGACAAAAGGAGCTACAAAAACCAACAGATGCAGCAGGCCCATACATACAAACAGCAGGATATTTTTATTGAAACCGGCAAAGAAGTTTTTACGAAGCCCCGCCCATAAGCCGGCATGTGAGGTATACATTCGGCAGTTTACCGTACCTGTTCCATGGTACATCTTTAAACGAAGGCCGTGTTTCCTGACATGCTTTGCAAGCTGAACATCTTCCACCACCTCTTGTTGTACCGCATGGTGTCCTCCAGTTTTTTGATATGCTTCGCGGCTAAATGCAATAAACTGCCCACAGGCAGCAGCAAATGTGCCAGAAAATTTATGGTAGACAGATACAGGCATCCATCGTGGTTTGCGCTCAGTATACCGGGCGGGAAGAAGGGTGAACACGGCGTAGTATATCATGGGAACTATCATCTGTTCCCAGAAAGTACCCACATATTGTTTAGGCCAAACGGTGATACAGTCGTATTGGGTAAGTGCTTGTACCATTTTAGGGAGAGCATCCTCTTCAAGCCACACATCAGCATCAATAAATAGAAGATACTTGCCTTTAGCTGATTCTCCTAATTGATTGCAAGCCCACGGTTTACCCATCCAGTAATGAGGTTTTTCTTTTCCCTTTATGTGATGGAGGTTTGAGATGATTTTGGAGAGCTCCGTAAGAATGGAAGTCGTTTCGTCTGTGGAATTATCATCCAGTACCAGTACTTCAAAGTTGGGGTAATTTTGTTTCAGAGCCTGGGTTACGCAGTGTTCTATAACGTCTTCTTCATTTCGGGCAGGAATGCATATACTTACAAGGGGGGCAGTTTCTGCCGTATGGGCAGATATGGAGTGCATGCTTTTTAAGTCCACCAGGTTTCTAAGCAGAATCACCGATGTGAATAAAAGCCAGATAATTGAAAAAATGATGATAAGTTCCATTGAACGAAAGGTAGTAAACAGATGGTTGCATATCATTAGCAACATGAACATTTGATATGAATATTTCTACAGACCCGGGAAGCCTTTATCCGTCTTTAAATAAGCCCGCCTCCGGCTACGAGTGGTGGTACTTTGATGGACTTAGTGCAGATGGTAAATATGGATTTGTGATCATTTTCTATTTAGATAATCCATTTTCTACCAAAAAGATAACAGAATTATATAACAACAGTAATACGGCCGGGCATGTGCCAGCTGTGAGTGTTTCCGTTTATAAAGATACACAACCGGTTTACTATAGTTTTTTGGAATATGGGGATAACAATTTTAGCTGGGAAAAAGATGCCGGGATTTTCAGAATCGGGGGGGATGGGTTTCATTTTACTCACTGTTCAGGAAGAGTAGAATATGAATTGAGTCTTTCTCAGCAGTTGGTATCGGGGCATTCGGTGGAGGGGAGTATCAGTTTTAAATCTCCAGCTCCTGATGCATCACTGATCTGCAACAATGATGATTCCCATCACAGCTGGAATTTGATTCTACCAAGAGCAAAGATCAAGGTGAATTTATCGGTTAACGGCAGCAACCGCAGGCAAGACATGGTATTTGCAGGGACCGGATATCATGACCACAATACAGGTATGGAGCCGATGAAGGAGAGCTTTAAGGATTGGTATTGGGGGAGATATCATTTTGAAGACAGTACCCTTATTTATTATTTGATGAATGGCAGTTCGGGAAAACAATTTAAGGCATGGTTGATCGACAGGACAAATCAACAGCTAATAGATACCTTTGATGAAATTAAAACATCAGCTAAACAATTGAACGCCTTTGGGTTGTATTCATCAAGGAAAATTCACTTTCTGGCTCAGAGAACGAAGGTTGCTATTCAATGCGGCAAAGCAGTTGATAATGGCCCTTTCTATCAGCGTTTTATAGGTAATGCCGTTATTGAAAGAAATGGTTTAATATATGCAGCCCAAGGGTTTTCAGAGTATATACGCCCCGATAGAATCTATAGTAAAAAATTTTGGCCTTTGGTGCATATGAGGTTGAGGTATATGGCGGAAAGTCCGCACTGGGTGCAAAAATCGAAGCGTTTATACCCCTGGACCTGGTAGACTTGGGTTTTGAGTAATCATTGACTTCAGAATATCTGCCTGAATCCCTGGTCATCAAAGCCGGCAACTTCTTTTGTTCCTTTTATAAGATCATGAATTTCATTTTCAAAGATATTATTTAAATCTTTGCGGTTTAATGAATTATCAAAAACAGTTTCATTACCTATTGAGATATATAGTTCCGCTTTGCTATGCCGGAGGGTATGTATATAAACAGCAACAGGGACGAAATCAGTTTGTTTCGTTTTTTGAGCCAACCAGGCCAGTCCTTGTTGAAAGTCAGGTTTTTGTTGAGAGGCCGGGGTAATAGTACCTTCCGGGTATATATAGAGGGCCGCCCGGGGTTTTTCCAGAGAAGAGAGGGCATATCTTAGTGAGCGTATGACCGATCGTTTGTTTTCCAGGTTGACAGAGAACGCTCCGAGTTTTCTAAAAAAGGGATACTTGATCATCTGTTTGTCTTCCATCATAGCCCGGGCTTTTTGTGAGAACAGCTTTCGGTTCAGAAACAGAGGGATCAAACCATCCCACCAGGAGTTGTGGTTCAAATAATATACCGTTTTCCGATTAGCTGGGGGAGTGTACAGTTGCCTAATCCAGACATGCCGGAATCGCCTGCGAAGCAGAAAACGTGTGTATAAATCGAAAAACCAGGTAACAAATCCCGATTCTTTGGCAGGTATAAAATTCAATGAATTCTTTTTGGTGATAATAGGGGTAACGGCCTTATCTTTCAATTATGAAGAAACACAGCCAAAAACCAATCGTTCATATTACCGATCCCGAAATAGAAAGATATGCAGAGGGTATGACCACCCCTGAATCTTCAGCAATACAGAATATTGTTGATTCATCAGACCGTGAGCTTGAGTATATCGATATGTTAAGTGGTAAACTGGTGGGACAGTTGCTTAAGACGTTGATTAGAATTAGTAATGCCCGCCGGGTGCTGGAGATCGGCTCCTTTACAGGCTATTCGGCCATCACCATGGCAGAAGCACTGGGTGATGACGGAGAAGTGATTACCATAGAGTACAACGAACGCCATCAGCAACTTTCGGAAGCACATTTTGCAAAATATGATACTAAGAAGAAAATCAGGTTGCTGAAGGGGGATGCCCGAAAGCTGGTAGATAAACTGGAGGGAACATTTGATCTGGTTTTCCTGGATGCGGACAAAATCAGCTACAGTTTGTATTACGATAAAGTGCTTCCAAAATTAAAGCAGGGAGGTCTCATAATTGCTGATAATGCTCTTTGGGGCGGCACCGTACTAAGTCCGGATGACTCGAAATCACAAGCTATAGCAGCCTTTAATACCAAAGTAGCCGAAGATGAACGGGTTGAACAGGTACTGCTTCCGGTTCGGGATGGAATCAATATAATCCGAAAAAAATGACCCGGCCCTGCTCCTTGCTTATCATTGGGAAAGTATGGCCGGAACCTGGTTCATCTGCCGCGGGAAGCCGGATGATGCAGCTTATTCAATTGTTTAAATCTGAGGGATGGGAAATCACCTTTGCAAGTGCAGCCGGTAAAAGTGGTTTTGAGACCGATCTTGAACAGTTAGGGGGGAAAGAGCAGAAAATAAAACTCAATGATTCCTCCTTCGATGATTTTATAAGATCAGTACAGCCATCCGTAGTTCTGTTCGATCGTTTTATGACTGAGGAACAGTTTGGATGGAGAGTAGCCGAAGAACATCCTGCAGCTCTCAGAATACTGGATACTGAAGACCTGCATTGCCTGCGAGACGCCCGGGAACAGGCCTGGAAAGAAGGCAGGGCATTCCATACAACAGATCTGTTTTCAGATATCGCCAAAAGAGAAATTGCCAGTATCTATCGAAGCGATCTCTCTCTGATTATCTCTGAAACCGAAATGGAAATCCTGAACGAATGTTTTGGGATCCGGGAATCATTGCTTCACTATGTACCTTTTATGCTCCAATCCATGGAACCGGAAATGCTGGATAAATTGCCGGTGTACGAGCAAAGAGCACATTTTGTAAGCATTGGAAATTTTCTTCATAAACCCAACTGGAATGCGGTACTGTATCTGAAAGAAGACATATGGCCGCATATCCGAACACGGTTGCCCGAAGCAGAATTGCACATTTATGGGGCCTATTCATCTCAAAAAGTGGAGCAACTTCATAATGCTGAGCAAGGGTTCCTGATTAAAGGGCGGGCAGAAGATGCCAAAGATGTAATTAGTAATGCCCGGCTGCTATTAGCACCTCTGCGGTTTGGAGCAGGCATTAAGGGGAAACTTACAGAAGCCATGCAGTGTGGTACTCCAAGTGTTACCACTTCAATAGGGGCAGAATCTATGCAGGGAGATCTTGAATGGCCGGGAGCTGTAGAAGAAAAGCCGGAGCTTTTTGCAGAGAAAGCAGTTTGGTTGTATACCCATAAGAGAGAATGGGAAAAAGCCCAGGAAAAAGGAATTCAGATTATTAACAGGCGATTTGCCGCAAAGGAAGTACCAGGGATGTTGCTAAAACGCATTTATTTACTGGTGGAAACATTAGACAACCATCGGGCTAATAACTTTGTAGGACAGATATTGCTTCACCATACAGCAGCCAGTACACGGTATATGGCCAAATGGATTGAAGAAAAGAATGCTTAGCCCGGATTATTCACCAAATGGTTATTATTGATTTCTGTAACGTCAACCGAATGTTTGGAAGATGAAGAATGAGTTTTTTGAAGAAAAACAGATCTTACTAACAAAGGCTGAACAACAGGGGAAAAAGAAAAAACCTGACCAAAAGCCAAACGAGCACCTTAAAACTGAAACATCAGGAAATAAGGGGTATGATGTGATTGTTGTGGGTATAGGCGCCATGGGAGCGGCTACTTTGTATGAACTGGCCAAAAAAGGGGGTAGAGTACTGGGCATAGAACAGTTTAATATTGTACATGACAAAGGCTCTCATTCTGGCGAAAGCAGAATTTTCAGGAGAGCTTATTTTGAACACCCTGATTATGTGCCCCTGCTTAATGCCTCTTTACAAGGATGGAAATCTATCGAAGCGGAAAGTGGACGACAGCTATACCATCAAACAGCTTTGGCTTATTTTGGGGATAAGGATGGGGCTTTGATACAGGGAGTGCAACAATCAGCAAGAGCATATAATATCCCGATTAAAGAGTTACAGGCAGAAGAGGTAAGTGATCAGTTTCCCGCCTTTGCAGCTGTGGATCGCAAAAAAGCCTTGGTTGAAGAAGAAGCAGGATTCATTTGGGCCGATAAAGCTATAATCACCTATGCCGAGCAGGCGCTGCAGCATGGAGCCGATATTAAGGAAAAAGAGCAGGTCCTAAAATGGGAAGTCGATAACGGGCGGGTTATAGTTGAAACAGAAAAAGAAACGTATGAAGCCCGGAAAATCATAATTACCGCCGGCGCTTACACCGGAAAATTGCTTCCTGAACTAAACAATAAACTCAGTGTAACCCGCCAGTTGATGATGTGGGTGAATCCACAGCATCCCGCTGCATTTACGGTAGACGAAAACTTTCCCTGCTGGGTGATTGAGAAGGAGGGCTATGATGGGGTGTTCTATGGATTCCCCTACCTGAATGATATATCAGGGGTTGCAGGACTAAAGTTAGCCCATCATTTAAAAGATGAGGAAATAGATCTTTCCGGGCTGAGGGAATACGATTCCCAGGAAGAGGTGACAAAGTTGTTGGATTTTGTAAGAAAACATTTGCCCGTCGCATTAGCAATGGTGCAAAAAGCAAAACTGTGCATGTATGTCAATTCCCCGGATGGAGATTTCATTATTGACCGCTTAACCGGATATGAAGATTATGTGACCTATGGCTGTGGATTCAGCGGGCACGGCTTTAAATTTGCTCCTGTAATAGGAAAGATATTGACCGAACTGAGTTTGAATGGAAAAACACATTATCCGATTGAATTTCTGTCCTCAAAAAGATTTAAATAAAACTCCATCCTCTGTAATATTATTTTTAGATTTACAGCATGTTAATCACATTTGAAGGTATAGACGGAAGCGGGAAGTCGACACAGATTTCCTATTTAAAAGACAAACTGATACAGAAGGGGTATAGGGTAGAGGTATTTCGTGAGCCGGGAGGAACCGATATTTCAGAAATGATACGCTCCATGCTCTTGAATCCTGAAGTGGATATTGATCCTGTTACGGAATTACTCCTGTTTTCTTCGGCACGATCTCAATTGATTGCCGAAAAAGTACTCCCCCTGTTAAACCAGGATGTTATGGTGATATTGGATCGGTTTTATGATTCAACCACGGCGTATCAGGGATATGGAAGAAAAAGCCTGCCGATTGAGCAGATAACGCAAGTTAATAAAACAGCTTCACACGGATTAGAACCGGACATAACGTTCTATTTGAGGCTTACACTTGAAGAAGCTGCTGAACGCACCAAACATGTACTCAAAGACCGAATGGAGCAATCCGGGGATTCTTTTTTTAAGCGTGTATTTGACGGTTTTGAAAAGCTCGCTGAAATTACGCCTCGTTTTAAAACCATTAATTCTGCACAGGAACCCCACCAAACTCATGCAGATATTATGAAGATAATGGATGATTTTTTAACCTGATCAGCGGATACCTGTACTGTAGATGTGGTTCTCAATGGGGAGGGATCAATTCTGCTGTTTCCTTATCACTTCGGACTTTCACTCCCTTTAAGCTTGGATTTAACCAGTAGAAGAGCGAGGGTAGAAGTATCAAATCTGCAATAACGGCTATTAAGATGGTACATCCCACAAGAATGCCCATAAGGGTAGTGGATGTGAAATCGCTGGTAATAAGAGTGCCAAAACCCGCCATTAGGATGAGACTTGTGATGATGATAGCACGTCCTGTTTTTTGGGTAGTTTCCCGGAGTGCTTCTTCAAGCGAGAATCCACGCTGCAACTCTACCCGAAAGCGTGCCAGGTAATGGATGGTATCATCAACGGCAATACCAAAGGCAATGGTAAAGATAACGGCTGTTGAGGGTTTGATGTCTACCCCAAAAAATCCCATGAAACCAGCAATAATAACCAGCGGGATAATATTTGGGATAAGACAGATGAGCACCATTTTTAGATCTCGAAAGAGCAGGGCCATCACAATAGAAATACAAATAAATGCCAATCCAATGCTTGCGGCCAGGGAGTATACCATTTTACCGACAAGATCGGCGCTGAGAATGGTTGAACCTGTTACCATAACTTCTTCTTCCTTAAAATGGTGATTGATATAGGCCTCCACAGAATCTCTGATGGTATTAATTCTGAGCGATCCTACATCAAGAACCTGGGACGGAATTCGCACCTGACTGTATGAGAAATCTGTGATATTTGTAAGAGCATCACTGCCATTTATCTCAAGCAGCAGCAAGTATTGGGAAATTAAATTTCGATTTTCCGGTAAAGCATGCTGGCTGGCTTTCTCGGGAGCCATCTCCTGGTGTATTTCCTTAATAAGGGATGAAAAGGAGGTCACTCTTTTTATTTCCGGGAAGGAGAGCAGGTATTTCTGAAAGCGATCCAGCCGTTCCAAAAAGTTAGGATCTGTAATTCCATTTTCTTGTTTTGTATCAACAATAAATTCCATGGGGAAGGGAGGGGCTAATTCCCTGGCAAAGAAATTACTGTCCTTGATTAACTGGGAATCCCGGCTTACATCATCAAAAACACGGCCATTTACCTTTAGCTGAAAAATCCCCAAAGCTATAAGGAGGGTAACACCAAGGGACATCCAGGAAATACGTTTATAGTTCTTTGCATTAAAGTCAGACAATTTGAGTAGCCATATACCAAGAAGTGGATACAACCGGCCGCCATTAGTGCTAAAAACCTTTCGTATTTTGGTGATTTTAAGAATAGAAGGCAACAGCAGAATGGTAATGGTATATGCAATTAAAACTCCTATGGCGGTATATATACCAAACCTTTTCATGGGCACAACGGTACTGCTTAGCAGGGTTCCAAATCCTATGGCAGTGGTAATACTGGTGAGAAAAGTAGCGCTTCCCAGCGTTAACACCATCTGAATGATGGCTTTGGTTCTTTCCAGCCCGCTTTGCACCAAGTCATCAAACTTAGATATCATATGGATAGAATCGGCAACTCCTACACAAAGCAATATGGGTGCAATGGTACTGCTCATGATTTCAAGATATCCCCCGGAAAGTGAAACAGTAGCGATGGTAAAAAGAACGGTGAGCCAAACTATAACCATGGGCAGCAATACCCCCATGGCAGATCGGTACAAATACCATAGCAGCATAATGATAAGTGCGGAGGAAATAGACAGGTATAGCAGAACTTCGCTGTTAAGGGTGTTTACATACTGGTTCCGGAAATAAGGGATGCCGCTTATCTTAAAATCCCGGGCAGGATAAAGATTGAGAATTTGTTTTAGCCTGGTTGTAATCTGGTTTCGGCTGTCATAAGTGTTACTATCGGCATCTATTTTTATATAAAAAGCGGTGGTCTTAGCATCTTCACTAATAAAAAAACCTTCGGTAAAAGGATCGCCGGATATTCGACTTTTTAATTGCTGAACATCCTCTTCCAAAGATTGTTCCGAAAGATAGGGTTCAAACTGCAGAGACTGGTTTTGATTTATAATTTCTTCGGCCGACCAAATGCTATTCACTTCGGTTACCGTGGGGATGGTTTTGACGGAATCAACCATAGCCTTTAGCTCCCGCAGAACAGAGGGGGTGAGTAAGGAGTCACTCTTAAAACCTACCACAATGATATTATCATCCCGTCCAAATTCCTCTTCCAGGTAGCGATACTGTTGTACCGTTTTATCATCTTTTGGGTAGAAATTCTCCAGGTTAAAATCTGTTCGGATTTGAGAGGCCGGGAAGGCAGCAAGAATGGTTAGCCCGATGATACCTGCAATAATCCACCGGGGATGGTTGATAATGTACGTTGCGAATGTTCTCATTTATGTAAAAAAGAACTCCATATTTTAAAACTGTCCGTAGAGGTTTATGACGGCTAACTTATTTAACGCTTTTCTCATTCCTGAATATCCGAATTAAATAGGGATGTATGTGCCGTAGCCAATAAAGAGATCGTTCATTCACTGAAGAGTCCGCTTCCTAAAAGAAAGCTGTAATTCTCACATACCCAAAACTGTTTGATTTGTAATCATGGAAGGAGAAATGACCATAGAACCGATCAGGTTCTTTGCCGACAAACAAATGCAGGCCCATACCAGCTTCAATTTCATCGGATACTTCATAGGATGCCTCGGGATTCATCCAAAGGTCGTTGCCTGGAAAATTATATCGGCTAAATACCGAAGTTTGAAATTTGTCTCGTAAAAAAGATCGTTGAAGCTGTAGTGTAGCGTAACTGAAGTTTTGTTTTTGGAGGAGGATGTTTTCGTATTTGAAGATATGTTCATTCACGATCTGCCCGGTTAGCCGCCATCCATGTAACTTATATTGAGCTCCAAACATAGAAATTAGCCAGGGTTTCTTTTTTAAAAATCCATCTGTGTTTCGCTGAAAATTCTGCGCCAACTGGTTTAACTGCAAAGGAGTTAATTCTTCAAGATTAGTATTGATGATTGTTTGTGGAAGGTAATCGAACGGCTTATTTAAGTGTAGGGCTGATTCAGATTTTACGATAAAATTCTCAGATACAATATAGTTTCCCGAGTAGGCCAGTATCATTCTCCGTGAATATTGGGGATGGAGCTGAATGACGGGAGTGGGTATAAAGCCTGAAACAACCAGCTCTTTGGCAAAGGCAGGGTTTCCGTTTGCCCAGTACATCACAAACAAATCGGCATTCCAATTTATGTTGTTTCGGAAGGCAAAATGTGTTGAAGCCTGGAACAGCTTTTTGGTTTCCGAAAGATTAGAATCTATATAAAAACTGGAAAAGTCATCCTTAAATTGCTTGAAAAGAGACCATCTGCTGTTGGTTTCTGCAAGGATATTGGAATGGAAAACAGGGGCTAAAACCAACTCTATATAATTGCTCCCAAAATACCGTGTAGCCTTTAAAGAAGTAATTCCGCTGCGCATGAGATCAATCGGTTTTGTCAGGAATTCCGAAAGGTCGAGAGGGGTTAAAATGTCCGTAATGAATACCCCATCAGCTCGCCCGTGGGCAATCACTTGTTTTCCGATCCGGAGATCAATGGATTGGAAGTATAAGTCTACATAGGCCTCCTTAAGTTCATAACTCAGGGAGTTTAAGGAATCGGTGTAAGTGTTTAGTATTTGGTTTGAAATAAAAACAGTACCACTCGAAACCGGCGCATCAATATCCAGGGTAAGACGGTTTCTTCCGGTAAGATATTCCTGATTACCGGAAGTGAGAATTGCATTATAGTTCCGGAATTTTCCAGAAGGAGATAACTGCGCTTTCAGAAGCTTGGGAAAAAGAATAATAAGTAAAGCAAAAAAGAGAAAAGATGTAGACGATATTAGTTTTATTTTCATGAATTCAGAAAAAAATAAATTTTTATGTGCCAATGTGATTGAGGCTTATTCATATTATGCTTAAATTTAAAGCAGTATGGATGAATCCTGCCTGTTCCCTTGACATACAGTTCATCAAAAGAAGACAATTCTAACGATCATAACTACCAAGCAATAAATTATGGCGCACGAAAGAATCGAAATTGATTTACCTCTTGCCAAAGTATACGAACTGCTAAGCAATCCAGTTGAATTTCCTAAGTTCTTGGAACGCATAGATAAAGTAGAACGAGTTAATTCTCAAACATTCGAGTATAAAACCAATATCGGTGGCGAAGAGTTTCAGTGGACCACAAATCTTATCGACAATCTTCGTAACACACGCTTTGCATGGATCACTATAAATGGTAATCTGAATCAAACCGGAACTATTCGTTTTACTCCGCTCGACAATGGAGAACGTACCCGGGTTGAATTTTCTTTGGATTACCGCACATTTTTTGGTGAGCCAAGCGAAGAGCTGGGACAATTTATTGAAGATTCCCCCGCTCAATTGAAGAAAGATCTCGCGAGATTTAAAGAGATAGCTGAAAACGGCACATTTAAAGAAATCAAACTTGAATCTGAGGAAGAAGAGGTAACTGCTTAATTTCTCGATTTACATATAATATATTTAATGCGCATCGAAATGATGCGCATTTTTTTTGTCAACCTGTTGGAGTAAACGGTGAATTTAACGCAATTCCTTAATTCAGAATCAGCGCTCGAACCTCATTACCTGTTAATTGGAGGCATGATTGGCCATAGTGTATCGCCATTGATGCATAATACCGCTCTTGAATACCATCAACTGGGTGGAAGTTACCATGCCATTTCGGTAAGAGGCAGCGAGATTAAAACACTTATAGCTCATTTCAACCAACCGACTTTTTTGGGGGCCAATATTACCATCCCTTATAAAGAAACTCTTTTTGATGCAGTGGATACACTGAGTATGGAAGCGGCACAAATTGGCGCTATCAATACCATTGTAAAAAGAAACGGTAAAATTATTGGCGAGAACACTGATGCCTATGGTTTCATGACACCAATTAAAAACTATACAGATGATTTAGCCGGCGAAAGAGCCCTTATATTTGGCACCGGAGGAGCTACCAAGGCGATTACTTTTGCATTGCTGGAATGCGGAGTGGAAGAAATTGTAATGGTTTCGCGCAGGCCAGGCCGGTACGAGGGTAAGCACTCTGGGATATCCATGTGCGGTTACGACAACTGGTCTGCTTATGCCGAGGATACTGTCATAGTGGTCAATGCAACTCCATTGGGTATGGTGCCTAATATAGATGCTTCTCCTGTAGATGATTCGGAAACCGAAGTCCTGGATGGAAAAATATGCTATGATATAGTATATAATCCTTCCGAGACAAAATTTCTGAATCAAGCTATTGAGCACGGAGGTATACCCATAGGTGGATTAGATATGTTGATCCATCAGGGAGCTAAATCATTTAAAATGTGGACGGGACAAAATTTCCCTGTTCAAAAAATAAGAGAACGATTAAAGGATGTGTTCCCCAATTAACTGCATAAGACCGGCTTTATTAAATAAAGATGGCTTAGAGTGTTGGTTTACGCTCAGAAATGAGACACTTAACCGGTCAGAAGCCCACATCGCCGGATTGAACCTGGGGTTTAATACTGAAGAAAAAAAATCGGTAATCAGGCAAAACAGGAAGCAGCTGTTGGAACTGATTGGCACCGATCCCGAACACTTTGCTTTTGCCACCCAGGTTCATAAAACACAAGTTGAGGGGGTGAAGGCAGGAGGACAGTTTGATGATACCGATGCCCTGGTATCTGCCACACCAGGAATAGCTTTGGCTATACAAGTGGCAGATTGTGCAGCGGTATTGCTGGGAGATTCCAAAAATGGGGTGATTGGAGCTGTCCATGCGGGATGGAGGGGAGCTGTGGGAAATATTGTACCTAAAACAATTTCCAAAATAAAAGCCCTGGGTGGGCAAACTTCCGAATTGAAGGCATTTGTAAGCCCCTGTATTTCACTGAGCAAGTTTGAGGTGGGTACTGAAGTTGCTTCCGAATTTCCCTCTCAATTTGTTGATTATACAAGCTATGCCAAACCACATGTAGACTTGAAGGGTTTTATAAAACATCAGCTCAATCAGCAGGGTATTGCGGATGAACGTATTGAAGTTGATTCGGCTTGTACTATTTCAGAGGAACAGTTTTACTCCTATCGCCGCCAAAAAAACAGCAGCGGTCGCATGATGGGAATAATCAAATTGAGTTAAACATTGAGAGTTAGCTACAGTCCGGCTTATGTAGCCGATATCCCAGACCATCATGTATTTCCTATGAAGAAATTTAGTGGTTTATGTCACTATCTCCTTTCGCAGGGAATTATCAAAGAGAAAGAGGTTATGGAACCTTCGATGGTGGATATGGCAAACTTGTTTACGACGCACACCCAGCGATACGCACATGCTGTGTGGACTGGAGAACTGGATCGCAAAGAGGAGCGAAAGATGGGATTGCCTTGGTCCAGATCATTGGCAATACGGTCGAGGCTGGCCGTGCAAGGCACCATTAATGCTGGTTTGATGGCGCTTCAGGATGGAATAGCCGGAAACCTGGCTGGGGGTACCCATCATTCCATGCCCGACATGGGAGAAGGCTTTTGTGTATACAACGATGTAGCGGTAGCTATAAAAGTGTTACAGCAGTCAATGTGGGTAAATAAGGTGCTGGTTATCGATTGTGATGTTCATCAGGGAAACGGTACGGCTTATATTTTCAGGGATGATCCCCGGGTATACACATTTTCCATTCATGGTGAAAAGAACTACCCCTTTAAGAAACCCCCATCCGACTATGATATCGGCCTTCCTGATGGAACAACTGATCAGGCATATCACAAAACGTTAATTGATGCAATGGATCGTATTTTTGAAGAATTCAATCCGGATCTGGTGTACTACCTGGGAGGTATTGATCCTTTGGAAATGGATCATTTTGGTCGGCTTTCTCTTTCACTAAAAGGATTGAGAGAGCGAGAACGTATTGTAATAGAAAATGTAACCCAAAGAAATATTCCGCTGGTATTGTTGCTCTCAGGAGGATATGCTCCAACCGTGAAAGATACAGTAAAAGCCCATGCGTTAATGTATGAGGTTGCAAAAGAGATGGGGTTTTGAACGAGCATTTATTAAGTTATGAACCGAATAAAATCAGCATAGATTGAATAAACAAAAACTGGTAATTCTTGGCTCAACGGGCTCCATTGGAACCCAGACTTTAGATATCGTACGCCAGCATCGCGATAAATTTGGGATTACAGCACTTACCGCAAACTCAAACTGGGAACTTTTAGCCCAACAGATTGATGAGTTTAATCCTCGGTATGCGGTTATTCGGGACGAGAGCTGCTAC
The DNA here is from genome assembly GCA_009711805.1 of Balneolaceae bacterium. Lineage (GTDB taxonomy): Bacteria > Bacteroidota > Rhodothermia > Balneolales > Balneolaceae > VEMX01. The sequence continues at coordinate 24,502 of VEMX01000034.1, read as the reverse complement.
AAGCAATTAAAAGCGGCAGCCGGGCAAACTCATATATTGGCTGGCTTCGATCAAATCACCTCGGTAGCCACTCTTGATGAAGCTGATATAATACTTAACAGCCTGGTAGGCTATGCCGGTTTTGAATCTACCTATGAAGCCATCAAAGCAGATAAGAAAGTAGCCTTGGCCAACAAAGAATCGCTGGTGGTAGGAGGGGAGCTTATCCAAAAAGCGTTACAACATTCAGAAGGAGAGCTTCTGCCTGTTGACTCTGAACACAGCGCTATGCTTCAATGCTTGGCTGGTGAATCGGTGGATGATATTGAAAAGATTGTAATAACAGCCAGTGGCGGACCTTTCCGTGAATTCACAAAGAAACAAATGGAAGCTGTTACTGTTGAGCAAGCGTTGAATCATCCAAACTGGGATATGGGTGCTAAAGTTACCATCGATTCATCCACAATGATGAACAAAGGACTGGAAATTATTGAGGCCCACTGGTTGTTTAATATTCCTGTTGAAAAGATTGAACCGGTTATACATCCGCAAAGCATTATACATTCTATGGTGACGTTCAGAGATGGTTCCAGCAAAGCTCAGTTGGGGCTGCCCGATATGAAGGTGCCTATTACCTATGCGTTGGGATATCCGGAAAGATTAGACCTTGAAACTCCCAGAATTGATTGGGCCCAACCTCATACATGGACTTTTGAACCGGTAGATTATAACCGGTTTCCTTGCCTGCGGCTGGCGATGGATAGTATCATTGAGGGGGGATTTGCACCGGCTGTTTTAAATGCCGCAAATGAAGTAGCTGTAAAACGCTTTTTGAATGAAGAAATTAGTTATATTGACATCCCTAAAATTATCGATCTAAGTCTCAAACACGTAGATTCCAATCAGACAATCAGCGTACATACACTTAAAGAAATAGACGAAGAGACGCGCAAATACGCACTATCAATTAAATAATATTCATGGACTGGATTTTAGATTTATTAAGAACACTTTTGATTTTCGGCGGGGCTTTAATGATCCTCGTTTTTATTCACGAACTCGGACACTTCCTTGCTGCTAAATTATTCGGCATGCGGGTTGAACGTTTTTCAATCGGCTTCCCACCCAGAATCTGGGGCTTTCAGAAGGGAGATACCGACTACTGCATTGGGGCTACTCCACTTGGCGGATACGTGAAAATATCAGGTATGATCGATGAAAGCATGGATACCGAACACCTGGATGAAGAACCAGAACCATGGGAGTTTAGGAGTAAGCCGGTATGGCAACGCATCATTGTGATCACTGCAGGAGTCATCTTTAATATGATTCTGGCTTTTGTGATTTATTTTGGAATGACGCTCTCTTTGGGACAACAGGTATTACCACTTGATGAAGTAGAAGGGATGTATGTACCCGAAACATCCATACTGCATGAAATAGGATTTAAAACAGGCGATCAATTGGTAGGGGTAAACGGTAAAGAAGTTTCCTATTTTCATGATCTTATTGCTGCATCCGAAATAACAGTAGGCAACTTGTCATATATTATTGAAAGAGAGGGGCAGCAAATGAGTATTGATGTAGCCCCGGGATACCTGGACAGTTTACAGAGCCGGGGATTTATATCTCCCGAATTGATGCTTCCAAGTATGATTTCGAGTGTGCAAATGGGAACACCTGCCGAAAATGCAGGACTTAAACCTGGCGATCGCCTGATTGCAGCAAATGGACAAGAGCTCAAATACTGGGTTCAACTCGTAGAAACCATTAAAGGAGCAGGTGAACCTATTGACTTTAGAATACAGAGGGGTGATTCTGTATTTGCTACTACTATTCTTCCCGATCAGGAAACCAAGACGATCGGTATAGCGGCTCCTTCAGCCTCCATGCTTGGGTACGAGCGTATTGATTATGGCTTTTTTGAATCCATACAAGCTGGGGCCAGCAAAACAGCTGAACAAACAGTCGGAATTGTGCAAGGGTTTTCCCGCATGATAAGCGGAGATATATCTGTGCGTCAAAACCTGGGAGGCCCCATCGCTATTGCCAGCTATACAAGAGATGCTACCGATGCTGCAGGCTGGGTTGGGTTCTGGGAAATTACTGCTTTATTAAGCATCACGCTCGCTATTCTCAATATTCTGCCCATCCCGGTATTGGATGGTGGACACCTTGTGTTTTTATTATATGAAGGAATTACCCGCCGTGAGCCCTCAGAAAAAGTTAAAATGGCTGCACAGCAAATTGGTTTCTTCCTCATGATTGCTTTGTTCATTTTTGTGATGTTTAACGATGCATTCAAGTATTTCGGATTCTAAATATGTTTGCAAGAGAAGGCTACTTCACCATGGGATTATTTACTGTGGTGTCTTTGGTAATCGGTTATTTTGCCTGGTACTTTTTAGATCACTGGATTATCTATCCAATATGGATTGTGCTGGCAACCTTAACCGGGATTATTATATTTTTCTTTCGGGATCCGGATCGTAATCCCCCCGATGATCCTTCCCTGATAATCTCTCCTGCAGATGGCAAAGTGGTGCTTATCAAGGAGATTGAAGAGGAGGTTTATATGAACTGTAAAGCCACTCAGATTAGCATTTTTCTCTCCCCGCTAAATGTGCATGTGAATCGTAATCCGGTATCTGGGGTGTTGGAGTACGTGAAATACCATCCTGGAGAATACCTGATGGCGTGGAATGAGCATTCTTCAGAATTAAATGAACGGGCCGACTTCGGGGTGCTTCATCCCAGCGGAACTAAATTCCTATTCAGGCAAATTACCGGTTTTCTGGCTCGTCGCATTGTATATAATATCAGCGAGGGCAATCAACTTAAGGCAGGTGAGCGTTTTGGGATTATGAAGTTTGGTTCCCGTATGGATGTGGTAGTACCAGCTAATGTAGACATACAAGTTAAAGAGGGGGATACCACAAGAGCGGGCGAATCGATTCTTGGAAAAATCATAGAATAGCTTTTCGATGTTTGATTTTTGAGTTTCTGTAAAAAACGGAAATTCATTATATCTCATTTGCAGCTCATTATGTGTGGCCTAAAGTGCATGAAGTTTGATGTAATCAACGCTGATCACATTAGTTGCCACAGACAAAGAAACTGCCGTGTACTCTCACCTCACCTAAATCCTCTCCTGGAGGAGAGGACTTGCTGGGTAGTCGATAGATCGGTTACTCACTTTTGAGATTTTGAGATCGATTGAAAAACCCTCTCCTTGAACGCCGCAGACGTTCCACGGGAGATGAGGGTATTTATTATTTTTTCCTTTCCTATCCTCAAATCAAGGTGTCATCCTGAGCCGTTCTGCCCGGGGGGGGGGGGGGGGGTGGAAGTTGGGGCATACACGGTAATCAGAACGAGCTCCCGTGGGGATGTCTGCGGCAGAAGGATCTTCTTATGCTCTAATTCAGTTGGTTTTTTTCATTGGGATCGTTGAATTGAATGTAAAATAGTATGTGTAATGAAGTCCTCATCTACGACCCCACCGCCGCGGCGATCTCCCGAAATATGGTTAGTATCTACATCAACGCATAGCCATAGACGAGGAGACTGCGTGTACTCTCACCTCACCTTGCCGAAGGCACCCCTTATGGGGAAATCCTCTCCTGGAGGAGAGGACTTGCCTGGCTACCCAATAGATTGGTTACACATTTTTGAGATTTTAGGATCTGTTGAAAAGCCCTCTCCTTGCGCGCCGCAGACGTCCCCAGGGGGGAAGGAGAGGGTATGGGTGAGGTCGGGGTGTTTATTTTTTTCTTTCTTCCCCAATTTGGCATCTGTTTTCAGCTCGAGTTCATCTTGCACAAAATACCACATAATTATGTGTTGTGGCAGAATTTTTAAATAATAACTTTATTGCAATACTAACAAAGAATGAATTTTTGGTTAAGTGTTTAATCATTAATTGATTATCACAAGTTCTTTAGTCATATTCTTCGTTCAACTAATCATTAAAGCTCATGTATAAACTAAATATTACAAATAATTTTGTAGCAGATATCGAATTTGATTCGACAAAAATATCTGCTAATGGAGGAACGCACTCCACGGATAAGATATCAGGCCAGCATACCATAGATGGTGATGGAATAACGGTCTTCAATATTTTAGATCTTGGAGAGAAAAAGATTCCCGGTTACCCTTCACTGGATGAAACCTGGGGAATACTCTTTGAATACCAGGGTAACGAGATATATGGCCGGTACGAAGGAGACGGAGAATTCAACATTACATTTGATGAATTCGGAAACGCAAAAATTAAGCCAGTCAACGGAAAAGCCCTGGATATAAATTTACCAGGCTTACAGCTTGATCATTCAAAGCCTCCGACAGATAAGGGTTAATCACAATCAATTTTAATTTTTAAAGGAAACTTATTATGGTAGATTTTTTAATGTCAGCAATTATTGGCTGGGGACCAAACTGGACACCAAGAGGCTGGGCCAGGTGTGGTGGGCAGTTACTTTCCATTTCTCAGTTTACAGCTCTTTATTCTTTAATAGGAACAATCTATGGTGGGGATGGCCGCGTTACTTTTGGCCTGCCTGATTTGAGAGGAAGAGCCCCGATAGGGTACGGACAAAGCCCGGGAACCAGTTTATACCGCATAGGGGCCTGGATGGGAACTGAGGATAGAACGCTAACCCAATTGGAATTACCTTCCCATACGCATATAGCTCACACTCAACAAATGTCTGTTTCTATAGAGGCAAGCGAAAGTGTAGAGGGAAATACCAATGTACCAGGGCCTAACAAGATATTGGCTAAAGCAATTACACCAGCAGATGGCCCTCTTCCTAAAGGGGATGCCAATATTTACACTGATTCCACAAATGCGGATACTACAATACTGGCAGGAGCAGTGTCGGGCAGGATAAACAATTCGATGACCGGAGGAAATCAATCCTTCTCCATTCTACAGCCTGTGTCAGTTATTAATTTTGTTATCTGTATGCAGGGAATATTTCCTTCCAGAGAATGAAATATGAATTAGATTTAACACAGATCCCGGAGCGTTATACCCCGGGGTCTTTTCTTTTTAATAACATCTACAACTAAGTTTAGGTATGATGCAGTTGCCTATCAAAATTGGTTTTTTAAATCCCTATTCAAGTCTGTACCCTTATTATTCCCAGCATATGCTGGCTGGTTTTTTCCTGGGGATGGGTGAGGATCCTGTAAAGCAGGACAAAATAAAATTTATTCCCCAATACACCGATACCGGGAGTGTTCAAAAAACAAAGGATGGGGTTCGGAAGCTGTTAAACTTTGACCAGGTAGATATGCTATCCGGTCTCATAAGTTATTCCGTATTACCGGAAATTACCCCTCTGCTGGAATCCCACAATAAATTGGGATTTTTCTTTGATTCAGGAGAATATATTCCTCATGTCGACTATCTGAGTCAAAATGCATTTTTTTCTTCCAATCAATTATGGCAATCAGAGTACGCCTTGGGACAGTGGGCCCGCAAAGAATATGGAGAAGGAGGCATTATGGTGATGCCCTTATTGGAATCGGGCTATCATTTGCATAGTGCATTCCAAAAAGGATTTAGCATGGGAGGCGGGGGAGACCTTTTGCTTTCAGTGCTTCCTTTCAATGAAGAAAATCCACACCACCTGGATATGGATGCAGTGTTTAAAGCCATCAAGAAAAACGTACCACCCTTTGTCCATGCTATATTTTCGGGAGAAGGGGGCAATGAATTTTTTAAACGATGGGTGAAAGAGGGATTAAATAAAGAAATACCCCTCATTGTAGCCGAACATATGATATATGATGAATGGCTGGATGATATAAAAGATCTTGAGTTTGAATGCTATTCTTCGTCGTTGTACGATCCGGCTAAACGTTCAGTACAAAACAAATTATTCAAACAGCAATTTCAGCAAGCTACAGGGCAACCGGTTAATATTTTTGCCTTGCTGGGATATGAAGCGGGAATGGTATTCCGGGAAATATTCCCCTATATGAAAAAGAGAGATTGGGACAAAGTGCAATCGCTGTTGCAAAAAGAACATATCAGAGGTCCGAGAGGTGAACGGAATTTTTACCCTGATGCAGGTTTTGTATTGCCTGAGGTGAATATTACCAAAGTGCATTCCTCAGGTACGATTACAAAAGACATTATTACAAAAGGAAAACGCCTGGCTTACAATGATCTGATTTTCGATGATATTCGAAAATCAGTACCCTCCGGGTGGTTTAATCCCTTCTTTTGCGTGTAATATATAATTAAATAGAACGCGTTTACCGGTTGGAGATTAGCTTAAAACAGTATTGAATGGGAGTAACCTCGCAGCGTCGGTAGGTTCTGCGAGCGTTACGGGATTCTCGCTGGAAAGCCGAACGCTACGAGGACCTGCATACGCTCGTAGGTTCTCTAACATGGTACTTCTAACCGGTAAACGCGTTAAATAGATTTTATACTAATTGTAAAATAGAAATTAAATTATATTGGTTTATGTTAATTAAGTTTTTCTGCTTAAGAAAAATTTAACCTAAACTGATAAAAGATATGCTATATTATAAAAAGCCTTCCTCTGGAAGGTATGCAGCGAAATAACATTAAAAAATAATAAGCTAATTACAGGGTTGGGAATTTCTCCTTTCTGCACATTTTCTAATCTACATGCATGATACTATGAAACGAATAGCTACACTTTTAACCTTTGCTTTTTCAATTGTAATAACACCATTTGCTTTTTCACAAACAACGGTTACGTTTGATGATCAGGGATGGTCAGATGAAGAATTTATTGGGACTTCTGTAACAATTAACGGATATACATTTTCTGCAACAGAATCAGGGAGTAGTATTAGTATGAAGGTAGACAATGGTAGCTCCTATTCTGGTTTAGCTTTAGTAGCGAACAATGAAAATTTTGCAGACGGAGATGTTTTGACAATTGTTAAAAGTGATGGTGGTGATTTTGATTTTACTAGCTTTTATTACTCAGGGACAAGCTTTTTAGACGATTATACGGTAAAAGGATATTCTAATAATACTGAGGTTGCTTCTGTAACTAACAGTTCCCCTGCTAGTGCGGGGACTGAAACATTATCATCAGCTTTTGATAATGTAGATGAAATACAAATTACAACAGGGACAAGCTTTGGATTATTAGTAAACCTCGATCAATTTGTTTTTAGTGCCCCGGTATCCTCAGATGACTCCGACGGCAACCTCACCGCCGCAGGTAGCGTCTCCGAACCTGTGGGCATAGCCAGTACACTGGATACCTCCGGCGAGGCTGTTAACGTATTTGACTTCACCCTTTCTGATGGCGGTGGAGGGGACGGACTGACTATGGATGTTTCAGCTATTACCGTCCATGTCTCAGGAACTTCCACCGATGCCGAGCGAGCCGATGTGACCTGGCGGCTTAATGGTAATGACGCCTCCAATGTAACCGGTTCTTACAATGCCTCTACCGACGAACTTTCCTTTTCTTCCCTGAGTATATCTGTTGCAGATGGGGGCAGTGAGACTTATACTATCAATGCCTACTACAACGACAATAGCAGTCTGACCGAGGATCACACCTTTATTCTATCTGTTGACGGAGACACCGATGTAACCACCGGGGGCAGTGGAACCAGTATGGGTTCTACTTCAGCGGTTACCAACAGCTCCGGAAGCACTGTTGATATTACCGCCTCTGAGCTTGTGTTTACCACTCAGCCAGCGAGTTCTACCTCTGGTTCAGCCTTGGGAACCCAACCCGTGGTAGCAGCCCGGGATGCTTTCGGAAACACCGATGTAGACTTTACCGAAACCGTCACCCTGACCGAATCCAGTGCGGGCTCTTTATCCGGGGATGTGGATATAGCTGCGTCGAGTGGGGTTGCGACTTTTACCAATGTGGCCTACACGGCTACCGCCGACCAACAATCCTTTACCCTCACTGCCAATGACCAGGATGGGGTAGGAAGTCACCTTTCCACGGTGGATGCCAATTCGGTTACCTCCGATGTAGTAGCCACTAAACTGGCCTTTGATACGCAGCCTGCTCCCACTACGGTCGAAAGCGGCAGTTCTACTGATTTTACGACAGATCCGGTGGTTCAGGCCGTAGACGCCAATGATGTGGTGGATACCGGCTACAGTACCGGAATTACCCTGACAGAAGTCAATGGAGCCGGTTCTGCAACCATGACCGGAACCGGTGATTCTGATGGCAATGGAGCTACGGTAACCATTACCCCATCCTCGGGTGCTTCTACCTTTACGGATTTACAACTTACCTATACCGCCTCGGGGAGCAGCAATGAGACATTCAACCTGCAAGCCTCCTCTGGAGGCCTGACCACAGCCAACAGTTCCCAGATGACGGCTACGGTGAATAACAATCCCACTCTTAGCGGTTTACCCAGCGATGTAACGGTGACTGAGGATACCGAAAGCAATGTAGATTTGTCTACCTCGGTATTCGCAGATGCGGATGGCAATAACCTCACCGTAACGCTGACGGCTTCAGCGGGCACCTTCAGCACTCCGGCCGATGGTTCGGGGGTAGGTTCAGGTGTTACCGAGACGCTGGTGAGTTCCACGGTGATCACCCTGGCTGGGTCAGCAGGTGATATTAACACCTACCTGGATACGGCTACGAATCTTAAATATACCGGAGCCAGTAACGCAAGTGGAGACAATGCAGCCACTATAGCTGTGGAAGCCAATGACGGCAATGGTTCAGGGGATGTAAGCCTTGGTACAGTCAATATTGATATTACTGCTGTCAATGATAATCCAAGCCTTAGCGGCTTACCCAGTGATGTAACAGTCACCGAGGACACCGAAAGTAATGTGGATCTCTCATCCTCAGTATTTGCGGATGTGGACGGGGATAATCTCACCGTTACCCTGACGGCTTCAGCGGGTACCTTCAGCACCCCGGCCGATGGTTCGGGGGTAGGTTCGGGCGTTACCGAGACGCTGGTGAGTTCCACAGTGATCACCCTGGCTGGCTCAGCAGGGGACATCAACACCTACCTGGATACGGCTGCGAATCTTAAATATACCGGATCATCTAATGTTAATGGCAATGATGCTGCTACCATCACAGTAGAAGCTAATGACGGCAATGGCTCGGGAGATGTATCCCTGGGTACTGTAAACCTCGATATTACCGCTGTTAATGATGCTCCAACCCTGACCGGCCTGCCCTCCGATGTAACGGTAACGGAAGACACCGAAAGTAATGTAGATCTATCGTCCTCCGTGTTTGCCGATATTGAAGACAATAGTCTAACCGTTAAGCTGACTGCCTTGGCAGGAACCTTCAGTACCCCGGCCGATGGGGCAGGGGTAGGTTCAGGGGTAACGGAGACGCTGGTGAGTTCTACGGTGATTACCCTGGCTGGGTCAGCAGGAGATATTAATACCTACCTGGATACGGCTACAAACCTTAAATATACCGGGGCCAGTGATGTAAATGGCAATGATGCAGCGACGATTGCAGTGGAAGCCAACGATGGCAATGGCTCGGGGAATGTTTTGTTGGGGAGCGTAAACCTGGACATCACCGCCGTCAATGACAACCCAACTCTGACCGGCCTGCCTACAGATGTTACGGTAACGGAAGACACCGAGAGCAATGTAGACCTGTCCTCCTCGGTATTTGGGGATGTGGACGGAGATAATTTGACGGTAACGCTAACCGCTTCGGCAGGCACCTTCAGCACCCCGTCCGATGGGGCAGGGGTAGGTTCAGGGGTGACCGAGACGCTGGTAAGTTCTACTGTGATTACCCTGGCGGGATCAGCAGGGGACATCAACACCTACCTGGATACGGCTACAAACCTTAAATATACTGGAGCCAGTAATGTAAATGGCAATGATGCAGCGACGATTGCAATGGAAGCCAACGATGGCAATGGCTCGGGAGATGTATCCCTGGGCACTGTAAACCTCGATATTACCGCTGTTAATGATGATCCAACCCTGACCGGCTTGCCCACGGATGTAACGGTAACGGAAGACACCGAGAGCAATGTAGATTTGTCGTCCTCGGTATTTGCCGATATTGAAGGCAATAGTCTAACGGTAACGCTAACCGCTTCGGCGGGCACCTTCAGCACCCCGGCTGACGGCTCGGGTGTGGGAAGTGGAGTGACGGAGACACTGATGAGTTCTACCGTGATTACCCTGGCGGGATCCTCAGGTGATATTAATACTTACCTGGACACCAATACGAATATAAAGTACACTGGAGTCTCTGATGTGTTTGGCGATGATGCTGCTACCATTACGGTAGAGGCCAACGATGGTAATGGCTCGGGGGATGTTTCCTTAGGTACGGTGAACCTCGATATTACCGGTGTGAATGACGAACCCACCCTGAGTGCAACCGGGGAGGATCCGGCCTTTACCGAAGGGGATGCAGCCCCGGGTGTGGATCTTTACAGCGGAGTTACCTCATCCACCGTAGAATCCGGACAAACCATTGCAGCCCTTGTGCTGACGGTGACCAATGTAAGTGACGGAGCTTCGGAGATCCTGCGTTTTGATGGCAGTGACGTGTCTCTGACCGATGGAACCTCTGTAACGACCGCAACGAATGCTCTGAATGCCGGGGTCAGTCTAAGCGGGACGACTGCTACGGTGAGCTTTTCCGGGGCCACCCTGAGTGAGGCAGCTATTCAAACGTTGATAGACGGTCTGGCCTACCGGAACACATCTGATGATCCGACCACCGGTTCCAGCCGGGTGGTTACCCTGGCCAGTATCACCGATTCGGGATCCAATACCGGGGACAATGATAATACTTCTCTGCCGGCGATTACTTCTACGGTAACCCTTACCCCCGTCAACGATGCTCCGGCCCTGGCAGGCCTGGATGGAGACAGCATCGGATTGGTAGCCGGTGAGGGCGCCTCCGTGATTGATGATGGTGGAGATGTGACGTTGACCAATGCTGATTCTGATGACTATAACGGGGGCAGCCTGACAGTGATCGATACCGGAGGGAACAATACTGCAAATGGAGATTTCAATGTGGATGGAACGAATGTGACGTCCGGAGGAGATGCTACCATAGCTGCCGGTGAGACGATAGCTGTGGGAGGCACTTCGGTAGGCGTGGTAGATGCAACCGATGACGGGCAGGGTGGAAATACGCTTACCATATCTTTTAACAGTGCAGATGCGACCTCCGCTAATCTTCAAACACTGATCCGTAACCTTCGGTGGGCAACCAGCACAGGTTCCGGAGCCCAGACGTTCACCGCTACCATTAACGATGGAGACGGGACAGCGAACAGCGGGGATGAAGATGTTACAGCTGACTTCACGATGAGCGTGGGGAACCGCCCGGTTATTGCCAATCTGGATGGAGATGGTGTAGACTTTTTAGTGGACGGTCCGGCCGTAGGCCTTGATGATGGTACGGCCGCAACGCTGAGTGACGGGGATTCCCCGGCGAACCTGAATGGGGGCAACCTAACAGCTACTGTATCGGCCAATGCAGCGGCGAGCGAAGATATACTGACCCTGGACACCTCTGGCACGCTGACCCTTGCAGGCACCTCGGCTGGGAATAATGTGAGTGTGGGAGGTACGGTCGTTGGAACCCTTGCAAATAATATAGCAGCAGGCAATGACCTGGTGATTAACCTGAATACCAATGCCACACTCTCCAGAGTGCAAGATTTGATACGCGGACTGCAATATGATAATGAGGCTTCTCCTGTGGCCGAGGACAGCCGGGATATCACCGTTACTGTAACAGATGATGGGGGACTAACCAGCGGGGGAGCTACCATTACCGTTACTACAGTCGCCAATACCGAACCAACCCTAACCGCGACAGCTTCCAATCCGGGATATACCGAAAATGATGGGGCAACTGGCCTGTTTAGCAGTGCATCAGCCTCGACGGTTGAGTCCGGGCAAACCCTGACCAGTCTTACATTGACGGTAACCAATGTGAACGATGATGCTTCTGAAATCCTGAATATTGATGGCAGTGACCTGGCCCTGACCGATGGGAATTCAGTAACTACGGCCACCAACTCCCTGAGTGTGGGCGTAAGCGTGAGTGGTACTACGGCCACGGTCAGCTTTAGCGGAGCTACCCTGAGCGAGGCGGCCCTGCAGACCTTGATAGATGGATTAACCTATCGTCACGGCTCTGACGATCCCACCGGGGGAGACCGGGTAGTCACTCTTAGCGAACTTGTCGATGATGGCGGAACCTCTAATGGCGGAGATGACACCCTTGCCCCGGGCATCACCTCTACGGTGAGTGTGACAGCAGTTAACGACGCTCCGACCCTGAGCGCCACAGGAGAAGATCCTGCCTTTAGCGAATATGGCAGTGCAGTGTCGGTATTTAGCGGAGCTAATGCCTCAACGATAGAGTCCGGGCAAACCCTAACGGGGCTGACCCTGACGGTAACGAATATAAATGACGGGGCAGATGAGATCCTGAATATTGACGGGAGTGACCTTGCCCTGAGCGATGGCAACTCAGTGACTACAGCTACCAACTCCCTGAGTGTGGGCGTGAGCGTGAGCGGGACCACCGCCACGGTCAGTTTTAGTGGTGCAAGCCTGAGTGAGGCGGCCCTGCAGACCTTGATAGATGGATTAACCTACCGCAACGAGGCGGTTAACCCCGATGAAGCGAACCGGGTGACGAGCCTAACCGAAGTAGTGGACTCTGGTGGTACGACTAATGGGGGAGACGATACAACGGATCCCGCTCAGAGTTCGACCATAAGCGTAGAAGATGTGATACTGCCAGCCCCAACCCTGGCAGAGACTGCCCCAGCCGATGGGGCCACCGGTATAGCCCTGAACGCCGAAGTGTACGCCGTCCTCGATACCGAGGTGAGCGTGGTGGACCTCTCCGGGGTGTCCATTACCAAGTCGGGCGGAGGGGCAGTGAGCGGAGTCAGTGCTTCCCTGGCCGGGGATGATACCCTACGGATTGCCCACGACATGCTGGTCAATGCTGCCACCTATGATGTAAGCATTCCGGCCGGAGCAGTCGAAAATATAGATGGAATTGACAATGGAGCCCTTACCTGGAGTTTTACAACCATTATTAAAGGGCCCGAGCTAAGCAGCTCCACCCCTGCTGACGGGGCGGATGTAGTGGCTACCGATACCCGTATTGAACTAGTTTTTGATCAGGAGTTGACGGGCAACAAGCTTTCTTCGGTGAGCCTAAGCCGGGGAGAAGGAACAGTGGAGGTTGCCGAGGTAAGTGTTGCGGGGAGGGTGATGACCCTCCGCCATGACGGACTGGTTGAAGGAGCCACCTATACCATTGATGTGCCGGCGGATGCGGTACGCAATGCCGGGCTGGTGGGCAACGATCCACTCAGTATCAGCTTCAGTACCACCCTTGGCGGACTGGAAGTGATGGCGAGCATCCCGGCTGACGATACAAGCGGGGTAGCCCTTGATACCCCGGTAGCCCTGGTCTTTAACCATGGGATAAGCCTGAGCGGGAACGGAGGGATTACCCTCAAGCCCATCGGAGGCGCCTCCATGGAGGTAACAGCCACGACCAGTGGGGATACCCTGAAGATTGCCCATTCCGGGCTTTCCCACGCCACCACCTACAGCGTAGCGGTGGACTCCGGGACAGTAGTCAATGGGGAAGGTACCGCCAACAGGGCCTATAGCTTTGGGTTTACCACGGTGATGGCCACCCCGCAGATTACGGGCACCTCTCCGGAAGACGGGGATGAAGATGTAGCCAGGCACGCCGTGGTGAGTGCCACCCTTGACCAGACGGTGAGCATCGCCGATTCTTCGGCCATCACCCTCCGCTATGCCGGAGGAACCCCCGTGGCGGGGATGGCCATGAACCTGTCGGGTCAAACCCTGGAGCTGACCCACTCCGGCTTTACCCACGGGGCGGATGTAGAAGTTGGCCTGGCGGGAGGAGCCCTGGTCAACGCCGACGGGGTTGCCGCTTCGGATACCACCTGGTCCTTTACGGTGATTCCGGCTACCCCTGGGATCCCGGAGTTGATCGCCCCGGCCGATGATTCGATGGCCACCGACACCACCCTGACGCTGCGCTGGAAGCAGTCGGCCAACAGTTCAGGTTATTGGATTCAGCTGGCTGCCGATGAGGAGTTCGGGCAAATTGTTTCCGAAGATGAATTTACCGGGGACACGACCCTGGCGGTAGGAGGGCTTGACTTTACGAGCCGCTATTGGTGGAGAGTACGCGGGGTAGGAGGGGGCGCCAACTCCGAGTGGAGCCCGGCATTCACCTTTACCACCCGCGAGGATGTACCGGACCGCCCGGTATTGATCGACCCAGCCAATGAGACTACCGGGGTATCTACCCTTGCTGACTTACTGTGGAGCGGGGCAGCGCGCGCGGCATCCTATGAAGTACAAGTCTCCCGGACGGACGATTTTTCTGACCTGGTCCTTAACAAAACCACCAGTGATACCACCAATAAAGGGGTTAATCTGAGTGGAGACCGCACCTATTGGTGGAGAGTGCGGGCGAGTAATAGCTCAGGGGAGAGTCCCTGGAGTGAGGTCTTCCATTTCTCTACTCAGCCGGCAGAAGGAGTGTATGTGACGAATCCGTTGGGCAGCCTTGCACGCGGGGAAGATTTCGGCTCCTTTACCGGGGCTGACCTCGACAGTGTGTTTGCCTTGGTGGGAGAAGGGACCCTGAGCTACCAGGTGAGTGTCGATACTACGGTCGCCCGGGCCCGCCTGGAAGGGACGGTCCTGGTGGTGGAATCGGTGCCTAATGCCTTTGGAGAGGCCCCGGTTGCGGTGATAGCGAGTGACGGGGCCGGCCATACGGCCGCCGATACCCTGCACCTGACCATCACTCCGGTCAATGATGCCCCCTTCATCGCCATTGTCACCGACACGCTGTATTCGGTAGAGGAAGATACCTTTGAGGTGGCCTATGGGGAGCTGATTGGGGATCCCGAGTCGCCCGACGAGGAGCTCTCCCTCTCGCTGAGTTCGCCCAACACCGAAGTGACCACCGAGGTTAACCGTGAAGAGCAGATATTGCGGGTGCTCTCCGGCGGCTTTACCGGGACCCTGGAAGCCACCATCGAGGTGGAAGACCCCGAGGGGGCCACCGCGGAGGCGACCCTGCAGATTGAATTTACCGAAACCACCGCTACCGAAGGAGAGGGGGGCGTGCCGGTGCGTTACCGCCTTGAGCAAAACTATCCGAACCCCTTTAATCCCACCACCACCATTGGCTATGCGGTCCCCGAGGCGGGGCATGTACGCCTGGAAGTCTTTAGCGTACTGGGTCAGCGGGTGGCGGTGCTGGTAGATACCCGCAAGTCAGCCGGCCGCTACCAGGCGGTCTTTGATGCGGATGGGCTCTCCAGCGGCATCTACATCCTGCGGATGGTGGCCGGGGACTTTGTGAAGACCTCCCGGATGACCCTGGTGAAGTAGCCGCCGAGCCAACCACTACGAATAACGAATAGAAGACCAAAGCCCCCCTAAGACCGGGGGCTTTTTTATGTGGGGTGGGATTGTGTTATTGAAGGGAGAGAGGAAAAGAGGTAGTTTAATTAAGAATTATTCAATTAAGAATGCATATTCAGTGATAACTTTTCACTTTTGCCCTCAGCCTTTTCACATATTGGCCATTTTGTTCATTTAAAACTGGTATTGAGCTTCGTTCTGCGTCTCCCTTCTTATTCGCAGCAAAGAAAGAAGGTACTTCCCAGAAACAATAGGGAAGCCCCGATAATCGGGGTAGAGTCAGGGGGGTGATAATAGCAACAAACATAATTACACAGCGAAATCCACAGAAGGATCTTACTCCTTTAAATGCATTAAGCTAAACGCATAAAGGTCTCTCAGGTTTAAAAGAGAGTGCGTTCTGGCAGGTCCTTCTAAGGAGTGCCATTGGCAGAACTTTAAATGTGCGTTCTACTGGATTCGAACCAGTGACCTCTGCAATGTCAATGCAACGCTCTAACCAACTGAGCTAAGAACGCATTTTTGGAAGGCTTCAAATATACCTAAGTTTTGATCAGGAAAACAATCATTCAATTACGAATAATTCAATCAGGAATGCGTGTTCAGTGATAACTTTTCACATACCGGCTATTTTGTTTATTTGATACCCTTCCTCATGGGGATATCTGGGGCAGGCGATAAAGCTTTATTCCCCACAAATACTCATGTGTTCTTTGGTTGATGGAGCAGAGCCGTAGCCGACCGAATCGTGCTTAAATTAATTAAATAATTCTTCATTGATAATTGAACAATTGTAGTGCGAAGTTTTTATCTTTGGGGCTAATCCAAGTTATTTGACATGATCAATCGCAGAGACGTACGAGAAACAGTTTTAAAAGCTTTATATGCCCTTCTACAGAGCAATGATTCTATTCAGCATGTAACGGATACCATTATCAAGAAATCGGTGGGATCAAAAAAAGAATCGCGCCGTTTTGCTGAAAGGCTATTCTTTTTAACTGCCGAACATAATGAGGCATTGGATGAAATTATTTCAGCCCATATAAAAAACTGGGATATCCATCGTCTGGCCATGATAGATCGACTGGTATTGAAGATTGCTTTGTGTGAGTTTCTCCATTTTGAGGAAATTCCGACCAAAGTAACCATAAACGAAGCAATTGAGATCGTAAAAAAATACTCTACTGCTAAATCTGGTAATTTTGTAAATGGTATTCTGGATGCTGCCCTTGATGATCTCTCCGAAAAAGGTGAAATCAATAAAACAGGACGCGGGCTAATCCAAAAATCAGTTAATAAGTGAGTTTAGGTGATAACACATTTGTAGCAGTTGGTGATGTGCATGGATGTGCTTTGTCTCTGGAACGGCTAATTGTCAAAATGGAAAATGCCTGGAGTAGAAATCCGGTGTATGTTTTCTTGGGAGATTATACTGACAGAGGTCCTGATTCGAAAGGGGTGGTTGATCAGTTAATTGAGTTTAATAAAACTCATGAGTGTATTTTTCTTCGCGGCAACCATGATAAAATGCTGCTGGATGCCTATGAAGAGGGAGACTGGAGGATTTGGCTGGCAAATGGAGGAGTATCAACATTGAAAAGTTATAACTCTGAACCGGGTGATTTTAAGCTTCCGAAAGCACACTATAATTTTTTTAGCAATACCAAGTTGTGGTGGGATACCAGCGAATATTTTTTTGTTCACGGAGGGCTAAATCCGGACAAGACCATTAAGGAGAACCTGGAAAGTGAGCAAGAAAAGGAATTGTTTTTGTGGCAACGGGCTCATATTAACGCTTCTTCGGTGAACTGGGAAAAAACAGTGGTTTTTGGACATACCCCTGTTAAAACCCCCATCATAGAAACCAAAAGAATAGGACTTGATACCGGTTGTGTATATAAGGAAAGTGGAATGGGGATTTTGAGTGCTGCCTCTTTACCCGAACTGGATTTTATTATTCAAAACTGCGTAGATTTTTAACAGAACATTTAATTACAGAATTATTTCATGAGCTTAAGATGTGGAATTGTTGGGCTTCCCAACGTAGGTAAATCAACATTGTTTAATGCGTTAAGTAATGCAGGTGCAGAATCTGCTAACTTTCCGTTTTGTACTATTGATCCCAATGTGGGAATGGTCGCTGTGCCGGATGAGCGGTTAAAGAAGCTGGCTGGCTTTGCTGAATCAAAAGAGGTGATACCTACCACTATTGAGTTTGTGGATATTGCCGGACTTGTGAAAGGGGCTTCTGAAGGAAAAGGGAAGGGGAATGCGTTTTTGTCTCATATCCGTGAAGTTGATCTTATTTTGCATGTAGTTCGCTGCTTCGACGATGATGACATCATCCATGTGGAAGGGAGCATAGATCCGCAGAGAGATATAGATATTATTGAAGCGGAACTGATTCTTAAGGATTTGGAAAGTGTGGAAAAAAGAGTTGAGAAGCTCAAAAAAGAGGTTAAAAGCGGGGATAAAAAAACTATCGCACAACTGGGGGTTACCGATCGCCTGAGAGAACATCTTGAAAATGGAAATGCAGCCCGCACTTTTGATCTGTCTGATGGTGAGGAAGAAGCGATTAAAGATCTGTTCTTACTATCAGCTAAACGGGTACTTTATGCTTGCAATGTAGGCGAAGAAGATTTGGACTCCGGGAATAAGCATGTAGAAACCGTAAAAAATATTGCGGCAAAGTATGATGATGAAGTGGCGATGTTTTGTGCAAAAATTGAAGCGGAGATAGCCGAACTGGATGAAGACGAGAAGGAAATGTTCCTGGATGAGTTGGGGGTTGATAGTGCCGGCCTCGATCGCCTGATACATGCTGCATACAAGGAATTGGGATTGATTACTTATTTCACAGTAGGCCCAAAGGAAGCCCGGGCCTGGACCGTCAAAGAAGGAACAAAAGCTCCCCAGGCGGCTGGTGTTATACATACTGATTTTGAACGTGGCTTTATTCGTGCAGAGACGATTGCTTATGATGACTACGAGGAGTATGGATCAGAAAAAGAAGTCCGAGATGCCGGACGATTAAGGCAGGAAGGAAAGGATTACATAGTGAAGGATGGCGATGTAATGCTGTTTAGGTTTAATGTATAATAAATGGTAAACGGTACAAGTCAGCAATTTAGAGCAGCCAGGCGTTTTTTAAAGGCTTTGGCTGCTTTCACATATCCGCCATTGCTTCCGTCTATAAAATGAATATGCTGGCGGTGATAGGCAAAGACCATGCAGGTAACCATGGCTTTTTGGGAATTATCGAGCCCATAGGCTAATACAGAATCCTGGTACATTTCATCCAGATAATTCTGTAATTGTTGATGTTGTTCTTCAGTTCCACAGATCACCAATCGCAGCATGTTATCAAACTTTCGGTGGTCGTTATTCAGGGAGAAATCATCTTTGTATATACTCCAGTCCGTTTTTGAGGATTGATAGCCCAGCCCCATAAATATGTTACCCAGCAGGATTTGAAGCTCAATTTTTACAATATAGAGCAGACGTTCGAACCAACTTTGCCCAGCTGTACGGAATTTTACTTCTCCCATTAACTCAGAAACCGACATATTCATTTTAAGAGCAGAGGCAGGAATGGGATTGGTGGTATTGTCAAACCCAAATATTTCCCTCATTCGTCCAAGCACTTTTTGATAGGTTTGATGTGGTTCACCCTTTTGGGGATTACTTTGAACCATCAGGGTGATGACCGTTTTACCTTCAGGTTCAACTTCCTGCCACCGGCACTCAAGCCCGGAGAAATCAGCACCTTCAGCTTCTGTATCCAATGGGAGATGGTATGGGCTGCTTTCGTGAGTTTTGATATAATCCTCTGCATAAGAGAGTCCTTCTCCCATAAAAACAGCTTGTTGATAGTGATTGGATATGTGAAATTTTGCCACTTTAATTTCGTGTCCTTGTTCTCGAATATCAGAAACAGGGAATATTGCGGTTCGAAGGGTTAACTGAAATTCTTCGTGGCCGATCTTTTTGCTGGCTGCCAATACTTTTTTGGCAGTGTCTAATAAGTATGGAGGGAAACAAATGATGCAGCCATCTCCGCCAAAACTAAAGGGGAGTTCTTGATCAGGAGTCTCATTTAGTAAGCCTACCAGTGGAGAAGCTCCCAGGATATTTACCCATTTGTATTGGTTATTTTGAATGGCTTCTGTAGAATTCACAATGTCGGTGACGGCAACATACCAGTCTTCTGGCAAGGGCTGGTAGTAGGAGATATCTGAAACTTCGAAGAAAGAATTGAGGAGCGGTAGTTGCTCAAAAAAATGATCGATGTTTGATGTATTCATTCAACAAGGCCACAGTTATTCGCTCCTGTATAAACCGATGATGTTATCCAGGAATGGTTATTTAGTTCGAATACGGGTTGTATCAGCTGGTACGTGGTTCGGGTTAACCCGGTCGTATACCACCCATGCATCTCTGAAGTATCTTTTCACTATACCGGAAAAAGCATCAGCTTTCTCACGGTCGTGAAAATCGCCTACATGAACCCGATAATAAGGTGTTTTAAAGAAAACATAGGTTTCAGGATTGTATCCTACAATGGTAGAATCGGCCCAAATCCTGAAATGTTTGGCAATAGTATCAGCTTTGACAACACTTTCACCAGAGAAAATCTGGATACGAAAACCTTCGTAAATATTCTGTTCCACTTCATCGTTTATGGTTCTTTGCTGGGTGAAGTGTTCAGGAATTTCATTTTTTCTGCTGGTATATAAGTCTGAAAGCAGTGTACGGAAATTCGAAAGATCCAGATTGGATGGGGAGGTGTTTACTTCCCCCGTATGATCTTTTTCTTCTGCATCTGGTTGGGTACCGGGTATATATTCTGTACTTGAGCACGATACAATCAGCATGCAAAAAAAGAAGAAGAGCAAGAATCCTGTTTTTTGCATTGTTATTAATATCCGACGGGATGCCATGTTGTTTTGGTCTCTTGAAAATCAGTTAATAAATAGGGGTGTTGTGCTTCTTCCGAATACCAGTCATCAATCGGACGCTTAATAACCCTTTTAATGTTGCGGGCTGCATGTTCGTCAATAAGTTTCTCGGTTTCCTTTGTTAAGGTGTCGGTGTAGAACAATGCATTTACATCCATATGGGAGCTAAAATGTTCCGCTAATTCTTCTCTATATCCGGTTAGTATGTTCACAACACCGCCGGGCACATCAGAGGAGTTCAATACTTCAGCAAAAGTGATAGCAGGAAGTGGCTGATTTCCTGATGCCAATACTACACAAGTGTTTCCACCTGCTATAACCGGGGAGATGACGGAGACCAGTCCTAACAACGGACTTTCTTCGGGAGCAAAAATAGAGACAACACCGGTAGGCTCCAGTAAACTGAAATTAAAGTGTGAGCTTGCCACCGGGTTTACCGATCCAAACACCTGTTGGTATTTGTCGGTCCAGCCGGTGTAATAAATCAAACGGTCGATGGCTGCGTTTACTTCGGCTTCGGCTTGCTGAGTGGTGGATCCGGCACGTGAAAGCTCCCGCACAAATTGCTCTCTTCGGTCTTCCATCATTTCGGCTATACGATAAAGAATCTGGCCTCTGTTATAGGCACTTCGGCTGCTCCAGCCTTTAACAGCACTGCGGGCTACTCGTACTGCGGCCCTGAAATCTTTTCTGGAACACTGACAAGCATTAGCAAGCAGGTTTTTATCCGCGTCATATACTTTATAGGTGCGTCCCGATTCACTTCTGGGAAATTTGCCACCCACGTAGGTTTTATATGTTTTTAATACATCAATTCTTTCCGACATAATCTGCTTCTTTTATCTCGATTTTAAATTTTTGTGTAAGCTGCGAGTCCATGCATACCACCCTCGCGGCCTACGCCACTTTCTTTGTATCCGCCAAAGGGAGAGGTGGGGTCAAACTTGTTATAAGTGTTGGCCCAAACTACACCGGAACGCATGCTGCTTCCCATCTTAAAAATTTTGGAACCTTTATCTGTCCATACACCACTGGCCAGTCCATAAGGAGTATTGTTTGCTTTCTGGATTGCTTCATCTGCCGTTCGGAAAGTTTGAACGGTGAGTACGGGGCCAAAAATTTCTTCCTGTACAATACGGTTCGATTGGGCCACATTTGTGAACAGAGTGGGGCGGATGAAGAATCCCTGTTCAGGGATCGAACATTTACTTTGGTAGATGTCGGCACCTTCTTCTACACCTACTTCCAGGTATTTGTTAACGGTTTCATATTGTTGTTGGGAGTTAATGGCTCCAACATCTGTATTTTTATCCAGGGGATCTCCCACAATGAGCGTTTCGAGGCGATCTTTTAACTTACGGATCACTTTGTCCGCAACGCCTTCCTGAACCATCAGGCGAGAGCCTGCACAGCATACATGTCCCTGGTTGAAGTAGATAGCGTTAATAATGCCTTCTACTGCCTGGTCTATTGGAGCATCATCAAAAATAACGAGTGCTCCTTTTCCACCCAGTTCAAGAGTGTACCGTTTGTCAGTTCCTGCAACCGCTTTTCGGATAATCTTACCAACGTTGGTAGAACCGGTAAATGCAATTTTGTCGATATCCTTGTGGTTTACAATCTCCGCACCTGTTTGTCCGGCTCCGGTTACAATATTGATGACTCCGGCAGGCAAGCCGGCATCTCTCACAATCTCTGCAAATTTCATAGCAGTGAGGGAGGTGGTTTCAGCTGGTTTTAGAACCACGGTATTACCACAGGCCAGGGCAGGAGCTATTTTCCAAGCCAGCATCAACAGAGGGAAATTCCAGGGAATTATCTGTCCACATACTCCTATAGGTTCCGGAGTTCTTCCGGGAAAAGCATATTCAAGTTTATCGGCCCAGCCTGCATAATAGAAAAAATGAGCGGCTACCAGTGGGATATCTACATCCCGGGATTCCCGGATGGGTTTGCCGCCATCCATAGTTTCAAGCACTGCCAGCTCACGAGAGCGTTCCTGTATCATCCGGGCAATGCGGTAGAGATACTTAGCCCGCTCTTTACCAGATATGGACGACCATTCACCTTCAAAAGCTTTACGAGCAGCTTTAACGGCATTGTCAACATCCTCCTGGGTAGCTTCGGCTATATCCGCGATTTCTTCTTCGGTAGCGGGGTTTAGACTTTTAAAGTATCTCCCTTTGGAAGGCTCAATGAATTCTCCGTTGATGAAGAGTTCGTAACGGTCCTTAACTTCTGCGAAGGAAGCGTCCTGAGGTGCGGAAGCATACTCCCATACAGAGGCAAAATCCAGCTTTGAGTTGGGGGATGTTGGTTTATAAATATCTTTGGTTTCGGTTGCTTCAGACATAGATAAAAGGTTTAATCAACAGAAAAATAATTGGGTGATTGGTAAACGCCGGTTTGTTGTTTAACAATTTGCATAAGTACATCATTGGCGAGGGAACTGGCTCCGAACCGGAAATACTTGTTGTTCAGCCAGGCTGCCCCTAATGTTTCTTTAACCAGCACCAGGTACTGGATGGCTTGTTTGGCTTTTCGGATTCCTCCTGCAGGTTTCATACCTATCATTGTACCAGTTTCGTGATAGTAGTCTCTAATCGCCTCCAGCATCACCAGGGTTACCGGTTGGGTAGCAGCTGGGCTCACCTTGCCCGTAGAAGTTTTGATGAAATCGGCTCCGGCATGCATGGCCAGGTCGCTGGCTTTGCGTACATTTTCATAGGTGTGGAGTTCCCCGGTTTCCAGGATTACTTTTAAGTGAGCATCTCCACAAGCTTCTTTTATGGCGGCTATTTCATCAAACACTTTAGTATACTCACCACTTAAAAAAGCTCCACGGCTTATCACCATATCAATTTCATCTGCACCTTCCGAAACGGCAAAGCGGGTATCATCCAGTTTTACCGAGAGGGGGGCTTGTCCACTGGGGAAAGCAGTGGCTACACTTGCCACTTTAACATCGGTTCCTTTTACCTGTTCTTTTACCAGGCTCACCATGCTGGGATATACACAAACGGCAGCCACAGTGGGCAGGTCGGGCATGGGGGGATGGGGACGTTTGGCTTTCTGGCAAAGCTGAATCACTTTACCGGCCGAATCCTTTCCTTCAAGGGTGGTGAGATCCATCATATTCAGCGCCATTTTTAAAGCCTGAACTTTAGATTCTCGTTTTATACTTCTCGAATTTAAGCGGGATATACGTTCTTCAACACCGACATGGTCGATAGGTATCGTCTGATTAAAATCAGGAATGCTCATGTGTTGTGGTATAGGTTAAAAATTTGCTAATGGCAATGTCACCAAAGGTAATAAAACTATAGCAAAAGCTTGGTATGGGAAAAGAAGGATTACTTAAAATAAGACATTTGTTGTGCTGGAAGTCATAATTGTGTTAATTCTTACTTAATGATTCGGTTGTACAGAAGTAGTTTGAATCAACATAACTATGAACACTAATTAACAGGATATATTATGGATTACTCTGCTATAAATTGGCTGGCTGTAGGAGCTGCAACATTGATTGGTTTTGCGATTGGTTTTGTGTGGTATGGACCACTATTCGGAAAATCGTGGATGGAATCGGTGGGAATGGATGAAGAATCGGTAAAAAAAGCTAATATGAAAAAAGTATTTGGGATCAGCTTGATTCTTCAGTTTATCATGGCTTATTGCCTGGCTATGTTTTTCTATGGAGATCCTGAGGCTGCTTCGCAGATAACGGCAGGCAGTGGGGCATTTTATGGTTTTCTTGCCGGCTTTGGCTGGGTGGCTACAGCCTTATCGGTGAATGCATTATATGAACAGAAATCATTTAAGTATATGCTCATCAACGGGGGATACTGGATTCTCACATTTACATTGATGGGACTAATACTCGGAGCCTGGAAATAAATCCTGATCCACTTCAAACACATTGGGCAGTTAGCAATCGCTTTGGACTACCCCGCACCCGATCTGACCGATCGCCGGTCTCATATGTTGAAGGTATCAACATTTATCAGCTGGAAAAAGATTGCATACGTACGTTATGATCTTTACCCTCAGCACATTCTATTGGAATCGAGCCAGCCTGGCACCTCTAAGATTGGTCTAA
>VEMX01000035.1 GCA_009711805.1 Balneolaceae bacterium | reverse complement strand
TTAGACCAATCTTAGAGGTGCCAGGCTGGCTCGATTCCAATAGAATGTGCTGAGGGTAAAGATCATAACGTACGTATGCAATCTTTTTCCAGCTGATAAATGTTGATACCTTCAACATATGAGACCGGTGATTGGTCAGATCGGGTACGGGGTCGTTTGTCTTACTTCCTCGGTCTCCGGCTGAAGCTCGTCCGATTGCCCGATCCTAGCAACCCAACCTTTATCTTTCCCCAATTCATCACAATCATCCTGTTTATCACATCCATCACAGTTAAAACCAGGAAAAGGATAAACTAAAATTATGTTGGAATAAAAAAATTGACAGGGTGTTTCTTATCATCCTGCTCATCTGGTAATCCCTAAAACCTGGTTCACAATACGGGAGATATACTTTTTTAGTTGGAGGCCGAACTTCCATTGAATATTACGGAGCAGAGCATCATAACGAGGGTAAGATCTGACAGCTTCCAAAAGGTGTCAGGTTTTTTTTGCCTGCAATATATTGGTTAATTTACGGGTCAATGTTCACCAAGCGAACAAATGAAATTACCTAATCCCTCCCTCTATACTGATTTTTATGAATTGACCATGGCAGAAGGCTACTTCTTATCTGGTCGCCATCA
The DNA here is from genome assembly GCA_009711805.1 of Balneolaceae bacterium. Taxonomy (GTDB): domain Bacteria; phylum Bacteroidota; class Rhodothermia; order Balneolales; family Balneolaceae; genus VEMX01. The sequence goes on along the minus strand of VEMX01000035.1, from coordinate 98,049 downwards.
ACAAACAGCTTCCTTCGACTATTTTTTCCGGAAACTCCCTTTTGAGGGCGGATATGTGATATATGCCGGTTTGGGAGATTTGCTTGAAATTATTGAGGAATTCACATTTTCGGAAAGTGATTTAAACTATCTGAAAGAGCAAGGCTTCAAAGATGAATTTCTGAAATACCTGAGCACTTTCAAGTTTCAGGGTGATATCTATTCAGTCAAAGAAGGGGAAATTGTATTTCCCAACGAGACGGTACTGCGAGTAGAGGGTACTATTGTGGAAGCACAAATTATTGAAACAGCCCTGCTCAATTTCCTGAACTTTGAGTCTCTAATAGCCACCAAGGCTTCCCGCATTAAACAATCGGCCGAGGCACGCACTGTACTCGACTTTGGGCTTCGCAGATCGCAGGGTACGGGAGGTTTACAAGCCAGTAAAGCAGCTATTATTGGAGGGCTGGAGGGCTCATCAAACGTGCTGGCCGGACAAATGTATGGTATACCTGTAAGTGGGACTATGGCCCATTCCTGGGTACAATCCTTTGAAGATGAGATTACGGCTTTCCGTACATTTGTCAAACATTTTCCTGATTCTTCGGTCCTTCTTGTTGACACTTATGATACCCTCAAAAGCGGTATACCAAATGCTATACAGATAGGTAAAGAGTTGGAAGCAGCAGGCAACCAGTTGAAAGCAATTCGCCTGGATAGTGGTGATCTGGCTTATTTTGCAAAGAAAAGCCGGGAATTACTGGACACTGCCGGACTTGATTATGTAAAGATTGTAGCCTCTAACCAGCTGGATGAACATGTCATCAAAAGCCTTATACACCAGGGAGCTCCCATCGATATGTTTGGCGTTGGTACAAAGCTGGTTACCGCTTACGACAATCCTGCCCTGGATGGCGTCTATAAACTGAGCTCATTTCAGGGTGAATCCACCCTTAAAGTCTCCGAAAATGTGGAGAAGATTACATTACCGGGCATTAAAAGAACCGTTCGATTCTTGCATAAAGATGGCAGCTTCAGAGCTGACGGGATATTATTGGAAGACGACTCCGAAGTGTCACATATTTACCATCCCCACTACCCTTCCAAACACCTGGATGTATCGGAATGTGCATATGAGGAGCTTCTCCATCAGTTTGTTGAAGAAGGCAGACTTATCAAAAAGAAACCTACAGTAAGCGAGAGTGCTCATTATGCCAAAACACGATTCATGAAACTTAAAGAGGAGCATAGACGCTTTAATAATCCCCATGTGTATAAAGTGGGAATCAGCAAGAAGCTGCAAAAACTCAGAAACCAATTAATTCAAAATCTCAAACAGTCATGAAAGCTTTACTGATTGTAGATGTTCAATATGATTTCTGTCCGGGGGGAGCCCTTCCTGTCCCCAATGGAGATACCATCATACCCACAATTAATGCATTAATACCTCATTTTGATTGTATTGTACAAACCCAGGATTGGCACCCCAAAAATCACTCTTCTTTTGCTTCTAACTATGAAGGAAAATCACCTTATGATACTATTAAACTGAATTATGGCGAGCAAGTACTCTGGCCCGATCATTGTGTTCAAAGCACTCATGGAGCCGATTTTCACCGCATACTAAATAAAATAGCCCCTCATATGATTGTCAGAAAAGGGTTTCGAGCAGATATAGATTCCTATTCGGCTTTTTTTGAAAATGATCACGAAACTGCCACCGGTCTTGACGGATACCTGAAGGAACGGGGAGTTGAAGAACTTTTTATAACCGGCCTGGCCACAGATTTTTGTGTGAAGTGGTCTGCCCTGGATGCCGCCAAACTTGGCTACAAGACCACCGTGGTTTCCGATGCAGTCGAAGGAATAGATATGGACGGTTCGGTAGGTAAAGCCATCAAAGAAATGAAAGAAGCAGGCATTCATTTTACAAATTCTAAAGAGATCCTGAATAAATGACCGGCTGACATTTCTTAATTGATAATTGATAATTGATAATTGATAATTGATAATTGATAATTGACAATTGATAACTAATTAAGAATCCAACCTTGTACCGTCAGCAGACTTTCGGACAAAAACTCTTTTAATTCTTCGCATAGAGTTTTTTTCAAACTCCCAGGCAAAATCGAATTGCCCAAATATAAATCCATAAAAAAGAAATAATACCTGGTATGACGGAAATACTACCAGAATCCAGACGATAGTTTTTTCCCAGATGGGTGTTGTATCAGTGAAACCCAATACAGAAAAGGCAAATTTCCGCACATATAATACGCTCATTCCCGAAATGGTAAAAATGAATAATATTGTTAGAATCTGCCACAGGGAATCAACATTCCATCGTTTTTTCAACTTCTCTATAATGTTACTGATCGTATTATTCATTTATATTTTCAAATGCTTAAATGTTGGATTGAACCCATATAAATTTCCCAGACAGACCACAAGCTAAGCCTGATAGTTGACACCATAAACAGGGTCTGGCGATGAACCTCATATATTCTTTTAATCAATATTGTCATTGCTTCTGTGCATCCTGAGAAACCTATTACAGATTATATCCTTTTCCAGCCTTCAAGCCCCAGTGCCGGAAGCCCGTAAAGTTAACAAGGCTAAACACAAATTCTTAATTAATTATTGACGATTGGCCATGGCCCCAATCCCACTATATAAAGCTGCCGCCCTGAGCGTGAAATTATCTAATGAAGAAGAGAAATAGGATCGCATGCCCCAGACATTCCAATGGGGAAGGGGCTCAAATAACCAAAATGGCCAGCATGTGAAAAATGAAAAGGAAAAAGTGATAAGGCAAAAAGCAAAAGTGAAAAGTGAAAAATTGTCACTGAACACACATTCTTAATTGATAATTGCTAATTGATAATTCGTAATTGCTAATTGCTAATTGATAATTGATAATTGATAAAATAAAGACATAAAAAAACCCGGATGTTTAGACCGGGTTTTTAAAAATAAATAATTTATCCAAGCGACCTATCCGCAGATATCTTCTTCAATGGTTTCGGTGTAGTCAACCGATGTACCCGATATAGTTACTTCACGGGCATAGGTGTTCCCATCGTAGCTGATCTGAAAGGTATAGGTTGTTCCCTGTTCCACGTCCTGAACATTGAAGCTTCCTCCCGACAATTCCTGGTTAGCTTCATCGAATTCCCAGCTTAAATTTGTAGCTACGTACCATGTACTGCCTTCAGGAGCATCAGACTTACGGTAAATGACCGAAGCCCCGGGAATATCTGTTACCGAAACGCCCTCATCGGGGTTCTGGCATTTAAGCGATACATTTACGGTGGCATTTATAACGGGTGCTGAAGGAGCCGGCAGCTCTATGGTACCTAATGGGTTAGTACATACATTTGATTTAGTTATTGTAACAACCGGTGAATTAGCGGCCCAGGCTCTAAACCGTGTTTCAAGACTTCTGGGAACGACCATCGCGCCGTTTGTCTCCCCTGATTTTATGGTAGTTTGAGAGAAAAACCCTTTCGCAAAAACCTCTATGTTAACATTTCCTTCATTGCCACTTCTTTTTATGCTAACTATACTGGTACAGTATTGAGCACTGAGATCTTTCAAAAGGGCAATGTGTGGCATTTTAGAAAGTACAAACTCTACAAAAAGATTCCCTTCATCATCTTCTTGCAGTACTCGTTCAAAATTATTCCCTGTATAATCCCCATATAAAACAAACAAACCTATCTTATCTCCGGCTTCGTAAGGAGTGGTCCCCCCTTTCAACTGTCCCTCAGGTAAGGTATATCTTTGTTTAAAACTCCCGGCGGCCCCTGTAGATTTAGCTGAAGCTTCAACAGTAGCTGCTACGTGGCCATTGGCATCTTTTATGCTGGTTAAACTACCACCTAACACAGTAATAGGATTTCCATTTTCATCGGTTAGATCTGTCGGGATGGCGGAGAGAGCTGAAGCTTCATTTGGATCAAAATAAGAAACTTCTGAAGTAAGCTGACCCGTAAGAACATTTCCGTCAGTATCCTTAAAACGAGTTCCACTTTCGACCTCTATTGCAGCACTACCGCCATCGTTTGTAGACCCGGATACTTCGGCGGTAAAAGAATTCTCAACAGTACCGGAATCATCGGTACTTCCTTCGGTATTTGTAGCAGAAGTTACTCCCTGTGGCTTGCTGCTTTCCTTGATTAGCTTTACTGAAAACTCATTCGAACCCAAAGAGGTAATAGAAACAGTTTTGGAGGTTCCTACATATCCATCAGCTTCTAAGTTAAGCGTTACCTTAGCGGGAGAATCTTCTGATGGAGTCACGGAATTATCAATCCCAAAGTTAAGGATACCATCGCCAACTTCATCACTATCTACCGGGTCACTGTAAATATCAATGATATCACTTCCGTTTTGCCCGGCAAAATCCACTGATACACTTGCATTTACTAATTCGCCACTGTTGGCATCTGTCAACAGTACCGTAGAGGTAGTGTTAATGGGATCCAGGCCTATTACCACTTTAAAATCGTCTACTGCGTCTGTTAGTCCGCTGGTATCGCAGCTTACTATTGCTCCGGCCATTATCAGCACTAAAATAAACAGTCCTGTTCTTTGTTTTGTCATTGTAAATATGTTCTTCATTGTTTTTATCTTATTCAATCTGTTGATGCTTGCTCTGCTTAGTTTAATCGGAAGGAAAGTCCCAGGTTAATCACGGGGTAAAACTTAAAATCACTCATCCCGTCTTCAAAATCTTGTCCCTGGCTAGCGGTTGGGGCAATCATCCCCTCCCCTTCCATCGTAACTGAGGGAGCATCGGTATAAAGGGCACCAATCTCGAAATTCAATTTTAACCGACTTCCTTTAGCTAACGGGTTACCTATTCCTATTCCGGCATAAGGTACCAGCATAGATTCGTATTCAATTTTTCCTGTCAATGACCCTAATTTTTCCGGAGAAAATGTTTTATCGTCGATGGTATAAGATTCATCAGGAGTCGCATCCCCGTTTACCAGAAAATCATGGTAAAAGAAACCAGCAGATAATTTTAATCCCCTTTTAAATGGGAAAAAATCAATAATACCTCCTATAGAGGTTACTTCCCCTTTCATATTGTAGGCTATACTGGGATCGTCGTCAGCATATACCCCCGAATCGTTATAGGAAAAAAATGTGCCACTTACCCGGGCATTAATTCGTTCGGTTAAAGAGGTCATTAGCTCACCTCCATAACCGGCTGTACCCGCTTTAACGCCAACGGCAATCTGAGCATGGGCTGAGACTGATGTCAATGTTAAAATAGTTACAAGCATCAGTAATTTAAATGATAGTGTTGTTTTCATAGCTGAAATTAATTGTGAAAAAATTATAAGTCATCTCTATTAGAAAAGTCGACTGAATGGTAGCAATATATCTGTTGTGAAACCATAAACTTTTCTAATCTTACATAGTTACACATCTTTCTTTTAAAAAGAAATGTATAGCTATGTGGTTTTCGGCAAATATTAAAAAACTAAAGGACAGCAATTTGTGTAGCCACCTATACACTCTCTCATTCGGCTTCTTTGTTTTTACTCCGATTAAATTAGCTGTGTTCATTCCTTAAGCTTGATTTTAAAACAAGTTCGTCATTTTTCCAAAAAACACAAACAATTTATATATATAGTACAAACGTCTCTGTTGAGCTACCCGTTTCAAGTTATTTTAAATCTGATGTAATACACCCAATATATAGAAAAAATCTTTGGGTAATTGCTGGTTCCGTCTTTGCAAGTAGTCTTTCTCATTCTTATACCAATGAATAAAATATAAATAATGTACGGAGAGGGAGGGATTCCCCACCGATACAACTCAAGTTCTACTTTCCCAACCTCCAGCGGGGCAGGCTTCTCATCCCTCTACCACCTGTCCCCGACATAAAAAACCACGAACACACTATTTGGCGTCGTGGTTTTATCTAAGTGCGGAGAGGGAGGGATTCGAACCCTCGGTACCCCGGAAGGGGCACACTCGCTTTCCAGGCGAGCCCGTTCGACCGCTCTGGCACCTCTCCATTTTTAGGTGAGCTTGTATCGAAGGGCGGCTAAGATAGAAGTATTCTGAACCTATATCAATGATTAAAATCCAAAACTAAATACATGGGTCGTATAAGCCCGAACTTCTTTACCGTTGTGTTTGGCCGGTTTAAAGATCCATTGATCGGCAGCAGTAAGCGAAGCCTGCATTAAACCATAGCCTATACTGTTTACAAGACGATATTGATTTCCATTGTACAACCTTATTTCTTCAATAAATGCTTCTTCTACCCTGCCTTGGGTGTTAACCAGAAAGGTGACATAAATTTCTGCTTTCAGATCTTCTTTTTTTGCGGCCTTTGGAACTTCAGGTTCTACAATACGGACAATTTTTGGGCGCAAATCTGGTTTACCGACAATCTGATCTGAGCTCCCCATCAACCCTTTACTGTTCAACTCCGTAAGTTTACTATCCGAATATAATTCATCGAACTCAGGTAAGTCTATTTCTTCATCTATTACTTCGTCATTGGGAACAGGAATGGGTACCTGGGGTTTGGGGGGAGCGGCGGGTTTATTTGCTTGCTTGGTGATAATAGGCTGTTCAGCAAATATAATTTCTTTATTCTCGAATTGTACTTTTTGCTCCTGTTCCGTTTTTATAGACGGCCACAACCGGAATACCCCAATCACCAACAGCTGGGAAACGATCAGAGCCAGTAAAAAACGATGCTCATGCGTCAGGTCTCCAAAAATTTTATCTAAAAGGCTTGGTTTCAATGGGGGCGTATTTCATTCAACTTACTTTTCATTAAATCATTACAGTGGTCTTTCAACGCCCGCATGCTTTCAAAATTACCTGGTTCAATGGCATCCAGAATTTCAACTTTGAAATCTGCCTTAGGGTTTAAAATCTTTGCCCCCGAGCGCATTGCTTTATGCCCGCCGTCTATGATCATAGGCTGTATTGTATAGCCGTATTCTTTAGATAAGAGAAAAGCGCCATTTTTAAAAGACTTAATTTCACCATTTGTTGATCTGGTTCCCTCAGGGAAAATCATTACAGGTACCAAATCGTTCAGAGGCTGTACCAAATTATTCAGTTTCTTCAGGGCACTTCTGCTTTTACGGTTTATGGTTAAGTGTCCGGTCAGCCAAACCAGCCAGCCCATTACCGGAATATAGGTTAAACTCTTCTTGGATACCCACTTCATCTTCCACGGCAAATGATAGATGAGTGCCATATCCAGGAAACTTTGATGATTTGCAATAAAGATGGTGGACTTCGACCGGTTAAATTTTTCCACACCTTCAATATGTATGTTCCATCCTGGGCTTGCCTTCATCATTAACCTTGCCATAATAGACAAAGTGAAATTTGGGACTTTCCTGTATTTATCGAAGAGAAATGTAAATAGAAAAACAATGGAAATAATGATAAAGAATAGCAGAAATAACAAACTAAAATATAACCAGGTAAATATACTAAACAGCACTCTCATTCTTCTTTTTTACTATTAATCAAAACTTTTCGAACAAAGCCGTCATGTTGTTCCAGCAATTCTTTTGCTTTTTCTTTATCCACATTACACAATTGCATCACCATGGCCGTTTTTACATGCCCTTCTGACTTCTGCAACAGCAAAGAAGCTCGATCATAGTCTACATCGGTAAAAATCATGATGATCCGTTTGGCCCGTTCTACCAGCTTTTTATTGGTAAGCATCAGGTCTACCATCACGTTTTCATATACTTTACCCTGTCGTATCATAGCTCCGGTGGTAATCATATTCAAAACCATTTTTTGTGCTGTACCACTTTTCATGCGGGTACTTCCCATTATCACTTCCGGTCCTACAGGTACATCTATAAGATAATCGACTTCAATATCGATCTGACTGGCAGGCACGGTGGTTACTAAGGCTGTCTTGCATTTTCTCCGGGCTGCTTCCTTTAAGGCCCCATGTACAAAGGGAGTACGTCCGCTGGCGGCAAGACCACAAATTACATCTGGTGTAGCAACACCGGCTTCTTCCACGGCCCTTCCACCTTCTTCTTCCGAATCTTCATAACCTTCCTGGGCAACAAACATTGCATCTTTCCCCCCTGCTATAAATCCCTGTACCTGTTCCGGAGGAGTTCCAAAGGTTGGTGGACATTCTGCAGCATCTAACACTCCCAGCCTGCCGCTGGTACCCGCGCCAAAGTACAACAGCCGCCCCCCTGCCGAAAAACTATCGCTGACAAGGTCTACCAAGCCGGCTATCACCTCTTTTTTCCGGGCAACCTGAAGTGCTACTTTCTGATCTTCCTGATTGATGAGGTCGACTATTTCCAGAGAATCTGCCAAGTCTATTTCCTGAGTCTCAGTATTCCTTTTTTCTGTAGAAAGTCGATTTAGTTTGCTGAATATTTTTTGGTTCTCTTCAGTCTTCAAATCTGCCTGGGTTATTTTCGGTTTTTCCACCATAAACCAGAAACGGATTCTGTAACTGGTGCGGCTGTGTTTTCTGGTACATGCGCTTGTTTGAGTAGAGTTGCTGCCAGTACTACTTCTTTATCTGGCTGTATTTCCTGCATTATTTCCGGTTTAAAATGATTTTGCACAAAATGGGTATCATAATTGGCTTCAATAAATTCCGGATGCTTCAGGGTAAACTCACAGAACGGTATAGTTGTTTTACACCCTGCAATTTCATATTCATCCAGAGCCCGGAGCATACGTTTTCGGGCTATTTCCCGATTCGGCCCATGCACCGTTAACTTGGATATCATGGGATCATAATTAATGGTAATCTTTTGTCCTTCTTCCACCCCTGCATCTACCCTTATTCCATCGCCTGTAGGTACACGGTGTTTTTCTAACAAACCAGTACTTGGAAGAAAATTATCCGCTGGATCTTCAGCATAGATACGGCATTCAAAAGCATGGCCGTTCATTGTTAAATCTTCCTGCTTGTAGGGAAGCTCTTTCCCTTCCGCCACCAATATTTGGCTGGCTACAAGATCTATCCCGGATATCATCTCAGTAACCGGATGTTCTACCTGCAAACGCGTATTCATTTCCAGGAAATAAAAATTCTTATGCTTATCTACCAAAAACTCGATAGTACCTGCCCCTACATAGTCGCATGCTTTGGCCGCTTTGATAGCACATTCTGCCATTTCTTGCCTGAGCTCCGGGGTTAATATCGCACAGGGAGCCTCTTCTATCACTTTTTGATGGCGTCGCTGTACGGAACATTCCCGGTCGAAAACATGCACTACATTACCATGGGTGTCGGCCATAATCTGGAACTCCACGTGCCGGGGTTCTTCAAGGTATTTTTCTATGTATACGCGATCGTCTCCAAAAGCATTGCGCGCTTCAGACTTTGCCGCTTTAATACTACTTTTGAATTCCTCATTTTTGTATACAATCCGCATCCCTTTCCCACCACCTCCGGCAGCAGCTTTTATAAGGATGGGGTATCCTATTTCGTCAGCAACTCTGGCAGCTTCTTCCAAATCTTTGAGCTCACTCTTTAAACCCGGCGGAGTAGGGATTTCGGCAGCTCCCATCAGCTTGCGGGCTTCTGTTTTATCTCCCATCAAGCGGATGGCTTTGGATTCTGGCCCTATAAATACGATTCCCTCTTTTTTACACCGTTCGGAAAAAGCAGCGTTCTCGCTTAAAAAACCATAGCCCGGGTGAATAGCATCGGCTCCTGTTTGCCTGGCGGCGTCTATAATTTTGTCAATAACCAGGTAGCTCTCTGAAGATGCGGCTTCCCCCACAAACACCGATTCGTCAGCCACCATTACATGGGGAGCATACTTATCGGGACGAGAGTAGACTGCTACTGTTTGTATGTTTAATTCTTTACAGGAATGGATAACACGAACAGCAATTTCTCCGCGGTTCGCAATAAGTACTTTTTTGATCTGGCTCATAAAAATAATTTCTTCTTGAGCTCAATGATAGGACTTTAAGACGTTATTTTCCAAGCTGAATAAGGAATCAGGCTTGGGCATTCATCTCAAAAAATACGCGGGGTAAAACAGCCAGTTTTTCGGTATAACTGAGATAGGCACGCTGATCGAATACGTTATAATCATTTGCTTCAATTTTATCTAAAATACGGCTGTAATTATGCCGGGCAAGATAAACGGGCAGCCGGCTGTCTTTTGAGAGCATCGAGATTCCTTTATCTGACCGTTTGTAATAGTGACGGGCTCGTTTAATCTGAAATTTCATAAAACGGACAAAATGTTCGGTACGTGCTTTAGAAAAAAGATCTTCTTGAGATAATCCGAACATCTGCAGTTCATTTTTGGGTAAATAAATTCTTCCACGGTTTAAATCTTCTCCTACATCCCGCAAAATATTTGTGAGCTGCATGGCAATGCCGAGATCTGCCGCATATTGAAGTGCTTTTTTATCGGCATAACCGAACACTTCACTCGTCATAAGGCCTACCACTGAAGCCACTTTATAGGAATAGTCGTATACTTCCGAAAAATACCCGAATCGGTTTTTGGTGAGATCTAACCGTACCCCCTCCATCAGTTGAAAAGGAAGATCAATAGAAATATTATATTTTTTAAGCGTATCTGAAAAAGCTGTTAGTATGGGACCTTCCACACTATTTCCTTTGTAAACATCAATAAGCCTGCTCTTAAAAAGTTCCAGCTTCTTATCTACTTCCTCTATTGATACTTTCTTATTCAAGATGAGATCTTCCGCTTCATCTACCAAATCATCCAGGTAGCGGCATAAGCCGTATATGGCAAATATACCCCGTTGCTTTTGATTGGGCAGAAAGCGGGTAGCCATATAAAAGGTTTTTGCATGGGTACGGGTAATCCCCCGGCAATGAGAATACGCGTCCCTCAACATCTGGTTCGGCAAATCCTCTATGACTGACCGATGAAATGAAGTACGCTCATACAGTGGCCTCATTACTGAGTAAGGTATTTGAAGTATATTTGCCATAATTAATTGAGCAATTCTCTTACATATAAATCCAATTCATCAGACATAAAGTTCCGTTTAATTTTTAAATCCATAATTAAAAAATATTTTTTATTTGAGTCTTTATTTTTGATGTTCTTTCTTTATTTCCATTAAGATCATATATAATTATTACCTTCTGAAAACTGAATTTAGTTTCAACAATTCGAACTCATGGCAAAAAGGGTTACAATTTATGAGGTTGCAAACAGGGCTGAAGTAGCAATATCTACGGTTTCAAGAGTACTGAATGCATCCCCCAACGTTTCAGAAAAAACCAAAATCAAGGTCCAGAAAGCGATTAAGGAATTGAATTTCAGACCACAGGTAAATGCCAGAAAATTGGCCAGTAAAGAGCCTCAAATCCTGGCAATAGCCGTGCCTTCATTTACTACTCCTTATTTTAATGAAGTATTGAAAGGGGTAAAAGATGAAATTCAGAAAATGGATCTCGATATCATCATGTACAACACAGGATCCAGAAATCCTGAAGAGGCCGTTCAAAACTTTTTTGACCGGGGTACAGCCGATGCCGCTATTTTACTTTCTATTGACGTTAGTGATGAAGTTCATGAATTGATACAGGCTACCCAAATGCCTGCCGTGCTGGTTAAGTCTTCTCATCCGGCCTACAATTTTTTTATGCTTAACGACTACCAGGGGGGCTATGATGCCGGAGAACACTTAGTAAAACAGGGCTTCGAAAAAATTGGCATGATTAAGCCCATTATAAACTCGCGTTCTGCCATGGAGCGTGAGCGGGGTTTTGTAGATGCACTCCAGAACTACAAAATTAAGATCCACGCAGAATATTTTATGACCGGTGATACGACCAAGCACGGTGGATTTACGGAAGAATCTGGTTTTGAGGCTATCTATAAATTCAAAAAACAAGGGGCATTCCCTGAAGCCATTTTTTGCTCTAACGATACCCAGGCCGTAGGTGCTATGTATGCATTATCGAAACTGGGAATGGAGGTACCCAGGGATATCGCCATTATGGGCTACGATAACATTAAGCTAAGCAAATACCTTGACCTGACTACCATAGACCAGAAAATGTATACCGTAGGTCAGGAAGCAACTAAGCGTCTTGCCGAAATTATTAAAAACCCTGATTCAGAGCTTTTTCAGAAGATCCTGGATCCGGTACTGATAAAACGAAAATCAACTACAAACCTTAATAAGAAGTGAGCCTACCGTTTTCTACCGAAGAAGCCCTTAATCATTGCATAACTCAAACAAAGGTAGCGGGCCTCCCTGCTCCTTATAAAGGAAAAGTCCGGGAAGTATATGAATTAGGTAATCAACAACTGGGTATTGTTGTTACCGATCGCATTTCGGCTTTCGATTATATCATGAAGCAGGCAATCCCCTTTAAAGGACAGATATTAAACCAACTGGCTTCTTTCTCTTTCGAAAAAGTGAAGGATATAGTAGCTACCCATATTATTGATGTTCCTCATCCTAATGTGACTATTGCAAGAAAATGCGCCCCGGTTCCTATAGAAGTGGTCATCAGGGGGTATCTGACCGGTCATGCCTGGAGGACATATAAATCTGGCCAACGCAAACTCTGCGGAGTATCCCTGCCCGAAGGGCTTAATGAACATGATAAATTTCCATCTCCCATTCTCACCCCGGCTACCAAGGCCACGGAAGGACACGATGAGGATATTTCTGAACAGGAGATTCTTTCCAGGGAAATTGTATCACCTTCTTTGTGGGATGAAATTAAAGAAGTGGCATTCAAACTCTTTGAGCGAGGTACCGAGGTAGCCGCTCAACAAGGATTAATCCTGGTTGATACCAAATATGAATTTGGATTGTATGATGGAGAGCTAACACTTATTGATGAAGTCCATACCACCGATTCATCCCGGTATTTTTACCTGCAAGGCTACGAAGAACGACAGACCAAAGGTGAAGGCCAGAAACAACTTTCCAAAGAATTCCTGCGAGAATGGCTGATGGAGCATAATTTCCAGGGACTAGATGGCCAAACTCTCCCCGACTTACCCAATGAATTCCGCCTGGAGGTCTATGAACGATATGCTGAATTATTCGAAATGCTGACGGCTAAGAAATTTAAGCCGGTATTGGAAAAAGATATCAATCAAACACTGTCAGATATATTTAAGAGCTATATATAGAAAGATTGGGGAATGAGACCAGAGACGGGGACGTTGATTACATTGTATCACCATTCCCAATTGAACCATTCTTAATTGATAATTGATAATTGATAATTGTTAATTGTTAATTGTTAATTGTTAATTGAACCATCACATTGGTGCCACTTCCCCGCCCTGCGGTTTCAATATAATCTCTTCAGCTACGCTTCTTGCACTTAACAGCGATAAACTCACAATTAATTTTCCCACATCCTCCGGGTCAATAAGATTATTGGGATCTATGTTTACCCCCTCCCACGAGGTAGAATAGGTTTGCCCAAGGTTGATGGCAGTGACCGCTATATTGGAATCCATCAGTTCCTTTCTCAAAGATCGGGTGTACCCTAAAGTAGCGTGCTTGGATGCCGAATAAGCGCCGCTATCTTTAGTGCCCGCAAGAGAAGCCTGTGAACAAATATTCACAATAAGTGACCGCTCCAGCTTGTGCAGCTCTGGCAACACCTGTTGTGTCATGTTAAAAGCTCCCATAGCGTTGATCTGAAACTGCATGTTAAACTCTTCCGGAGCTGTTTCCTCAAGCGGTTTAAACAAAAAGGAGCCGGCATTATTTATCAGTATGCCAGGATTCAATTCACTAAAATCAAACTTAAGAAGATCATCAGCCTTAATAAGATCCGCAGCAACAGTATGGGCCGATGATGCCCCTTCCTTCAAACATTCATTCCGTGCCTGCTTAAGCTGTTCTTTATTTCGGGCAACTAACACGATAGGGCGATTGGTTTGCCGGGCAAATACCTTTGCAATCGATAGCCCTATTCCCTTATTGCCCCCGGTTATAATCACAGACGATTCTTCAAAATTCATTAGGGGACCTTTAAAAACTTATGCGTTTGCAAGCTAATACCCCACTCCGGATTCTCTTTCACATAATCCACAATAAGATCTATCGACTTTGGGGTATCCCATTCAGGTTGTAAGAGCAATCGTGTATCCTCAGGGCATTTTTTAGCATTATCCTCTGCCCATTTTAAATCCTTGTTTGTTAACACCACCACTTTCAGTTCATCCACATAGGAAAATACTTCATCCAACGGCTTTTTGAATCGTTTGGGGGAAAGGGTAATCCAATCGAGTTGTCCGGATAAGGGAGAAGAACCGCTTGTTTCTATATGTACATCCAGTCCTGCCTGTTTCAGTCCCCTCGTTAAATCTCTTAAATCGTGCAATAAAGGTTCACCTCCGGTAATTACAACAAAGGGAGCGCCGCTTTGGACAGCAGCTTCAACCAATTCCCCGACCTTCAAAACAGGATGACCTTCTTCTTCCCAGCTTTCTTTTACATCACACCACCAGCAATTCACGTCACATCCTGCTGTTCGGATAAAGTAGGCCGAACGCCCGGTATGAGCTCCCTCTCCCTGGATGGTATAGAAATGCTCCATTATCGGATATGTTGTATCCAAAAAATCATCTTTTAATTGAGTATGTGTTTCTTCGGCTTCAAACATCTTGGTTGGTATATTCTACCCAGCATGTATCCGTTTCCCATACCGTGACGGTAAGCTCTATCCCTTCGGGTATCCTGCGGGTGGTTTCTTTATGAATATATTCTGCAATACGTTCTGCCGTGGTGTTCCCGGGTATAAGCTCATTCAGGTTACCATGATCCAACCCTCCCTTTTCTGAATCTTTGGCTGCCCATTTTAATTCCTTAAAGTCGCATACCATATCTTTGGATTGTAAATAAGCCGATGGATTCAATTTATGAGATTTCGCTGTTACCCTCACTTTGTAGCTATGGCCATGCATACGCCCGCATTTACCGTCATAACCATCAATGTAATGAGCGGCATCAAATTTAAATTCTGTATTTAACTTCCAGGTTGGCATTAATTCTGTTTCATTTTTATCTGCTCTGTCATCTTAATTACATACCTGATGACGCCGGTTCAATGTGAAGTTGTTGCCACCGATACTAATAGCCGTTGACGATATTCACAACAAAAAAAGCTGCACTTTTCAATGCAGCTCCAAAGTTAAGATTTTTTGGATAGAATTACTTAATTCGCTTGATGGTACATCCCAAAGATTTAGTAACTGCTGTGCTTACCGAATTTCCACTCACCATTTCATCAATAGCATTAATAACATAGGTTTGTTCTACATCAGCGGCATCATTGGCATTGTCATCAATGGCCCCATGATAAACCAGGGTTAGTTCATCATCAAACAAAAATACTTCCGGTGTGCGATTAGCGCCAAAAGCATCTGCCAATCTGTGATTCTCATCCAATGCATAAAAGAAATCATACTCCTTCTTATCGGCTCTTCGCTTCATGTCTTCCATCGATTCTCCTTTATTCCTGATTCGTTCATTGGGATTCAGAGCAATCATTCCAATACTATTTTCCCGGGCATGTTGAAAGAGCCCGTTGTAACGGTCTTCCCATTTTGCTACCCATGGGCAGGTATTACAAGAAAAAATCACCAGCAAGCCATTGCTCTCCGCTACTTCGTTCAACGTTAGAGATTTGCCTGATATATCAACAACTTTTTCATCTGTTAAGGGAGCTTTGTCTTTAATTTTCAGAGATTGTGCTCCTGCGAATGCTGTACATAATAAAATAACAGACAAAGTTGCCGTCATCATCTTCAATTTACCCATAGCCATAGCGTATATTATTTTGTTAGAACGTTCATCAATTCTGTTTCAAATTTTTGGTAATCCGCTTTACCTTCCCATGCAGAAGAAACGTGTCCGTTTTTATCATAGATAATAGTGAACGGAAGCGCGCCACTCCAATTGTCCGAAATTTTAGTGATAAAATCATTGTCTTTACCAACTTTAAAATAAGTAGTAAAATCAACACCTTGTTTTCTGAGAAATGCTTCGGCTTCATCCCTTGCCTCTTCGAAATCCCCGGAAACAAAAATCAGTTTAAAATCCCCTTCATACTGTTTATGTAAATCCATTATGTAGGGAAATTCCTCGATGCAGGGAGCACACCATGTAGCCCAGAAGTTAACCAAAACCGGTTTTTCTCCTTGGTAAGCAGATATTTCCTTTAGGATTTCATCGGCGGTGGCATCTACCAAAATCTCATCTCCAGAAATTTGGAGAAAGGAAAACAATATACCAAAAATAAATAATAGTGATTTCATTTTAAACTTACTTATCTAATTCGAAAGGATTCCAAAAGTGGGTTTCTATGTCTATGGTATATTCTTCAACAAAACCAATGCCTTCTTGTTCCAGTCTTTCTCTCATACTGTCCCCTTCAAAATGTGCCCTTCCGGTAAGCTGTCCAAGTCGGTTTACCACCCGATGCGCCGGTATTGCATGCCCCAAATCTGAGCTCGAGCAATTATTCATCGCATAGCCAACCATACGGGCTCCCGATTCCACTCCCAGGTATTTCGATATTGCACCATAGGTGCTCACTTTACCAAAAGGTATTTCGGCTACTACCTCATACACTCTTTCATAAAAATCACGGTTTTTTTTCTTCGTCATTAAAAAGCTTCCTGATCTTATTAGCTGCTTCTGTTCCTAAAGATTGTCTTTCAGCCAGGTCTGCAGCTACTAACCCTAATTGCTTGTACAAATATAAAACCTGCGAATTATTTTTCAACAATTCCAGGTGTTTAGCAATAGTGGCTGCATCTCCCCTTGCGACCGGTCCGGTAAGGGCATCAGCCGGTCCCAGTTCTTCAATATTGGAAAGTGTACTTCTCATTAATGGCATGAGCGCCTCTATTATCGTGCGCTTATCCAAATCGGCTTCCGAGCTGATACGAGATACCAGTTCAGCCAATACCACTATGTAATTAGAAGCCACTACTGCCGAGGCATGTAAGTAAGGTTTTGCATCTGCAGAAATAGGTAAGCACTTTGCGTTTAGCCGGGCTACTATTTGCTCCAGTAACAGCACTGCATTTTCATCTCCCTCTACATCAAACCAACTGTCTGCAAACGTTCTTGAACTCTTTGTCACGGCTTTTAGCGGATGCATCGATGCTGTAAAAGCTCCTTCTTTTTTAGCTGGCATTAAAATATCAGAAACATAGGTTCCTGAACAATGAACAAGTGTTTTACCTTTCAGGTCAATAGCTTTACAAAGCTGGTTGCTTACCGACTCTATGGCCTCATCCTTCACTGATAAAAATATTAGTTCACCACATTCTGTCCCGGAAGCCGGCAAGGATGAATAAAATATAGTTTGGGAGAAACTCTCCTTCCATTTATCATCAATTTCAGATCGGCTAAACACGGAGTGGACTCCATAACCTGCATCGGTCAAAGCATGCAATAAGGCGGTGCCTACATTTCCCAGCCCGATGATTGTTATGGTAGGGGTATACATGGTTAGGCCATCATTGGCTGGGTAAGTTTGCCGTAGCCACAAATATTTGAAGCCTTCTTTAGCTGATCTAACAGGCAAATATCCAAATTCCATGATCTGGAAACCAAAACACCCGTCATAAATGCCCGGGCTCCTTTCACCTGCTTGTCACTGCTATTCAGGTAATTCAATAATCCTGAATCGTTTCGATTCACTACAAGTTCTCTCAATTTTTCAAGTTCACCTGGTTTATCAGCCGGTACATCGCAACAGAATACCAGCAGCGAATTCCGGTTCATCATTAACTCATCAAGTGTAAAGGCAAGTTCTCTCACGATGGCCGGATCATAATCTCCAATCTGCAGACTAAGCACCTCAAATTCTTTAAACCATGCCTGCAAAACAGGTAGCTGGGTAAACAGGCTCATCTCTTTGCTAAAACCTTCATCATAAATAAAGAAGTCGTCTTCCTCATCACAAAATTCGTTTCGCAGAAAATCATTTACTGTAACCTCACCGAAGCGGGTTTCAAAAGTTTTATTTGAGGGCATCGCCAGTTTCTTATTCAGATGACCGGCATAGGATTCAATCACGATAATAGAATCGAACTCATGTTCTCCTACCGCTTTATAGGTACTGCACAACTCTCCAAAATTGTCCTCATTGATCTTATTCGGCACAAAAACCATACGCACCGGATCAGATTTTGGGTTTGTCTTCTTTGCTCCCTTAATATAGTCCCGGATCTCTTCTTCAGTGAGATTTTGAACGTTCATAATGCTGATCTAAAATTATTGTAGATGATATTTAAAACTGAAAAAGCCCGAAGATACCTTTCCCAAACCAGTTGAGAGTGGTATATCCGAGCTTCTAAAATCCAAATCAAATGTTAATGCTTTAATAAGCCAATGCTATCTGATGATTCAGTTCCTCAAAGTTACAAATTTCAAAACTTTTATCATCATTAAATCTTATTGAATACTCATTTTTTTTGATTTTTTTGATGGTCAGATCCCGCAGATTTGTCCTCAACCCGGTTCCCAAACTCTTTACCGCAGCCTCCTTAATGGTCCAAAGTTTTATGGGATCTTCTTCCCCTGCCACTTCCCATTCATCTTCATTAAGGATACGTTCCACAATCCGGTGGTCAATCACACGGTCGGTGGTTTCAATATCCAGGCCAATATCTTTCTGTTCAGATATTGCGGCCATAACCAGTTCTTTAGAATGCGAAAAACTAACATACACCTTTTGCTCATCCAGCAACACGTAGGGCTTTCCCTTCTCTTCTTTCTTAAGCTCAAGCACACCATACTCTATATCAAGTTCTTCAATCAGCATTCTCAGCAAGTATCGTGCAGATAAAAACTCCTGTTTCCTCTGCGCATTCGAGAATGTTTGATATTCTTTTTTTTCATCAGGAGAGAGAATATGGGTACTCAAGCCTTCTTTTAATGGTGAATAGCCTAACAAAACGCCTTCTGGCCAGCCCGTTATATCTGTGGTATTAATCAGTTCCAATATTTCTGTATAGTATTTGGTTTGGTATTCACAATTTTGTGCACAATTCGGTATTTTACAAACTTGATTTTGCAAAATACCAATAACCAAAAATAATACATGTCGAACCAGGAATTATCTCTTTCCGAACAAGAAGAAATCAGACGAGAGAAACTTGAGCAAATTCGTGAGTTGGGATTCGATCCCTACCCACACTCTTTTGAAGTAACCCACACCTCTAAACAGATCCTGGAGAATGGCTCCCTGATACGCAACGAGGAATCGAACCCTGAAACCGAGGAAGTATCGGTAGCCGGCCGGGTAATGACCCGCAGAATTATGGGGAAAGCATCTTTCTTTAACCTGCAAGATTCGGCAGGCTCCATTCAGGTGTATATCCGCCGTGATGATGTGGGAGTTGAAGAGTATAACAAAGTATTCAAAAAACTGGTCGACATTGGTGACATTGTTGGTATTAAAGGGTTTGTTTTTAAAACCCGCACCGGTGAAACCACTATTCATGCCCAGGAATTTCATTTCCTCAGTAAAACCATCCGTCCTATTCCCATCCCCAAAGAGGTGGAGAATGAAGAAGGGGAAAAAGTTATCTATGATGCCTTCTCTGATAAAGAGCTGCGTTATCGTCAGCGTTACCTGGATTTGATTGTGAATCCTGAAGTCCGCAAAACATTTGAACAACGGACCCAAATGGTTCAGGTGATGCGTGAGTTCATGAACAAAGACGGTTACCTGGAAGTTGAGACTCCTATCCTTCAGCCTATTTACGGGGGAGCTGCTGCACGGCCGTTCGTAACCCATCACAACACCCTGGATATGGACCTGTATCTGCGTATTGCCAACGAACTATACCTGAAGCGATTAATTGTTGGTGGATACAATGGAGTGTATGAATTCTCTAAAGATTTCAGGAATGAAGGGCTTTCACGATTCCATAATCCCGAATTTACCCAGGTTGAACTGTATGTAGCTTATAAAGACTACAACTGGATGATGGATTACACCGAGCAGATGATTGAGAAAATAGCAAACGACCTTCACGGCTCAACCAAGGTAACCGTCGGCGAAAACGAAATCGACTTTAAACGGCCATGGAAACGCATCCCTCTCTTTGAGGCTATTGAAGAAGAAACTAGCCATAATCTCTATGGTAAAGATCTTGAAGAACTCCGCAGTATAGCCGATGAATTGCATGTTACCGTTGAAGACTCGGATGGAATGGGTAAAATCATTGATGAAATATTTGGTGAATTTGTTGAACCCAAACTCATTCAGCCTACCTTCATCACTGACTATCCCATAGAGATGAGCCCACTCACCAAAAAACACCGTTCTAAAGAAGGACTGGTAGAACGCTTTGAATGCATCTGCAATGGTAAAGAGATCGCCAATGCTTATACCGAATTGAACGATCCTATTGACCAGCGCGAACGCCTGGAAGCTCAAGCCAAGCTCAGAGCAGATGGCGACGATGAGGCAATGACCATTGATGAGGACTTTATTAAAGCCCTCGAGTATGGTATGCCTCCTACGGCGGGTATCGGGATTGGAATTGACCGCCTCGCTATGATTATGACCAACTCAGAATCTATTCGCGATGTACTCTTCTTCCCTCAGATGAAGCCTGAGTAACTGGATATTGATGATTGCAGAAGCCATATTGAATGTTGAACAGCCCGGATCTTCCCTCTTGATAACAGAAAAGAGGTTTAAGAGACGGGGTGATCAACCTCAGGTAATCTGCATATCAACCACCACATTATTTGGAGATCTATAATGAAGTTTGAATGGTACCTGGCTCTTCGTTACTTCCGGGGAAACCGCAAAGGTTCCGGATTCCTTTCCTTCGTTAAATATATGTCTATAACCGGAGTGGCTGTTGGTGCAGGCGGCCTTTTGATTGCTCTCTCTATCGTTCACGGGTTTAAATCCACTATCTACGGTAAAGTCTTCGATTTCGCCCCTCATATTACCATAAGAAGCATTTCTGATATGCCCCTTAACCGCATTGACACACTGTATACCCACCTGGATCAATATCCCGAAATACAGAGTAAACAGATTGTAGTGCAGGGACAGGTTATGATGCAAACACGGGATGAGGTAACAGGCAGTGTGTTAAAAGGAATTGAAGGTGAAGAAGCCGGTTCTAACATACAACCCTACATAAACAGCGGAACTTTCGACCTTTCCAAAGACTCTACCGGAAAACCGGGAATACTGATTGGGTCAGATATTGCTACAGCCATCAACGCTGATATAGGAGATGTACTCACGGTCTATACCATTGAAGGGGTTCCCTCCCTGTTAAATTCTCCCGAGATTCAGCAATTCACTCTTAGGGGAACCTACGAAATTGGAATGGCTGAATTTGACGAAGCTTTTGCAATTGTTGATGCCTCCTATGCCCGTAAATTGTTGAGGCTCTCCCCCAACCAGGCCAGTGGCATTGAGCTCACCCTTACCAGCCCAGAACAAATTTCAGCCTTTCGGAACAAAATAAGTCAGGTATTAACCATCCCCTTTTACATTGAAACGGTATACATGGTATTTGGAAATATCTTTGAATGGGTAAATCTCCAGGAAAGCATGGTTCCACTGGTGATAAGCGGAATGATTATAGTGGCAGCTTTTAATCTGATTGGGGCTATTTTAATGATGGTTTTGGAGCGTACGCGCGATATAGGCATCCTTAAAACCATTGGAAGCAAATCGCGGCTCATCCGTAAAATCTTTCTTCTTGAAGGGTTGATGGTGGCCGCAGTGGGCTTAGTGATTGGTATTATCCTTTCCCTTCTTTTCTACTACCTGCAGGTTAACTACCACATTATTCCTCTCTCAGCCGAAAACTATTATATGAGTTATGCCCCGGTTGAACCCCATGCATTAGATTTCCTGATTGTAAGCGTGATCACCTTTATGCTGTGCGGGCTGGCTTCTCTTATCCCCGCCCGCATTGCGGCTAAAACTGATCCCCTTAAAGTCATTTCATACGGACGATAGCGACCTCTTCAGGTAGGCTACCTAAACCATTTTCCTCATACATTTACAGGTACTCCCTTTGGTTACAATTATCTAATGTAACAAGACGGCTTTCTATAACTCCTATTTATAAGTTAACTCAGTTTATTAGTAGGATATACTTACCAAGCATTTTTGTATAGAATAATACTGGTCAATAATCTACCAAAAATAACAAGAGGTCTATATGAATACAGTACAAGACACACCTGATGTGCATGGGTTTGCAATAGTCGGGAACGAGGTAATCTATGGGTGTCACATCCCTATGTTTTATGTCGAAAATCACTGCTACCAGGTAATCATTGAAATTTCATTCGATGAAAAACTTCAGCAAGCTTACTTCCTGAATAAACTCCAAAATCCATACTCTACCTTTTTTATTAATAATAGTCCGGAAGACCTGATGATTCTTCCGAATATAGAATCAGGCAAGAGAACATCATTTAAAACACAACTATATATGGGGCTGCCCTTTGACGGAGGCAAGCTCATTTCAGACGGAGGCACTACCACTGTAGAGCGGGTAACCGTATTTCATCATTTCAAGCTGCAGGATCCGCCCTCCTATCCCAAAGAAATGACGTATTACCTGTTCGGGGCGCCTCACGAAGCACATCTCGCCCATTATGTTATGAGAGGGGTCAACTTTCAGCATGTTGTAGATTTAAGATACACCTACAATTGGCTGCCGGCCCAAACACTAAGAGAGGGAGTACAAATAAAGATCCCGGGTCTTTCCATTAATGCCAATAATGTATTTGCCAATCCTTTAATACATGATGTATTCCCCGCAAAAGTTGATGGTATAAAAGAAGAACAAGACTTCTACATCAACAAAACCCAATGGTTTAAATTTCTTTCCCTAACTGCTCCAAATATCTAACGCCATGACTAAAAAAGTACATACCACAAATTATTACAATACCGAACGAAAAGAAAAATTCGCAAAAGAGCTAACCGAGTGCTACATCACCAAGCCTAAAGATGAACAACTGAACCTGGAAGGCAGCGGAAGTACCGACCTGGCCGGCTGGTTTATCGGAACCAGGGGAGAAAATGCATCTCTGTTTAAGCAGATGGTGCAGGAAGCAATTGATGAAAACATCAACTGCCGAAAAGAGTTTCATCCCGAAGATCCCTATTACATCACCAAAAATGTAAAAGAATCCGAAGGATATAAAGAATCTATTGACATCCTGGACAAGGAATTCAAGAAACTGGTTAAAGAACTGAAGGCTTCCACTCCTTTCTACAGCTTTAGGATACTTGGGCATATGAATTGGGAAGTAAGCATGCCCGCCGTTCTGGGCTATATTTCGGCCCTGCTGTATAATCAGAATAATGTGGCGGCAGAAGCTTCCCCAACTACAACCATCCTGGAGATGCTGGTAGGTAACGACCTGTGCAAGATGCTCGGCTATACCCCCTCTCCCATTAAAGTGAAACTGCCAGATACTGCATCAGCTCTAAAAACTGATCCTTCCAAAAATATAACAGCCTGGGGACATATAACAGCTGATGGCTCCATAGCCAATATTGAAGGAATGTGGGCCTCGCGTAATCTTAAATATTACCCGGTATCGGTTCGGGCTGCCTTACAGGAAGAACCCGCACTGAAAAAAGCAACATCTCTTACAGTAACCTTATGCACGGGACAAGAAAAACAGCTCATCTCCTTATCAGACTGGGAGGCACTAAATATAAATACCGATGAGATTCTTTCCATCCCATCCAAAATTGCCCACCTGGACCCCTCTATCGATCAAAGCCGGCTGAATGCCATCCTTGATAAATATTCTCTGCAGACTATGGGTTTCCTGGATCTGACCAAAAAGTATTTACCGGATGTACCAACAGCACCCGTGGCAATAGGTCCGTCTACCATGCATTACTCATGGCCAAAAGCAGCTGCTCTGCTGGGAATGGGCAGAGGTAATCTCCTTGACGTTCATGTAGACAAATACGGCCGTATTGAGACAGAGCATCTTCGGGAAAAACTGCAACAATGCCTGGATTCTAAAACTCCGGTTATAATGAATGTGGTTGTTATCGGTACTACAGAAGAAGGGGCTATAGATCCGTTGGATGAGATCCTTGAGATGAGGGACGAGTTTCGTGAAAAAGGACTCGACTACACCATTCACCTGGATGCGGCCTGGGGTGGATACTTTGCCAGTATGATCCGGCCATCCACGGCTGAAAACGCTCAAGGCAATGGCGTAGGTTTTGTTCCCGATCTACCCCTTAGTGAGTACGCTATAAAACAGTACCGCTTGCTCGGAGAAGCTGAATCAATTACGGTAGATCCTCATAAAGCCGGTTATATACCCTATCCTGCCGGTGGACTTTGTTATCGTAATTCTGCCATGCGAAATCTGGTTACTTTTACCGCACCGGTTGTCTTCCATGGCGGGTTCGATCCCACAGTGGGAGTGTATGGTGTTGAAGGATCCAAGCCCGGAGCAGCTGCCTCAGCTACTTATCTCAGCCACAGGGTTATCCGTCCCGATATAACCGGCTATGGAAAGCTGCTGGGTGAATGTATGTTCACAGCTAAAAAATTCTATGCCCGCCTGTTAACGGTTAACACCCATCAGCAGAACTTTAATGTGACTCCTCTCTTACCTACGGTTGCAGAACTAAATGGAGAAAGTGAGAAAAAAATTAAAGAACAGCTTCAGTTCATCAGGAAACGCATTAATAACGTACCCAACGAAGAAATAATTAAAGATCCCGAAGCAATGAACTTGCTGAGGAACCTGGGGCAGGACCAAACCATCTGCACCTATTTCTTCAACTTCAAAAATGACGACGGAAGCTGGAATCAGGATGTACAGAAGATGTATAACCTGAACCAGGCCGTATTCAATACCTTTAGTATGGCACCGGGTGATAATTTCGAAGATGTAAAAAAGAAAAACATGATTGTTACTTCTTCGGAATTCAGCAAAGCAAATTATGGAGAAGAATTTGTGAATAACCTGCTTTCAAGAGCCGATATTAAAAATCCTGAGAAATCGGATGTCCCCATTTTCTTCATCATCACAACCCTGATGGATCCATGGCCTACTGATGGTGAAATGGGGAATTTCCTCGATATTTTGGAAAACACCATCTTTGACACCGTAAGCCAGTTGGTAGAAGAAAAAGCCTATAACACAGAGGAGAAAAAAATGTATAGCTAATTTTTAACCATACACTATGGCTTCCATTCTTTCTCTGCTCATGGGGAATGGGAGCCATTTTTTTATACTTGTTACCCTATCCGTATCAAATATCTACTTCTACAAACTCTACATTGAAAGTAAAGAAGCGGTCCAGCTTATCCTTCAGCTCGTAGTACAGTTCATTCAGTTCTTCCACCTCATCCGCCTCAACCCTTATCAGCCGTACCACATTATTATCTGTTCTGATATCGAGTGTAAACCATTCTTTCATCCTCATTCCGTCTCCTCTTAATACATTCCCGGAATCGTAATTGGATAAGAGGATATGGTCAACTTCTCCAAAAGGCATTCTTCGCATGCGGATTTTAAAATAGCTGAAAAAACGCAAGTATTGCACAATTTCATAGCGATCCAGGTCAAAGATGTACTCATAGCGTACAAATATCTTGAGTATAACGGCGATGGTGAACAGCAAGAATATCATCATAAAAAAAGATCCTATCAGGAAACTTATTATCATCATGATAAAATCGATTAAGGTGAAACTTGCCTCCACCGAAACCATTATCGAATTCGATTCTTTCCTGATAAAATAATTCACCCGTTAAACTCCCTGAAAAGGTTTGTATTCATTCAGAGGTATAATACCAGCCTCTGCTCACATATTCTATTCCATTTTCAGGTTTGCAGTACTCCTGTCTTATATTCTTCTATCTCAGGATTCAGGTTTGCACAGCTAATAGCTTTGGATATTCTGTTGCGGGTATCTTCTGGTTTTATGATACCATCTACCCAAAGGCGGGAAGCCGCATATCGTACATCGGTTTGTTCATCATAGCGGTCGCTTATCTTTTTCATGATCTTTTTCTGATCTTCTTCGCTTACCTCTTCCCCTTTCTTTTTCATAGCTGCTACCTGAATCTGCATAAGGGTTTTGGAAGCTGACGTTCCGCTCATCACTGCTATATTGGCTGTAGGCCAGGCATACATAAAGCGGGGATCGTAGGCGCGTCCACACATGGCATAGTTCCCGGCTCCGTAGCTGTTACCTACCACGATGGTGATTTTAGGAACCGTACTGTTACTCATTGCATTCACCATTTTAGCACCATCTTTTATGATCCCTCCATGCTCGCTGCGTTTGCCGATCATAAAACCTGTTACATCCTGGAAAAAGATGATTGGGATCTTTTTCTGGTTACAATTCATAATAAAACGAGCTGCTTTATCCGCGCTGTCCGAATAGATTACACCGCCAATCTGCATTTCCCCTTTTTTAGTACGGCTTACCGTTCGTTGATTTGCCACAATGCCTACACTCCATCCGTCAATACGGGCGTAGCCGGTAATCAGGGTTTGTCCATATCCTTTTTTAAATTCGGTGAAGCTCTCTTCATCCACTATGCATTCCAGAATTTTATTCATGTCGTAGGGACTGGTTCTGGATTCCGGGAGAATATCATATATCTCACTGGCTTGGCGTGCCGGGGCTTTGGCATTCTTACGGTTAAAACCAGCCGTATTGAATGGCCCCAGCTTATCCACTAAATCACGGATAGTAGCCAGGCATTGCTGGTCATCATCCATCTTATAATCAGTAACTCCACTGATCTCGGTATGGGTTGTTGCACCGCCCAGGGTTTCATTATCTACATCTTCGCCAATGGCCGCTTTAACCAAGTAGCTTCCTGCTAAAAATACGCTGCCGGTGCCATCAACAATCAACGCTTCATCACTCATGATGGGCAGGTATGCTCCTCCGGCCACACAGCTGCCCATAATAGCTGCTATCTGTGGAATCCCCTTTGCCGATATAATGGCATTATTCCTAAATATTCGGCCAAAATGTTCTTTATCCGGGAAAATTTCATCCTGCATAGGCAGGTATACCCCGGCAGAATCTACCAGGTAGATAAGGGGGATATGATTTTCGATAGCAATTTCCTGGGCACGCAGATTTTTCTTTGCTGTAATAGGAAACCAGGCTCCTGCTTTTACGGTGGCATCGTTGGCAATAATCATACATTCCCTGCCGCTTACCATCCCAATACCGGTAATTACGCCACCGGAGGGACATCCCCCATCTTCTTCGTACATCTCATAACCAGCCCAAAGCCCCAACTCCTGAAAAACAGAATCTTCATCTTTCAACAGGTCTATGCGTTCCCGGGCTGTTAATTTCCCTTTGTTATGATGTTTGGCAATTCTCTTCTCGCCTCCTCCAAGTTTGATCTCTTTTTCTTGGTCTTCCAACTTGTCGATCATATTCTGAAGCCAGTGATTGGTAGCGCTTCCGGTTTTGCCACTCATAAATGAATTCGTTTTGTTAAATAATAGTTAGTTTAGATAGTCCGTTGAAAATAGGCATTAATTTTAATGATTAAACACCGATATTGGATTCAATCAATTTAAACTTTGATATCATGAGCAAATATTCCCTCTTATTTCTTTTGGCTCTCTTTTTGTCCTCTTCCGTTGCAGCACAGAATGTAGATTACCAGGTATTAGTTAATCGTTCTCAAAGACCAGAAATATTTATCAACAGCATGCTCTTACCGGGCGATAACGGCAAAACTACCCTTGCCTTTACATTCCGTTTCAATAACGATTTCCTGCCCTACAAAAAGTTAACCGTAGATGACAAAATTAATGCCCCTGATGATGCACAGTTTTATACCATCACACGATTGAATTCAGAGATATTCATGGGACATGAAAAAGGCAAGCTGGCCGCAGCCAAGGCAGCAGCCCGCGCTCAATGGAGCGATACCTTATTTGCTGAAACCTTTGAAAGAACACAATCCAGAAAGCATTATGCTTCCGGTTCTTTATCTACCACACTGAAAGCCGGTTTGTATAATTATGTACTCCAACTTTCTCTGATGAAAGATAACAGAGAGGTTAACACCCGACGCCAAAATATACGGGTGCATGATTTATCGAAGAAAAAAACGGGGGAAATTTATTGGATTAAAGAAACAGAACAAGATGGGGCAAAACAAAACCTGCCTCTCATCAACATGGATAATAATGTACCCTTTGGTAAAGATTTCTATGCCCTGGTTCGCATTCCGGAGTTTACACAAGCCCATGATTATACCATTGAAATTAACGAGGTACGCCCTGAAAAAAAAGATACTCTCAAAGTAAGAACGGTATATACCGAAAAACTTAGTACAGATCAGTTTAAGGAAGAATCTACAATCTCCCTCTCTAAAGGAGAAAATCCTTCCCTTATTTGGGAGGCTGATGGAGGTGCCTTTACCTATGCACTGCTTCAAATTCCTAACAGCACATTCAGGAACTCTGCCTATAAGCTGACCATTGTAAAAGAAGGACAAAAAAGTCCTGTGGCTACCCATTTTTTCCGGTCATACTGGCCTGATATGCCTGCCAGTCTTTATAACCTGAATGTAGCTTTAAACAACCTGCAGTTTATTGTCTCTGATAAAGAACTAAAACGCCTGAAAAGCGGCAATGAAAAAGAAAAAAGAGACAAGTTTCGTGAATTTTGGGAAAGCAAAGATCCTACTCCCGGAACGGTCTATAATGAACTTATGGCCGAATATTATCGACGCATAGATTATGCCTACAAAGAATTCAGGAGTGAACAGAACCCGATGGGACATAAAAGCGATCAAGGGAAGATTTATATAAAGTTTGGACCTCCCAAAAATAAAGAACGCCTATACCCTACCGATGAGAAAGTCCGGGAAATATGGACCTATGGAAACCGGAAGTTCGTATTTGAGACCGGTTCAGGCTTTGGTGATTTTGTTTTAATTGGGTCCAGTTAATGCTGTTCATTCCGGGTAATATCTGCTAATTTGTTGCCCGCTATGTTAGAAGAAAAAAAACCACATATTGGAATTACCATTGGGGATATTAATGGGATTGGACCTGAGATCATTCTCAAAACATTAAGTATTGCCGATCTAAGCAAATCAATACCTGTTGTTTTTGCCCCTTCAGGTGTCTTGGAGCATTATAACCGGGAACTATCTCTTAATTGTAACATTACGGTTGTAGATGAAACTCCCTCTCTGCAGGAAAATACTATACATGTATATCCTCTCCCCGACTCGCCTCTCAAGATTACCACAGGTAGCCTAACAAGAGAAGGAGGAAAGGCAGCCATGCTCAGTATTGATGAAGCCATTCGCCATACCATGCGGGGGCTCACCGATGCTATAGTAACCGCTCCCATATCTAAAGAAGCGGTTAACCTGGCGGGTTATAATATCCCCGGGCATACCGAATATCTCGCCAAACACACACATACCGACACCGTGGTTATGATGCTGGTAAATAAAAAACTTCGGGTAGCCCTGGCTACCACCCATGTT
This sequence comes from Balneolaceae bacterium, assembly GCA_009711805.1. Classification (GTDB taxonomy): domain Bacteria; phylum Bacteroidota; class Rhodothermia; order Balneolales; family Balneolaceae; genus VEMX01. The sequence goes on along the minus strand of VEMX01000035.1, from coordinate 68,548 downwards.
CCTGTTAAAGATATCGTTGCCGACTTAAACCCGGAATTACTCACATCCAAAATCAGGGTACTCCACAAAAGCCTGACATTAAAATTTGGCATCAGTAATCCAAAAATAGCGGTTTTTGGATTGAACCCACATGCCGGAGATGGCGGCGTGATTGGTCTGGAAGAAATTGAACTCATCCAGCCCGTCATAGAAAAGCTGAATCATGAAGGATTGAATTTGCACGGCCCCTTCCCCGCCGATGGTTTCTTTGGCCAAAAACTACACAAAGAATTTAACGCTATTTTTGCCATGTATCACGACCAGGGCTTAGTCCCATTTAAGTTGTTGTCGTTCGGAAAAGGCGTTAATTTTACTGCCGGACTCCCCATAATCCGTACTTCTCCGGATCATGGCACGGCCTACGATATAGCAGGTAAAGGTGTGGCCAATCCATCCTCTTTCAAAGAAGCATATAACCTGGCTGTTCACCTGGCCCAAAAAAGAATAAATGGAAAATAAAGATACCCCTATCTATACCATATTAGCTGCTCTGTACGATTCACTTATGGGAGATGTAGATTATGAAGCCTGGGCTGATTTTATTGATGAGATTATACAGACCCACCACCCCAACCCCATTGATGTTATGGAACTTGCCTGCGGTACCGGTTCGCTGGTCCTGTCGCTTGCTGAACTTGAATGCTACAATCTGACCGGGACCGATCAATCCCAGGCGATGGTTGACATCGCCCGCAAAAAATCCAACAAACAGGATGCCGGTATTAATTTTGAGGTGCAAAATTTTCTTCACCTGGAAATGGATGCAACCTTTGACGCTATTTTCAGTGTATTCGACAGTGTAAATTACCTGCACAATCCCGAAGAAATTCTCACTATGCTGGAAAACTGTTGGAAAGTACTAAACCCCTGGGGTATACTGATCTTTGATTTTTCAACACCCAAAAATTCCCTGGAAGCCGAAAATTATCTAAACAATGACAAAGGCAGTGCGGGCAACCTTCGCTATTTTAGAGAAAGCAAATACGATCCTGAACAAAAATTTCACTATAATTTGTTTAAAATTGAAGAAGTTGAACAGGATGGAAAAACAGTATTGGAACGATACAAAGAAACGCACAAACAACGTATCTACACTTTAGATGAAATGTTGTCAATTGTGAAAGAATCCTCCTATCATCTGATTGCAAAATATGAAGACTTTGATCTCATTGATGCAGACGAAAACAGCACACGTGTAACCATGGTACTTCAATGTCGGAAACAGCAGTAGTAGAGCTTAAGAATGTAACACTCAGTTATGAGAACCGGACGGTTCTGGAAGACGTCAGTTTTAAATTGCATAATGGGGAGTTTGTTTACCTGATTGGGCCAACCGGAATTGGGAAAAGTTCCTTTTTGAAATTGTTATACCGTGATGTGATCCCAGACCGGGGAACGGTTCGAGTTACTGATTATCCCGTCAATAAGATCAGCATGCGGGAGATTCCCATGCTGCGCCGCCGCCTGGGAATCGTATTCCAAGATTTCCAGCTGCTGGAAGATCGTAATGTCCATGATAATGTGGCCTTTGCCCTCCAGGTAACCGGCGAAAAACCCCGCTTTATTAAACAGAGAGTGTTGGAAGTTTTAACACAAGTTGGGCTAAGCCACCGCCGCAAACACATGCCCAAAGACCTCTCCGGGGGAGAACGGCAGCGTGTTGTTATAGCCCGCGCTCTGGCCAACGAGCCACGCATCCTGCTTGCCGACGAACCCTCCGGAAACCTGGATCCCAGGGCTACCAAAGAAATTATGGAGCTTCTCCGGCAAATTAATAACCGGGGAATGGCCGTGCTTATGGTAACACATGATTATGCCATAGTTAAAAAGTACCCCGCCCGTACCGTTCGACTTGTTAAGGGAGATATACAAGAGCTGGTTTGGAAAGGCGACAAACTGATCCCGGCTTAATGAGGCTTTTGAAAAAACAGGGATTTTGCTCAATATCAAAGCCGGAAAAAGGTTGAAACCATAGCATATAACCCATATTCAAGGATTTCAACCAACGGATAACGCAGACATTGACCAAAAAAACGGTTTTGCAAAGCTTTCTTACTTAATATTAACCATTTTATATCAAGAGCTTCATCATGCTAAAAAAGCAAAAGCTCACCGAACAAATACGGACAAAAGCCCTCCAAATGGGATTTGATGCCTGTGGATTTGCTAAGGCCCGCCGGCTTGAGGATGAAGAGCGTCGCCTTGAAGAATGGCTTAACCAGGGTAAGCATGCCACTATGGGCTGGATGGAGAATCACTTCGATAAAAGGGTAGATCCCACCCTGCTTGTTCCCGGTTCTAAAACGGTAGTATCCGTATTAAGCAGTTATCATCATCCTACCCACACTTCAATGATTGGAAACAAAGATGATCTGCAGATTGCCAAATATGCCCAGGGGCGAGACTACCACAAAGTGGTAAAGAAGAAGCTTAAAAAGCTATTTCAGTACACTGAAGAGTTAGTTGGCGGGTTGCATGGACGTTTCTTCACCGACTCAGCCCCTGTACTTGATAAAGCCTGGGCCGTACGGTCTGGGTTAGGCTGGATTGGAAAAAACTCTAATCTACTCAATAAGAATATGGGGTCGTTCTTTTTTATTGGAGAAATGATTATAGATATAGAACTCAGCTACGATGCCCCCGTAACCGATCACTGCGGTTCGTGCACCCGTTGCCTGGATGCATGCCCGACCGATGCCATCTATGAACCGTACAGAGTAGATGCAAGCCGCTGTATCTCTTACCTGACTATTGAACACAAGGGAGAAATTGACAAAAAATATCATACCAATATGGAGAACTGGATTTTTGGCTGTGATATTTGCCAGGATGTGTGCCCATGGAATAGTAAATCGGTAATTGCCACTTTTGAAGACCTGCACCCAAGAGACAGGGTGGTATCCAATACTACCGAAGATTGGGTTAACCTCACCGAAGAAGAGTTTAACAGTATATTTGAAGGGAGCCCGGTCCGCCGTACAAAACACCAAGGGTTAAGCCGAAATATTAAAATTGCCTCTCAAAATTTAAACAAGAACTAAACTGCTTCTGGTATACATTTTATTTTGTATTTAGCTTCCCATGGAGTAGTTTTAGCCGACTTCAAAAAGGAAGGCTCAAGAAGTAGCACTGTTAGTTTCAATTGAATAGTTTAGTTCTCATTTAAGTTGTGTAGAAATGACCGAATTATCAGTAACCTCTCTGCTTAAAAAAGCAGGAAGAGGAGAGCAGGAAGCCTATCAGAAGGTACTCCCTAAAATATACGACCAACTCCGGTCGCTGGCGTACAATAACCTGGCCAACGAATATCATGAGCATACCTACAGCAAAACGGAACTGGTGCATGAAGCTTATCTCAAAATCTGCAAATACGATCGCATTGAATGGCAAGATCGCACACATTTTTATGCTATAGCCTCGAAATGCATGCGGCAAATACTGATCGACTATGCCCGGAAAAAGATGGCCGACAAACGTGGCGGAAAGCAGCAGGACCTAACCTACATTGACAATATGGTGAGGCAAGAAAAAGAAGCCTCTAACTTGCTAGACCTGGACGCTGCCCTCCAGAAGCTTGAATCCTTTGATCCCCGCCTGGCCGAGGTTGTAGAATACCGGTATTTCGGGGAAATGAGCATCGAAGACACGGCTGAGGTAATGGATATTTCGGTAAGTACCGTTAAGAGGGATTGGGCTAAAGCCAGAGGTTGGCTCTATAAAAAACTAAACAACCAGCCATAGTGAACTACTATATATTGTTAATACGCATACACATATAAAGGACAATCATATTATTTAGCTATGGATAAATCGCGTTGGCAGAGAGTATCTGCTATCCTTGATACTGTTCTATCACTGGAAAAGGAAAAACAGCTCACATATCTTGAACAACATTATGACCTGGAAAAAGATATTATCCGGGAAGTAAAAGAAATGCTCGCATCTATCAACAACTCTGAAAAAGAGCATTTCCTGGACAGCTCCAGTGAAGATAATGCCGCTATTCTTGATAAGCTCAACCAAACTTCCTTCAACCTTTTTTCTGAGCGACAAAACCTGGAAGGCAAAAAAATAGGGCCTTATCAAATTATCTCTTTGCTGGGTAAAGGAGGTATGGGAGATGTGTACAAAGCAGAACGAATCGATAATGAATTCGATCAAACAGTAGCTATAAAATTTATAAATCAGACTCATCTTTCCGATTCGGTTAAACGCCGCTTCCAACAGGAGAAAACCATACTGGCTAACCTGAAGCACCCGAATATAGCTATGCTTTTTGATGGTGGTGTTAGCCAGGATGGTTTTCCTTTCCTCATCATGGAGTATATAGAAGGTACTCCTATCAATGAGTATTGTAACCGTGAACAGTTGGGCATTCATGAGCGGCTGAAACTCTTCAACAAAGTGCTTTTAACCATTGGCTACGCCCACTCCAACCTCATTGTACACCGGGACCTTAAACCCTCCAATATTTTAGTTTCCGGGATGGGAGAAATCAAAATCCTGGATTTTGGTATTGCTAAACTGTTAGAGAATGAAGATTCTCCCGACCCGCTGCTCACTCAACCAGAACAACGGCTGTGGACTCCCCAGTACGCCGCACCGGAACAAGTGCTGGAACAATCTCCCTTGCTTCAAACCGATATTTACGCCCTTGGAGGCCTGTTACATTGCCTTTTGACGAATACCCCTACTTTTAATTTCAAAAAGAAAAGCATCAGGGAAGTTGAAAAAGTTATTTTAAGTCAGCCTCCCCTTCCGCTCAACGAGTCTGTAAGTCCCAAAGCTCCCTCCGAAATTGAACAACATTTTGGAACTACTAAACCCACATTGATCGCAACACTTAAAGGCGACCTGGAAGCTATTACCCAAAAGGCCCTGAGAAAAGAAGCAGAAGAACGCTATTCTTCTGCTTCCGAGTTCAGGGATGATATCGTCCGGTACCTAAAGAACCTACCCGTCAAGGCTTCAAAAGATACTTTTTCATACCTCACCAAAAAGTTTGTTCGCCGTAATAAACAACAGCTTGGCATTACCTCCTTTGTATTGCTGCTTCTTATAAGCATTACAGGATATTACACCTATCAACTGGACCAACAGCGACAAACTGCAGAAATGGAAGCCCAGAAGGCTACCGAAATAAAAGACTTGTTAGTGGACCTTTTTTCAGGAAGTGATCCAATCTCGGGGGGTGACTACTCCCTGACTGTTACCGAACTTCTTAATATTGGCACTTCACAGCTTCTGGAGAAAGATCTTGCTCCCACTCTTAAATCGGAACTGTTGAACACGCTTTCGGATATCTACGGAAATATAAATCAGCACCAAAAGGCTCTTGAGCTGGCTACCCAAAACCTGGAATTAAATGTGCAGCATTTCGATTCGAGCTCTGTACATGCCGGTAAAAGTTATATGCAGATTGCAAGTGTAGAATATGATCTGGGAAACTACGGGGAAAGTATAGAATACCTTCGGAAAGCAGAAGATATTTTTGAGACTCACCTTCCCCCCACTGATCTTCTTTTTGCTGAACTCTACAGCCACCAAGGATACAATACTGAATCGCTTAGCCGGTATGATGAGTCTCAGCAATTATTTAACAAAGCATTGAACATCCTGAAAGCTCAGGCTGACATGGACAGTTCCCGGTATATCGGCCTTCTTCGCAGTGTATCCCGCTCCCACTATCTTCACAGAGAAAACAAACAGGCAGATTCCCTTATCACCCTTGCGCTTGATATAAGCAAGCAGTTTCACGGTGAAGATGACATTATAACCGCCAGTGTAATGAATGACCTTGGTTTGTTTTATATGACTCAGGCTCGTTATGATGAATCCCGTAAATATCTTAACCAATCTCTCCAGGCAAAGAAACGCATCTATGGGGATATGCCTCATTATAACATCTCGGCTACTTTAACAAATTTGGCTGTTTTAGAAAAAACGCTAAGCAATTTTAGTGTGGCCGAATCACTGTACCTGGAAGCTTTGGAAATGGATACCGAAATATTTGGGAAAGAACACCCCAACATAGCTATTTCCAAAAATCATCTTTCAGACGTCTATTTCAGTATAGGTGAATATCAAAAGTCAAAAGAACTGCGGGAAGAAGTCCTCGGCTTATACATAGATATCTACGGCCCAACTCATTACTACATGGGAACTAATTACAGATCCTATGGGCAATTGCTGTCTGTAGAAGGTAAATATGATGATGCAAATGAGTATTACATAAAAGCTGATTCTGTATATAAAGAATACATTTCTCCTGAGCATAACAACTATGCTAAACTCCATGAATACAGAGCTGAAAATTTCTACATGGCCGGTAATTACACATTAGCAGCCAGGCACTTTTCAAAATCTCTTGACATTTATGAAGAGCTGAATCCAAGATACTACACACCCATGGTAGGAGAAACAAGCTTACAACTTATTCAAAGCTATATAGCATTGGAAGATGAGGTAAAAGCCACCCAGCTTTTGGAAGCTTTCGAAAACCGAATGGATACCACTAAAATACTACAAAAAGATTCTACAATTCAGAAAGTGTACAAACAAGTATTGGACAAGTTGCACTGAGATAGGAATATTCAGGCTCTATGTTGATCTGTGTGGATATTGGATTCCTCATTCATTGAAGGTTGCTGTTATTGTGCCGTATGCATGCCTTGGGGTGGTTGCACCAAAGGTATCCCCAAGGGAGGAACGAGGTTAATCTCTCTTTCATGGCATCCATATTACATCTCCATAGGACCCGGCACCGCCTTGTTCACCCACATTGCCCCAAGCAGGGAGATCGCGGGTCTGGGCCCGCGATGACTTGTTGTTTAAACAAAAAGGACAGTCATCCCGCACGCAGCGAAGGCGAAGATGCGGGATCTCCCTGATTCAACATCCCAAACCGCTTCTGGCAGATCCCTGGTCTCGGCCAGAGATGACCGGGCTTTGATTAAGGATGTATGTAGCAGAAACAGGTCCACCCCCAAGTCACACAGAGGGTACCTTTGGGAGAAGCGTCTTCTTATGCTTTGGTTGGGATGGGGATATAGGTATCGTCTGTTGGTATGCCTTCACAACAAAAATGGGCAGAAATAAGAAGATTCTTAGCTATCGCTCTGAATGACATTTTCTCTTCCTATTTTCAATGTTTTTGGTATAATAGAGTATGTCATTCTACACATGCATCACAACCAACACTCGTAAAACCACTCTTTATACTGGTGTAACTAATGATCTTCGCAGAAGAATAGTAGAGCATTATTTTGGCCGTGGCAAAAAGACATCTTTTGCAGAAAAATACATTAAAGGGAAAAGCCGGTCTTTTAAACCGGCTCTTTAAATTTGATAATTGAGCTAACCCAGGCTAAGTGCTACGAGCAGCTTGTGTCCTGGAAATTTGAGTTCCAGCACAGGCGATTGGAAGAATCTGAGCCTACCTGGTAGTACCCGCTTTGGGTGTCGGTATTCCAGTATATGATGATATCATTGGATGCATCAGCTGCATCATACGTAATAGTATGCTCGGCTCCATTTTGAGTATATACATACTGTTGGATTCCGTCATCTGTGTAGAAGTCCGTGGTTATCTCTATTTCCGTTTCACTGGTTTTAACCCATGTAGTAACAAGGAATTTTTCCTCCGTTTGGGTATCTGGATTTAGTGAATTAAAAGTCCAGCTGCCGGAAGAGCCATCAAGGGCGTTCTTGCCTTCAATCATTTTATAATCCTCGAAGGAATTTCCCTGCCCGTCATTATACGACCAATACATAGCCCAACTCACCTCTGAATTATTTTCTTGGGCAGTCAACTTTATAGAAACTGAAGCTCCTTCATAACTATAGGTATACTCCCATACCCACTGTCCATTGCTGAATGTTGCCTCACTTTGTTCAGCTGAGGTAAAGAAGCCTTGGTAAAGCTGGGTTGTCATGGTAGCAGATGCCAACCCAAAAGCATATCCTTTAGCTTCATAAAAATTATCGGTTGTAGCCATTTTACCAGGGTTATTGTCAAAATAGCTAAGATTGGGAGCTATTTGTTCGAAAGAAGGTATCTCTGGCGGATCTTGATCTTCACCTGAAGCGGGGTCATCACCACAAGACACGGTAACCAACGAAAGCGCCATTACAACTACAAAAAACTTCATTACACTATAGTAGTTCTTCATGATATCTGAATAGTATATTTTATGTTAAGGGTATTTCTTGATTATGCGTACGCTCAACAAAACAAAGTTCAAAAAAACTAAAATTTATCTTTTTTGTCTTTAAGCGCTTTGTATAAAAGTTCTCTTGCTCTAAAAATATGAGCTTTTACAGTACCAAGCGGCAGTTCCAGAATATCAGCAATTTCCTGGTACGATTTCTCCTCCATATGCCGCATTTCAATTACTGCTTTATATTTATCGGGCAAAGCGGCAATAGCATCCTGTACAATTGCTTTACGCTCTTTCTTCATCACCGGCTTATCCGTCTCATAGGTATGATCCGGCAACTGCATTTCCATTTCTCCATCCCTGGTTTTAAAAGGTTGGTCTATGGAAAGTGTTCTTAGCTTTTTCTTTCGGAGATAATCTATTGTATGATTGGTGGCTATTCTATATAACCAGGTAGAAAATGCATACTCATTGCTGTAGGTGTTCAGGTTATGAAAAGCTTTCATAAATACTTCCTGAACTAAATCTTCTACCAGTTCTTGTTCTTTAATCATTTTCCGAATATGAAAATAGAGCGCCTTCTGATATTTATCTACCAGTTGTTTATAGGAACTCTCCTTTCCCGAAAGTGCCTCTGATACAAACTTATCGTCTTCCAGAGAACTTGCGGAAGCATTTTTTCTCGGTGATGAATTCTGTCTGTCTGCTGAGTTTGTTTTGGCCATATCAATTTTATTGGGGTCTTAAAATACAAACCCTGAGGTAAATGAAAATGTGTTTTTTTGAACCAATTTTGTTTTCTTCTACGCATTCTTTTTATACATATAAACTAACAATCATCACTAACAAACATTAATTAACTATCCAAAATAATGAAAAAACGCATTACGATACTCTGCTTAGCACTTTTAACTTTATTCTCGGCTGATTTAGCTTTCGCACAAGACAATTCAGCGGGAGATTTGAAAATCGGGGGAGGGCTCATGTATGGTACAGACATTGAGCAATTAGGTTTTGAAGCAGATGGGGTATATACCATTAATGAGCAATTCAGAGCACAAGCAGACCTTGGTTTTTACTTGCCAAACAAAACGGATTTTGGGAATGGAAGCTCAATGACCATCACCTGGTGGGAATTTAATGCCAATGCACATTACATGTTGATGAAAGATGCAGAACAAGGACTCAGCCTTTATGCTTTGGGTGGTCTTAACTTCTTGTCTGTGAATGTTGAAAGCGAGGGAGTTGGTGGTCTTAATATATCAGGTTCAGACTCTGAAATGGGAATAAACGTTGGTGCCGGTGGTGAATTCGACCTGGATTTTGCAAGCCTGTATGCTGAAATCAAGTACAGCCTTGGTAGCGCGGATCAACTTAACATAGGTGCCGGACTCAGGTTTCCTGTAGGAAATTAATCTACCCCTATATAAAGTAACGCGTTTACCGGTTAGAGATTAGCTTAAAACAGTATTGAAAGGGAGTATAACCTCGCAGCGTCCGCAAGTCCTGCGAGCGTTACGGGATTCTCGCTGGAAAGCCGAACGCTACGAGGACCTGCGGACGCTCGTAGGTTCTCTAAATGGTACTTCTAACCGGTAAACGGGTTAAAGTAACTATTTTAAATGCCATTCAGCCCAGGTTGACTGGCATTTTTTTATCCCTTTAAAATAGCCCCATGCCGTATACCACCTGCAGACACAACGATATTCTCAAGGGCATACGATTGGAGAAAACCTTTAAGTATTAAAAGCCCCGCCAGGAAAATGTCTTCCCTTCCCCTTAATGCCTCCGGGCTTAATTCCAACAATTCCTCATAGGTATGCAGGCTAAAAATCTCGATGCTCTTGTACAGTTTATTGCTATTAATGCAATGCCCGTTAACCTTTTGCCGCTCATAGTTTTCAATTTGCAAATCAATTGCAGCCAGTGAAATCATGGTTCCGGCAACCCCTACTGCCTGAATATCGTTGCCCACTTTAAATTTGTTGGTATTGAACTGCGTCTCGATTTCCTTTTCACAGGCTAATATCTCTTCCTGGTAGGGTGGGTTGTGGATCAGGAAACGCTCGGTAAAACGAACGGAACCCATATTGTAGGAATACGACCCGTCCATCTTTCCATCCTTCACAATTGCCAGCTCGGTGCTCCCTCCTCCTATATCGATAATAAGGGCATTCTTCGGTTTATTTTTGTTTAGGGTAGATAAAGCTCCTGTTGCGGTCCAGACTGCCTCTTCTATTCCTGACAAAACCCGAATATTAAATCCTGTTTCCTTTTTTACTCTTTGCAAAAACTCTTCCCGGTTAGTGGCATCTCTGACAGCGCTGGTGGCGGTTACTGTTATAGATTCAACTTCAGGATACTCCGCATCCAATATCTCTTTATAGTCTGAGAGAGCTCGAATTACCCTCTCCATACTTTTGTCATTGATGACTCTATCTTCATCTACTCCTTTTCCCAACCGGGGCATACGTTGGGCTTCATAAATTACTTTTATGTTGTTCCCGTCTTTTTCAGCCACTAAAAGTAAAACTGTATTGGTACCTATATCAATTGCTGCGTTCATCCCTGAAATAATATTGCGATCCACTCACCGTGAGTTTTTGTTTCTACATGATCTAAATCACTTAATGATTTGAGATTTAACATCGCTTCTTCATCCTCAAGAAGCAAGCCGGATAGTAATAATTTACCATTGGGCTTTAAATGCTGAATCAAATCTCCAGACATTTCTGCTAAAGCGTTTCGGTTTATATTAGCAAAAATCAAATCATATTTCTCATGGTCAGGTATTACTTCTACAGAACCCCGTTTTACTTCAAAGTTTGAAACCCCGTTTAAATACAGGTTTTCACTGGCATTCATCTCACTCCATTCGTCCACATCAAACCCAAAGGCAGAGCCGGCTCCCAGCTTTAAGGCAGCAATCGCTAATATCCCAGTCCCCGTACCGGCATCAAGTACTGTATCTCCTTGTTCTACCACTTCTGGCATCCACTCCAGCATAACTCTGGTAGTTGGATGATACCCCGTTCCAAAGGCCATTTTAGGATCAATAATAAGCTCTATAGTATCTATGCCCCCTTCCTGTTTAGTCCATGTAGGATGGACAAAAAACTTCCCAATGGTTTGAGGTTTTATGCTCTTCTCCCAAGCCTGGTTCCAGTTTTTCTCTTCTATGATCTCCTCTTTCATTACCGACTCAGCTTCACCCAGTTTCCGAAGTATTTCCTCTATCTCCTCTCTTTTTGTGAAATCAAATTTATCGGCAGGAATAGAAGCAACCAGTTGTTTGTCTTGTTCCTCAAAGCCGTCAAAGCCGAAATCAAAGAGTTCTGCTATCAAAATTTCATGCAAATCATTTTCTGCCGATATGGTAAGCTGCACATACTCCATCTAAATCCTGTTGTAAATAAGTTCAGCCAACACTTCTCCAACCGCCTTCAGTGTTTTTTTGTCAATCACATTCATATTATCACCCTGTGTATGCCAATGATCTGGAAAAACACCGGCATTGGCATCTCTGGATTTGTGATTGATGATATCCACCATCGGGATGTTGGTTTGTTGATTTATTATAACATGGTCGTCTTGTATGCTTGAACCACGCTTAGACAAAAATAAATCCCTATATCCTTTTTTTTCTGCAATATCCCATATTTCATCCACCAGATTGGGCGCATAGTTCATCGAATAACCTTCTTTTGGAAATGTTGCATTCGTAGCTCCCACCATATCAACCAATATACCAAAACGAGGGCTGTACCCCGGCACCGGGGGATTGTCTGCCCAATATCGGGATCCTAAAAAGTAATTCCGGAGATCACCGGACTTGCCATAATCTTCTCCATCAAACAAAACAATATCTACCCCTACTGGCGGAGGGTTTTCACTAAGCAAACGTGCCAGCTCTAGCAGAACGGCTACCCCACTCCCCCCGTCGTCCGCACCGGGAAATGACTGATCTGCAGCCACACTGTCTTCATCCGAAACAGCCCGGGTATCCCAATGAGCACACAGCATAATTCTATCCGTTGATGAAGTATTAAAAGCAGCTATAATATTTGAGAGCTTTAACGCTTCCCCCTCATATCCCTCAACCGTGAAGTTTTGCGCAAACACACTGTTGCTCCCTGCATATGACTGTAGCTTTTGCTCGAAATAATTCTTTGCCTCTCTGTGTGGTTTTGTATTGGGGATGCGCGGCCCTAGTTCTACCTGCTGTTTAACAAAAGCATATGCAGAATCCGCATTAAAAGAAGGGACTGATCGTTGTTGGTCTGTAAACTTAAGGCCTGATTCTTCCTTTTGACCAGAACACCCTACAAGCAGCAAACATATACCTATGGCAAATATTCTATTCATCTCTGTGAACCATTTGGGAAGAAGATTGATATACCGGAAGCACAAAAGTATCCATGATGTTAACATGTGCAGGCCGGTTGGCGGTAAACAATATTATTTCTGCAATATCTTGAGCTACCAGAGGCTGCATTCCTTTATACACCTGGTCTGCTTTTTCATTATCGTCATTAAAGCGGACGTTGCTAAATTCCGTTTCTACCAGCCCCGGAGACACCATACTGACCCTAACCCGGGTACCATGCAGATCTTTCTTGGTAGACTCGGTAATAGCCTTCACCGCATGTTTGGTAGCACAGTATACCGAGCCACCCGGGTACGACTCGTGCCCGGCAATAGAGCCAATGTTTATGATATGACCGGCATTACGTTCTTTCATTCCCGGAGCAACAAGGCGTGTCAGATATAACAGCCCTTTCACATTGGTATCTATCATGGTTTCCCAATCCGAGACATCGGCAGCATATACCGAATCTGCTCCTTTGGCCAAACCTGCATTATTCACCAGTATATCTATACTCCCATCCAGGCCATTCACAAAAGAAATACAGGCTTCTTGATTCCTCACATCAAAATCATACACCGAGACCGCTACACCATGGTTTTGTTTCAGCTCATCTGAAAGCGTATCGAGCCTGGTCTTTCTTCTGCCGGTTAAAATAAGGGATGCCCCTTCTTCAGCAAATAACCGGGCAGTTGCTTTTCCTATTCCGGATGTAGCACCTGTAATGCATACACTTTTTCCATTAATACGATTGGCACCCATAGATCAAAGATTTGAATATAAATTAAAACGATTTTATTTCAGCAACTCAACAAGCCGACCGGCATTCAGTACTTTAGTTTCCTCAAAAGCATCCGCCATAAACTGAATACCAAATGGCAATCCATTACTGTGCGTACCTGCCGGCACACTTATTCCACAAATACCCGCAAGGTTCGCTGTGGTGGTGAATATATCATTCAGATACATTTGTACCGGATCATCCAGCTTCTCACCCAATTTAAAAGCAGTGGTAGGTGCTGTAGGGCTTACAATCACATCTACTTTCTCAAAAGCTTCTTTGTAATCGTTCTGAATGAGACGGCGTACTTTTTGGGCTTTGCCGTAATAGGCATCATAATAGCCTGCGCTGAGTACATAAGTACCAAGCATAATTCTACGCTTCACTTCTGACCCAAACCCTTCTGTCCGGGATTTCTTATACAGACGTGCGAGGGGAGAATCCATCATAGCCAACTCTTTCTGAAGGGCTATCTTTTCTTCACCCACAGCTGCTGCTACTTTTTCGGTTAACGCCTGCTCTTCCAGCTTAAGCTCGTCCACCATTTCATCCTTGTTAGCGCGATGTCCATACCTGATACCATCATAACGGGCAAGATTACTTGAAGCCTCAGCCGTAGCCAAAATGTAATAAGTGGCTATACCATACTTGGTATGCGGCAGATGGATAGGAACCAGTTCGGCTCCCCCGGCTTCGAGTTTACTGAGTATGTCCTCTATAGATTTTTTAATTTCATCATCCAGGCCTTCTCCAAAAAATTCCTCAGGCACTCCAATTTTTATATTCTTTTGCGGATTTTGAACAGCATGCACATAATCTGATTTCTCTCTGTGGGATGAGGTATTATCCCTTTCATCAAATCCAGCTATTACATCCAGAATACGCGCGGCATCTTCAACATTATGGGATAAGGGGCCTATGCAATCGAAAGAAGAGGCAAAAGCCACCAGCCCATAGCGAGAAACCCGGCCATACGTTGGTTTCAAACCTACTATACCACAGTAAGAAGCCGGCTGCCGAATAGACCCGCCCGTATCGGAACCCAGTGTAGCGGTGGCCATATCTGCTGCTACCGTTGCTGCACTCCCCCCGGAAGACCCTCCCGGCACCATTTCGGTATTATTAGGGTTTTTTACTGCACCGTACTTACTGTATTCATTGGTTGAGCCCATGGCAAATTCATCCATATTTACCCGCCCAATTAAAATCGCATCTTCAGCTTTCAATCGCTTAATTACGGTAGCGTCATATACACTTTCGAAGCCTTCCAAAATTTCTGACGCACAAGTTGTGGGTTTATTCCGTTCACAAATCAGGTCTTTAATACCCATAACCACCCCTGCAAGCTTCCCCGCAGAACCCTCATCAATTCTATTTTGAACCTCTTCCGCCTGAGCTAATGCACCCTCAAAATCGGTGTACACAAAGGCATTAATTTCTTCGTTATCAGATTCAATTTTATTGATATATTGTTCCACAATCTGACGAAGTTTCACCTCTCCGGAAAAAACTTTTTCGCGAGCCTCTGATATAGTCATATGTTGAATAATATCCTTCTAATTACTTATTAGCGTTGTTTTCTTCTTTTTGATTGACAGCATCGTTGATTTCCCGGGAGCTTTCATCAATCTCCTTTTTGATATCTTTGGATGCCTGCTTGAACTCCTGAATTCCCTGGCCTAAACCACGGGCCAATTCCGGAATACGTTTCGCTCCAAAAAGTACTAACACTAAAATTGCAATGATTAAGATTTCGGTAGTTCCAATACCACTAAACATAAAATAATCCTCTTTGGATTTAGTTGATGTATTTGTGCTAAGATAACAATATTTTCGGCACGATTTTGGAACAAAAATTTTATTTATTCACTTGATATTTATTCTATCAAGTGTTTATTACACACAGACACTTACAAAAAACTTATTATACTATGATTTGGACAGTTGAATTAGCTGCAGCATTAGATGACGCCCCTTTTCCAACGAACAGGGAGGAACTTATTGAATGGGCCGAACGGAATGGTTTGCCGCCCCAGGTA
This sequence comes from Balneolaceae bacterium, assembly GCA_009711805.1. GTDB lineage: Bacteria > Bacteroidota > Rhodothermia > Balneolales > Balneolaceae > VEMX01. Next base: position 53,164 of record VEMX01000035.1, on the reverse strand, counting down.
ATTGTTAACCTTGAAGAACTCGAGGAAATTGACCAGGGTGAGGAAACTATTTACGAGGGTATAGAGGATATTTGGCCTGATTACATTCGTAAAGAAGACTTCTTCCACAACGAAGAAGACGAAGGTTTCGATTACGACGATGTTTAATCATTAAATAAACCTGCGGAAGATTTATCCTGCTATTGGAGTATAGAATATGTTCTTCCAAAACTATCTTGATTTGTAAAAAATCCACCTCATTTATAGGTAATACCGGTTTGCTGCTTCTTATATGGGCAGTCTTGGCGTTTTCTCCATTTGCGACACATGCCCAAGGGGTTCAAAACCAATCTAATACTGAAGATGTCGTTCGGCGTATTCGTTTTTCGGGGAATCAAAATGTCAAAGACCGAACGCTTGAAACTCTAATACGAACTAAAACCAACAGGGAATTTCTGGGTATCCCCCGTTTTACTCCCTGGTATTTTATCTGGAAACTCTCGAATGGCAGTTTTGGGGAAGCTCCCGCCTACCTCGATCGGCAGATGGTAGCCAACGATATGGAGCGACTCTCATTATATTATCGTTCGCTGGGGTACTTAAATGTGGCAGTTGATACGACCATTGTAGAGTACCGGACCCATAAAATTGAGGTTTCTTTCCTTATTGAGGAAGGAACGGCCTCAACCATAGAAACAATTTCCTATTCCGGAATGCCCGAATTTGATGAACCGGATACAAAATTCAACTTTCTTCGCGGAGGTTTGTTAACCGGCTCCTCTATTAATGATTCTACGTTTTATGTTCGGCGTCAATATAATACTCAGGAACTTGTAGATGAACAGCAGCGCATTATTACTTTTTTAAAGAATAGCGGCTATGCTTCCGTTCAAAGGGATTCAGTTATTGCTCTTGTTGATTCCTCGGCCATACCCGAGCTTCATATCCAATTCCGGATTAACCCCGGGAAGGTGTTCCGGTTTGGGGATATCCACATAAACCTGGAAGATGGCATCACCCCCAGGGAACTATCACAACGAGATACGCTTTCAGGGGAACCCCATACCATCGACAGCACCAACGCTATTTACCTTGCTAAAGAACCGGAATCGCAAACCAATTTCGGGCTGCTTTCCGGACAGGTACTTTTTAAACCCGGGGACGTTTACAATCACTCACTGTACCTGGGCACCATTAATGAATATCAAAACCTGGGTATGCTTTTTATAGAGCGTTTTGCACAAAGTGAAAGTAATGTACAGCCAGATTTTACCCAGGAAGAAATCCCCTCCTACTTCAACCTGCAGACCATCACCAAGCATACCATATCATCAGAATTTTTTGGGATGAAAAGATACGGATACGGAACTGGCTTTGGGGTTGACTACACAAATAACAATGTGTTTGGAAATGCAGAGAATCTGTCGATCGGCGCCAACACCAGTTTCGAGTACGTTACACCATCTACCCTTGAGAACATCCTGGGAGACTCTACCAGTACGACCCAGTCTTCTCTATTCAGAAGTTATGAGCTCAGAGCCGACTACTCGGTACCCCGTTTAAACTTTCCGTTTGCCTTCCTGGATAACCGTCCCAGTTTTACCAACGCGGTTACCCGATACTCTCTCTCCTACAGTCGGTCGGATCAGCTTTATTTTGATATCAACTCGGATGTTCGTTTTAACCTGAGATATGAGGTAAATCATACTCCCCGATTCTCAAGTTTCTTTGACCTCATAGAACTCGATATCGTAGACACTGATCCATCAAGAGATTACATCGCCAACCTCCGAAATGAATTTGGAAGCGATACGCTGAATGACGGGACGATCGTCGACTCTTTTGAACTGCAGCGTATCCTGGAAGATTTCAATCCCCAGATTTCATCCATCATCCGATACACATTCCGAAGCCAAAATACGGACTTGATTAAGCGGAACTACGGCTACTTCAGCGAATATTCTGCCTCGCTTGGAGGAAATATCCCCTATCTCTTCGATAAACACATTGTAACTCCAAATACACTTGAAGGACATCTCCCTTCCCTCTTTAAGCTAAGTGAAAACAGTTTAAGCTACAGTCGCTTCTTTAAGCTGTCGGCCGATTACCGGCGGTATATTCCCATCTCAAACTCAGCTGTTTTTGCATGGAGACTGTATGGAGGCTACGCCCAACCGTATGGCGGAAGCACATCCATTCCGCTAAACCGAAGGTTTTTTGCCGGTGGAAGTAATGACATCCGCGGATGGGCTCCCTTCCAGCTGGGACCGGGAACCATTGCCGCCGATAATGTTAATATACCCGGTGGAGAAATTAAGCTTGCCGCTTTTACCGAAGCCCGTCAAATACTGATTCGTAATTTCGTAGGGGCTAACTGGCACGGAGCCTGGTTTACAGATGCAGGTAACATCTGGTACGGAGCTGAAAATGATTTTCGAGATCAAAACAATAAAGACAGATTAGAGGAAGGTCGATTTAAATTTGACCGCTTTTATAAACAAATTGCCATAAGCAGTGGTCTGGGCCTCCGCCTTGATTGGCAATATGTAGTCGTCAGGTTTGACTTTGCTTTCCGGGTGCACGACCTTCAAAACGGATGGCTTAATAACCGAAAACTATATTTTAGTTTTGGTATCGGCCATTCTTTTTAGCACCATTCAGTAAAAATTAAATCACCTAACGTTTGTACCTCAACACAGGCAATCGTAATATTGAACACGTAATGAACGTATATCTGTACTTTTATGTAAATAGTGCCACAAGTTCACCATACGTTCTTCAGCTTGCTTGATAAGTAAATTTGATATGCTTAAAAAATTAAAACGTTTGAAAAATCAATCTAACATAGTTTTCAAGTCCAGGTTTCTGGCAAACCTTGCCCCCGATGAGCGGTACGAGTTCCTGCAGCTATGCCACCGACGCAGTTATAAAGAGGGAGAATATGTGTTCTATAAGAACGACCCCGGCACCGGAATGTACTTTATTGAGGATGGTGAAGTAGAACTGACCATTGGCGTACCAGACGATACTGAGGAAAGACATGAAGATGACGGCTTCATCTTAAAACGAGCCGGTAGTTTTGGTGTTTTATCTATTGGTTATGATTTACGAAGAAAATCATCGGCCCGGTGCCTTACAGACTGTGAACTACTTGGATTTTTTAAACCTGATTTTGAAGTATTGAAATCCCGGCATCCCCATATAGCCGTTAAATTTTTGCAAACCCTGTCAAACATAGCGCTTCGGCAGCTCGAGGTAACAACAAAAAGGTTGGCCCATTTTTCTGATGAACATACAGCACTGCAAATTCAATTTGATACTTATTTCGAAGACCAGCTCCCGGAGGATGCTATATAGCCCATGGCTCTAAAAAAAGGAACCATTGTTGAACTTGAAATTATTGATGCGGCATTTAAAGGCAAAGGGTTAGCCAAAGTTGACGGACTTGCTGTGTTCGTTCGGGATACTACCCCCGGCGATATTGTTGAAGCCAGAATCGTTAAAAAGAAAAAAAATTACCGAGAAGCCAAGCTGCTCAACATCATTACCCCCAGTCCCCATCGGATTGAACCCACTTGTAAGCATGCTCCCGTATGTGGAGGTTGTAGCTGGCAGCATATCCCTTACAGCAAACAATTGGAATTTAAAACCCAGCAGGTACGCGATCATATTAGCCGTATTGGCGGGCTTGATGAATCCATCGTACTGGAAGGCATTGGAGCCGAACGGGAACTCTACTACCGGAATAAAATGGAATATAGCATCGGAAATCGCCGGTGGCTGACTGAAGAAGAAATTAAAAGCGATGAATTTGTAGATGACGCCGCCTTTGCAGCCGGACTTCATGCTCCCGGCCGGTTTGACAAGATCCTCAACATTCAGGAATGCCATCTTCAAAGAGAAGAATCTTTTCAGATTCTGGATTTTGTGCGATCCTATTGTATTGAGCATAATATTGAAGCTTTCAACACTTTTGAGAATGAAGGCTTTATGCGCCATGTGATGATCCGCAATGCACATCACACCAATGATTTCATGGTGAACCTGGTAACCTACCGCAATGAACCGGATACCATTCAAGCCCTGGCTGAGGCTCTGCTTGAAGAATTCCCAATCATTACCACCATTGTAAATAACATCAATGATCAAAAAAATCCTACTGCCGTGGGCAGGTACGAAAAAGTGATCCACGGCCCGGGTTATATTGTTGATCATATTGGGGAATTCAGCTTCAAAATTCATCCCAATGCATTTTTCCAAACCCATACAGCTCAAGCTGAAAAGCTGTATGAAGTGACCCGCGACTTTGCTGACCTTGAAGACGGGGATATTGTTTATGACTTATATTGCGGAGTGGGCACCTTAAGCCTGTTTATGAGTAAACCAGCTGAAAAAGTAGTAGGTATAGAACTGGTAGACGTAGCTGTTGAAAATGCCCGCTTTAATGCCAAAGAAAATGGCGTAGATAATGCACACTTTATTAAGGGAGATATGAAAGAAGTGTTCAACCAAAGTGTTGAGCAAAAGTATGGCTCACCGGATGTACTGATTACGGATCCTCCCCGGGCCGGTATGCATCCCGATGTTGTAAAACGGCTGTGTGAGCTGAAAGTGCCCAAAATAGTATATGTAAGCTGTAACAGTTCTACTATGGCTCGAGACTTAAAAGAGCTGGAAAACGTCTACAACGTAGAGAAGGTACAACCTGTGGATATGTTCCCCCAAACCTACCACATTGAAGCTGTTGCTAAACTCAGCCTGAAAAGTTAGCCTAAAAAAAGAACGAAACGCATTCGGGGTGAAACTTTAGTTTTAAGATTAAGTATAGCTGCCGGCAAAAAAAGAATCTCGGCAAAATTGATGGGTTTATAATACAATCTATCCCCTTATAGTTCAGAGAATACCTGAAAGCTGAGCATAACTTTCAATAGAATTCCTGCAATGCAACAGCTTAAACTCTTCTTATTCTGCCTTTCCATAGTGTTGCTTCTTTCCACCAACTCTTACTCACAATCCAAATCACAGCCTGAAGTAGCTGTTCAGGAAATTCAGGATATACTTGATAAGTATGATATACCCGGAGCTACCGCAGCCCTGGTTTCAAGAGACCAAATACTATGGAAAGGAACATTTGGGAACGCTGACATTGAAAAGGGAATACCTGTTTCTGAGCAGACGTTATTTGGAATAGGTTCTATTTCAAAAACATTTATCTCGCTGGCTGCACTAAAAGCTCAGAAAGATGGAAAACTATCTATTACTACTCCTGTTAGTGAAGTTATCCCCTCGCTGGTAATCGATAATCCATGGAGCGATACTCACCCCGTAAGGCTGGTACACCTGCTGGAACATACCTCCGGTTTTGATGAAGCACATTTCAGCATCTTTCACCAGGCTGATGCTACCACCTCCTTTAGCAAAGTTTTCCGGCTCACCGAAGAGTCCTTAAAAAGCCGATGGAAAGCCGGCAGCTATTATGCTTATAATAACCTGGGTGCCATCCTTGCCGCTTATGTAATCGAAGAGCAAGTAAACAAACCTTTTGATGAATATGTGAGTGAACAAATACTGCAGCCACTTCAGATGACACAAGCCATCTATCCTCCTTTCGACACTACCAATACAACTCTTTCGAGGGGATACGCCGGTTCCGACAATACCTACACACCCTACCCTAATATCCCCCAATGGCCGGCCGGCGGGCTTTTCGCTTCTATTGATGGCATGTCCAATTTTGTACGTTTATTCCTGAACCGTGGGAAAATCGACAGCATACAGCTACTTCCTGCATCGGTTATCACACGCATGGAAACACCCGAATCTTCTCTTTCCTCCAAACAAGGTATTAGCTATGGGTACGGAAAAGGGTTACAGGGTGAGCTAATTAACGGATATCATTTTTATGGGCATGATGGCAGTTATGGGGGCTTTCTCTCGGACTTTGGATATTCAACAGAATTGGGAATTGGTTTTGTTATCCTGCTGAATAACCGAGATGGAAATGATGCACTGAAAGAAATCAAAAAAGAACTCTTAAATACTTATACATCATCAAAAATAACTATTCCTGATGCGGTAGAATTAACCGGTAACCAGCTTCGTTCAATTACCGGGGGATATCAACCCGTTTCTTCCCCCATCCAGCTGATACATCCATTCATGAGACTGATCGATCTCCAGTTTATTGTAGAAAACGATGGGAAGATACTCCAAAAGAGCACTATGGGAGAGAGCCAATCGCTCTTTCATCTTGGCAATAACCGTTTCAGGAAATCAAACCAACCAATAGCTACCTCTGTGTTTGTTGAAAGTGATGAAGGGAATCAACTATGGCTTACAAATGAGATGGCCTATCAGCAAATCCCTTCCTGGTGGGCTTATGCACAATTCTTGACTGCACTCGTCTCGGTACTTGGAGTTTTATTTACTCTTATAGTCTACTTGTTCTGGATCCCCATCAGGAGCATCAAACAAAAGAACCATCAGTTATCACTCTTGATATATCCATGGCTGGGTAGTGTGTCTTTCGCAGGAATGATCGTAGCTTTTTCTTTGCTCTATGATCCGACTGTACAATATAGTTCCGGAGCTGTACTGTTTTATATTTTCGGATGGCTTTTCTTACTTACTTCACTCACAGGACTTATTCAATCAATAAAAATCTTTTTCAGAAACGCAGGAAAGAAAAGCTCCCGCATCAAATACCCGGCTTTGCTGTCTTCTGTATCTTGTTCAACAGTGGCTCTCTACCTTTTTTATTGGGGAATTATCGGGTTGAGCCTTTGGAATTATTAAGTCGCTGAATGACGCCCTGATAGGAACAACAACTCCAGTCTATATTAAGAAATCACTCTTTGACAGGTATTACAAGTAGGGGCGCACTTTTGCAGAAGGTTAATTCTTTGGCCTCTCCCATGCTGAATATATAGCGAAGAAAGCTCCGTTTTTTACGTCCCATCACGATTAAATCTGCATTTTTCGACTGGCTATACTCACTTATCTCCTTTGCAAAATCTTTTCCGGTAAGATGAGTGTATACAAAATGAAAGTTTGTTACAGATGTATTCACCTTTTCCCGAAAGGCCTGGAATGCCTTTTGTGCTTCCTTAGTCTCTTCCTCGTCCACATGAACAATTTCAATAGATGAAGAAAATTCCTCGGCCAGCGCTACCAACGATTCTATGATTTCCAGCTCCGTTGCATTATAATCACTGGCAAAAATTATATTCTTAAAATCATATTCTTTGGAGCCAGATGGCACAGCCAGTACCGGTACATCGGATGTCAGAATAACCTCAGAAGTTATATTCCCATACAACATTCTTTTAAGTGAGCCGGAATCCTCTTCATTGTTCTGATATCCCATTACAATTAAATCGGCTCCTACCTCTGATGCTGCTTTTTCGATATTGGCTACCGTACGGCCTACGTCTATTTTATAGTCCAGGTGAATATCCCTGTACTTCGGTTGCTTCCTTATTTCCTTGATCTGATTTTCGAAGCGTTTGCTTATTTCTTCAATTTCTTTATCAATAATCCGCTGAGAGCGTGTAGCGAAATCATACATCTCTTCAATGGAATGATACAGCGTAACACTGGCTTCCATTTTATGAGCAATGGTGATTGCATATTCAAAAGCCTCGTCGGCTTCTTCCGAAAAATCTGACCCAAAAAGAATTGTATTTATCATAACGCCTCTAATTTACCAATAACAGCGTACTTTTATCCTATCATTTACAAAAACTTATAAATCTCACAATAATTACAAGAAAGCTTTGCAAAACCAGTTTTTCAAAGTCTTCTATAAATTTCTTCTCATCTCTTCGTTCCTTTCCTTAGATTTATATTTCAAAAATAAATAAAGCCTGCAATGAATAATAAAATACAGGTAATAGATTATCTTACATCTACAGACTGTAATAAGGTAAAGTTTGCTCTTACTGATATGGATGGTGTGTTACGGGGTAAATTGATATCCAGAACTAAATTCCTGGAATCCCTGGATAAGAGCATAGGCTTTTGTGATGTAGTATTTGGCTGGGATATGAACGATGCGGTATACGATAACTCTGAAGTTACAGGCTGGCATACCGGCTACCCCGATGCTCTGGCAACTATAGATCTGCGTACATTCCGAACTATACCATGGAATCAGGAATTGCCTTTTTTCCTGGGTGATTTCAGTAAATCAGAGAAACTAAAGGAGGTATGCCCACGCAGCCTGCTAAAACGCATCAGCGACCAATGCCTCAAGTTGGGCTATGCTCCCCTCTTCTCCAACGAATTTGAATGGTTTAACTTTCGGGAAACACCACAATCACTGAAACAAAAAAACTATGCCAGCCCCAGCCCCTTAACCCCCGGTATGTTCGGCTATTCCGTATTGCGATCGTCCCAGAACGATGAGTATTTCAATGAACTGTTCGACCTCTTGGGTGATTTTGATATTCCCCTTGAAGGCCTGCACACAGAAACCGGGGACGGAGTCTACGAAGCTTCAATTGAATACACTGATATTCTGGAAGCTGCCGATCGCGCCATTTTGTTTAAAACTTCGGTAAAAGAAATTGCCAATAAACATGAAATCATGGCCAGCTTCATGGCGAAATGGAGTACAAAGTTACCGGGTTGCAGCGGACATATACATCAAAGCTTATGGGATGAAAACCAAGAGCAAAATCTTTTTTATGCGAGTGGTAAAGCAAATAACATCAGTACATTGATGGAACATTACCTCGCCGGACAGTTACACTGCCTGCCCTATATACTACCTATGTACGCCCCTACGGTAAACAGCTACAAACGATTTGTAGCCGGTTCCTGGGCATCCACTACAAAGAGCTGGGGTGTCGAAAACCGAACTACCGCCCTCAGGATTATCAATACCAATAACCAGGCCATGAGGCTTGAGACACGCGTTCCCGGAGCCGATGCCAACCCATACCTCAGCATGGCTGCCAGTCTTGCTTCAGGGCTTTATGGAATCAAACACAAGCTCCCCCTGCAGACTCCTCAAACAAAAGGAAATGAGTATGAAAATAAAACATCCGAACAGCTTCCCGCTACACTTAAAGAAGCTACAGATATGATGAAAACTTCCGATATTCCCGAAGCATTATTTGGAGCTCCTTTTGCCCAGCACTTTGTGAGAAGCCGGGAATGGGAATGGAATCAGTTTTCAAAACAAGTAACTGATTGGGAATTAAAACGGTATTTTGAAATTATTTAATCAGACGTCTATATGACCTTAATTGATTTTAATGAGATTGTAACCGAAGCCTGGAATGCCTACGACAGCTCCAGGGATATTGCCAATATTACCGACATCAGCGCCAAAGTATCCACCAATCATGTGTACCGGATTACATTCACGACTGGTAATTCCATCATTGCCAAACTCTCCTACTTTGGTAAATTTGAACATTTTGTGGAAGATCATGCCATCATAAATTCCATGTCGAATAACCTTCCCTCTCCCTATGAGAACTTTTTGGCGTGTTCGCTTATGAAAGGAAACAACCTGTTTGTATACCGCTACGAGTCGGAGATTATTGATGCCTGGGTTGTGTTTTATCGTCCGGTTGAAAATAAAAACAGGCTCCCGCGAAGGTTAAATGAAGAGCAAATTAAACGACTGGGTACCGAATTTGCCCGTTTCCATAAAGCCTGTTACGGTATTCGCAATACGCTGCCCCCTTCCTCCAAAACCATGGAAGTTGATATTGACGATCTGCTGGAACAGCTTGAAACCGACCATGGCCGGCATGAATACCGAATGCATCTGGATCTTATCAAAGAACAGTGCCGAAGATTTAAAGAAAATACACATGCCATTAATGCCTGGGATCTTGAGGTCATCCCTGTTTTCGTAGATTGGAACATTGGCAACTTCACAGTAACCGAAGATTTCAGCTTGTACTCCCGCTGGGATTACGACTGGTTCCGGATGAGTTCAAGGACCATGGATTTCTATTTCTTAAGCCGTGTGGTTTCCTCGGTAGGCGATAAAACTATTTTCACCTACAATATAGATCCGCTTATGGAAGACCGGTTTATTCTTTTTCTGAAGGCCTATCATAAAGAATTCCCTCTTACAAAAACTGAAGTGCTTTTCCTGCAAGAAGTGTATCGCTTTTTTATTCTGAATTATGTAATCAAATACGGGCGGTATTTTTTCCACGAAATATTTGCCATTAAGCTACAACAGGAAGCATATGAAATGCATTTACCCTCAATTGACGACAAATTCAATGCCGAGCCACTGCTTCAGGCTCTTAACCTCTGATGATTAGTATTCATGATCGAAAGCAATTTTTCCACCATCGTAAAACAGTTTAACGTTGTATTTCTGGATTCCTATGGAGTATTAAAAAATCACAACGGCTTAATTGAAGGGGTGAATGAAACCCTTCATTTTATTCGGGAACAAGGTCTTACCCTCCGGGTGCTAACCAATGATGCTTCCCGCAGCAGAGAACAGCAGGTTATGGTTTTCGAGAAGCTGGGGCTCCACGGTTTAGATAAAGAAGAGATTATCACCTCCGGAATGCTGGCTAAACAGTTTCTGGATCTCAAAATCAAGGATGGCAAAATCGCGTACCTTGGCACTGATAATTCCGCTGATTATATCCTCGAATCAGGACTCGAGCATATTCCCGTCCGGGAAATTGATCTTGAGGATGTTGATGATATTTCTGCCTTTGTGTTTCTGGATGATGAAGGCTTTAACTGGAATGATGACCTCAATAAGACGGTGAACCTTCTCAGAAGAAAAAATATGCCGGTTATCGTAGCCAACTCAGATCGATACTACCCGGTTTCAAAAAGTGATGTTTCTATAGCTACCGGGGCCCTGGCAAAGCTGGTAGAAGATATGCTGAAACGAAAATTCATCCACTTTGGTAAACCCGACTCGCAAATGTTTGTATACGCCTTTGACCATATTAATGAGTCCGGATCATACAAACGCGACGAAATCCTAATGGTTGGCGATACCCTGACAACCGATATCCTTGGCGGCAATAAGTTTGGTTTAAAAACCATGCTGGTCCTTTCCGGAAATACCCGCCGCGAGAAAACAGACCTTTGGATCAATTCTACGGGTATTATTCCGGATTATATCAGCGAATCTATTGTAACCTAACCCAGGTACTGTGTATGCGAGTTATTGTAATTGGTGCTGGAATCGGCGGCTTGTCGGCAGCCTGTATAATGGCCAACAAGGGGCACCAGGTACAACTTATCGAACAAAACAAACAGCCTGGCGGAAAGATGAACCTGATGAGCGAAAAGGGCTATCGCTTCGATACCGGGCCCAGCTTGCTTACCATGCCCTTCATCCTCAAACAATTATTCCAGCAATGCGGGGAAGAAGTTGAAGAACACCTCAAACTTATAGAACCGGATCCCTTATGCAAGTACTTTTATCCCGATGGTACCGTATTCAATAGTTACATCAACAGAGAACAAGCCCTCAAAGAAATTAACCGAATAGCCCCGGAAGATGCCGAAGCATACATCAAATTCCTGGATTATGCTGAATCACTGTATAACAAAACTGCGGATGCTTTTATCTTTAACCCACTTTATAGCTTAAAAGATTTTGGGAACCTCAACCTTTGGGATTTCTTTGGGATTGATGCCTTTGCAACCGTAAGCAACAAAGTTGATCAGTATTTTTCTTCCTCATATCTACGGAAGTTTTTTAAACGCTTTACAACCTACAACGGTTCGTCTCCCTACCTGGCACCAGCTACGTTGAATGTAATTCCCCACGTTGAAATCAACCAGGGGGGCTATTATGTAAAAGGAGGATTATATAAAATAACGGAGTGTTTGCATGAACTGGCGAAGAGATCCGGAGTAGAATTTAAATTCAACAGCAAGGTTGATAAAATCCGAATTGATAATGATGAAGTTGAAGGTGTAATAGTGAACGGTACCCCTTTGGATGCAGATCTGGTAATTGCCAACAGTGATTTTTCAGAAACCGTCCGGCACATGCTGCCACCCGATTCCATCAGCAGAAAACAACACAGAAAAGCAGAAGCTGCCGAACCCTCCTCTTCAGGATTTGTACTGTTATTGGGAGTTGACACCCGCTACCAACAACTGAACCATCACAATATCTTTTTCTCTGGTAACTACGAGGAGGAGTTCCGTCAGATATTTCAAGAAAAGGTAATGCCAGACGATCCGACTATTTATGTTGCCAATACCTCCCATACGGATAAGGGACATGCACCTCAGGGACACTCAAATCTCTTCATTCTGGTGAATGCACCTTATCTCATTGAACATCATCACTGGGACCAGCAAAAGCATCAATACGGGGATAAAGTGATAGAAGAATTGGAAAAAAGAGGACTGGATGATCTGTCAAATCATATCATATTCAGAGACAGCATTAGTCCAAAGGATTTCTATCACAAATACCGATCGAATAAAGGGAGTATTTACGGGACTTCATCGAATAGTACCTTTTCGGCTTTTGTGCGTCCCAGAAATAAATCGAGAGAGATTAAGGGGCTTTATTTTGTTGGAGGGTCAACACATCCGGGAGGAGGCATCCCACTGGTTATTCAATCGGCTTTCAATGCAGCATCTCTTATTGAACGATACGAATAATTACTCCTTATTCTCACCTGTAATCCCAAGATTTATAACTTCTACGTTATGTAATTTCCCCTGGTCAATTTCGAAACGTACAATAGTACGATATACCTGGAAGCCCTGTTTGCCGGCCGCACCGGGATTCATATACAACATTTTGTCCATTTTCTGATCCCGTGCAATCTTGAGAATATGTGAGTGGCCGCAGATAAAAAGTTCGGGAGTATTTTCCTCCATTTCTTCCCGAATTGGAATGCAATACCTGCCGGGAATTCCACCAATATGGGTCATCCAAATATCCAATCCCTCTCGCTCAAAGCGCTGATGCAGCGGGTAAGTTTGGCGAATATCCTGTCCGTCTATATTTCCATACACTCCCAACACCGGTGCTATCTGCTCCAGTTCTTCTGCTATAGCAATGGTTCCGAAATCCCCGGCATGCCATATTTCATCTCTGTCAGCGAAATACTCCGAGACCTGTGGATCCAGATAATTATGTGTATCGGAAATTAACCCTATTTTGATCATACTTTTTGTATCATCCTTACTGAATAATGTCACAAAGCTTGGAAGTAACCACTTTTTCTAACGTTCTTCCATTTAATTTTGTCTAATAACCATACTTAATTCAAATATAATTTCATTGAAGGGATTCAGCATCATTATTGTTACCTGGAACGGGCTTCATCACCTTAAGAAATTCCTTCCTTCTGTTGCAGCTACCGATTATCCAAACTACGAAATAATAATTGCAGATAATGCTTCTTCGGATGGTACAAAAAAGTGGGTGAAAAAAAATTATCCTAATATAAAAATTGCGGCTTTGGATCAGAATTACGGTTATTGCGGAGGAAATAACAAAGCCGTTCCCTTTACTGAAAAAGAGATCCTTCTTTTTCTCAATAATGACGTTGAAGTAACCCCAAACTGGCTGCATGGTATTAATAAAGCTTTTGAAGATGAGCAGGTAGCTGCCGTACAACCCAAAATGAGGGCCTACAATGAACCAGAGTTTTTTGAATATGCAGGGGCCGCCGGCGGTTTCATAGATAAATACGGATATACTTTTTGCCGGGGAAGAATGTTTGACACCCTGGAAAAAGATCACGGACAATATGACACTTCGATAGATATCTTTTGGGCCAGTGGTGCCGCTCTGGCTATCCGAAAAAACCTTTTTATAGAAACCGGGGGGTTCGATGAAGATTTCGAATTCCACATGGAAGAAATTGACTTATGCTGGCGCATACAAAATTTGGGATATACCATTTCATATGCCCCGGAGAGTGTAGTATATCATCTTGGAGGCGGGTCTCTGGCCATGGGAGATCCCCGCAAAGTCTACTATAATTTCAGAAACAGCCTGGCAATGTTATGGAAAAACTATTCTACCTCCAGTCTCTTTACCCGCTTTCCGGTTCGTTTTGCTCTTGATATTATTGCGGCCAAAAAAGCTCTGATTTCTACGAATACAGGAGAATATAAGGCCATCTTTAAGGCACATATGTTTTTCCTTAAACACCTGCCATCTATTCACAAAAAGAGGAAACAACTCTTAAAAAACAGAACACAAGATGGCAACCCTGAAACCATGGTCAACACAAATGTTGTATTCCGTTATTTTCTCAGAAGCAGAAAAACTTTTCAGGAATTAATGCCCTGATCTTATCAATAAACCACCCCGAGGCAAAGCCGGAGAGGAATTCTTTGATTAATCAGACAGGCAATTGAGAGCATGTCGAAGTTGTTCATCAAGTATATGCACATTGTCGACTTGTTCTATATGTAAAAGTGGAATTTCATCTATTTTTTTGCGGGATTTTATCTCAGACACAAAAATGCGGTTTGCCAAATGATCTAACGTTGGAATGATTTTAAGGTACCGTTTCCGGGTAGCAGATAAACCGGTATAGGCTATATCCTCCCCTTCGTCACAGTCGTAGCCACGGCCAAAGCCCCCGGTTTTAATTGTATCGATATGCTCCCAACTTCGGCTGTATATTTTGGTCGACAAATCCCCGCTATCCTGAACCCAGTATTCGTTATTAACCAGACGCACCGAATGCGGACTCTGCAACCGAAGCTGTTTTACCTCACCTGTATCCAGGTTAATTACTCCGCCATCTCCCTGTTTCTTAACCAACATCTCGAAAATAACCCGGTAAAATTGCCAACCACTAATGGAATGGATAAGCACGCACAAATCACCATCATAATTTTTAAAAACCTGATTACAGTGAAAGCGATCTTTTACTTTCTCATACTCTTCGTTCTCATCCAAGCCCTCCGGTTCCATGCGAAAAGAGTCCAGGGAGATGCGGCGAACCTCTTCCTCTTTTCTCGGGTCATAAGCAATGGCCTCATCATACTCGGTATTCGAGATCCACAGCAGGCCATCAATGAAGCAGATATCATGAATATCCCCTATAGATTCCAAAAGGAGCACCTGGTAATTCCTTGTGTATATATTCAGGCGGCGAATTTCATCATTCACAGATACGAAAAGCTCATCTTTATAGCGTGAATGCCAGGCAATAGAACTAACTCCCACTTCCCCCCATCCGTTAAAAAAATGAATTGGCTTCAGCTGCCCGGCCTTGGTTAATACCTGGACCGGTTTTACTTCAGAACGCGAAAGTTTTTGGTCTTCGGTTTTTGCATTCTGAGAACCCAGGATGAGCAGGTCATGCTTCAAAGACATGTAGAAAAATTTTAATGGATTTATGGATCGTTACGAACACTGTTGATATAATTGGAATCACCTTTATTCACTAATTATCATCCTTGAATATATCTTCAATCAAGTGTCCGTATTTATCTGCGATTACTCGCCGCTTCACTTTCAGGGTAGGCGTAATTTCTCCAGTTTCTACCGTAAACTCGTTGGGGACCAGCCTGAAATCCCGGATTTTCTCGTGAGAAGCCAAATCTCTGGAAAAGCCACGTATTTCTTTTTGGTAGACTTCCTTCACAACATCCAATTCAATTAAATCTTCATTGGAAGAAAATTCTTCCCCTTCCCCGCGGGCATATTGTTCAATCACTTCAAAATCCGGAACAATGATAGCCGCCATATAATTTTGGGCCTCTCCTACCACCACAATCTGGTCTATCCATTTGCTGGTTTTGAAAAGATCTTCAATAGGACCGGGATAAATATTCTTGCCGCCTGCATTTACAATCATATGTTTAATACGATCTGTAATTTTGAGATAACCTTCGTCAAACCTACCGACATCTCCGGTATGCAGCCAGCCATCACCGTCTATCATTTCACGGGTGGCTTTTTCATTATTCCAATATCCTTTCATCACATTTGGACCTTTACAGAGAATCTCCCCAGCCTCACAAGATGTATCTGAAGGATAATCCTCTCCACTTAACTGGGCCAGCACTTCTCCATTTTCCAGGCTTTGTATGCCTACGGTTACTCCGGGAATCACCGTTCCCACAGCTCCCACTTTTTCCTTGCCGGGTTGATTAGCTGCCATTACAGGAGAGGTTTCTGTGAGTCCATAACCCTGTAGAATGCTCATTCCAGCACATTTAAAAAAAGTATCAATTTCGGGAGGAAGTGCAGCCCCGCCCGACACGAACAGACGTACATGCCCACCCGTACGCTGCTTCAGTTTATCAAATACAAGTTTATCCGCTATTTTCTTTTGCAGGCTAATCAGTCCACGCTTACCTCCGGCGTATTTCCGTCCGGTTTCCACGGCCCAATCAAAAATAGCCTTCTTAGTGTCACTTCCTTCTTCTACACTTTTTACAATCAGGTTATACATCTTCTCAAATAACCGGGGAACGCTAATCATAATAGTGGGTTTTGCTTCCGGCATATTCTTTGAAACGGTATCTACACTCTCGGCATAGTATACCTCCACTCCGCTGGATATCATGGCATAATAGCCGGCCGTTCGTTCAAAAGAATGGCACAGTGGTAAGAAGGAAAGCAGCCGGTCATTTTCATCCCAGTAAATATGTTGAGTGGCAGCTTTTACATTACTAACAATATTATGGTGAGTAAGCATAGCTCCTTTGGGCTTTCCGGTTGTTCCCGAAGTATAAATCAGGGTAGCAACTTCTTCGGGTTTTACCGTCAGGCTCTGTTTTTTAATTTGCTCCCGGTCTTCCTCCTGATGTTTACCCCCTTCTGTAAGTATCTCATCAAACATTCTCACATAGTTATTATCAAGCAGTTCTTCCAGTCTTGGCCTGTCGAACGCAATCACTTCTTCCAGTTCATCACAGTTGTCAAAAACCTGTACAGCTTTTTTAAGCTGAATAGTAGTGGATACAAAAAACAATTTTGCTCCCGAATCCTGCAGAATATATTCACATTGTCCCGGCGGCAAAGTGGTATACAGAGACACATTAATCCCGCCGATAAGCTGTATAGCCAAATCAACGGCGGCCCATTCGTATCTGTTTTCACTCAGAATGCCAACCCGATCACCGCGTTCAATCCCCTTTTCCATAAGGTAAGCAGCTATTGAGTACACATCGTCTATCACCTGGTCCCAATAAATAGGAGTATACTCTACATCCGGAGAAGGCTTGTAATGGAAAGCGGCTTTTTGTTTTCCCTGATACTTGTGAGCTATATTCTTAAAAAGCTCGGTAAGTGTTTCAAATGGTACAACTGTTGGCATAGTTAACTATTTTGATCCATATTTACTCTGCTGGAATATAATATTCTTGAAATCAAATACACGTGTTTCATATACAAGTCAACTTCCCTTATATTAAAGTGTTCAAATAATCAGATATATGGCACATCCTGCACACGAAGATACCGTTAATTTAGTGAAAGAAATTTTTCGTTCTTATTTAAAAGAACGGAATCAGCGCCAAACGCCAGAGCGTTTTATGGTGCTGGAAGAGATTTATACAGCCGATGGGCATTTTGATGCCGACGACATTTTTTTTCGGCTTAAAGAAGCTGGCACAAGAGTTTCCCGCGCAACTGTTTACAACACACTCGACCTGTTGGTTGAATGTGGATTGGTGCAGCGGCAGCAATTTGGGAAAAGCCAGTACTATTATGAACGAGCTTATGCATACCAGCAGCACGATCACATTATCTGCCAGGAATGTGGAACTGTACTGGAATTCTGTGACCCCCGGGTTGGTGAAATTCAGGAGATGCTCTCAAAAATCCATGGTATGGATATCAAGGGGCACTCGCTCCACTTTTTTGGATCCTGCCGCGACAAAGAAGCTTGTGAGCTTCGCAAAAAAGACGGAAGTAAGATCGTAGATATCAAGGAATAGGAAATCCTGATTAAACAAAGCAGGCCTTTGTTTTTTATTTCTCCTTTAGTTGCACACCTCACCTACCACAAAAGCGGCCAATATATCTTCATTTTCTCTTTAGCTGGAAGAAGAAATGTAGGTCTGCTTTATAAAGCGGCGTGCAGCCCACCGGCTCCCCCACCATCCCAGTAAAACAGCAAGAGACAGCATTGCTCCAGTCAGGAAATACCACCGTCCAAAAGGCCAGGCCAGGGTACCCAAATCAAGAACATAGGTGGGTACCAGGAACTCAAATATCAAAAAGATAAAAAGTATAGCCATTGATCCAGCCAATACTCCCTGAAGTATGCCTTCAATGATGAAAGGGCTCCGGATAAACCGGTTGGTGGCACCTACCAGCTTCATAGCACGTATGAGATCACGTTTGGCATAAATAGTAAGCCTGATGGTGTTGTAGACCAAAATAACAGACGCTAACAGTATGAGCAGTCCTATGCCTCCCCCCACCAACGTAAAGACGCTTAGATTGGATTCCAGGACTTTCAGCAAGGCAGAATTATATTCCACTTCATCTACTCCTCTCAGGTTTTGAATACGGGAAGCTAATGTTTCAATCCGGTCTACCCCGGCATCGGTATTCACATCCAGCCGGAAGGAAGCGGGAAGAAAATTTAACTCCACTAAATCTTCCCCACCGGTCCCAAACTCTTTTTTCATAACGGCAGATGCGCTGTCTTTGGAGATATATGTAATCTGCTCCACGAGCTCTTCATTTTCAAGTTCTTGCTGAATTTGGCTGGTCGTGCGTTCATCAATATCAAAAAGGAACACTTCAACTTGTATGAGCTCTTTTACCGACATGGCCTGGGTATAAATATTATATCCTATGCGCGATAAAATACCGATCAGTAAAACGGCAATAAATAACGATAAGATAGATGTTGTAGCAGCAAGTTTTGCTCTTTTCATACCAGCAAAACCTTCTCTTAAAATATATTTTACACTCATATTAGTTTATAAACCTTGCTCTTATTCCTATTACCAGACGTCGCGGTGGCATGGGATATCCCGCGGTCTCAAAGTAGCCTGCCTGACCAAAGCCGTCAAGTAAATTTTCCCATCTCATTACAATCATGATCCTACGTACGCGGGCGGACAGTTCTCCATCTAACCTGAAGAATGAAGGAATTTCCTGATAGTTACTATTTGCCTGCCAGTATCCTAGTGCTGTATTATATGTTCTGCTTGAGTAAGGCATGGGGGATAATAAGCTTTTAAGACCAATCTTCATATACGCAGCACGTTCAAAAACATATCCTTTAATAAATGCTGCATTCCGAACCCATAAAACCTGATCCAGGTTATTTAAA
Organism: Balneolaceae bacterium; assembly: GCA_009711805.1. Classification (GTDB taxonomy): domain Bacteria; phylum Bacteroidota; class Rhodothermia; order Balneolales; family Balneolaceae; genus VEMX01. Next base: position 33,947 of record VEMX01000035.1, on the reverse strand, counting down.
GCCGGATCAACATTCGCATTGTTTTGATAGTCGTATTGCTGATATGTAGCCGAGCTGATAGCCTCAAACCGGTGGTTCTCAAATGTAGCATAAGCAGTAGTTGATATGGCCTCGTAACTTCCACCATCGGAAAAAGCACCCTCACTACTTAGAACTGTATAATTGACAGCCGATTTAAGCCGGCCTTTAACTCCCAGGCTGACCGTGGCCCAAGGGTTAACCTCAAACTGTGCCGTAAGAGATTCCCCTTTTTCATTGAGCCGGGCATTGCCGGTATACTCCGCAGAGTTCCAGTACATTGCTTGTATTTCGGGGATTCTGGAATAGGTGAATGCCCCCACATCCAGGAACAACCGGTCTGACGGAGTACCTATCCTGACTCCACCCCCAGCTTCATAGCCGGATTTCTGTGTTTTACTTTGAAATGTTGCCGATCCATAAAGCCGAACCTTTTGGTTTAGCTTAAATGTTGCCCCGGTCAACAGGTTCCATTCCCCCCACGACTTATCGCTGAGCGGGCTGCCTGCATCTGCCTTGTGTATCATACCTTCCAAGGTCGCTTCAAGGGTAAAGCCGGCTAAGGAACGGTTTGCATTAATGCGGCTCCCATAACTTTTAACATTGGTATTGAGAGTATCTCCGCTATAGCTGACCTTATTTCTATTTGTTGAAATAAAGGCTTCCAAACCGACATCCTCAACAGCAGTTGTATCCCTTCGGTGATAAATGCCTGTCACCAAATCCCACCTTGTAAAGTCAGACGCCCCATTCGAACTGACGGGTTGAGAGGCAAACTGATCGAAGGGAAAGGTCAGCGGATCACCAATCTGGTAGCCGAATGGTTCTTCATTGCCAAATTGGTTTCTCAGATAAAAAGTACGGAGCTGATAATTTTCGTTTAAGTGATAGTAAAACCGTCCAAATACCTGGCTCCCTTTCACTTTATCATTCGGATAATACCCGCCGTCGCGCCTGTCCCAAAACGAAAGTTCAAGATTTGTTTTAGCTGAAAAGTTCTGAGATACCATAAATTCAAGATTCCGATAGTCAAACTTACTTTCATCATAATTCAGATAGCTTACCGGAGAGGTGATGTAATAGTCTTTCAGTTTTATTTGGGAATAATATGAGCCGAAATGCTGCTCACTGCTTTTCGATATTTTGTGATGAGGAACCATATTATAGTTTACCAAACCGGTTACCGGGTTATTGAGCCTGATTCCTTCCATCCGCACCTTTTGCTCATCGGGGGTATATCCGTTGATATGAAAAGCATCGATCTGCCCTTTAGTCCCTTGGCGGAATGAGATCACATCATTCCGATATGCATAAAAGTCTCCCCAGTTGGGCCATATCTGCCAACGGAGGGTACTGTCGTTGGCTATGGTATAGCTTCCCAAAGGCGTATGTTGCAGCCAGGGATGAACGACCACTACTTCTGATGAATCCTGCTGCAAAGAGGGTTTGTCAGGAAGCCGGTCGGGTGGTGATATATCCTCAATTTGGGCGGTTACTAAAGGAGACCAACATAAAACAGCAATGTACAAAGCTATTCGTTTTTTCAAGCCCGCTCCTTTTTTAAATCATAAGGCATAGTGTTTATACCTTTGAGAACCCGGCGTACCATTTCAAGAGCTACCATTTTACTTCGTTCTTTATTCATTAAACGGTCTTTGGTAAAAAAGGCTTTCACTGCAAAATATTGCTTCTCTTTCTGATAAAATCCAATCCATACTGTGCCTACCGGTTTTTCTTCGCTCCCTCCTCCCGGTCCGGCTACTCCTGTAGTAGAAATACCTATATCCGCATCCAGCTTCTCTGCTACACCTTTAGCCATTTGCAGTGCCACTTTTTTACTCACCGCCCCTTCCGATTCCAGGGTATCAGAGAGTACTCCCAGCTGATATAGCTTAACGGAATCTGCATAGCTTACTATTCCTCCTTTCATATAATCACTGCTTCCGGCAATATCAGTAATTGAACTGGCAATAAGCCCCCCCGTACAGCTTTCGGCCGTGGCTATACGCAACTCCTGTTCTCTTAAAAGATCCCCCACAGCTTCACTGATTGAACAATGTTTCCCCTCACCAAATATAAAGGGAGCTGCTTTTTCATATATAACATCATGCAACGGTTTCAATTTACTCCAGGCAGCTTCTTTATCCTGTCCCCGTGCCATTAATCGTAAGGTGACTCCTCCTAAATTGGGCAAGAACGCTAATTTCACCTCTTCATTCAGGTATAAAGACAAATCTCCTAAAATTTCATCACTTAAAATGCTTTCCCCTACACCTGCAGTTTTTAGATATTTAGAATACAAAAAACCGACCTCTCCATAATGTTCCCTCAGCTTTGGAGCCACCTTTTCTTTTATCAGGTGTTTCATTTCGTAAGGCACCCCGGGCAATACAGCCAGATGTTTATCTTCTAAATCAAACCAAATACCCGGAGCTGTGCCCCATTTATTAAACAAAGTCTCCCCATTTTCGGGTATCTCGGCCTGGGCATAATTTGATTTCGAAAAAGGAATATTTCGTTTCTCAAACATCGCTTGCACATGAGCCAGTACCTGCTGGTCGCGCTTGTACCCTACTCCAAACAAATCAGCTACTGCTTTCTTGGTCATGTCATCGTGTGTTGGCCCGAGCCCCCCTGTGGAAATAACCAAATCAGATTCGTTCAACGCTGTATCAACTGTTTTGGCGATTACATTATGACCATCCGATATAGTGTGTATGCGCACAACCTCGAAGCCAATTCCCGTCAGGAATTCCCCAAGCCAGGCTGCATTGGTGTTTACAGTGTCCCCATTAAGTAACTCATTGCCGATAGAGATGATTTCTGCTTTCATGGTCAACAAATTCCAAATTCCGTTACCCAATTTCCACAGTTATTCCTTATCCTTGGTTGATCTGTTAAAATTTGTGCGATGAAAAATATTCCCAACATATTAAGTGCCATCAGGATGGTGTTAGCTCCGGTGTTCTTGTTTATGTATTTACAAGATGAACTGGTATGGCGTTCTTTGAGTATCGCTGTTTTTGCCACCGCTGCCGTTACCGATTATTTTGATGGTAAAATTGCCCGACATTATAAAATTGAAAGTGAGCTGGGGGTTTTTATTGACCCATTGGCAGATAAGTTTTTAACCTTTGCCGGTTTTATATGCCTTCCTTTTCTGGATGCAACACAATTTCCCTGGTGGGCAGTAGCTATTATTTTGGGTAGAGATCTTGTTATTACAGCCTTCCGGCTTATGGCCCGAAAACGGAAACTCCCCATGAAAACCCGTGTTACAGCAAAAGTCAAAACATTGGTTCAAATGGCTTTTTTGTACACGGTACTCCTGTTGGGGGTATTTATAGAATCTGATATAGAGTTTGCGAACCAGGCCAATACCTTTTTCAACTCCGGAAAATTATACTATGTAATGATCTTTGTCACCTTTCTTACTCTATATTCAGGGATAGAGTACCTGGTTATAAATCGGAAGGTTCTCAGTTTTGGGGCAAATGAATGAAAAAGCTTAAACTCATTCTTGGTACAGGTTTTGGGGTGGGGTTCAGTCCTATTGCCCCAGGTACGGCCGGGAGTTTAGTAATACTTGTCCCCCTTTATATGCTGATGCAAACTGAGCCTTTTGTACTCGTCACCCTCTTTGCACTTTTATTTTCTCTGATAACCCTGTGGGTAACCCCCGCCTGCGAAGAAAAATGGTCGAAAGATCCCCCGGTTGTGGTAATGGATGAATGGGCTGGTCAATGCGTTGCCCTCATCGGCACTTCACTTCCGGGAGTTCTCAGTCAGGATTTGGTGATACTGATTACCGCTTTTATACTTTTTCGCATCTTTGATATCCTTAAACCGATGGGTATTAATAAACTTCAAAATTTACCTGGAAGATGGGGGATTTTAGCAGATGATTTATTAGCAGGATTGTATACACTTATATGCCTAAAAACCCTTATTTTTGTCTGGCCAGATTACATTGAGATGTTTTAATAGCGGTGTGATTTAAGACCATAGCGTTTCCTGTATGTACAGCAGGAATACTATATATAATCACTTAAAGCATGTTAAAAGCGGTTTAAAGTGGAAAATCAATCGCGAAGAGTCTCAAGCTTGCTGTTGTATGATACCCCAGGTTTGAGACCCTTCGCGCGATGAGCTCCTCTTTTGAACTCATAATCGTGCTCAGAAAGGTGACGTTATGAATTGCTTAAATTAGCCTTAAGCTATAAACACCTTGCGGCAGACATACTAAATTAGAAAAGAAAATATGATTATTGATAACTCATTTGCACGTGAGCTTGCCGCTCATCTTTTAAACATTAACGCTGTTATCCTGCGACCTAATGCTCCTTTTACATGGACATCTGGATGGAATTCTCCCATCTACTGTGATAACAGGCTAACACTCCGGCATCCGGAAATCAGGAAACAAATCGCTCAGCACTTTACTGCTTTTGTAAAAGAAAAATTTGCTGATACCGATGTCATTACCGGAACGGCTACAGCAGGTATTCCACATGCTGCCTGGGTAGCCCAAAGCCTCGATAAACCCATGGCGTATGTAAGAGCCAAAGCCAAATCGTATGGTATGGGCAATCAAATTGAAGGTGGAGTGAATAAGGGAGAATCTACGGTAATAATCGAAGACCTTATTTCAACCGGAGGATCTGCTATATCGGTGGTAGAAGCCCTGCACTTTGTGGGTGCCGAAGTTGATGCCGTCTGCTCTATCTTTACCTATGGTTTTGATAAAGCAACCAGCCGGTTCAACGAGGCCGATGTTCCTCTCTACACCCTTACCGATTATAAAACACTTGTTGATGTTGCTGTAGAGAAAGGATTTATTGACAATGAAGACCTCGAACTGCTTTCAAGCTGGAGAGATCATCCTGCTGTGTGGCCCAACAGCCCTTCAGATGATTAATCTGTTTTTTGTTTCATAAAATTTAAGAGAAGTGACTAATAAGACATTTTATATAGAGACTTACGGTTGCCAGATGAACTTTGCGGATTCTGAGATCGTAAATTCCATTCTTTTGGAAAAAGGAATGGAGGCTGCTCATGAAGCAGACAAAGCTGATGTTGTGTTAATCAACACCTGTTCAATCCGTGAAAATGCCGAAAACCGGGTTTGGAACCGCCTTAAAGAACTCCGATCCATAAAAAAAGAAAATCGTGATTTAACGGTTGGTGTTCTTGGTTGTATGGCTGAACGTATCAAAGACCGCATCATAGAAGAAGAACACTTGGTTGATATTGTTGTTGGCCCGGATGCCTATCGTGATATTCCCCGCCTGCTGGAAGAAGTAGAAGACGGACGTAAAGCAGTAAACGTACTACTGTCGCTGGAAGAAACCTATGCCGATATTGCTCCTGTTCGGACCACAGGTAACGGCATTACCGCTTTTGTTTCTATTATGCGTGGTTGCGATAATATGTGTTCGTTTTGTGTAGTGCCTTTTACACGCGGCCGGGAGCGTAGCCGCCCTATGGAAAGTATTCTGCGGGAGGTTAAGCAACTCAGTGATGAAGGATATAAAGAAGTAACCTTGTTGGGACAAAATGTAAATTCTTACCTGGATGGAGAAAATACTTTTGCCAAACTGATGCACAAGGTCAGCCAGGTTGACCCTGAAATGCGGTTCCGGTTTTCATCTCCACACCCCAAAGATTTCCCCGTGGAGTTGCTCCATACCATTGCTGAACAGCCAAACCTGTGCAACTATATTCATATTCCGGCCCAGGCGGGAAGTGATGCTATGCTGGAACGTATGCGTCGCCCCTATACCCGGGAAAGCTACCTGAAACTGATTGAACGCATGCGAGAGATTATTCCCGGAGTTTCTCTTTCTACCGACATCATTGCCGGATTTTGTGATGAAACCGAAGAGGAGCATCAGCAAACCATGTCGTTGATGAAGGAAGTTGAGTTCGACCTTGCCTATATGTTTGCATATTCTGAGCGTGAACGGACCCTCGCCTACCGCAAGTACGAAGATAATGTACCTGAGGACGTTAAGAAGCGACGACTCTCCGAGATTATAACTCAGCAAATGAATATCCAGGATCAGCGAAACCAAAAAGAAATCGGGAACCGCCACCTGGTACTTGTTGAGGGAACCAGCAAGCGGTCAGATGAACAGTTTAACGGACGCACCGATACTAATAAGATGGTGGTATTTGACCGGCAGGATTATACAATTGGAGACTATGTTGAAGTTGAAGTTACCTCCGCCACCTCTGCCACATTACTGGCTAAACCCATTAAGAAGAGTAGTATTCAGGAATATTACTCCTCTAAAGCGGAAGCCGTAGCTTAATCAGTGTGAGAAACAGCCCATTAAATATTTCTCTTTTTTTATGGGTGCTGTTTCTGCTTGTACGGCCTGCTTCCGTATTGGGCTTTCAACAGGCTGGTGTGATATGGGAAGTGCCGCAAACAACAGCCGAGGTCAATGCTCAAATTAACCGTTTCCAGGAACTGGGGATAAAATACATTGAACTCAGACATCCGGTTGAAACTGAGTTGATAGAGCAACTCTCGGCCTACGACTTCCAGATCTATATTCGCTCCTCTCAACAATACCTTAGCCTGACAGATCTTGATGAACGGCGGACACAACTCGCCGACTTTTATTCTGACTTTATAGCCCGCTATGCTACCTTTCCCAAAGTTACCAAGATAGGTATCTTTTCCAATAGCATCACCTCAGACAACCATCTCATACAATCGGTAGATGTACTTCTCAACGACCTGGCTATATCATTCAATACAGATACCTACTATTATCAAAATAATAGATGGTGGGATTTTGAGGAGCCCGGCCGGGCATTTGCGATCTTCTTTCCGGATGCAGACAATGAGTATCAGCCCACCGATTTAAGCAGGCTGAACCACCTTTTTGATTCTTTAACCGAATCTGGGGATGCCTCGTTGGTATTCATGGAATCGAGCTGGCTGCTTTCCGCTCTTGAGAACTACCCCGAATTAGCTCATAGTTTAGCATATCTCCATCAAAATGGAGACTGGCTGCTACCCTTACCTCAGCATCAACAAAGAAGTCCTCAAACATCATGGACTGTTTTTTTCCTACTCGCTATGTGGATTATACTTGCGGTACATTTATGGCTTGTACCCTCTTATCGCAACTTTATAAATCGATATTTTGGTGCTCATGCATTTTGGGTTGAAGACATCCTTCAGTTTAGAGAGCGTTCTTCTGTAAGCGGGTTCATACTTGTGTTACAGCATGCTTTGTTTGGGGGCATGGTCTTCTACCTGATGGTCCGTACTTTTATGGGCCCTGTTGGTGTTGATGCCTTTTTTTACCACTACCCGTTATTGGGTATTACGGGGGCTTCTTATCTCACTTTCTTTATACTTGGTTCAGCGATAATTTTCCTCTCCCAGTTAATCGCCCTCGCCTGGATTTATTTCACTACAGATATCCTCCATCATCCCAGCCAGGTATTAAACATATATACCGGTGTTTTTCATCTCGATTTTGTTATTGTAACACTAATGGTTGTAGCCTTTATTGGCAGCCTCCCCTGGTATCTTATCTTTACTTGCGGCATCCTTTACGCCTTAATTTGGTACCTGGCCTTCAACGTAGCTACTTTTGATGTTTCCCAAAATATGATCCAAAAGAGAGGAAGCTATTTATTCTATACTATTGGGCTGCATTTCATTATTTCGGTTGCAGCTTTGATGCTCATTCTGGTTTATACGGATATTGCGGAAGTGCTTAAGCTGGCTTTGAGTGTTTAAGGAGTGAACAGCTAGGTGGTAGACATATATTCTAATTCAATCCATTATCCAGAATTATTTTGGCAACTTTCACAACAGGTATTCCACTGGAATAATCTACATAATAGAGGTTATTATCATCATCCAAATGCTTGGGGAAAAATCGTGTACGCATTCCCTCCTGGATCACAAAATCATCGTCAATTTGAGTATGGCCCTTATACTCCCCTTCTAAGGTATAAAACTCAATATAATACTGTCCTTTATTGCCCTCATTTACACTAACAAAATTGAGTAACCATTTTTCATTGGATAATAAGGCATCTGACATTAGTTTTTTTTGGAACCTGAATTTTCCTAACACCCCACCAGATCTTGTTACCCTATAGTATTTATTTTTACGGTACTTTTTATTTGTATCTAATTCCAGATATCGTTCCTTACCTGTAAAACTGCCGGGGACTTTTTTAATACTACCATCAGTAGACGACAAATCTATGATATAGACATTCCCATCAAATACTTCATGGGTTATAGCAACCTTCTTATCTTCTAATTTAGCTAATCGATAGTCCCAATCTGTGGCCAGCTTTCGCTCCAACTTCTTCTGTGGATCAAAGAGGTACTCATATACATCAAAATAAGATCGTTTAAAGGTAGAAAAGTCATAATTTATCACATGTACCACTCGGTTGTCTAACTCACTTGCCGGGCGATCAAAGTACACATCTCGTACTTTGGATGAAATAGCATAGGTTTGATCGTCAAGTGGTACAATATTCTTCTGTACCCGTCTATTCCCTATCCTGCTATTCCAACTCTTTGGAAGTGCATGAGTAACGCTGCTGTCTCCAAAATGATAAAAAAGAGTTATTCTAAGTAGACGACTATCATTGATTGCCACAGCTCCTTCACCAATAACAGCAAAAGCAGTTATATCAAGAAACTCGTCTGGACCTCTCCCCCTGCCACCCATTGTGGCTTTATAAACTCCCTGGGCCGTAAACACCCGGATAGTGTTATTGGTTCCGGCTATATAAATATTCCCGGCATCATCGGTATCTATAGCTCCCGGACCAGCAAACTGATATTTCAGTGGAGCCCGTTCATCATCCCCTAAAGTCAGTATTTCCTCAAAATGTATATTTGTTGGTTCTTGGGCTTGTACCCTCACCTGTGATAATGTTGCGACTAAGATTCCAGTGACTACAAAAAAAAAGTTAGAAAAAATATACATTTTGTTCTGATATTTTATTGTTCTTGCTTTATGATTCGGACCCCCGTCATCAACAACAATAAAATGGTACTTGCACTAAGCCCCCAGATAACTACAATAGCCAGGTTTTCCCAGAATTCATTGGTTCCAAAGAGCATCATAGGCAACAAGCCGGTTATAGTAGTAGAGGTGGTAATGAGTATGGCTCGCAGTCTCTTTTTATACACATACATCCAGCAGCGCAGGCCAAAAATACCTCTGCCATTTTCGAGTTGTTTCTGGTGGTAAAGCAAAATAGCGTTGTTTACCACTACCCCAATAGATAATAATGCTCCGGCAATGGCTCCCTTATCAAAAGCCATGTCGTTTACCAGTACTCCCATCATAATACCCAGAGCACTGTAAGGTACCGCCATAATCACAAACATAGGGTACTTCCAGCTCTCCAATAAAGCCGAAACAATCATCCATACACTTAATAAGCTTAGCAGTGATATAAACCAGATATTGCGGGTTTTATCTTCATTCCCAAAACTAAAAAACCCTCCTCCATATTTTATGGATGTTCCTACCGGCACGGGCGTTCGTTCCAAGACCTCATCAATATAATTTGAAGCCATCCGGTAATTACCCAGGTAATCCACTGCTACTATACGCTGGTATTGCTGATTGTCCCGGATTATACTTGTTAATCCTTTTTCTTTTACTACCTCGCCTATGGCAGCTACATTAAACTTCACATCACCAAACTCCCGAACTTTGTTAAGTACATCTTCCTGGTATGAACGCCCATCATCCGTTTTCCCCAACAGAAACATCTCCTGTCCCCCAAATTCCACTTTTCCCTGGTTGGTTTGGGACCTTAAATCGAGCTGCATTCTGGAAAGCACTTTTCCCCGATCCAGGTTTTTGGCTAACAATCGCTCATCATCCATTTTCATCACATACTGGCGAAAATCTCCCCGACTTCTGTATCCATATCCTTTATTTATGTCTACCTCGCGCACTCTTCTGCTTTTCTTTAATCTGCGTTCCAATTCTTTTGCCAGTCCCAACAATTCATCATAAGAATAGCCGTACAGGCGAATGCTATGCTGCGAATATCCTCCCCCCAGGCTTCCAAATGTATTCCCTTGCCCAAACCCAGAAACTGATGTAACCAAATTTCCTGTACGAGCTCCCAAAAAAGAGGCTTCTCCAAAGTATTGATAGGGTGCATACTCAAACAGGTATTCCGGTTTTACTACAAACTGCATCCTTGCTCCATACGTCTCCGACATATTAACCTCGTAATACTCAAACGCATGCTCATAGGGTTTGGCTATCGTCTCAAAGTTTTTAGCCACCTTATTTATTTCAGACAATGGGGTTCCCTGAGGGGCCCTTAAACTTACATATATTGTTTCAGTAATACTCCTTTTCCAGGGGCTCCCAAAATAGGTTTCATTAAAAAATTTGTTGGTCAACCCTCCTACCCAGGGATCAATATTATCCCGGTTTTCAAAATATATTTTAGTGAACTCCGGCCAGTTGGTTGGTTCTTCTTCATTATCCCATTCCGGTTCTTCTATGGCAAATAGGGGAATACCGACGGCAAGGATCACCGCAGGAATCATCAGCCATTTTAAGCGAGCCTTCCATTTAAATGAGTGCAGCAACAGCCGGTTTAAAAACCGGGGGATCCGTTTTATAACTCTTTGTTTCTGTTTCAGGGAAGTCAACCATATCAGCGAATAGGGTATCCAGCTGAAGGCTATTATTACAGAAGATGCCAAGGTAATGGTTAAAGCCACGGCCAGCGGAAGCAGGAAAATGCGGAGTTCTTCCATGGCAAACAACAAGGGTACAAAAATTCCTACTGTGGTGAATGTACTACCCAATACCGGAACTACTGCCTTAGGAAGCTGTTGCCGTACATGCTCAAGACGCTCATCCCGGCTTGAAGGCAGCTTCGGGTTCAGGTGCTCAAAAACTACTACGGCATTATCAATAAGCATACCCAGGGCTATAGTTAAACCAGCCAGGGTAATCATATTCAGGCTATAGCCAATCAGGTATAACACAATTACACTCAGAAGTATAGAGAAGGCTACGCTGCCAATAATGATCACGGGAGCCCTGAGTCTCCACACAAACAAAATGACTACCAGAAATACCAATACCGCACTTATCATTGCCTGATATTGGAGGCTTTCGAACTGCTCCCTGAGTTCTTCCGAACTATCCACCGTCATTCTCAGAACCATTTTTTCAGGGAGCTGGGCTTTAATTTCTCCCATCTGCTGGTGGATAGCCCGGGCAAGTGTAAAAGCATCAGCTCCCGACTCCTTTACAAAATTAATGGTAAGTGCAGGGTCGCCATTAATCCGTTTGATGCTTCTTGCAGGTGTATCCCCTATCGAGATATCAGCTATATCATCCAGCGTAAGCTGTAGTTTGGAATTTGGTATTTGGATGGCTTGCTTGGCAATATCGGCGGTGGTTTTATAGGTTGGGGGCAGGATTAAGCTATATCTCGAATCTCCCTGATCCACATAACCTGAAGAATTCCATCGTAAATTCCCACTGACTTCAGCCAGGATTGATGTAGGATTTAAATTGTACTTCTCCAATTCCCCCTTGTCAAACTCGATGATAAGTGCGGGATCCAATACCCCCTGTATATCCACATCGGCAAGACCTTCTATTCCCAATAACTTTGGCACTATTCGGTTACGGGTATATTCCAACAATGCACGGGGAGCCAAATCCGCATTCAGGCTGTAAACAATAAACGTTTGCTGGTCTTCGAGTTCTTTGGGAACCTGCCGGCTAATAGAAGGCGGGCGAATGCCTTCGGGAAGGGTTTCATCCAGGCTTAACAAATATTCTCTGAGTTCGAGTACCCGGTAGTCTACCGGGGCATCTTTATAGAATGTGATAGTTACACTCGATCGCCCCTCGTTGGTAACTGAGCGTATTTTTTCTACATCCCTGAGCCGATTGGCTTCACGTTCTACCTTCCGGGTTACCTCCTGCTCCATCACTTCCGGAGAAGTGCTTCCCCATGAGTAGCTAACCGTTACCACCGGCTTACGAAGATCGGGTGTGTTTTCTATAGGTATAAGCTGCCACACCGATATCCCAATCACACATATAATGATATAAAAGAAAGAAATGAGGTATCGTCGCCGAAAGAGTTCTTTCATAGTGGATTTAAGGATTAGATTGACAAAACAGCAGCCAGAGAGATGTTAACTTAGTCAACCAATAATGGCACTATCTTCTGCTGGTGGCTAATGCTAAAGTGCTGATCTACCGCCAGGGTATCTCCTGGATTTATCTCTTCATGATCGATCAGCACCCATTCGGTATTCATATCTACCGGAGTTACATATATCCATTGTGCCTCGTCGCCGTTTAGTTTGAATACCAGCGTCCGCCCATCTCTTTCCAGCAGGGCTTCGCGGGGCATTTTCACTTTACTTTTCACACTTCGTATAAAAATTCGTCCTTCAAGTGTCATACCTGTTTTTATGGCTCCATCCGGGTTGTCTACTTCAATCAACACTTGTCCTGTTTTGGTATCGGAATCTATCTCGGGGGAAACCGCTACTATGGTACCTTCATAAGTATGGTCATTGGGATCAGTGAGTTGTACTGACATTCCCACCTCCAAATTAGGGACTTCAGCCTCCAGCACTTCAAACCTTATGTTTACTGTCCGGTCGTCTATCAAGGTTGCCAATTCACGTCCTGCCGATATATACGAGCCTTCCGATATAAACATGTTATTCTTTACCGCTTCCCGGAGAGAAAGTACACCTCCGAAAGGTGCTGTTACCCTGGTATAGCTGTAATTGAGCTTGGCCCGATCGTAATCAACTTTGGCGTGGGCATATCCCGAGTTAATTTTTGTGAGCTCATCGGTTTGATTATTAATTTCAACCCCGGTACTTCTTTGTGACCGAAGCTTTCTTTCATATTCATCTTTTGCTTGCAGAAATTCGGTACGGGCTTTCTCAAGATCATACGTATGCTCTTCATCCTCCAGCTGTAAAAGCAAATCTCCTTTCTGTACCCTGAGGCCTTCTTCGATATTGTGCTCTTCAACAACACCGCCTATGCGGGCAATAATTTTGGTCCTGCGCTGAGGCTCAGCGACTCCCCGGCTCTCTATATAAAACTGTAAGGGTTCATCTGTTGCTACATCAAATACCACTTCCGGGCGTATGTCGATACTTTCTTCATCCGGGGGTTCCGGGGTTTCTTCTTCAGCCGGCTTACAGGAACTAAATACCAGCCCGGTAACCACCATTAAGAACAGAACTAAAAATCGGGTTAAAGACAATGTTTTCATAAGTCTCATTTTGATACTGTTTTTCTTTTTCGCCCCTCAATCAATTTAAAAACGAGTGGGATTATGTAGAGCGTCAATAAGGTACTGGTTACCATGCCCCCCATAAGAGCGATAGCCAGCGATTTTCTGAATATGTATCCATCCCCAAAAGGCACTAACATGGGAATAAGCCCGAGAATGGTTGTTAAACTGGTCATTACCACAGGGCGGAACCGGTTAATTCCAGCCTGCTTAATTGATTCATTTAAATTTCCTGTTTCTTCGTAATAGCGACGCATGAAGTCAACTTTAAGAATAGAATCATTAACCGCAATTCCTGTAAGGATTAGTATTCCCATAAAAGAAAGTGAATTCAGGCTCACACCTCCAAGGTAGAGCGCATAAACAGAGCCAACCCACGCAAAAGGAATAGCCAGAATAATTATAAAAGGGTACTTGAGATTTTCGTACTGAATGGCCAGAATCAAGTATATCAGCAATACACTGATTAACAGCAACAAACCAAGGTCGGTGAGCAATTCTATTACCTGCAGGGCAGTGCCTCCTATTTTAACCTCGTAACCGGTTTTTTGCATGAATTGGTTGACCCGGCTTTTAAGTTCACCGCCGTACCACCACCAGTCGAAGAAACTCAGGCTGGTACTGTATGTCAATATGGGTGACTGACCTTTACGTTCGAGCTGTTCCGCTTCTTCAACCAGTGTAATGTCGGCAATGTTAGCAAGGGGAATAATCTTATCTTTGTATGGAAAACTGATTTCTTTTGGATCAACAGAACGGCTTCGTTCTCCAATCATACGAACCGAAATCTGTTCATCCTGCCGGTTCCAGTCGGTGACAAGTGCCCCGCGAGTTAATGATTCAAGATAATGGGTAACGGTTCGCTCTGGCAGTTCATAGGCCAGCAGCTCATCCGATTTATACCTGATTTGGTATGCCTGTATACGCTGCGGGTATTTCTCTCTGAAGCTTAAATCCGTAAAATCCCCCGCAAGATATTCGCGAAGCTTTACTCCAACCCGTTTACTCAGTTCCCGGTCTGTACCCACAATACTTAACTGCACCGGTGCTTCTTCCGAAACGCCGAAACTTCCAAAACCGCCTTCATCATTCTTGCTGAAATTCCACAAAGTATAAGTTTCGGCCAGCCTCTCCATTATTTCTTCTGCTTTTTCAGCTTCGTCAAAACCATTTACAGGAATGGAGATCGTAAATTTGTTAAGCCCCTCATTAGTGATGGATTCAAGATTACTGTTATCAGTATATCCCCCGAGTGATAGTATATTGCGTTCCCCCATCTCCTGTTTTACCACATTCGAAAGCTCGGTAGCTGCGCTTTTGGATGATCTCAGGGAAGTATTCCCAGGCATGGTAACCAGGTAATCAACGGAAGAAGGTTCATCTGCCGGTAATATCCCTTTGGGGATGGTCATAAAAGCCCAAGCTGCCAACAGCAGTAATACAGTGGCAATACCCAGCATAGGTATGGGTTTCTTAATTGCTTTAGCCAGGTTCTGCTCATACTTTCGAATAACAAAATCCAAACCATCCGAAATTTTACTCAAAAATCCCCGGCTGTTATTCTTTTTGCTGAAATGAGCTACAAACACGGGTAATATAAGCAGGGCAACCAAGAGTGAGGAGAGTAAACTAAACGACAATGTAGCTGCCAGGTCACGGAAGAAAGCTCCTTCAAATCCACCAAGAAATATCAGGGGCAGAAATACCGATATAGTTGTAAACGTTGAAGCTGTTACCGCCAGGCTGATTTCTTTGGTTCCCTCCCGTGCAGCCTCCAGTCGCCCCAGTCCTTTTTGCCGATAGCGGTTAATATTTTCCAGCACCACAATGGCATTATCCAACAACAAGCCAATCCCCAGGGTAAGTCCACTTAGCGAAATAATATTTAACTGAATATCAAAAAGGTACATAGCCACGAAAGTCAGGAAGATACTTACCGGAATGGAGATCCCGATAGTAAACGGACTTCGCATATCATCCAGAAAAAAGAAGAGTACGGTAAAGGCAAGAATACCACCTATAATAAGTGTTTGCAGCAGGTTGGATATTGAATTCTCAATATAGCTGGCATCCTCCTGAATTACTTCAATATCAATATCCGGGTTCTGCTCGCGAACTTCGCCCAGTGTTGTACTCAATGTTTTGAATACTTCAACCGTGTTAGCTCCGTACTCTTTTTTCACCAATACATTAAGCACCTCTTCCCCATCCAGTAAAGCAAAGGAAGTAGGATCCGCTTCAGCCATTACTACATCAGCAAGTTCATTAAGGGTGAGTACGCGGCCATTAGCCAAAGAAGTAACCGGAATATTCCGGATATGATCCATCGACTGGATGCGGCTTTGTATTTTCAATGAATACCGGTACCAGCCATCCCTAAGCTCCCCCGTTGATGCAAATACATTGGCTGCTTCTACTCTATTTTGTACATCCGCAATAGACAAGTTGTATCGATCGAGCAAGCGGGGATTAAAACGAATTTGCACCTCTGGCGACACTTCTCCCACCAACATGGCTTGTGCAATCCCATCCTGTTGCTCCAGTCTGCGGGTAAACACTTGCTCGGCCCACCGCTTCAACGACAAACGATTCGAAAATTCCTGGTTTGATACTTTAGCCAATCTCAACCCTATGGTCGCGATTGGCTCATCGGATGCAGAGGAATACACCAGCTTTGGCCGTTCAGCCTGCTCGGGAATCCGGGCGCTTACCTTATCGAGTTCTTCCCTCACATTCAGGAAAGCGATATCCATATCGAACCCCCATTCGAAGGTCAGAAAAATAAGGCTTTGTCCCTGGCGTGAAAGCCCCCTTACTTCTTTAACACCCCGAACCGAACTCATTACCTGTTCCAGGGGCTCCGTTACCCTGAACTCGACCTCGGATGCCGGAGCCCCGCTATAGCCGGTTTTTACCATGAGCGTGGGCCGTGCGATATCCGGCATCAACTCTATGGATAAACGTTCAAGAGCAATTCCCCCGAAAATAAGGACTGCCAGTACTAATATGATGGAAGCTATTGGTTTTTTAAGTAGCAAATGAAATAAATTTTATTACTTAGGGATGATAATAAAATATCGTGGTATTGCAAACTATAATAGTAGTAAACTGATATTTAGTACTATACATCTATAATTAGAATGTCGCTTAAACCTGCCGTATACCAGAAGGGCTTTGACCCGTGTGATACTTCATAAATTTGTAGAGGGCTTGTTCATCGGGAAGGCCGATTTCGTTAGCGATAATAAAATGTTTTACTTCTTCGCTCTCATTGATGAGCATTTTAACTCGCTCAATTTTAATCTGAGTTATTTTTTTGGACGGTCTTACCCCATAATGATCGCGAAAATTTTTTGAAAATTGACGTGAACTTTTGAACCCCATCACATCTGCCCATTCTTGTACCGTACATACCTCGCTGAGGTTCTGTTTTACAACTTCAACAGCCTTTTCTATTGGTAAACTCATAGATCGATAATTTAGGTGTTAATGTTTCTTTTTCTCATTAACCCTAAGCTGTAACCAACGTTTTCCCTATGATGATGTGCTAACAGGTGCTGGTACTGCAATCATCGCTCCTCTATAAAACGAAAAAAAATGTAAACAGGCAAATGAAACCCCTAAAAAACAGTAATTACCTTTCCAATGATCTGATCTTTGTGAACAAATCCCCAAAATCGGCTATCCATGCTTTCGAAATAATTATCCCCAATTACGAAAAAATAATTCGTTGGAACAATAAAAAGTGATTCCTTTATTAGATTCTTGTTCGAATTATACAGAGACTCAGATGTTTTTTTGAACAAATATTTAAAGTAAGGCACCCAATTTGAAACTATATATCCATCTTCACTTACCCCAGGCAGCATAAGAGTAACGGAATCGAGAGGATAGTTAATCGAGTTTATCAACATCTCATTCCCAATTCCATATACGGTATCTTCCGGTAATGCTGCCAAGCGTTTAATAAAAATTGTACCATCTTTTTCAAAAGCAATGATTTCCTTTGCTGAAAAATTAGTACTCCGATTTGTTTTAAGCACAATGATATAATTACCTGCTGTAATCTCTTCCGCCATTGAATTTGTCTGTACTTTGTATATAGAGACTCTTACAATAAGTATAATAAGCAGCACTGCTCCTATTATTATCACGGCATAGGCTACATATTGCTTCAAAATAGTTCTGTAATATCGTGCTTGTATATCGTCAACCGTATCTCCCCTTGGCCATCCTCACGCAATACAACTATATAGTCTTTGTACATTACAAATTCCTGGAATGTATGAGGCATTTTAATCGAATATCTATACGTTGCATCCTTTGTAGAATACACATCCAATAATTCCAATTTAGCATCTTCTCTTCCCGAATGGCCTACAATAAGATTATCATCTACAATTCGAGTATCCCCACTTGCTCTTCTCACTCCATCTGCTAAGTCAAAAAAATTACCATTTCGTTGTATAACCTCTTCATTTGGCTCAAAATCATATACCGGGGTTTCAAATATTAACGTACCTTTTCCATCATACTTCCTGATAATATTGGCATATTTTGCTGCGTAAAAAAGATTTCCATCTTTATCACAACTAATTTCTCCATCAGTATAAAATGGAAGCTGCTTCTCAAAACGCTTAGCTTTTTCTTGAAATGAAACCATATGCTTAATGTTTCTGCTATACTTATGAAAAATACCCGATTTCCCATACCTGGAAGAGAGTACATAAACAGCCCCGGAATTTTCACAGACAACGATTCGAGAAGGGATCACATGCTTATTCTCTAATTTATATTCCTTTTTAAACCCACTTTCAAGATTCCATTCGATTAATTTTCGTTTACGTGGATCAGCAAAGAGAATATCATCTGAATCACTTATTCTTAGATCCATAACCATGCTAAATTCTCCTGGACCTCTCCCCTTACCTTTACCGAATAATTTAAACTTAAAATCATCCATATTTACAGAAACTATATTATACTCCGCGAAATCAAAGAAAATAATTTCCCCTTTTCGATTTATATCTAATAACATTGGAAGAAATATCTCATGATCAGATAACACCATCTCCTCTTCAACCTGAAGTTCGACATCTTTAAAAACCCGACTTTGAGAAAAAGCTTTGCTGTTACATATCAGAAAAAAGATAATAAATAGTAGTACTGATTTTATATTTTTAGGCATAATATAGAATATTTAACAGGTCTAAGTAGTAAATACTCAGACCTGTTTTTAAATATATTTGTTAGTTACTCCGGATCTACACCAGGTCCATCGCCATCATCATCTTGAATGACTCCTTCACAATCTCGTATCCATCGTGTATTGCCAATTTCAAGCACAACATATGAAGTACAATAGACTGCTGTACCATCACACCCTCTTCGCCCACAAGGCCCCGCATAAGCTTCCTCTACACCAATTGTTGTTTCTAAGCTTTGAACAATTCCCTGAGAATCGGATATCTGAAAGCCACTTACAAGAGTGACAACAGCCAGAATTGCTACAAAATTATTTATATACTTTTTGATCGACATAGTATTCACCATTTGTTTATTTAGGGTTAATTATCCTCCTTTTGGAGTTTTACTTTTGCTTTTCCTGAATTATACAGAACCCATCCTGCCATCAGAAAAAGTGTAAAGTTTCTTGTTATCATTGACTTATCAAATGAACCAAAAGAAAACCTTCCCAAGCAACCGCATGCAACTTCCCAATTATTGTAAAAGCCAAATAAAGAGATAAGAAAAAACAGAGTACATAACCCGAATACGGTTACCCCCAACATTTTTGGCTTATAATTTTTCACCAACAAAAAAGCCAAAGTAATTTCAAAAGCACAAATTGAATAAACAAAAACATACGCGTATGATTCGCTTAAAAAATCAAAGAATAGTATCACTTCAACAAGGTTACCAGGATCTATTATCTTCAAGACTCCAGCTACAAATAATACCCCAGCTATTATCCAACGGAAATACCGACTTAGTTTCACACCACCCATAACTTGTTTCTTCGTTAATTCTAACTCTGAAGAAATCTTTCCATTCCCAAAAACACATGCAAACACTTTCACTATCTAATTTTACTATCGAATTTTTGTATCGAATTTTTCCCAAACCTGCTTGCAGTTCCGATATACCGTGATTTTTATTCTCCCAAGTCATTCAAGATTAGCTCAAGGAATATGCATGCCAGTTCACAGAAGAGAGCATCAACTGTCCCATTTTTCTAACCTTTACTCTACAACCAAAACCGAGGACTGATGTGTTTCGGGATCTAATGTTGATCTCGCATATCTTTAGTTAGCGCCTGCCCCTTTCACCTTTACCTTTTCATTCAATCTCTCATTAACTAATACACTGCCCAAGACATGCCTGCGGCATATTAACCTCCCCAGCCTTTTCCCCACTTCTCTCCTCTCGCAGAGGACCGCAGATGAACCGCTGAGTTGCACAGATGGTTTTGGAATATCGACTTCTGTGGATGGGCAGGCATGAGCGTAGGAATTTCAATATCCATCATCAGCCCCACAAACACCCCCGGCTCCCCTCCGCGAAAATCTGCGTGAAATTACTATGCCCGAACCAACCCCTCCAGCCTTTCCCCCACTTTCCCTTTCTCGCAGAGGTCCGCAGATGAACCGCAGAGTTGCGCAGATGGTTTTGGAATATCGACTTCTGTGGATGGGCAGGCATGAGCGTAGAAATTTCAATATCCATCATCAGACCCATAAACACCCCCGGCTCCCCTCCGCGAAACTCTGCGCCTTACTCTGCGAAAATCCGCGAGAAACTACCATGCCTGAACCAACCCCTCCAGCCTTTTCCCAACTTCCCTTCTCTCGCAGAGGTCCGCAGATGAACCGCTGAGTTGCGCAGATGGTTTTGGAATATCGACTTCTGTGGATGGGCAGGCATGAGCGTAGAAATTTCAATATCCATCATCAGCCCCACAAACACCCCCGGCTCCCCTCCGCGAAACTCTGCGCCTTACTCTGCGAAAATCCGCGAGAAACTACCATGCCTGAACCAACCCCTCCAGCCTTTTCCCAACTTCCCTTCTCTCGCAGAGGCTCGCAGATGAACCGCTGAGTTGCACAGATGGTTTTGGAATATCGACTTCTGTGGATGGGCAGGCATGAGCGTAGGAATTTCAATATCAATCATCAGACCCACAAACACCGCCGGCTCCCCTCCGCGAAAATCCGCATGAAATTACTATGCCCGAACCAACCCCTCCAGCCTTTTCCCCACTTTCCCTTTCTCGCAGATGTACCGCTAAGTTGCGCTGATGGTTTTGGCTCTAATGTTGTCACCGAATTGTGTGACATTTACAATCCCTGCAAAAGCCACGCCAACGACGCCCTCCCCTGAGGAGAATCTTATTCATAGATAAGGCTGAAAACTTAAGTTAAGGCTCAAAAAACTCTTCACTTCTTACTCAATCCTTAATCTCTATATCACCCAATCCCCACTAAATAATCTGCTTCCTCAGGCGGGCTACGGGCAGGTTGAGTTGCTCCCGGTATTTACTGACGGTGCGGCGGGCTACTTTATATCCTTTTTCTTTGAGCAGGTCGGCCAGTTGCTGGTCGCTGTAAGGTTTTTTCTTGTTCTCGTTATCTACCAGGTCCTGCAGGATATTTTTTACTTCCCGGTTGGATACTTCCTCTCCGCTTTCCGTTTCCAGTCCCTCATTAAAAAAGTACTTGAGCTCATATACTCCGTAGTTGGTCTGTACATATTTGCCATTCACTACGCGGGATACGGTGGAGATATCCATGCCTATGCGTTCGGCAACGTCTTTGAGGATCATGGGCTTTAAACCATCCCCATAGCGAAAGAAGTCTTCCTGCAGGGCCACAATGGTTTTCATGGTGTTCATAAGAGTATTCTGCCGCTGTTTGATGGATTCAATAAACCATTGGGCCGAATTTATTTTACTCTTCATAAACGAGCGGGCTTCACTATCCTCTTTCTTTTTCTTCGCCTTGATTTCCTCCCACATCTGTTTGTAATCCGGGGAAATACGCAGCGAGGGGGCATTCCGCTGGTTCAGGTTAATGACGAACTCCCCTCTTTCGGTTTCCCCATTGTTGGCTCCTTTCCAATACACCTCAAAATCCGGCTCTATATAATTCCCGGTCTGTGCCATCTGGTCTGAAACGGCTCCCGGCTTGGGATCCAGTCCCTTTATAATCTCAAAGGCTTGTTTCAGTTCTTCTTCTTCAATATTGAATTTATGGAGGAGTTTGGAGAAGTGTTTCTTTTCAAAAGCTTTCCATGCGTCTTCTACAATGTGGATCGCCAGCTTGCGGCCTGGCATCTCTTCGGATGTATAACTCAGCTGAATGGCCAGACAATCTTGCAGGCTGCGGGAGGCAATACCTATGGGGTCCAGCTTTTGAATTTGTTGTCGAACCCGTTCCACATCTTCGGAAGTAACCAGTATTCCCTCATTAAATGCTATATTGTCTACTACTGCTTCCGGTTCCCTCCTGAAATAACCATCTTCGTCCAGTGAACCTAAAATTTGATCCGCTATAAGTTCTTCCTCTTCGGTTAAATCCAGCAGCGATACTTGTTCTTCCAGGCTTTCCAGTTGGGATACATGATAGGGATTAGGCAACTCTCTCCATTCAGCACGATCAGGGTTATAGGTCGTGGAATAGTGGTTGCCTTCGTAAGCTTCACCATCATACTCTGTATTGGTATCGTATTCGTCCCAGTCTACTTCGTGCTCTTCAAGGCTCTCAAGGGCTTCTTCTTTTTCTTCGGCTTCGTCCTCAGCTGTTAAACTTTCCTGTGGCTGTTCATCAGGGATCCCTTCTTCCAATACCGGGTTTAATTCTATCTCTTCCTTGATCCGCTGTTCCAAGGCAATAGTGGGCAACTGCAATAATTTGATATACTGCAACTGCTGGGGCGAGAGCTTCTGCTGAAGGCTCTGCTTCTGTTTTTGTCCTAAATTTTGCTGATTACGTAGCATTCAGTTCTTTTTCCCTGATCTCTTTGCAAGAATTCAAAAATTCCTTAAACCATTCCTTACCATATCTTCTAACTAACGGTACTTCAAGGAATTCTGCAAGAAATACATCTTCTTCTTTGCCCTTTTCGCAAGCGGCCGAACATAGTTTCGGAACATATTCAAAATTAGCATAATCAAAATCTGCTATTCGCTTTAACCGAAGCGGAAATAAATGGCAGCTAATTGGTTTTTCCCAGCTGAACCGTCCTTCTATAAACGCTTTTTGTATGGTACAATAGGCAACATCCTCTTCATCGTACTGCACAAATACACATTCGGCTCCATCAACACAGGAAATTTCATAACCCGCCTTCTGATCGCCCTGTACCACTCCTTCCCGCTCAGCCACTTCTATAGCTTCGGGACGAAGTTCATCTTTCAACAAACGATAGGCTTTATGCAATACGGGAACCTCGCCTTTTACCACGGGCGCGCCGGCATCGCCAACCACACAGCAGGCTCCCTTGCATCGGGGAAGATCGCAGGCAAAGCGAGCCGTAGCAATCTCTTCAGATAAAATAGTGTCTTTAACTCTGAACATACCTAAAGATACAAATCACTTCTTCATTTGTCGATGATTCATTCGTTTCAGATAAAAAAATCTGGGCTCAATCCTGATACCGGCATCAGTGGTTAACCCTGCTTATACTCTGGGTTGATTATAATACCGGGCTGCTTTGAATAAACCAGGCATCTTGCGACCTCATCCCTTTCCCCTTATCTACAAGAAGAGGAAAATTTGCCCGCCTACAGAAAATTTGACTATTGCCCGGGAGAGGTTAAAAAATGAGGATAGTCATTATACTATAATTTTTTTTTCTTGGCAGAAACCCAATGCATTCTTTAACAAATCGTGATCCCGCCAAAAAGTATATTCGCTTAAAATTAAATCTATAAGAAACGTTATGAAATCCAGTCTTAAGCCCCTGTCATCATTTTGTCTTTTTGTTTGTTTAATGATGACCGCCTGTTCCTCCCCCCAGCAGCAAAAACAATTCAACATTGATTATGAAAAAATAACGCTGGATAACGGCCTGGAGGTTGTTTTCCATCAAGACCATTCGGATCCTGTGGTGGCCGTTGCCCTTACCTTTCATGTGGGATCTGCCCGGGAGAAAACAGGTCGTACAGGATTTGCCCATCTTTTTGAGCACCTGCTGTTCCTGGAATCTGAAAACCTTGGCAAAGGCGGACTGGACAAAATGAGCAGCCGCATCGGGGGCTCGGGTGCCAATGGATCTACCAGCCGCGATCGCACCAATTACTTCCAAACGGTTCCCAAAGATGCCCTTGAAAAAATGATCTGGGCTGAAGCTGATAAAGTGGGCTACTTCATTAACACAGTAACCGAGGCAGTGGTAGCCAAAGAAAAGCAGGTAGTAAAGAATGAAAAACGCCAGAGCAATGATAACCGCCCCTATGGGCATACCAACTATGTAATCGGTAAAAACCTGTATCCCGAAGGCCATCCCTACAGCTGGCAGGTAATTGGTTCGCTGGAAGACCTGCAAGCTGCAACCCTTGCCGATGTAAAGGAATTCTACAACAAATGGTATGTGCCGAATAACGCCACCCTTGTAATAGCCGGGGATTTTGATGTGGATCAGGCTAAAGAGTGGGTTCACAAATACTTTGATGAGATCCCGCGAGGCGAAGAAATCACCCCACTCGAAGACCGCCCTGCTACCCTTGATGAAACCAAGAAACTCTACTATGAAGATAACTTTGCCCGGCTCCCCGAGCTCCGCATGACCTGGCCGGGCGTTGATATGTATCATGAGGATTCATATGCGCTCAATATCCTTGGGCAACTGTTAACCGGCGGGAAGAAATCTCCTTTTTATAAAGTATTGGTTGAAGAGCAGGAACTGGTTCCAAGAGTATCTATGAGAAGCGGGAATTCTGAAATAGCCGGTGAAATCACCCTCACCGCACGGGCTTATCCCAATAAAGACCTTGACGATGTAAACGCTGCTATTCAGGAGGCATTTAACCGCTTCGAAAGTGAAAGCTTTAGCCAGGCCGACCTCGACCGCATTAAAGCAGGAATAGAAACAAACTACTATAACAGACTCTCAAGCGTGTTGGGTAAAGCATTTCAATTGGCGCAGTATAATATTTTTGCCGATGATCCCGGCTACATCAACCGGGATATTGAACACACCCTGGCCGTAACCAAGGAAGATGTTATGCGGGTGTATGAGCAGTATATCAGAAACAAAGACAAGATTATCACCAGCTTTGTACCCCGTGGGCAGACAGATCTTGCTGTCTCTGATTCGGAACCGGCCAATGTGGTAGAAGAAAAGATTGTGCAAAATGCTGAGGGCGAATCCTTTACCCTTCCCGAGAGCAGCGATTACGAACGCACCCCTTCCAGCTTCGACCGCAGCCAGGAGCCACCATATGGTGAAAGCCCCGACATTAAGGTACCGGAAACCTGGTCGGCCGACCTAAGCAATGGTATGCAGGTATATGGCATTGAGAATGATGAGCTGCCCCTGGTACAGTTCAACATCCGCATAAAAGGCGGATTGCTACTGGAAGATCCTTCGAAAGTAGGAATATCGAAGCTGATGGCAGACCTTATGACCAAGGGCACCGCAGATAAAACTCCGGAAGAGCTGGAAGAAGCCATCGATGAGCTTGGAGCAAGTATCAATATCAGTGCCGGCCGCCAGTATATCACGGTAAGCGGTAACAGTCTGGCCCGTAACTATCCTGAAACCATTAAGCTTGTAGAAGAAATGCTGCTGGAACCCCGATGGGATGAAGGCGAGTTCGCCCTCGCCAAACAAAGCACCCTGAGTAGCATTGCACAAATGAGTGCCAGCCCCAACAGTATTGCTTCCAACGCCTATAACAAGCTGCTGTATGGAGAAGATCACATTCTCTCCTACAATCCGTCCGGTACCATTGAAAGTGTGGAGTCGATTACGCTGGACGACCTTAAGGAATACTATACCAACAACCTCTCCCCTTCGCTGGCCGATATGCATGTGGTGGGTTCTATTACCCAGGAACAGGTTCTGAATTCTCTTTCAAGCCTTGAAGCTAACTGGGCAAGCAAGAATGTTGAAATTCCAGAGTATGAGACCCCGGAAGCCGTATCTGAATCAAAAGTGTATTTTTATGATGTGCCCGGGGCCAAGCAATCGGTATTGCGGTTCGGCTATCTTGGAATGGCTGAAACCGATGATGATTACTACCCGGCCGCTATCATGAACTATATCCTTGGCGGCGGTGGATTTGCCTCCCGCCTCACCCAGGAACTCCGTGAGGGCAAAGGTTACACTTATGGTATCCGTTCCGGTTTTTCTGGCTCACAGTTAAAAGGCCCCTTTACCATCAGCAGCGGTGTGCGTAGCAATGTTACATTGGAATCTGCCCAACTGGTAAAAGAGATCCTGGAAGAATACCCTTCAACCTTTACCGACACCGACCTCGAAAACACCAAAAGCTTTTTACTGAAGAGTAACGCCCGGGCGTTTGAGACAAATGGAGCCAAGCTGAGGGTACTCCAGAATATGAGCGCTTATGACTGGTCGGCCAGTTATGTTAAAAAGCGGGAAGAAATTGTGAAAGACATCACCAAAGAAGATATACAGAAACTGGCCCGGCAATATGCCAACCCCGACAAAATGATCTACCTGGTGGTTGGCGATGCCAAAACCCAGTTAAACCGCTTGAAACAGCTTGGATTTGGAGACCCTGTGCTCATTAATGAGTTTATTGGGGAAGGAAAATAGAAAGGGTGTTAGTTGTTTTGAATGATTGTCGGTAGCCGCGGTTGATCCAAGAATTTGTACGTTCTGCTCATTGGTTTCTTTTTAGCAGTTAAACCTGTGAGCAAGTGACTCCACAGATCAAGTTAACGAATGCTATTAGTATGCTTAGTGGCAGATCAGAGATGCACAAGCGGACACTTGCGCTAGGTGGTGAAGAAAAATAGAAAAGATATGAGTTGTTTTTGACTATTGCCGGGACAGTACTGTCCGGAGTGGCGGGAATAAGCCCGTAAAGATGTTTGAGCCAACGGCTTCCCTTCGGGGGACCGCCGGTAGCGCCGGAAAGATCACCTGACCGACCACGCCATTAGAGGATGAAAACGGCATTTTGCTATAATGAGTATTAGAGAAACGTAAAATCTACGGTGGGGAAACTATGTGCCCTTGACAATGTTTTTTTTAAAGATGTTACACCACTTATCGAAAGATTTGACAAATAATGGTAAGTAAATGGTATTCAATCAGTCCGTCCAATAAATTGAGTGGAAGCCCTTATTAGATGTTTATTCCCATCTGTATTGCTTTGAAGTTGTAAAACCACGTCTACTTCAATTCCAGGTCCCCATTTTGGTCCGTTTCTGGCAACTTCATATAGTTGATATGGCTGCTGTTGACTTGGTGGAGGTTCTTCTCCCGTTAAATATGTATCCCAAATTTTATTTTCATTAATAATCCAAGCGGCATTAGCAGTTAAAGATTCAGGAATCTTCGTTGAATCCGCAGAATAAACCCAAAAGATAGCGATAAGAGGCTTACCATCCGGAGGTGAAATAGGTTGAAAGTCTCGCCACATGTACGTCCTTAAAACGAAAGGCTGACTATCAATGTATAAGGTATCAGGAGCAGCCATTAATTCTTGGATTGGGATTTTCCCGGGGCGGTCTTCTTTATTGTCGAATATAGAGCAGCTTAATATGAATACCAATGAAGCAATAATTGTTAAATTCTTTTTCATATATGAGAAAATAGCTTAACTAAGTTTTATTTAAAGCGATTTATTTTTAAATATTTTTCAAATAATTGATCAACAATTTTATGTGGTTTAGAATTAGAAAACAGTTTGTTCGTTTCTATTTCTTTGGTAAGCTCTCCTTCAAAATCTTCAATGCTTGAGTAAATTAAATCATGTTGATGGTCATTGTTTTTCTTAAGGAAATTAATTGTATGAATTCGCCAAGGATCAATTTTTTCTCCAAACTCAACAAGAAAATCCCAATAAATTGAAACAAGAATTTTTAGGTAGTTAAATGACTCTTCTAAAAAGTTGTCTGGTATCTTAATATTTTTGAATTGAATTGTTTGGTGAGACAGATGGATTTCAGATACCATCTCACCATCTTCATTGGTATAAATGGCTCCGCCACTTAAAACTGATACTCCTTCTTTAAGAGCAACATTTCTGAATTCTTTAAAATATTCTGAAAATTGGTAAGACTCCAATTTTTTCAATTGATTACGATACCATTCTTCAAAATCTGAAAAATTTCGATCATGTTTACACATTTTTTGAAGAACGAAAGTAAAACTTCTTGCAGCAGATAAAAATGCACTCAAATAATATTCTGTTTCAGACCTATTTACTGGTTCAGTTGAAGAGTGCTTTAACTTCTCAAAGAAGAAATCAGCTTCATTAATCTTATTTGTGACTGCGTGAATATTCATTTCGTAAAAAAACTAGCTAACGGTTTGGCAAATAACCGGCGTGCCGACAAACTTGAATGTAAGTAACCAAATGCAAACACGTCCGGTTGATTTGCTGGTTATGCAACCTGCTATTTATTTAAGGCGCTTTTCCCAATAATCCGGTTTTCGTTTCATATGCATAATGGCAAAAACCATGATTAATTCATCCCTGTAAACCTTGTACACAATTGCATAAGGGAACCGATTCAGAAAAGTACGTTTAGTCTGATGAAGATAGGGATGGCCTGCTTTGGGGAATTTTATAAGTCGCTGAGCAGCATCTTCAAACTCTTGAATAAAATCGTAGGAAAGCGTCTGATCAAATTGTTTGTAATAATCAACGATATCGTAAAACTCGGCCTCTGCCGCATCGTCAAGTTCAAAGGCCATTTTGCTCATCAGTCAAGAAGTGACTGCGCATTTTTTTTTACTTCACTCCAAGGTTTTGTAGAACTTTTACCTTGTTCATATCGGTCAATACGTTTCTTTAGTTCTTCTGACCAGGCCTCCTCAGATTCGAATTCCTTTTCTGGGTGAAGACTATCGATCAGCATATGTGCAAGTTCGGCGCGTTCCTGAAGCGAAAGTTCAAGCGCCTGCTTTTTGATGTTTTCGTCGATCATAGCTTTTCTCAACTAGTTTGAATACTTCTGTAGTATGGTAATAAACTCATAAAAAGGAAAATAATTTTATCACTGGCTTGAGGTTGCATAGTATCGATAAACATTTCATCTGCGTAAATGTATATCATTCATTCCTCAATTTCATTAAAATGTATGTGTTATGGTTATTTGTAGTCCAAAATGTTCAATAAACACCTTCATATAAACCTACCCTCCGAAAGCTATTTTAGATGAAGGCGGGGCGGCTGAATAATAGTTTATTGAACTTTTTTCTGCCTTTTCACTTCTCACTCCCCAACCCATCCATCGGCCTTAGAAAAGAATGCGTGAAGAAGCTAACGCAGTGAAGCGTTAAGCCATAAACCACACCGCTGAGTAGTTATTAAACATGCTAGAAGCGCAGGGGAGCATTGGTGAATTTATACTTTCTGTTCATTGGTTTCTTTTTAGCAGTTAGACCAGTGAACAGGCTATTCCTTACAGATCAATGTAACGAATGATCTTTGGTATGCTTAGTGGCAGAGCAGAGGTGACACAAGCGGACGCTTGCGCCAGGTGGGAAGGAGATCAGATCATCCCCGTTTGACCTATAGTGAGCTCAGTAATGAATCCAATTCTTTATAAAACTGATCACTTTTTTTAACATTTTCTTTCTCACCTATGTGGATTCGATGAACAAGTCCGTTTACATCTGTAATAAGTACAACCGGGTTCCCAAAATCAAAATCATTGTCAAGTACTTTTACTTCCGGGTCTAAGTTTTTGTAAACAAACTTAGCACCAAACAATCTGGATAAATATGACTTATTGTGACTCATTAAATACACATTCAATTTGCTTGTATGATCCTGAAAAAGTTGGTTTATATTTTTGACTTCATTTTCAACACAAGTCAAACATCCTCTGTCTGTAAAAAATATAGAGATCGTTAGTCCTTCTTTTTTTATATCAACTTCTGGAGCTACAATTTTAGCAGGAGTTTTTCCTACTTTTTCGAAACCCCAATCTGGATTGGTTCCCTTTCCAAACAGACTCATTTTTTGAATTTGGGATTTGTAAGAATCAATCTGAGCTTGTCTTTGATTGTTAGTGTATAATGACCATACATTCAAAAGCCCAAGTAGAATAATTATTAAAACAAAAGTTTTATCTTTCATCTGCATCCCCATAATAAAATCGATAAATGGCATCGTTTCTGTAGCTTAGCCCATACAATACCTTTTTATCTTCATCTACTGCAAACAGACTAAGTCCATATTCTTTTGGCACTATATATTCAGCAATGGGATTTCTATCCCAATCAAGCACTTGGATCTTACTCTTTTTCGGCTCTAATGAAAATGGCTTACCTTTATATAATATGTATATATATTTTTCTCCTGAATAAGCAAAATCATAATAATTAGTAAGCTCGAAATCTCTATATGCTTCCAAACTATAAACATAAGTCTCAGGGTATGATTCAATATAAAAAGTATTTACAGATTTAGAGCCCACATCAAGTATTTCAAAAATGGGAGCGTATCTCATTAAAAGCGCAAATGTTTTCCGATCACGTGAAAGAATAGGAAATCTTGCGTTCAAATTTGATTCGTCAATAGTACTAAAGGGGTCGATTGTTAAATTTGTTAGTTCAAAAGTTTCAAATTTTTTTGTTTTTGGGAAGTAATAGAATCCCCCCTTTTTACCATCTAACTTTTTATAGAAGTGATCGCTATACATTCCCATTAAAGTATCCTCATTAACATAGAAAATATTTGAAACCCCCATAAGATCTGATGGAAACTCATACTCTTTTAATGAGACTATTTTATTTGATTTAATGGTTTTATTTAAATCAATTACATTTAGTTTGTTTAGCTGTGAATTATAAGCAAATATGTATTTTTTATCCCCTTTTATTATACCTTCTGAAATAAAAGGAGGACTACTAAATTCGTTTGGTCCCCTTCCAATTCTACCAAAACCACTCACAAAATTTTCGTTTTCATCATATACCTTAATAAGAGTGTCAGCCTCAGTACTAACTACTAATAATGAGTCTATCTTTTTTAGATACAATAAGCCGGTTTCACGCTCAAGTATACGATCTCCATCTATAGTAACAGGGGTAGGGAATCCCGTAATTAAATCAGCCTTTTTATCCTCTTTTTCGGATGAACACCCAATAATAGTTATTACTAAAAAAAATTGAAACCAGTAAAACTTCATTGTGTATATATTAAAATAAATGGAAGGGATGTCACTTTATTGACATCCCAGTTATCTATTAGTTTAATCATTCCATAGGAGGTGTACATGTAGATGAAGGACCATGTCCCACCTTTCCCTTTTCAACTTTACAAGTAGTACATCGAGTGTATTCACCCCCGAGCACAGATAGCCCTGCTCCCCAGCAAGGACTCTCGCCTAAATCCATAGATCTGGCTTCAGCATCTTCTCCCCCCGACTCAAATGTAAGAGTTGAAGTTAAATTCAAAGCCAGAATAACAGCCAAAAAAGAAGCTGCTAAAATTTTAAAAAGTTGCTTTCTCATAATCAAATATTGTTTAGTTAAAATGGTCAACATTATTTTCTATAAAAAGAAAAACAACAACAACAACTACTTTTACTACCTGTTTTTACCACCCATTTTTCCACTCTGTCGGAGGTTGGTCAGTATGTCTATTAATGTATTTATTTAAATCGTTCTCATCTCCTATACCAAGCTCAAATCCTATCTCAAAACAGCTCACCTGAGGGTTATCCCTAATAATTTCATGAAATTTATCAATTCTAAGTTCAACAAGTTTTGATTTGGGAGGGACGCCATAATACTTCTTGAATCTTCGATAAAAATACTTCGGACAGCTGTACCCCATCTCTTCCGCCCATTCCGTTACTGTTCTGATTTCCTTTAAATATGTGAAAGACTCGATATTGGATCATCTATAACAATTATCTTCTTTTTCGCTGCTTCACTAACATCTCTCTTTCCTCGGCATTGCTCGAGAAAATATAGAAAACTGATTACCATTTTTTCTCCCTCACTAAGTGACTCGAAGATATTTTCATCACTTTCGCCTCGAACTAATTTGTAAAGATTTTCAGAATGATGTTTTATTTTGAAATCTTCAATTCCTAAGTCAATTAAGCCATTATTAATATTAGAAATTGCCTCCTCAATGTTTACAGTTTTCTTTTG
The DNA here is from genome assembly GCA_009711805.1 of Balneolaceae bacterium. Taxonomy (GTDB): domain Bacteria; phylum Bacteroidota; class Rhodothermia; order Balneolales; family Balneolaceae; genus VEMX01. The sequence continues at coordinate 2,297 of VEMX01000035.1, read as the reverse complement.
TTGTTTGACTATTTCATCATTCTGCTTTGATATTTCATCCTTAAAATCTTGAACTTTACTTGTTAAGGATTTAATCTTTTGATTTGATTTTTTTGTCTCTGCATTTAAAGAGTTAATTGTATTGTCATATTCCCAACGCATTAAATCCCAAAAGCAGCTTTCAACTTCTTAAATTCAGACTCCTTTTTATCAATTTTATTGTTGTGACTAATAATTTTTTCATTGATCTCTCCAATTAGATCATCTAAATCATTGAAAGATGGTCTTGAATCTTTCAGGTTTATGGGGACACTTGGAGATTTGATTTTGTCCTCTATCAATTCTGTATTTGTCTCAATAATCTGCTTAAAAGCGTTGTACTTTAATTCGAAATCTTTTTCGAAAGGTTCGTACATAGGATTATTCTCAAATACCGAAATATCAGGTATCGTTTCAGTAGCCTCAGAATACCTGTTTAGTAGTTTTTTAAGTGAATTGATATCGGATTCAAAAGTTTCATCGAAGTAATCTTTAATACTATCAATCAATTCTTCTGTGATAGTTTTTTGCTGGCGAATGGACAAGCTTCTTTTTCTTGATTTAATTCTTTGGGTAAATACTTAATGCCATCTTTAACCCAATCTGAATTTCCAAGCTTATTTATTAATCCAGCAACACTGCTATTTTCGTTACCAATAATTTGTTTTTCAAATAGATCATTCTGTTCGATATCATGAACTGTAAAACTTATTTGTGGTAACAGATTATATTTCTGAGCATTACCACCACTTAGTGACTGCACTTCTTGTTTTAATTGATCAATACTTTTTTGGGGTTTTGACTCTGGCTTCTCTATAGACTCAATAAATGTAAGTAACTTATTACTATCACCTTTATAGCCTTCTAAGCTAAACTCTAAAACTCTATCTCCACCTGTATAATCTTTTTTAATTTCCCATATTTTATTCTTAGCAGTTTTTCGTATCTCAGTTAAATGACTCTCTTCATTAGCTAATTCTTTTTCTTTTACTTCCTTTTCTTTTTCAATGCGGTTGATTTCTTTTTCAGCATTAGCAATACGTTGTTCAGCCTCTTTATTTTCCTTAGATAAGGTAAAAATACCCGGAAGGCTTTCTGATTCGTAAAAAATGTCTTGAATAAAAGTCTCGTTATAGACAAGGATGTCGTGACTTTCATCTAATCCATCTACTGAACTATGTTTATAATCAGGATGAGTAGGCAAATAAAGAAAATTAGATAGAATACTTTTTCCTGTTCCATTTAAACCATAAATCAAATTCACCTTTTTATCGGTTTCTAAAACTGATAATTTTTTGTAGCTGGCAACTTTATTTAATGAAATCTTCGATATCATAATTTTTATGATTTAAAAATGAAATAATCGAGTAAAGATATTTGCTATGTTATAAGATCTTGATTGGAATTTGCTAGATGATTAGTCTACAATTTTACAATCCATTGGGTACCTGTTAACTGTTTGAAAACTGATACTGTTAAAAAACTATATAGAAGCTCATACTGATAAAAACTTGAGTAATCTTCTATCAATTTTATGAATGAGTCGCTGTAATTCTGATCTTCACGAACTATTGAGGAAACTCGATTAGCAAAGCGAACTACAAATTGCTGATTATCATCTCTTTCATTTATCTCGTTATTTTCTAATTCTTCCAGTTCAGCTAATAAATTCAAATTTTCAAATCTAACAGGTTCACTGCATGCAATAGAGTAAGTGCCAGATTCTATATATGTATTCCTTTCATGGCCCTGTAATACCGAAGCTCTCTTAAAATTCGATGTATCAATAATTTTCTTATTTACTTTCAAATCAATTAACTCACCCATTTTCCAAGCAGCGGGTGAGGCATAGACTATTAAAATTTTATCATTAAATGATTTACTAATTTGATCCAATAAGTTCTGTTGTTTTGGATAAATATCGTAACGATAGTACGGCTGTTTCCAATGATTCCATTCTTTACCATGAGATACGCTTATATATTCTGGTCGCTTATATTGGAATAATATGTTAGCCCTCAATCTTGGAATATTATCTAATACAACTCCGAGGTAATTTTCTATTCCACGGGCAATTTCTCTTAATTCAATTCCAGGAAAATGGGGGAAAAACCAAAATGGAAAACCTAAACTTCTCCAGAGTTTTCTGTTCCTAGGAGCCTGTCGGACTTAACAGGCCGAATGAACTGAGAATTGACTCAAAAGATTAATCAAATTTTTGAGGTACTTATTTTGTTGGATGGCTTCAATTAAAAAAAATTACACGTAGATCATTTTAA
>VEMX01000052.1 GCA_009711805.1 Balneolaceae bacterium | reverse complement strand
CCCTTGGATTTTATAGCCTCAAGCTGGGAGCGTTCTTGGTCGGTAAGAGTGACATGGTAGGAAGTCATAGCAGTTTCTTTTAAGATACAACTTTATACCGACATTACATACTTGACTTGACACTAGGTCTTTCTCATAAAGCTGCTTCTGTCGCAGATACTCAGACTCAGTATTGCGTACCATTGCTATCAAGTCTGTTCTTTCCTGTTCAAAAGCCAGCCATTCTGAACGGTATAGAGGAGTGTTCAGTGAAATTGCAATATCGTCAACTAATCTCCTTTTGATTGATCTTAAGTCCCAGATATATTCACGAATTGCCTCCTGCTTCTGTTGATTATAGCGGATGCTTTGTTCCACATCTTCTGCTTCCATGGCTACAAGCAACTCCCCTTTTTGAACGGTTTTATTTTCATGAATTGTATAATCGGAGACAATCCCAGTAACAGGAACCTTGAGAACCTGTCGTTCTGTTGCAGACCGGATAATTCCACCACTTTTCACACTTACATCTACCTTAATAAAGGGAAGCATTGCAAATATACCCACCATAAAACATATCGTCAGGGTATAGAGAACTTGAGACCTTATAGTATGTCGTACGGCCAGGCTATGTGTGGTCTGTTCAATTATTTCTTTTGGGAAAAGCATTTCTACAGGATAATACTATTCAGTTCGTTCTGATTTTCTCTCGAACAGAACTTTTAAAACAATAGTAACCGCAAAAAATATTAAGGCGACTTTCAAAAAGTACTTAATATCAAATTCCGATATTTCAAGACTTGTATTATAAGCCTCAATTACAAAGGCATATAACATGGAATACAAAAATGACCTAAGAATAATATTATATTTCATTTATATATATTAAAGATCTGCTCTGAAATCACAGAGCAGATCTATTTTAAAATTAAAAGATGTTACCAGTGATCTCTGGTATCTATTCCATATCGAACTCCCGGAGCTATTTCTTCTCCATACTCAGGGACATCTCCTGAATAATCCGCATGTTTCAGTACGGATAGTATATAGCCGACACCTTTTGCCAGATCTCGCCACCATTTATCCCCACCATTTATGGTTTTCATTTCTTCATGACTTAACTCTATTAGATTTTTCATAACATTTTATGTTTGTTTTTTATTTTCATTCCATAGCTGCTTTACCTGCTTCCCAACCTTCCCAGAAAGCTTCAACAATTGCATCCCAATCGTTATATAATTCAACTGCTCTTTCCCATGCTATAGCTGCAGCTGTAGGACCATATCTGACTACCCATGGGGGAATTGCACCTCCATTTATTTCTATCAGTGATTCCTTACTTAATTCATTCAATTTGTTACACTCTATTTTTTCTAACATCATTGCATCTGAATTTAGGTTAAAATTGAACTATCAATATTTGATCTATTACTGCACTTATACAGCAGTTATCCAAATTTTATCCGATAAATTAGAAGAAACTTTAAAACCAGCATTCAAATCCCTCAGTTCTTCCTTACTCAAAAACTCAATCACAAGACCACCTTTAGTAGTGTAAATATAACTCTTCCTCCTTCTTGAATACTTGATGGGGCAATCAAGATCATGCTTCAATTCATTTAATATTTCATACAACCATCGTTCCGAAATACCTAACTTTTCAGCTAATTCTTTAGGAGTTCCTGTACATTTTCTTCTAATCAGGTAGTCTAAATATTCTACCCTGTTTAATGATTTTTTAAACCCATAAAACCACTTTTAAATAGTAAGCATTGCAGTTTATTTAATAGTAAGAGTATTTAAAACCAGCCTTCTTGCATTAAAAATTTTTAATTTATTATTTTTAATCTATGCTGTGTATGACTGAATTAGAATACCTAACTATCTTCTAAAAGAAATTACAAACATAAACCCCTGAAAGGGTAAAGGATGAGAAAAACGGCTGGAAGTATCGGAACTCATCTCCACTGCTTTTTTGGTGATGCTGGAATCGCTCTCCCCTGTAGAGCGGGCGGTGTACTTACTGCGGGAGCTTTTTGGATATGAGTATGCCGAAATTTCGGACATCATCAACAAATCAGAAGCTAACTGCCGGAAAATAGCACAACGTGCCCGGGAGTATATAAAGCTCCAGCGACCCCGTTTTTCTCCGGATAAAGAGAAACAACACGAACTCCTCCAATCTTTCAAAAAAGCCATAGCCAGGGGAGATGTTGACCAGTTGAAAGAGTTACTGGCCGAAGAAGCCGTTTTGTATTCGGATGGAGGAGGTAAACGGACAGCTGCCCGCAAACCTATTTATGGAGACGATAAAATCAGCCGGTTCATTATGGGTATTGCCAGCAAAGAACGGGGCAATTTCGACATATCACCCAAAATAATTAACAATCTGCCGGGCTTTTCTGTATCGGTGAATGATGAACTACACGGTATTTGGTCTTTTCATATTTATAAGGGAAAGATTTCAAATATCTATGTTGTACTGAACCCGGATAAGCTCCGGCATCTTAAGTAAAGGTTCGAGATATAAGATGAAAGATTTGCGACTATAGACTCCCATTGTAAAGCCACAACGGCTTGGTAATTTCAGGTAAGTTTAAAGATTGTCTTAATGGTTTAGCTATGCGTTTTTTGTTGTTGATTAAAGATTCAAACATGCTTTGAAGTTCTGGCATCATCGCATCCCACTGGGAATAAGCTAAAGTCCGCATTTCTTGTGTCTCCCTCCTTGTTCAGGCACAGCGTGAATAGGGAGAGAGCAAGGGTAAGCTCGGTAACTGACAGCTGAGGACTGATAGCTGACTACTAAACCACCAACCCTTTAACACATAAACACGTGGGCACTTAAACACGTTACTAAACAGAGAAGGCACAGAGTTTCACAGAGAGTTATGGAGTGTATTTTTAGCGTTGAATAATAATTTCGATCAAGGAGGTCATCCAGATTCCAAATATTCCGGGAGATGGACCTTCTTATGATCTGCCTCGGTATGAGGATTTACAAAGGCTCTCCAAAACATGCCCGGGCCAACCTTAGAGCCAACACGTAGCTTTTATCCCAATCCGGGCGAAGGTTTATCCATTCTGGCACCTTCCACCCCGGATTGACACCCGGGGCTGTTGATTGCCGTCCCGCTGAGACTGTATTAAGCTCCTTTCTTTAACACTATAACACCTTAACACATGAACACATGAACACATGAACACATGAACACATGAACACATGAACACACTGCGAAGCAGTACAACCATGAATAACCCCTGGTGAAACCGGCGGATGTATAACATATCCTACGAACCCTGAAAGGATTCAACTAATACCTGTGTGAAATATTACCGAGTTAAGCTTGTGAACCAGAGGTTCACCCCGGCATTCCCAACCGGAGGTTGGGAACGAGGAGAAAACAATAGATTTTAGATATAAGACATTTCTGCTACAAAACACACTGTCTCAAATCTTACATCTTACGTTTATATTTCTAATCTCACATCAATAACTCTACTGCCTGGCGGGAATGCGTGGAATGGTCATTATTTCTCGTTGGCGGCCATCAATATACCACACGCCGGTACTGTCAAAAAAAGCATCTTCCTCCAGCATTATGCGGATTTCCTTGCCCCACTTTTCAATATAAGTAGCTGCATTCAGCTCTATAGAATAAGCCGTATTCAAGTGGAGAGGGTAATCACCGCTGCCGGGCACTCCGCCCTGGGCATCCCACATCCCCAATGTAGTTCCTGCCGCATGACCGTGATAACCAATCGGATGGGTATATATAGATGGCTTAATGTCTTCGTCTATAGCCTGTTCCCGCGACATAGCCAGTACTTCATTTCCGGTTCTGCCTTTTTTAAAATGATTGGTGAAGATATCCTGCAGGCGGTTGCCATTCTCAAATGCCTTCTGGAGATATTCCGGAACCTCGGTCTCCCCCGGCCTCAACACATAGGCATGTTGCTGGGTATCAGTGTTCAGGCGCAGGTAGGTGATCCCAAAATCCACATGCAGAAGGTCGCCGGGCATAATCACATTGTTATCCGGCCGGGAAGAAAATGACCGCAGGTGATCAAACGACTCCGGGTCGGCCCGTTGTATAGATACACTTGGATGAAACCAAGTCACCAGTTTCAGTTCCCTTATTTTCTCCCGGTACCACCATACCACATCTTCTGTAGTGGTAACGCCGGGCTGTATCACCTTATCCGAAAAGCCCTCTACTATAATCTGGTGGGCTATTCTTACGATCTGGGGATAGATGGTCATTTCCTTTTCCGAACGTCTTTCCAGCCACCCTACAGCCAGCTTCTCAGCCGATACCAGCCTGTCTGTATATTTCTCGCCGATGGCGGCTTTCATCTCCTGCAGATCAGTAGCGACTATTCCATCTGCCAGTCCCCAGTGCTCACTTTGATTAACCCCTATTGTCTGGGGATCACGTTCTTCTATGATTTCCCTCAGGCGTTTCCATTGGTTGGGCTCTTTCTCTTTATCCCATGCTTTCTTAAATGTTGCACCCACATCATACCGGGCTACGGCCAGTGTTTCCACTCCCTTCCCCTCCCCCTGGTCATACATTACCAGGATGGTACGCCGGCGGGCAGCCAGCCAGGTGGCCGGTAATAACGTTTCAATCACAGGATCTTCATTATACTCTCTTGAAACTACCACCCACATATCGATATCGGCATCCCGCATTAATCCCGGGAGTATCGCTTTTACTTTATCCTCGAGTAGTTCATCAATTGCTGCAGCCCGCTCTTTCATTGGGAGGATTTCGGGATAGCTTTGGGCATGAACCATAGAAACCATGCATAATACAATCGGAAGGGTAAGCAGTAGTCTTTTCATATCAGAAATTGATTATTGGATGGGCGGAATATGTATATCAAAAGATAGAGGTGCAAGCGGTGTGTTGTTATTGGGGAAGGAAACAGGAAAAAGCCCCATCTGCGAGGGATAGGTGAGCCCAGCGAGCCAGACCGTGGCAGTCTCCTTGTCTATGGCAACTGATGTAATCAACGTTGATGGATATCCCAACCATATTTCGGGAGATCGCCCCATCGGTAACAAACCGGGCCTTATTTAAGGTTTGAGCTCCTCGCGTGCCGAAGACATCCCCACGGGAAAAGGAGAGAGCTTTTCAATAGGTCCAAAATCTCAAAATTGAGTAACCGATCTATTGGTTAGCCAGCAAGTCCTCTCCTCCAGGAGAGGATTTCCCCATAAGGGGTGCCTTCGGCAAGGTGAGGTGAAAGTATATGGCAGTCTCCTTGTCTATGGCAACTGATGTAATCAGCGTTGATGGATATCCCAACCATATTTCGGGAGATCGTCGCGCCGGTGGAAACACAGCTCGTTTGTACATCCCGTCCTTCTCGTGAACAGGGTATGTTACCCAATAAAAAACTCCGGCTCAGATACTTCTTTAATGAAGACTGAACCGGAGCGATAAAATGTTTTGCTTATGTGTATTACATAGAAGCAAGGTTTCTGAGCGTTTTAGCCAGCGTACGCATTTTGTCTCCGTAATCAGAGCTGTTGGCTTCGCTGTCTAAAATACCAGCCAAAGACTGCAGTATCTCATTTTCCCGGTAGGTAGTTTCTTCATCGGAAAGCATTTCTGCATGTTCAGCATTAAAGAGTCCTTTTCTCAGGGCTAAAATGCCGTTATCATCCATGGCACTATTACGCTCAAGCTGATCTACATAGGCACGAGCCACTGTATAGGTGTCTGCCCATTTAAATTTAGGCTGTCCCTGGGCATTCAGGTAATCAAGCTTAACAGCATTGGCGGCTGCTATCTCATTCTCCGAAATATATGCATTGGGTTTCAGCTTAAAGATATCCAGGCCACGGGCTATCTCTGAATTTACGATCGCCCCGTTATACCAGTACACCGACCAGCTTCCACCATTGCCCATGCTGGTTGAATCAACAGGACCGCGGTCATGAAATGCAATCTCAACCGGATTTTTCGGATCGGTCCAGTCGAAAACGGAAATCCCACCCTGATACCAGGACTGAACCATAATTTCACGTCCGGGGACCGGAATCAATGATCCATTGTGTGCTACACAGTTTTCAAACTCCGTTTGTACCGCTGGTAGCTTGTAATAGCTTTGGAATTCCATTTCTTCATCGCGGATAGTGAAAATGGCATTTGCTCCCCATTCCATTGGATCTGTTTCGCGGCACTTAGGCTGTCCGCCTCCGCCCCACTCATCAGTAAACAATACTTTCTTGCCATCGTTGCTAAAAGTAGCAGAATGCCAGTATGAGAAGTTTGAATCCGCTACGGCATCTATTCGTGTAGGCTTCTCAGGATCTGATATATCCAGGAGTAAGCCATATCCTTCACAAGCTCCACCTGCAAGTCCTATTTCTGGATACAAAGTTATATCGTGACATTGAGTTGGCCCGCGATCATTATCATCTCCCGTACCAAACATTTGCGCAATAATAGCTGGAAGCTGTTCCCGGAGTGCGGTACTGTCAGCCTTGGTTGGTTGGGCACCTTCTTCTGCCCCGCGTTCTTGCATTACCCGGCCTAACAACTGCTGAGCAAAACGTGGAGGAAGTACCCGTGGAGTTCCTCCAATTTCAACAATAAACTCACCTTGTTCTCTGGCTTCTTCCACATGTTTTTTATCGGCAGGAGCTAAACCATGAGTTGGAGGTGCTGTAAGGTCTTCAAAAATACGAGGAGAACTTACAATAGCAGCATCTTCAGGACTATCTAACGGTACTTTGATGACTTCAATTCTAAACAATGCTGAATTTGGATCATTCTCTGGAAGTGCACTGGAACATCCTGGAAGCTCTTCTTCCGGACGTACAGAAGCAGATCCTGATACATATACATACACATTATCGTCATCATTAGGGTCTTTCAGTACAGAATGTGTATGAGAACCACGGCAGGTTTGAACATTAGCTATATATTCTGGCTGTTTGATATTACTGATATCAAAAATCCGGATTCCACGAAGTCTTTCATTACTTACTGCTTCGTCAACTCCTTCATCCCCACAATCCAGGCGGCCACCTAAGCCTTCACCTGAAACAAATAGTAAGTTCCCGTATACCGAAACATCACTTTGTGAAGCAGGACACAGATAATCAATTACTAACTCTACGTCTGATGGGTTAGAAATGTCCCAGACAACCACACCATTATAGTTACCCTGGATAGCATAATTATCTTTAAAGGCCAGATCAGAATTGGTTACACCTACAAAATCTTCGGGGGGAGGATTTTGAGATATCATTTCAAGATTCCAGATTGCTTCACCTGCATCAAACAGTCCAGCCTTAAGGCCTTCACGGGGATCAGGTGTTGGAGCATCTACATTTGTAAGTGATTTAGGCTCGATAGTTGGTTCCGTGTACGTTTTCGTCATATTTGAAGTAGACGAACAAGCGTACGCACCCAGCAACACGGTAAGCATCAGGTATAAAAATACACCTGGCATACCTTTGCCGGTCGTCGATCGTGTCATATTATTCATGTGATTTGTACTTATTAGCAGTGATTGGTATTGTTTAATAGATTAGTGTGTGTGCCCATCGGCACATTTTATGTAATATCCTCTTAAATATTTCCTGTTATTTATAAAGCCGGGATATACCTCTCCGGCTATTTCACTTTATCTGGAAGCATCTGATAGTTGTTCGAGCATCAGCCTCATACGGTCAATTTCTGTGCGTTGATCTACTTGTATATCTGAAGCCAGTTTAAAAGCTGCTTCATCTTGTGCAGCCCCATCCGTATTAACCAGCTTCTCTACCATAGTAACGGCGCCTTTATGGTGATAAATCATATATTTCAAAAATAACCGGTCAAATTCTTTCCCTTCAGCTTCGCTTAATTCTTTAAGCTGCTGGGGAGACAGGATTCCCGCCATCTTGGTGTGATCTACCTTCATAGGTTTATCACTTACTCCCGTTATGGTAAGCTCCAGACCATCAATATGAATTTCAGGAACTGGTTGCCCCCGATCCCGCAGCCATGCCTGCATCGTCTTAATCTCATCTTTCTGCGCATTAATAATTCGGGATGTAAGTGTTTGTACCTGGGGGCTGGCGTGATTTTCAGGTGCCAGCCTTGACATAATAAGTGCCTGGGCATGGTGGGCAATCATACCCGTCATAAATTTCACATCAGCCTCTGTAAAGTTCATCCGGGCGCTATCCTGACGAGCCCAATATAATTCTTCCAACTCGGATTGAGACCCGGAAGAGGTATTAGTATTGCTAAGGGTGTTAGAGGTGCTGCTGCAAGCTGTTGCACCAACTAACAAAAACAAACCTAACACCACATAAGTTACTTGCTTTAAATGGTGACTCTTGAATTTGGTGATACTCATTCTCGTTACCTTCAGTTCTTTTTGTCCTCAAATTTTGAAAGGTTAGTATAAGAGCATTGATGATGAAAGTCTACTTATTAACACCTTTGTATTACAACAATACCTTAAAAAAATACTTTATAAATATAAATGCATCTATAAAAACCGATAAACAAATTTAACATGATTTCTCTGGTTTAATGTTGCATGAGAACTCGCGGACCGGGATTTACACCGGGGCGCATGCAATGGCGCCCCTATTGGCTTAGCCCGAATTATTCACGAATGGATGCAAAATGGCGATCTATATACTTGAATATATTATCGGTGAATTGCTTTATGTAATAGCCCAATTTTGAGGTACGGATTAGGCGGCGAAATTTCCCCATACGCTGCGTTCAAGTGAAAATTGGGGTACTCAGGGTACCACAGTACCCTTCCGTTCCCATTTCCACTTCGCCTTGCGTACGATTAAATTTCTTGGTGAATAATCCGGCTTAGATGCGTTAATAAAACCTTTCTGAATCCACTCCCAAGGGGATGTCAGCAATAACCTCGAGCGGAGTCCAAGGGAAATGGTCAATCAAGAACAAACCTCCGCTCTGATGATGATAAAGGTTATGCTCTTCTCCGGAGATTAGGCTCGATCTGTTTTGGGGACAGAAATCTTTTCACCTTTCACTTCTGCCCTCTGCCTTTTTGATTACTCACCCGAGAGCCACTTTGCTCTTCTCTCTTTAGCTGAAGAAGAAGCATTCTCATCCAAGCGTGTTTGGTAGTTTTTGTTTGCAGCCAAAGTTAGCTCAACGGTTTTTTCTGTTCCCCATCGGCTGTACGTAATTTCAACCTGATCCCCGGGTTTATAATCTGCCAGGATTTCATCCACATTTTCTACTTCACTTAAGCTGGTTCCGGCTATAGAAATGATCTTATCCTCTGATTCAATACCTGCTTTATAAATTGGAGATCCCATCACAGCATTGCTCCCAAGGGTTCCGATACCATCATCCCCAATACGAATCCGGGAACCCAGTACAGCCTTATCAGGATTTGCCCGTTCGAAAACAACGCCCGCACTGACAAGCAGATTTTTATAGTCAGGAACCTGACTGTCAAAAATGTATCTCTCAAAGAACTCAGCGGCGAAATCCTCATCGGCATAATCGGCCAGGGTCGCTTCTATATCACGGACGGTATATGGTACTTCCGTTTTCCCAAACTCTTTCCACATCAACTTCATAAAATCATCCAGGTTCAAACCGTTATCCATCTGGCGTAATGACAGATCCAGGGCCAGCCCAAGCACGCTGCCGTAGGTATAATATGAAATAAAAGTATTGTTCTTATTCTGGGGATCTACCGAAGTAGCTGCATCCACAAACGGAGCCTGATAACTCATCTCAATGGGGTTAAAAAACTTCCTTCCCGGGGAATTAATTACATAATTCAGCCCGCCATCTAATCCTTCTATATACTGTTGCGCGGTTCGCAAGCCTGCACGTTCCAATATCAGACCAGTATAATAGCTGGTAAACCCTTCAGCAAACCAAAGCTCACCGCTCATATTGGCTTCCTCAAAATCGAAAGGCTCCAGGCTGGCCGGGCGTATTCGTTCTACATTCCACGCATGCACAAACTCATGCGAAATGGTGCCCAGGCTGGTTCCTCCCAAGGGACGGTCGAGTGGTTTTGAGCTTACTACATAAGTGGAGTTGCGGTGTTCCATCCCATCGCCACTGGCATTGGGCATATAGCAAGACAAAAAGGTGTATTCCCCATAATCAAAATCAGGAAGTTCCCCGAACACCTCAGCCTGTTCTTTAACGATGGCGATCACTTTATCAAAATAGGTATCCACTTCTGCATCGGTTGCCGGAGTGTGCAGGGCCAACCGGATGTTTTGTCCGTCAATCATTTGCTCCCGCAGATGGAAGTCGGCAATCTCGGTAGGACTATCCATGAAGTAGTATAAATCCGGAGCGTAATAGGTATTCCCTTCAAGATGCTTGAGCTGGGTAGCCACTTTCCAGTTCAGATCTTCTCTCACATTAAAAGTGATTTTCACCGGCCGGTGCTCATAATCCCGTGCCCATGCAAATGTTGCCGGGATATTCAGATGAGCGTGGGTTTCGTCTACCTGGGCATAGGTTCCGCCGCCTCGGTTGGCATACAAGGTGTACTCAAACCGGACAGTGCCATCGTGCCCGTGTACATTCCATTGGTGGGGATTGGGACGACTTACCATAAGCTCATCACCCTGACTGTCATAAGCTTTTACGGCATATACATTCTTGGCAAATTCATGCAGCGCATACCGGCCCGGTGATGTTCTGCTCATCCGAACTTCCAGCACCTTATCCTCCAGGTTCGCATAGGTGATACTGATTTCGGCTTCGTGATGTACCGTATTATCAAATGAAATTTCATATTGGGTGGCCGTTTGGGCAGAAAGTGAAAAAGTCAGAAAAGTCAGAAAAAGAGTCGCAAAAAAGTTCTTCATACATTACGTTTATTTAAAAATATTCCGGCGGGAATATGATGACTAAAAATACGATGTGCAAGCCATCAGCCTTATCAACTGTTTTGTTTCGTTAATGCACACTCCGGAAAACAACAAAGGTTAGAGAAAATGCAATTTTATGCAATCAAAAAATGATTCTGTTCAATGAAAGCTGTATTTTGGGTTCGCTTTCAAAAGTAGCCTTCCTTTTTGGTATACTGCTTTCTTTTTTTGATGGTTAAAAAATGCCCAAGTGGCGGAATTGGTAGACGCGTGCGCTTCAGGTGCGTATGTCTTTCAGACGTGGGAGTTCGAGTCTCCCCTTGGGCACATCAAGTAATTTAACCCCGGCATTCATTTGGATATCGGGGTTTTTATTTGGCTACCTGCAACAGGAGACGAGAAGCCTGTCCCGCGAAGTGTTCGAAGCGGGAAGTCTCCCCTTGGGCACATTCAACATCAAGCCTGATGGATATTTATTCATCAGGCTTTTTTTGTGGGGTGATTTATTGGTATCCCCATAACCAACTCCACCATTTCCTTCCTCACACCGAAATGATTAGTTTCTTACTCAAATCATTAACTACTATACTATATTATATCGGCTGTGGTTAAAAACATTCTTCTTACTTCTGTTCTGCTTCTTTCATTTATTCTGCCTCAGAAATCGGGGTATGCCCAAAACCGTCAATCCGAAATTTCTTTTTCGGTCATGGTCTGGAATATCTGGCATGGGGGGAAGAGTGATACTATAGAGCGGGACGGTGTCGATGATGTCGTTGGGATTATCAAGGCCTCGGAAGCGGATATTGTTTTAATGATTGAGACCTATGGATCGGGCAAACGTATTGCTGATTCCTTGGGCTATTATTTTCACCTGATCGATGAGCCGGGTACCAAAGCGGATCATGCGGCTACCAATTTATCTATACTAAGTCGTTTTCCCTTTGGAGAGCGGGTAGATTTCTACCGCTATTTCAATGTAGGTGGAATTGAAATCATGCTGGGGGATGATGAAAAAATTCTCGTGTTTAATACCTGGCTCAATTATCAACCCTGGAAAAACCAACCCCAGCTGCTGGATAAAACTCCCCGTGAACTGGTTGAATGGGAACGCTCGGGAAGCCGGGAAAATGAAGTTAATACCATTTTAAACCATCTTATCCCTTATCTGAATAACACGGAGAACCTCCCGGTGATTCTCGGCGGCGATTTCAATGTATGGTCTCACCTGGATTGGACTGAAGCCACCAAAGATCAACATTCTGGAAAAATAGTGCCCTGGTGGACTACCTCCCGTTTTGAGGAAGAAGGCCTGCAGGATAGCTATCGTATTATAAAACCTGATCCGGCGCAGTATCCGGGCATCTCGTGGGGACTTCCCGGAGAACAGGACGACCACCGCATCGACTACCTCTTATTCAAAAGCAGCCGACTGATGCCTGTGGTATCTGAAATTCATAAAGTAGATTATAACGACAGCATCAACTACCGGGGAAAATCATTCAGCTTTCCCTCCGATCATGGCTTTGTGTGGACGGAGTTTGTACTTGAAGAAAACTAACGAAAGACTATAGCATGCAATCTATTCAACTCAACCATCCCAAAGGAAATACCAGCCGGGGCAGAGCATAAGAAGATTCATCTGCCTTGGCATCCCTTCGGGGACTCGTTCTGGATGATGCGTTGATTTAAGAATAAAAAAAAGAAACCCAACTTAAGCCACCATCTCCCGTGGGGATGTCTGCGGCATGCGAGGGATGTGTGAGCCGGGCCTTATCACCAACAATCCATCCAATCAAGAGCCATGTGGATAAGTAAACCGGCTCCTGCCAGATGCATAATTTTAACTGTAACTACCTGCCGGTTTTTAGCAACTTGCTCCTCCCCTTTGCTTTTAAAAAACAGCGGTAGTGCAAACAGCATCACATAAACAACAATAGCAGGAATGGTATGCAGGGGATGAAATCCTATGGAGCACCGGGCAGGATCGTACACCGGGGTAGCAAGTAAATGGTCGGCGTCTATAACTGTGGTCATTATCATAATGAGGAAAGCCCGCTGCCAGTTATTACGGTAGAATATAACCGCCACTGCCAGGGGGACTATAACATGCAGGACAAGATGAATCATAAGAGGAATGTAAACCGGGCTTCTGTTATCTCAAAAAATGAATCTTATTTTATCTGTTTCTTTTATGGATATCCCAATCAGTATTTGTAACTATTAAAAGTGAATCCCGTTGGCTTAATGCGTTAACCGGGGAAAAGAGGTTTTGATTATTCAATAAATAATACCCCTCCTGAAATATAACTAACCACTTCTTATGAAATATTTTAAAGCATTCTTCAAAATCATATCATCACTGTTGCTTGTTGTGCTGGTTGTTTTAATTGTCCTGGCACTTTGGCCGGAACCTTCCCCCATCACTCCCAATGTATCAACCAATCCTATATACATTCAAAACACCACTATTGTAGATGCTGTTGAGGACACTCTCATTCCCAACCAATCTGTTTTAATTGAAGGTAAACGCATTATATCCATCACCCCCGCAGATGAATCAACCCCTCCGCAAAATGTCGAAATTATTGACGGGGCAGGAAAATATGTTATCCCCGGCCTGTGGGATATGCACAGTCATATTGGTGTAAAAACAGCCCCTCAATTATATATGCCTCTGTACATAGCCGCGGGGGTTACCGGAATCAGAGATATGGGGTTCATTGAGTCTACAGTACCTATGCAGGAATGGAAATCGGCTATCGAACAACAAACACTTTTAAGCCCCCGGATAGGCGCCTATGCGCAAGATATGGCGGGCTTTAATTTTAGTGAAAAAGAGCTTGAACTATTTATCGCATCAGCTAAGCAAGAATCCGGGCTTTTCCTGAAAGTGTACAGTGGCGTACAAAATGATATGCTTGAAACCATTGCCTCACAAACCAACAAGTACGGAGTTACTTTTGCGGGACATCTGCCCCGGGCCGTTAGTCCCATTAAAGCTGCACAACTGGGCCATAAGAGTTTTGAACACGCCCGGTTTTTCCTTTACAACAGTTATCCGGGAAGTGAACAATTGCGACAAGATTATGAAGATGCCTACCAGGGTAACAGGGATGAAAATGCCGGCCCGGTTATGTCTATTGCAAGAAAACAGGAAATGATAGACCAGTTCAGTGACAGTATATTTTACCAGATTGCGGACACTATGATCGCCTACAACACCTATTACGTCCCTACTCACCTAACCCGCAAGATGGATGCCTATGCCCACGATGAGGATTACAGAGATGACGAACGATTGAAGTATATTCTTATGGCTCAGAATAAAGGCTGGCAGGAAGATGCGGATGAAATGGCCGAGTATGCTAAAGGGGAAGCAAAAACACAGACCCAAATCGATTTCTACAAAAAGGGACTGGAGCTCACCAAAAAAGCCCATGATGCCGGAGTAAAAGTACTGGCCGGTACCGATGCCAACGATACCTATGTATTCCCTGGGTTGAGTTTACATGATGAGCTTGAGGAACTGGTTAAAGCCGGTTTAACTCCCGCCGAAGCACTGGTAGCTGCTACACAAACCCCGGCAGAGTATTTTGAGGCCACCGCCGACTATGGTTCCGTGACAACAGGAAAAATGGCTGACCTTGTGATTCTCTCCGGGAACCCGCTGGCGGACATCAATAACATCAGGAATATAGACCGCCTTGTGTATAATGGCGGCGTTTATACCCATGATGAGCTGGAATCATTTAAAACGTATGTGAAAGACAATGCAAGCGGTATTAAAGGGCTGGCTCTTACAGTACAACTTATGGCCCGCATGATTATGGGTGGATAAGCCGGAGTTTCGTACGAAAAAAAGTACCAAGCTTCGAGACTTCCAAGGTTTTGCACATAGCAAAACTAACCATATCTAACCAATAAGAGAAAACCTTGGAGGTTTTTGAATAACATAAGGATTCATCCTCGGGATCTGAATGACTCTTTGATTTAAGAATAAAATAGAAAACCAATCCCCCCCCTCCACTTGCAAGGAATAACCAGAATTTCGGACGAGCAAAAACGAGGACAAGTTCTCCGTCCTTACTGCAAAGCAGTACAACTATGAATAACCCCGGGGGAACAAACCTACAAACAAAAACCTCCGCCCGAATAATAGGAAAGACAATAGAATCTCTCGGAGGTTGCTCCACGAGTCTTTTGAGGAAGTGGTTTTTGGATACACATTCAGAAGCGCTGATAGCAAACATGATTTTCCCAGAAAATGCTTTTTCATCATTACCAAAATATTAAATTTGGTAATACCTGATCAAGGTACTTTATCATTGACAAATCCGGCTGTTCTCTTAATCTGGGGATGATTACATTATGACTGGAATTGATCAATCTTAATTAAATAGAGAATAGAGATGACTGTTTTTGTTGCCGACAAACTCCCGCAGCAGGCGACAGATGAATTAAAACAACTTGGCCTGGAGGTTAATTTCGATCCCAAGGCCAAGGCAGGCGATTTAAACCAAGGACTTGGAGACACGGACATTCTTATTGTCAGGTCCACTGTTGTAAGTGAAACCTGCATCAAAAACAGTCCACGGTTAATGATGATTATCCGCGCCGGTGCGGGGGTCAATAATATCAACATTGAAGCGGCCAGTAATTCTGGTATCTACGTTGCAAACCGCGGCGGCAAAAACTCTATTGCAGTTACAGAATTGACACTGGGGCTTATCCTCTCACTCGACCGTTTCATCGCTGATAACGTGAGTGGTTTCCGAAACGGAAGCTGGAATAAAGCCATCTACAGTAAAGCGGATAGACTGTATGGAAAGACCATCGGGATTATTGGTATGGGACAGATCGTACAGGAAGTCATCAGTGCCATGCTGATTCAAAACTAATATCCTGACAGCAGGGGGTGGGGTGAGTGAAACCAACGGACTCTTGTTTACCATAAACTAATTTGAGACAACTAAAACCAACTACAGGGTACTATGAGCTGGATTCAGGTAATTGACGAAGAACAAGCTGAAGGAAAACTCAAACGGATCTATAAACAAATTTCCGGACCAAACGGGCAGGTTGATAATGTCTTAAAGATTCACAGTTTGCGTCCTCATTCCCTGCAGGGGCATATGGCACTCTATAAGAACGTGCTGCATCACACCGGCAATTCTCTGCCCAAGTGGTACCTGGAGGCAATTGGGGTATATGTGAGCATGTTGAATAAATGCAGCTATTGCGTAGAGCATCACTATGTAGGACTCAGACGCGGACTAAACGGAGATGAGGATAAAGCCGCCCTTATCCGAACCGCTTTCGAAAATGAGCAATTGGAAGAAGTATTCGATGAACCACATCTCTCAGGGCTTGAATATGCCAAAACACTCACTCTATCTGTTTCCGGAATTAATGAATCAAATATTACACATTTAAAAGAAGCCGGATTAGATGACGGCCAGATTCTTGAAATCAATCAGGTCACTTCCTACTTCAATTATGTAAACCGCACTGTGTTGGGGCTGGGTGTCCACATCAATGGAGAGACACTTGGAACCTCTCCCAATAGCAGTGATAGCGACGACTGGACCCACCGATAATGGCTTCCAGTTGCCGGGATGCCTTCTTCGGGGTTTTTATGCGGGCTAAAAATAAGATGCCTGACTTCTATGCTTCTGCTTTCCAGTTAGAATGAGCTCCTTTTTTCTGCATCTGAAAATTAAAATTCAGTTCAAAACCATTGGTTGTATCCACTTCATACGCTGCCTTTAGCTGTTGAAGAAGTGTTTTTATAATCATAAGTCCCTGCGCATTGGAACTGTTAAATTCATTGAGGTCGAAGCCTTCTCCATTATCAGAATACTGAACACTCACAATATTATCCGCTTGATAGACTACGAGCCGTATACAGCCTTCCTCAATCGTCTTAAACGCATGTTTATATGAATTTGAGACCAGTTCATTCAGCATAAGTCCCAGGGGAATTGCCTGGTTAATATTAATGCTGCTCACCTCCAACTCCTGTAATATTTCAACATTTACCTCTTCCTCTTCAAACATCAGACGCATTCGATCCAGTAACTTTTTCACATATTCCTCCAGGCTGATATTGGTAAAGCTGGTTGTATCATATAATAACTCGTGTACTCCTGCTATGGAATAAATACGATTCTGGGTTTCTTTCAGCATCCCCCTCAAAAGTATATCTTCAACTTCTCCTATCTGCAATTCAATAAGCCCGGTAATAATAGCCAGATTATTTTTTACGCGATGGTGTACCTCAGTAAGCAGAACTTCCTTTTCAGAAAGTGATACTTTCAATTTTCTCTGTATTTCTTTCTGCAGGCTCATATCTTCCAATAGCACTAACATCTGGTTTTCCTCGCCTTCCGAAATCAAATGCCCCACATTTAAGCGGACGGGTATTTCAGAACCATCTTTTCGGCTGGCCGTCAATTCCATTTCTTTTATCTGCTTGCCTCTTCCAAGATCGCTCATAATCTGCCCAAACAATTCTTCTGAACCTCTAAAAACATGGGGCAGGTATTTTCCCATAACCTCATCTTTTTTCCATCCCAACATTTCTTCGGCTGCGGTATTCCAGAAATCGATAACACGCCCTTTTGGGTTAATTACATATATAGCCACTGGCGAAGAATCGATCAAAGAACGGAGTTTGAAACTAGAACTCTTATACTTTTTCTGTGCTTTTAAAGATTTCTGCATATAGAACAGCACAACTGATAATGAGAAACAGAGTATGAGGCCCAGGATGAGGTTTAGCTTTTCACTGGAAAGTTTTTGGACCGAGAAGAATTGATCGTTAGGTACAATCCTGAAAGCCCAGTTTTGTTTTTCACTATCTAAAACGGAGATAGATGTTTCATACATATACTCCATATACTCTTCAGTTCCTTCATGTTGACCAAACTTGTAGAACACATTTCCCTTCTCATCCTCCAGTTCAACATGATACATTTCCCAGCCAAGCATGATATCATCAAATTGCTCCTGGAAATCCAATCCGGCTGTAATAGTGCCATAAAAATTATTTTTAAAATAGATGGGAGCATCAATCAGAAAAGCAAACCGACCTTGCACCAATTCTATCCAATGGGTGATGTTAGTGACTGAATCTCTTTTAGTAGCCAACCAATCAGGGCGCCGGTAATCCAAATTTCCAATATCCAGCCCCAGGGCCGCATGGTTTTCTTCAAAAGGAACCACTTCCCGAATAATCATTTCATGATCAATCCATTCCATAAATTTGAAAGCGGGTTCCTGAGCAATCATCATCCTGGCATCATTCTGCCAATTATCAAAATAGTCGCCTTCCGTATACTCTATCCGGGAAGTAATATTATTGAGCGTACGAATATTATCACTGATCGCCACCTCCATCTGTTGGCTTGCGAATTTTCCGGTCACTTCTACTTGCCGTTTTCTACCCTCAACAATCTTATTATAATTAATAAACCATGCTATTATCACAATGCAGCTAAATACAGCCCCGGCAATGAACGATATGGATAACTCTTTATCTATTTGACCCTTTTTTTGAATAACTATCTTTAAATATCACTTTTTAAAAAAAACCTCAACCCAATTTTTTTTTGTTTATAAGAACTTTCCGGATGCGGAATACTGAAACAAACCCCCTTTAATATATTAAAGCGAAAATATAGCAACATTCGTTTGTTTAAATTAATCATTTGGTTGTACCACCTGATACTGTTTTTAGTCTATCGGAAAATGTGATAAAATAATAAGCTTTATTTCAGATTTTCTCTGTACAATGCTTGCTGATATTCTTTCAATGCTTTTGCTTCTTCTATATCTATCAGTTTAAACCCTACATATGAGGATGGCGGCAATTGCCCCACCCTCCACATGTCTGCTTCAACAACTTTAGCTATCCTGGGATAGCCGCCTACAGTTTGCCCATCTTTACCCAGTATAACCGGATGACCGCTTTGAGGTAACTGAACTACTCCCGGCAGGGTTGCCGATGAACTCATTTGCCTGGATGAAACTTCCAGCTTTTCTTCTCCCTTCAGTCGAATTCCCATGCGGTTACTCTCTGCGCTTACCATATAGGTCATACCCAAAAACTGCTTTTGCTCCTGCGGATTCATCCAATCAAATTCCGGCCCTTTAATTACCCTCAGCGTATTACTACTTGCAAAATGCGGGATTAACTTCCGGTCAATTTCCCTGTCCCCCTTAAACTTAGCAGATTGCCATTGAAGCCGATCTCCTTTTTTAAATACCCGTCCTTTCAAACCTCCAAATACACCTGGTGTATAGGTAGAATAGCTCCCCATCATTTTGTCTATCTCCCACTTTCCCTGAATGGCAAGATAACTTCTACAACCTTTTCGGCAATATCCCAGTTGTAATTTATCTCCGTGCTGCACCTGAATTGTCTTGTACATTGGTGCTTTTTCACCATTTATTTCCGGCTTCATTTCAGCACCTGCAATGGCTATCACCGCCTGCGAATTGAACTCATACACTCCGCCCTTCAGAGTCATTTCCAATATCGGGGTATCAAGGGGATTCCCCGCCAGCCAGTTGGCGAGCTTCCAACTATGAGTATCCATTGCACCAGACACCGGAATTCCATACTTGCGGTACCCGGACCTGCCCCCATCTTGTATAGTGGTAAAAAGTCCTCCGTCATTTACCGTCAGGCTACCGATCATGGTTCACCCCTTCCCGGATTTTTCTAAATTCGGCCTCGGTTATTCTTTCAAATACACACCGGTCTCCTGCTTTTACTTTTACAGGAGGAATTTCCCGCGGATTAAAGAAGGAATGAGGAGTTTGTCCTATAATCTGCCAGCCGCCCGGACTTTTTAGGGAATACATTCCTGCCTGGCTTCCACCAATACCTACTGCACCCGCCGGAATTTCTATTCTTGGATTTTCCCTGCGCGGGCAATGTATTTTTTTATCCAAGCCGCTTAAATAAATAAAACCGGGAATAAAACCCATCATGGCTATTATATAATTTCCATTCAGGTGATACTTAATTATAGCATCTTTCGGCAGGCCTGTATGATCTTCCACCGCCTTCCAGTCGAGTCCCATTTCGTAGCAAACGGGCAGCCGGTGTTTGGCGGGATCAGGCATAGTTATACTCTTGTCAGAAATCTGGCTTTCTATCCGACTGATTTCCTGATCCAAGCTCTCCAACAGGCGATCATAAACCAAAGCTATACTTTGATAAGCCGGGATAATATCGACCATACCGAAAATATTTGCATGGTTCAGCATGTAGGTTGATGAATGAATAACCTCAATAGCAGTATCATCACCCACTGCGGATGTTAATAACAGGGCTTGTTCGCCCAGGAACGAACATTCCCATTTAGCATTGTTAAGGTGCAGTAATTTCAACATCTATGGATTTAAGAAATGCATGGATCTCTTTTGCCAGTTCTTCAGCTCCTTTGGTATCGCTGTGCAGGCATACCGTATCAGCTTCTATTGGCAATGTAAGCCCCTCATAGGTAACCACCTCGCCTTCCTCTATCATAATCTTCAACTGATTGATCACTTCTTCTTTCTGATGAAGTACAGCCCCCTCCATCGAGCGTGCTCTTAACCTCAGGTTATTGTCGTAGCTTCGGTCAGAGAATACCTCACAACATACCTTTATTCCTGCATTGTCGGCAACCTCCGATAATTTAGACCGGCTGGGGGCATACAATAGCAGATCAGAACTTACTTCTACTATGGCCTCAACAAAAGCTATGGCGCTGGCTTCATCTATACTTGCATGATTATACAGAGCTCCATGTGGTTTCACATGATGAAGCTTAGCTCCCTGTGCTTCGGCCATCCCTTTAAGCGCTGATACTTGGTATACTACACAGGCTTTCAACTCTTCGGGCGTCATATTCATGACGCGCCGGCCAAATCCCTGCAAGTCCGGATAAGAAGGATGAGCCCCAATAGCCACTCCATTTTCGATGGCTAATGCAATCGTCTTGGTTATGGTAACGGGATCTCCCGAATGAAAACCACAGGCTATATTACAGCTCGATATATACGGCATTATAACCTCATCATTAGCAGAAGCATACTTCCCGTACGACTCTCCCAAATCGCAATTCAAATCAATCTGTTTCTTCATCATAGAAAATTTAAAACAGCATTAATGCTTTTCATTCCTAATATAATAGCCACCAGTACAACTATCCCACCGAATACATTTTGTATGGTGGTATTCCTGTTAGCTCCAAGAACCATAACTCTGTTTACAATGTAAAGCAGGAATACAGCTATAAAGGGCAGTAAAATACCATTGGCAAGCTGTGCAAACTCTATGAGTTGAATAGGATTAAAACCAAGAGAAGAAAACACCACTCCAGTCAACAGTATTAATATCCACACCAACCTGAATTTAAAGTCGGTGAGATCATGTTCCCAACCAAAAACTCCACGTGCGGCATAGCCTGCGGCCAAAGGCGCAGTTATAGCGGATGAAATGCCGGCCGAAAAAAGTCCAAAACTCATAAATGCGGTAGCCCACCCCCCCAGTAAAGGCTCAAGTTGAACCGCCATATCTGCGGCATTACTTATATCTCCCCCACTTTTGTTAAAAGCTGCAGCGCTGGTAATTACAATACACATTGAAATGATACCTCCCGTAATAATCCCCACTGCATTCTCTTTCCTGAAATCGGATAGCTGAGATACATGCGTATATTTTTCTTGTACTGAAGAAGCGTGTAAAAACAAATTATACGGCACCACGGTCGTTCCTATCAAGGCCACCACGGTTAACAGGCTGCCTTCTGTATACCGGGGAATAAAGAGTCCCTTGAAAATCTCTGAAAAATCGGGCTGTATGAGAATTGCAGTAGTTAAAAACACAATACTCATCAAAGAAACCAATGCTACCAGAAAGGTGGAAATAATCTTAAACGACCCGGTAAAAAGTAGTGTAAAAGCAATCACTCCTATTACCGCTGGCCACAAACGTATTACAAAACCGCCCATTTCAACTTCCATGCCGCCATACAAGCTTTCTATCCCCAATACTGCTCCCGATATATTTCCCCCTTCATAAGCAGCATTTCCAACAACTACCGCACCAAGCACCAGCAATATCCCTACATAACGTAATATTGGATTTTTAAACTCTTCTCTTATTGCTTCTCCGAAACCTTTACGGCTTACAATACCCAGGCGGCCGGTCATCTCCTGCAAAACAATGGTGGCTATCATAGAAAACAGGAGCGCCCACAATAACATATAGCCTGACCTTACCCCGGCCAGCGTACATACGGTTACAGTTCCCGGACCAATAAATGCTGCAGCTACCAGGGTACTTGGACCCACATACTTCTTTAACGGGTTTTTCATAATTGCTTAGTATAAGTAACTGAATGATAAAGTGCTTAAACAAGCAGGCAAAAATTACGCGTACTTTCGGAATGTAAAAGTGATAACTTAGCCCAAAGGAAAGATAAGAGGGCTTTTATCTTATCTTCAGAACGCTATCTTATGAAGAGTGATAACCCGAAGTTTAATTGTATACCATTAAAAAGTCATGTCAGAATTAAAAACAAAGAGACATGCCGGTGATGTACAGGTTTATTTAGACGGCATAAAAGATCCTCAGCGCAAAAAAGATTGTATAGCCCTCCATCAGCTTATGCAATCGGTGACCGGTAAAAAAGATGCCATGTGGGGGAAAAGCATTGTTGGTTACGGAAGTTATCACTATACATACAAAAGCGGACGGGAAGGAGACTGGATGTTAACCGGATTTTCGAACCGAAAGAAGGCTATTAGCATCTATATTACTTCGGGTTTCAAGCCTTTTGAAGAACTTCTAAAAAAACTGGGCACCCATAAAACAGCAAAATCCTGTTTATACATCAAATCTCTGGATGATATAAACAGGGAAGTTCTAAAGGAGCTCATCCAATCATCCATTCGAATAATTCAAGAAAGATACAGGGAAGAAAACTAATGAACGGCACAAACAGAGCAGATATCAAACAAGGCCTGAAAGTGGGCATTGTTCTAAAAAAAGACCAGCGAAGCGGTAAGATCACCTATGGAACAGTTCAGGATATTCTTACCAATAGCAGAAACCATCCTCATGGTATAAAAGTCAGGTTACAGGATGGTCAGGTCGGACGGGTAAAAGAAATATGTTGATGGTATGAAATTAGAGGATTTCAGCCAACAGAAACTTGAGATGGAGGATGACTATGAAGGAGCTGTAATAGCTACCCTTCTTCGTTCTCCCAAGAACACTTCTGGTAAAACCTCTGTCCTTTATATTCATGGATATAGTGATTATTTCTTCCATCCGCATGTAGCTGAAGCATTACATACCGGCGGCTATAATTTTTATGCGCTGGATCTCAGGAAGTACGGGCGATCGCTGCTTCCTCACCAGCATCCGAATTACTGCCGCTCAATGAAAGAATATTTTGAAGAGTTGACAGCTTCTATTCAAATTATCCTGGATGAAAATGCCGGAGAAGGGGTGATTCTCCTGGGTCATTCTACCGGTGGACTTCTTGCCAGCCTTTATGCTAATGACGGTAAACTCAGAGACCATATAGAAAAAATAGTGCTCAACTCTCCTTTCCTGGAATTCAATACAAATTCATTTCAGCGCAGCTTTATTGTCACATTTTCGCGTGTTTTTTCTTTTTTCTTTCCCTTTGCTTCCCGGAATAAACCCCTGGCTCATCTCTACGGGCAGAGCCTGCTTAAATCGGCCCGGGGCGAGTGGGAGCTAAACCAAAGGTGGAAACCACACCGTGGTTTTCCTGCTTATCTAAAATGGGTGGCGGCCGTGTTCAAAGCCCAGGAATATCTTCGGAGACATTCCGATATTTCCTGCCCTATTCTAATTCTCCACTCTTCATCCTCTACCTACCATCGCGTGTGGCACCACAGCCTTAGCAGTTCTGATATGGTGCTGAATGTAGAGCATATGAAGGAATACGGCCGAAAGCTTGGGGGTAAGGTTACCTTCATCGAGGTAAAGAATGCCATCCACGATATATTTCTTTCCGCAAAAAAAGTCAGAGAACGTGCATTAAATGATCTGCTCAAGTGGCTTGAGGGTTGAAAACCATTTTAAATACTACCTGCTACAAACCTCGTTGGAGGCTTCGTAATAGAAATTCTCATAGATCTCTTAACCCGGATTATTCACCAAGAAATTTAATCGTACGCAAGGCGAAGTGGAAATGGGAACGGAAGGGTACTGTGGTACCCTGAGTACCCCAATTTTCACTTGAACGCAGCGTACGGGGAAATTTCGCCGCCTAATCCGTACCTCAAAATTGGGCTATTACATAAAGCAATTCAACGATAATATATTCAAGTATATAGATCGCCATTTTGCATCCATTCGTGAATAATTCGGGTTAAGTCTTAAAGCGAGTAGATGCCTATTGTTCAGCTTCAACCACAGCCCAAGCGCTGACTTAAGAGCCCGAAATAGAAAGTATTGCCCCTAATGCGTCAAAGGCATCTCACAAAGTGATCCCTTGGGGGGCGAGAAGTCAGAGACTTCTTGTGCTGGAACTTTTCAGTCACCACTCCACTCAAGACTGAAAAGATCAGGGGACCTCATTGGAGGCTTCGTTATAGAAATTCCCGGATCTTGCTATGAAAAATTGGTTCAAAGAGGTGCCAATAACAATACATATAAACAGCAGGATAAGGCTTTAAGTCTCTATATACATCCGAAACAAAAAAGCCTTTTAAAAGCACAAAAAGCTTGCATATGAACAAAATTCCTGTTTCTTAGTATTAGACTCTATAACCAAAAGGGAGAATTGTTATGCAAGTCAATAAAATCCTAAATACAAAAGGGAATGATGTTTACTATACACATCCTGAGGAGACTGTGTATAATGCCATTTTTAAAATGTCGGAATTGAAAGTCGGTGCACTGCTTGTGATGAAGCGTTCGGAATTAGTCGGTATTATCTCTGAAAGAGATTATAGAAACAAGATTATCCTGAAAGGCCGTACCTCTAAAACAACGGAAGTTCAGGAAATTATGACTTCAGATGTAATTACTGTATCTCCCAATGATACGGTGAATACCTGTATGCAAATCATGACCGACCAAAAAATACGTCACCTTCCTGTAGTAGAAGGCGGAGGAGTGTACGGCGTAATTTCTATAGGTGATGTGGTTAAAGCTGTTATTGAACAACAACAGGTAGAGATTGACTCTCTGCGTGGTTACATCAAAGGCGGATACCCTGCCTGAGAACACTCTGCTCATCAAAAATAGTGCTAAATATATGTGATCTTTGAATCGCTTTGAATCTGTGTGGGCTTTGATTGCGGTTTTTACTCTGCATAGTATCCCCCAACCAATGATTCGTTGATCAACACCCGGGCTGTAGCAGCGAGATCTTTCCATGCCAACCCACCAACAATTCTTTACTCAATAACAGTATCCACAACTTGCAATAGGCGCCGGTCATAGTTATCGGTTATTGCAGACCAATCATAGTGCTTTACCATCGACTGATAGTCAACCTGTCGCAACACCATAAAATCACGAATAGCTGATTCCAGCCGGGCCTGTAACTCTCTGTTCTCATACAGGTAATCCCGGTGTATTTTTTGAGGGATATGTTCAGGGTAAGCCAGCCGGTTGGGTAACAAAGGGTAACAGTTGCAATACATGGCTTCTACCACACTTCCACCAAAAAAATCCTGGTTCGAAGTAACCGGGTAAACGTCAGCTCTCCATAACCAACGCGCATATTCTTCGAAGCTGTCAGCGTATCCCCAATGCAGAATATGCTCGCTTAACTTTGCTTTGGCTTCATCAAAAACCGGAGGATACTTATTTGTTCGTTCTCCAAGTACCACCAGCTTAAAATCATGCTCTTCTTCCTGCAGCTTAAACAGCACCTCAAAAAACTCCCGGGGATTCTTATCATACTCCCACCGATGGTTCCACAAAATCACCGGATCAGCATATTTTTCTTTTTCCGAAGACTGAAATGCGTCCATGCTGCTCAGCTCCATTCCAAGATGAAGCACCATACTCTTGCTGGCAATCGCGTCAACGTTATCTTTCTCCCTTTTGTCAGGAAATTGTTGAAGAAACTCAGGTAGCGCATCCAGGAAAGACTGACGATGATATTCGGAATTAAAAAACACCTGATCTGCCGCCAGGGCCGACACATAGTTGATGAAGCAATAGTGATTATCCCGCTGCTTATCCACATCTTCGTCAACGGGCGACCAGGGATAGGTCAATTGGTTTTCATGAAAATACATAGCCGTAGGGATGCCTGCTGTTTTATCTCTGCATAATGAAAGAAATGTAGTCAGGTCCAGCATGGACGTCCCCAAAATAAGATCAGATACAAAGTCAGTATCGTTGAACGCTTTAGCCAGGCTTACTGCACCTCCATGCATCCTCCATTTCCAGTGCCGTCCGGGCAGGCTTAAAATTTCGATATTGTGGTGTGAATGCTTTTGTAGCCCCTGAGCCCATTTTTGATGTGAACCCGAAAAAAAAGGTTCCAGTACGGTAATATTAAGTCTTTTCATGTGCTAAAACTATCGCCTCTCGGATCCATACTCAAGGCTGTTAGAGGTTCATAGTTCGAAGAATTGAAAATTATAAATTGACCAATTGTTATTGAACTTCCTTTATTGAGGAAAAGCATACAATCTATTGAACATAACCCTTAGTCCTTCTTTTTCTTTTACCCAAATCATCGTCTCTTTTCCATCAAAAAAAATCTGCCAGTAATCCGGGGTTTCAGATTCATCGTAATACAGGATATCCAGCGCCGAGCGGTGGGCATCAATTCTCCACATCCCTAAAACTCTGCCTTCGGATGTAAAATCAAAAAACAAATGATCCCATCGCAGAAACATAAAACGGCTTCCGGAAGGATCAAGTTCAGTCAAAAGTCCAGGTGCCATTACCATTTTGCAGCCATCCGTTGCCGGTTTCAAAAGTTCCGTCTTTGTTGATTTGGGTCCATTTGGCGACCGGAGTCATTTCTTCCTGTCCAACGATAACTTTAGTTACTTCCCAAAGGCCGGTGGCTTGTGCTTTTAAACTCAAAGGCAGCACAGCAACAACTAAAACAATCAATAACAACTTCCACCAAGACCTCATCTATTCCTAATTGATAATTGATAATTGCTAATTCTTAATTGATAATTCTTAATTGATAATTGCTAACCTAATCCAATCCCGTTCCACCCAAAATATTAATCGAGACAGACTTTGGCTTATCCTTTATTAATGGTCTCGCCATCGAAATCAATTCCCCTACCCCTTCCAGGTTCAGCGAATGATCATGATGTTCTTTCGACTCCCACACCTCATGTATATAAATCCTGTCGGGATCATCCTCATACTGCCCCACTATGTAATGCAAACATCCTTCCGCATTCTGCATAAGCCCGGCCGCTTCCAGCAATACTGAAGCCAGTTTATCTCCTCGTCCTTCAACAGCTATAAAACTTCCTTGTAATCCGTATTTCATATTTCCTCTGTAAAAATTCCCGTTTCTGTTATTTAGATTTCAGTACTGAAGCTTCCGCACATTTTCTCCCGTCAATGGCCGCTGAAACAATACCACCGGCAAAACCAGCTCCCTCTCCGCAAGGGTATAGTCCGTTTATTCGAATGTGCTCCAGCGTTTCCCTGTTTCTGGGGATGCGAACCGGTGATGATGTCCGGCTTTCCGGGGCATGAACAACCGCATCGTTGGTAAGATAGCCACGCATCGATTGGTCAAATTCTTTGAACCCCTGCTTCAGATTCTGGTATATAAAATCAGGTAATACTGAGCGTAAATCAACTGAAGTTATACCCGGGGCATACGATGTATCCGGCAAACTACCGGAAAAACGCCCCCGAACAAAGTCCACCAGGCGTTGCGCCGGAGCACGTTGGGTTTTTCCTCCTTCCTCCCAGGCTTTCTTTTCTATGGCATGCTGAAACTCCATAGCCGCCAACGGCCCATCTTGTTCAAAAGGTGTAAAGTCCTCGGGTTTCAACTCCACCACAATACCAGAGTTGGCTGTAGGCCGCGCCCTCCGCGACGATGACCACCCATTGGTTACAATTTCGCCCGGACTGGTAGCGCAAGGAGCTATCACTCCCCCCGGACACATACAAAACGAATATACGCCACGCCCATTCACCTGCTTGGAGATGCTGTAGGGAGATGCCGGAAGATAGGCTCCCCGATCGTTACCGCAACTATACTG
Source organism: Balneolaceae bacterium (assembly GCA_009711805.1). GTDB lineage: Bacteria > Bacteroidota > Rhodothermia > Balneolales > Balneolaceae > VEMX01. The sequence continues at coordinate 80,385 of VEMX01000052.1, read as the reverse complement.
AATGCGGTCAATAAGTGCCTGTGCATGTTCAACCCGAATTCCTACTGCCAATGGCTTCAATTCAATTTCAATTCCTCTGTGATAAAGCATTCTGAAAATATCGCGCGCCGAATGACCTGTAGCCAAAATCACTTTATCGGCCTTCCGGGAAGAGCCACCCCGTGTTTTCACCCCTTTAATCTGATTACCCTCCAGTATAAAATCCGTAACCCGGGTATTGAAATGAATTTCGCCCCCCCGCTCCCGGATATACTCCCGCATATTGGCAATAATAGGGGGTAGTTTATTAGTTCCTATATGGGGATGGGCATCCACCATAATATCTTTCACTGCACCAAAGGCTACCAGTAATTCCAGAACCTTGTTTACATCCCCTCTTTTCTTTGACCGGGTGTATAATTTACCATCCGAGTAGGTGCCTGCTCCACCTTCACCAAAGCAATAGTTGGAATCTTCATTCACTTTATGCTTCACATTAATGCTTTTCAGATCCTGAATACGGGCCTTTACATCTTTTCCTCTTTCCAGGATTACAGGTTTTTTACCCAGCTCAATGATATGCAGCGCTGCAAACAGGCCTGCCGGACCTGACCCTACAATCAGGATTTCCTCTGCATTACTCACATCGGGATAGTCGGGCTGCAAGATTTCTTCTTCCTGAAAATCCTCATTTACATACACCTGCACTTTCAGGTTTATCTTTACCGCACGCTGCCGGGCATCAATGGAGCGTTTCAGTATGTGGATGTAGCGTATATCATCATGCGGAATATTCACCTTTTGGGCGACATGTTTTAGCAACTGATCTTCTTCGCCGGCTACTTCCGGAGGCACTCTTAGCTGAAACTCTTTTTTCATAGGCTGAATTCTTTTAAGCCTAAGATATCATTTATTATCTAATCCCTTCAATACTCTTTGTCTTTCCCTTCAATTGCTCAAAAACAACTGGACATCAAAACAGTAATCTTGTATCCTGATGCCTGCCGAATATTCGTTCTCGTCATAAATTCTCTTTATCAATGTTTAAATGTATGTATCTATGAAGTGTACGCTCTGCAATTCGGGCACTGTCTTTTTCTTTATTGATGAAAACTACAGACGAACCTATCATCAGTGCACGCAGTGTAAGTCGGTGCTGCTTCACCGGGACGATTACATCAGCCAACAGAATGAGAAAGAACGTTATGAGAGCCATAACAATGATATCCACGATCCGGGCTATCAAAAATTTGTGCAGCCTGTGGTAGATAAGGTAACCGGCTTGTATGCCAAAGAGGAAATCGGATTGGACTATGGCTGTGGACCTGGTCCTGTCATCGCACACCTCCTTAAAAAACAAGGCTATTCTGTTACAACTTATGATCCTTACTTTGATCCCACACCGCAGGTCCTCAATAACACCTATCACTACATTGTGGCCTGCGAAGTTATTGAACACTTCCATCACCCCAGGCAAGAATTCCAGAAACTAAAGAACTTACTAAAGCCGGGGGGACGCCTCATCTGCAAAACCGATCCCTATACCCAGCAGGTAGACTTTTCCAACTGGTACTACAAAAATGATGAGACCCATACTATTTTCTATCACCCTGATGCTTTTGAGTGGATTAAGAACGAGCTGAGGTTTTCCGAGCTGAAGATGAATGGCAGGATTATTGTTTTTAGGAGGTGAAGGTGGCTGATTAGTGGTAGATTCGTGATGGGTGTGATTGAGCAAAAAATGTACTTCACTGTAGGATTTAGTTAATGTACTCCTCAAGTCCCTCCAAAGTAACAACACGTATAGCCGGTGGCCCATCAGAATCTTTATCTACAATGTAAAAACGATCCTCGGCATCCTTCCAAATTACATTCCAGGATAACATATTTGATCGATCCGGATCATAGAAGATCTCTTTGAAAGGTGCATATCCAATTGGCTTCATAGTTTTGTCGTACACCTCAACTCCGAATACTCTTTTGCGAGGTTCTTCTTTTTCTATGTAGGTGAAATGCACAATGACTCCATTATTTAATTGGTACAAGCCCTTAGATTGATTATACAGGAGGGTTTGAAGCTTTCTTCCACTCGCCATTGTAATGGTTGCATCAGCATAAGGAAGGTTTTCTCCATTAAATCTCTCGGCCGGTTTTTTTATAAAAGTGTGCCCTTGGGTTTTATTCTTTAACCGGAGTGTGATTTGCTGATTAGCGTCCTGTTTAATTTCATACTGATAAATTAGTCCATTATAAAGAGTAGGTGCAAAATAGAGCGTGTCATTCTGGATGAAATGACTATTCCCAGTTGATGCAACATAACTCACTAACAGATCCTGATCCATAAATTCCAACTCCCGATATGATATATCTTCTCCGATCAATTGAAATGAGGGAGAATAAGCATGTAACATATAATTTGGATCTGAATCAGCGGGTAAATCCTTTAGGTAAAACAATATGTTGTTGTGTTTCCAATGCTCAAATTCTATATCAACGGTAGCAGTTTGCAAATTATGGGAAGTAACATAATCACCGCTGGAAGTAAATTTCTTGATCATTTGTGATGAGCTATCAAATACAAGTATTTCTCCAGATTCATTAATGGTCATTCCTTTTATTTTTAGGAATTCCCCCGGCCCGCGTCCCCTTTGGCCAATCGTATCTATAAATTCACCATCCTTATTAAAAACGAGAAGTTCATTACGAGCTCGATCAGCTACTATAATATTTCCTTTTTCATTAGTGACCACATAATCCGGATGATGGAAAAAAACTTCAGAACCCTGTTGATGGATACTATCAGGAAGAGTTAAGACTGTGTTGAGTTTGAGGTTAATTTCCTTCCACTCAGATTGTTCTTGTGGTTTACCACAACTCATAACAACAGTAATAATAAAAAGGGCGGCTAAGTATAGATAGTATTTCATTTTAGTACCTCTTTAATAAAATAACAGCCCGGTAAAATGACAGAAAATACCGGGCTTGATAAGTATACGTTTCACGAAATTAGTCTGGATCGGGTAGATCACTACAGTCAGTAGATGATTCACTACAATCGCCAGTATATGTCTCATAACACCATGCTTTACCACCAAGATTTACTTCTTCACAATCTTGGTCTTGAACAGGAGATGATTGCCCTGCGCAAATCGGACATGTATGAGGGCCAGCAAAAGCTTTACTAAAGACAAAAATGCCCGTAGATAAAACTAAAATAAGCATTGAGAAGAATGTTATAAGTTTTGATTTGAACATAAATTATACCTCTCTATTAAATTTTTAGAAAAAACAGCCATTTCTACTAAACTTTTCTTAGGTAGTAACGGCGTTAACCTGCTTAAAACAGATATTCTACTTGTTATAGTTGAATTTGAATTATTAACAAAAACCCATTGACTGAGATATTTATCTTTTTCCCATTGATAAAGTGTTTGTCCAAGTTTAGAATCAAAATCCACAAAAATTGTTCTCCCTATTAAGTCATAGGACTTTTCAAACCTGTAAGCACTTACACTATCAGTTCCGATTACAGCAAAGTATATTGCGACTTTATCTGAATCAAAGAATTGCTCATTCGTTTTATTTATCTGATCAGAATATTCTAACAACTCCGTGACACAACTTGCACATGTTTGTGAACCAATTACTCCTATTGCTATAATATTGTTCTGATTATAATCATCATTGAAATAGCCCAAATCTATTTTAGTATTTGTGGTATCAACTTTAAAGGTAAGCACTGCATTAGACTTATCAGATACTACCGTAAAATTAGCATAAGCTAAATACAATAATATTGTAGAAGCAATTAAGCTGCATAAAATTATTAGAACTCTAAAAAATTTTATCTTAGTTTTAAACATACGATAATATATATATACATATAAATGTAAAATTCAATATTAGCTGTTTAATTATTTTCTCATTGAAAAGATGTACCCTAAGGCTACCTTAAGTCTTACAGCGAGTATCGGAGGTTTTATTACAGAGAACGAAACCAGTCGAGCGCTGACTTAAGAGATCTGAGGGTATATTCTTTTTTATAGGCAAGACCTCCAAGGTTTTAAAAACCTTGGAGGTTTCTACCTAAATAATTTAAGTTATTGAAAAATAGAAAAGACTTTTTGGACCGCTTCCTGTAAGCTGTTCCCCTTTCTCCAGTAGTGATCCCAAAAGATCTTTTCAGTCTTTAGCGAAGCGGAGACTGGAAAGTTGATGCTCAGGAAGTCTCCGACTTCCAACCCATGCAAATCATCCCTGGCCCAGACCAGGTATCTCCCGAAGCAGTTTGGGATATTGAATCAGGGAAATCCCGCATCTCTCCCGAGTATTCGGGACTGCGTGCGGGAAAACAACAAGTCATCGCGGGCCCAGACCCGCGATCTCCCTGGCTGGGGCAATGTAGGGTGAACAAGGCGGCCATAGCGACTCTTAAGTCAGCGCTCGTTCTGCATTTGTTTTCGAATAATAGTTTCGAGGCTCACTGTAAGACTTAAGAGATCTGAGGGGGAGCGTTACGGGATTCTCGCTGGAAAGCCGAACGCTACGGGGACCTGCGGACGCTCGTAGGTTCTCTAAATGGTACTTCTAACCGATAAACGGGCATGCTATTAGATTTTTACGGCATATTTACACACATTGTGCCAACTAACTATGGGGTGCCCTTCTAAAAAATGGGTTATGAGGCACCTCACTAAACTAATCTATATTACTATGAGGAAAATCATCAAAATTTTAGGTGTGGTGGTTTTGCTATTGCTTTTAGTTGTTGGAGCTGGCTTAACTTATCTTAAAACTGCACTTCCGAATGTAGGGCCACCCCCGGATTTAACGGTGGAAGTAACCAAAGAACGTATTGAACGTGGCCAGCATCTCGCCACAGAAGTGATGGCGTGTATGCACTGCCACTCAAAAATAGATAAAACCAGGTTTGCACATCCAATAGAGGATGACATGCTGGGAGCCGGGGGCACACATTTTGGTCCGGAAGAAGGTTTGCCCGGCAATTTTTATGCCCCTAATCTTACCCCTTACCATTTAGGAGACTGGACCGATGGTGAAATATTCCGGGCTATAACCAGCGGGGTTAGTAAAGACGGGCATGCCTTGTTTCCCATTATGCCCTACCCCAACTATGCACAGATCGATGAGGAAGACATATACGATGTGATTGCTTACCTGCGCTCACTCGAGCCCGTCAAAAATGATGTTCCTCTTTCGGAAGCTGTATTCCCCGTCAATTTCATTATCAACACTATGCCACAAAAGGCTGAGTTCACAGAAAAACCTGATATTGGTGATAAAGTAGCTTATGGCAAATACCTGGTTACAGCCGCAAGCTGTGCCGACTGCCACACTACCATGGAGCAGGGAGCGCCCATACCGGGAATGGAATTTGCCGGAGGAAATGAATTCCCACTCATTGACAATAGTATTGTCAGAACAGCTAACATCACCCCCGATCCTAAAACCGGTATTGGAAACTGGACGGAGGAACAATTCATTCAACGCTTTAAAGAGTACGCCGACTCTTCCTTTGTATTTCACAAAGTGGAAAAAGGCGAATTTAATACTGCCATGCCCTGGCGGATGTATTCCAGGATGAGCCAGGAAGAACTCTCCGCCATTTACGCTTACCTGCAAACAGTTGAGCCTAAAAAAAATGCTGTTACTCATTTTACTCCGGTTGAAGAATAATTATTTTGAAAAGGGGCTTCGGTCCCTTTTTTTTCAACTCACACTCACTCAGCTGAAACCAATGAAATCACTCTGTTTAACTGCATTTGCAATACTGCTTTTTCTATGCTCATGTAATACTGAATCAAAAACTTCCAAAACTACCCTCACCGCCTCTGAACCTGTCATGTTTGTAGGCACCTATACCGAAACAGAAGGACATGTTGACGGACAGGGAGAAGGTATCTACACGCTGCATTTTGAGGATGGAGACCTTGAAGCCAGTTCTGCTCAATTAGCCGGAGATGGCATTACGAACCCAACGTTTATCACTCTTTCGCCGGATGGAAACTATCTTTACTCGGTTAGCGAACTCTCAGGTAAAGATGGCGATACAACCGGTTATGTTGTCGCCTATAAAATTACGAATCAGGATTCGCTTATTGAAATAGACCGGAAGCCCAGCCGAACACTGGCACCAGCGCACATTTCTATCGACCAAACGGGATCGTTGGTATTCACCGCTAATTATGTGGGAGGTGTAGTTATGGTCTATGAACGCCTTAATGACGGTACGCTTGAAGCCGTACAACAGCTCACTCATGAGGGAACCGGTCCTCATGCTCGCCAGGAATCGTCGCATGTACATATGGCAAAAGTAAGTCCGGATAACAAATATTTGTATATCCCTGATCTGGGCAGCGATAAGATCTGGAGCTACAAAATCGATCTTGATGAAAAGCAATTATCTCCTACCAAAGATGTATTCACTACTACAGCTCCCGGAGCAGGTCCCCGCCATATGGGCTTTCACCCTTCCAGAGAATATGCCTGGGCCATCAATGAGTTAAACAACACGATTACTGCCTATTCTTATGATGCTAAAACCGGAAGCCTGGACGAAATTGAATCTGTCACCACCCTGCCGGCCGATTTTACAGAATTTAGTGCAACCGCAGATATTCATGTGCACCCCAATGGCAAGTTTATATATGGCTCGAACCGGGGACATGACAGTATTGTCGGTTACCGAATTAATGAAAAAAGCGGAGAGCTCAGTTTTATCTCTTATACCTCAACCCGAGGCGAGTTTCCACGGAATTTTGCCATTGGCCCCGAAGGTAAACGCCTCTACGCAGCTAACCAAAACTCGGATACCATCACTGTGTATGACATCGACACTGACACCGGAGAACTGACTTATACCGGAACCACACTACAGGTACCTACCCCCGTGAGTATTGTTTTCAAGGCTGGTAGTTAGTATTCAGCAATCAGCTTTCAGTCTTCAGCTGTCAGTGGAATGCTATACCAGACATAGTCCCAACGGGACGGCAAGCAATAGCCCCGGATGGTAATCCGGGGTATAGGGAACCACAACCAACAAACCTTCGTCTGGGTTGGGATAAAGGCAATGGGTGTGCTCGAAGGTTGTGCTGGGAGTGTTTTGAGGAGCCTATCATCGACATTTCTTGACGGGGTAGAGCTTGAGAAGATCCCGCGCTCGTTCTGATGACAATTTAGAGCCTTTCTTCTCACACCCGTACAGAACGGCTCTGGATGACGGCCTTGATGGGAATTATGGGCCAAATTTGAATGTAGAATCTCCATAACCCTCTGTGAAACTCTGTGTCTTCTCTGTGGACTCTGTGTAATAATGTGCCTAGGTGTTTGCGTGTTACTGTGTTAAAGGGTTGGTGGTTCGCTTATTAACCGGAGCGCATGCGATGGCGCCCCTACGGGTTTTAATGTATTTAGGTGTTCTCGTACTAATGTGTTTAAGTGTTAGAGAGCGTTCCACCTCAGTCTCGGTGGGACGGTTATCAATCAGGAACAAAGTAACGCACCAACATTAACACATGCATACGTTCCTGCGTTAGCACCTTAATACCCCAATAAATTCATAGTACCCACATAAAAATTGGGATCTACCGACAGGGTTTGGCTGCCTGCAGGAGCCGGAACCTGTTGCCATGAAGTGGTCGGCTCAAGCCATTTTTCTTTATTACCCAATGTTATTTTCACCGGCATGTTAAAACTCTCAATAGCATTCGCCCACCGGTATATCATCCCCCCATCCCGAAAAGCATATTCCAACGCAGGTATACGAACATCCCGCAGGTATTGATCGAAGACCGGATCTAAATCTCTGCCCAGCGATTCACTGATGTAATTCTCAATCTGTTCGGTAGTTACCGTTTGGTGGTAGAACTCTTTGTTAAGTCCCCTCAGGGTAGCCCGCCAAAGCGAATCATCATCGGCAATCTGGCGAATGGTGTGCAGCATATTGGATCCTTTGTAATACATATCTGATGAGCCTTCATAATTCACATCATATATACCAATAATAGGGCGGTCATTAAAAATACTAAGGCGAAGTCCCTGTACATATTCGTTGGCTGCCTTCTCCCCATAAAAATAATTCAGAAACAGGTTCTCGGAATAATTGGTAAAAGCTTCGTGAATCCACATGTCGGCTACATCTTTATAGGTGATGTTATTGGCAAACCATTCATGACCCGACTCATGGACGATGATAAAGTCAAATTTCAGCCCCCAGCCAGAACCGCTCAAATCCCGGCCGAGATAGCCGTTTTCATAGCCATTGCCATAGGTAACCGAGCTCTGATGCTCCATGCCCAGGTAAGGAGCCTCTACCAGCTTATAGCCATCTTCGTAAAAGGGATAGGGACCAAACCAATGTTCCAGCGCCTTCATGGTTCGGGGAGCATCGGCAAACTGTTTAATCGCTTTTTCTTTATTGTAGCTGAGCACATAATAGTCCATATCCAGTTCACCCTTCTCCCCTTCATATATTTCCTTGAAATGCACATAATCCCCAATGTTAATATTCACCCCATAGTTATTGATGGGATTATCAACATACCAGTGCCAGGTTTTGGTTCCATCACCCTCATCATCCACTCCCCGCAGGCGGCCATTGGACACATCCATAAGTGAGTCCGGCACATTTACACTGATAAGCATGCTGTCTACCTCATCATACATATGATCTTTGTTGGGCCACCACACACTTGCCCCAATTCCCTGGTTAGCCGAAGCCACAAAAGGCCGGCCGTTCTTATCCCGCTGCCAGGTGATGCCGCCATCCCAGGGGGGACGGGCTGCTACCACTGGTTTTCCTGAATATTCAACCACTACTTCATTCACTTCTCCGGGAGCTTGCTTCTCTTCCAGGGTCACAAACCAGGCATTGCCTTCCTGTTCTACCTCAAGTTCTGCACCATTTTGAGTTACCCGGGTGATCTCCATCGGCTCCTGCAAATCTACCTGCATCACCTGGTATGGTTCCAACACTTTATATTGGATGGTATTGGACCCACTGATGGACCGGTTCTCAATATCCACGGCAATATCCAGGTGGTAATAAGTTAGATCCCACCAGGCTCGTTCTTCGGTAATGGTTCCACGCAAGGTATCCTGCCGGGTGAATTCAGGATGATTTTCGAACATTTGAGCTAAAGCCGCATCTGCCATAAACAGAGAAAAGAGAAAAATAATAATTTGTTTTTTCATGTAGGTAGTAAAATTAATGATAAAAGCCCCGCTAATATAAAAAAATGAAAGAACCAGAATATAGCTGAACTGCCATTCAATAATATAGTATATACTTTGAGCAATAAAGTATTCCAATCCCCATCAAGCCTCTCTTTAGCTCTTGTTCAAGCCAATAATAGAATATCGCAGATCTGACAGGTTTTATAAGCATGTGAAAAGTGAAAAGGCAGAAGGTGGACACGCACTCCTAATTGAATAATTCTTAATTCTTAAAAACTTGTCAGGTCTTTTTTTGTCATTTGTATTTGATAAGACACCAGCATCCAACCTCGAAACGCTCTTATATCTTTTGCTGAATAATTAGGATAGATTGGCTGCCACCCTTACATTTTAAAACAATACTGCTATTGATTAAACCTTATTCAGGATGAACCTCAAAACCAAACGTGTGTATAAAGAAGCTTCTGAATCGGATGGCTACCGGATATTAACTGAGCGGTTGTGGCCCCGAGGAGTCTCCAAACAAAGGGCCAGGCTGGATCGGTGGATGAAAGGCATAGCTCCCACCCATGACCTGCGTAAATGGTTTGGCCATGATCCCGACAAATGGGAAGAATTTAAAGACCGATACCGAAAAGAGCTGTTTGGATCAAAAGCGGTGGAAGAACTGGCAACAATTATCCAAAAAGAAGAAATGGTTACACTGGTATATGCCTCCAAAGATCAGCAGCACAACAGCACGGTGGTACTGAAAGAATTTATGGAAGATTTACTAGGCTCTAATCACGGATAAATCAGGATGTTCTCTGTCTTAATTATTTTTCCAGCTTTTAGACTTGAGCTGTGCCAACAATTCCTCTTCAAAACATTCCACTACAATTTATGCTACGACCTGCCATATCTATCGTCTTTTGTGTGTTTATTATTAAAAGACACTAAAAAACCCCGATCTCTAAAAGAGCCGGGGTTATAACATCCTGGGAATTGATTCCCTTCAATACTGTTTAGAAGGATGGAACCGGGTCAACCCGATAGAGAGTATCTAACAAGGTGATGACCACCATCAGAATAAAAAATGATACCGCACCTATCAGCAACATGCTGTTGAATTTTACATCCCAGTATAGATTCATAAAAAATGCGGCTACTAAAAATGCTTTTACAAAAGCTATACTAAGAGCAGTAATGATGTCGAATGGAGCCGGAATAGGTGCCGACGCCAATGCCACCGTTAATATAGTTAGCAAAGTTAAAGCAATTCCTACGGCCCAAAGCTGGCCTGCAGAAGATATATGATGTTCGTGATTATGTTCGCTCATGATGGGGCTCCTGTCATTCAATTAAGTATAGCAGTGGGAATAAGAAAATCCAGATCAAGTCAACCAAGTGCCAGTACAGCCCTGTGATTTCTACCGGAGTGTAGTATTCGCTGCTAAATTCTCCTTTCCTGGCTCGCAAGTAAATCCAGGTTATTAATCCTATACCTACCAACACGTGAAGTGCGTGAACACCCGTAAGCATATAGTAAATACTAAAGAAGATATTTGCCTGTGGATGCTCTATGCCGGTGAAGGTATAATATTCTCCCGGAAAAATCCCTAAATGAAATTTGTGAGAATACTCGAAACCTTTAATCACCATAAAGACACAAGCCAGTGCTATAGTGATGAGGAGGTTAATCTTTAGTCCTTTTGTCTGGTTTTTTTGTGCAGATCGTATGGCCATTGCCACGGTTAAACTACTACCTATAAGAACCACGGTATTAACCGCTCCCCACAGGGTATTTAATTCGTGAGCGGCTTCTGAAAACAGTTCAGGATACCAGGTCCTGTATACAATATATGCACAAAAAAGACCTCCAAAGAAAAGGATTTCGTTTACAAGAAATACCCACATTCCCATTTTGGCAGTATCAAATTGCTGATCTGAGTCAACAAAATGATGATGCACATGTGCGGGATGTGAACTTGTCTGATTCGCCATTATTTCCCGATTTTATTAATTAAGCTTTTTCAGTTTCTGTTGTTACTTCAACACTCTCACCATGTCCATGACCACCATGCCCATTATGAGAAGCAGCAAGACCCAGTTGAAATTCTTCCATTGGCTTGTGATAGTCATACGGACCATGAATGACCACTGGTGTGTGATCAAAATTGTGTAAGTCGGGCGGAGATGTTGACTGCCATTCCAATCCGCGGCTGTTCCATGGATTTGAAGGGGCCCGCTCATCGCTGAAGATTGAACGGAACAAGTAGTAGGCAATCAATAAGAAACCCACGCCAAGAACGTACGATCCTATGGTTGATGTTTGGTGGAATGGGGTAAACTGATCGATATAATTATAATACCTTCGAGGCATACCTTGCGATCCCATTATAAACTGGGGAAGAAAGGTCATGTTAAATCCAACGAAGATAAGAAATGCCGCAATCTTACCCTGAGTTTCATTATACATCTTACCAGTCATCTTAGGCCACCAGTAGTGCAGGCCAGCAAGTAATGCAATCAGTGTACCTCCCATCATCACATAATGAAAGTGAGCTACAACATAGTAAGTGTCGTGTAAGTGAATATCGGCTGAAAGTGAACCAAGCATGATACCGGTAAACCCGCCAATGGAAAATAAGAACAGGAACATAAACACGTACAGCATTGGGGTTTTCATCTCAATGGAGCCTTTGTACAGGGTAGCTACCCAATTAAGAATTTTAATCCCTGTCGGAATTCCCACAAGAAAAGTCAGGAATGAAAAAATAGTTGTTGCTACTGCCGACTGACCTGAAGTGAACATATGATGTCCCCAAACGAGGAAGCCGATAAATGCAATAGCCAGAGAGGAAAGTGCGATCGCCCAATATCCAAAGATGTGTTTTTTGGAGAAGGCGGTAATAACTTCCGAAATAATTCCGAAACCGGGTACAATCATAATATATACCGCGGGGTGAGAATAGAACCAGAAAAAATGCTGAAACAGCACCGGGTCTCCTCCAAGTGCCGGATCGAAAATACCAATTCCGAGTGTGCGCTCCATCGTCAGCAAAAGTACGGTAATCGCTAATACCGGAGTAGCCAGTACCTGTATAATACTGGTAGCATATAGCGCCCATATATTCAGTGGCAATTTGCCCCATGTTATACCTGGTGCTCTCAATTTATGTACTGTAGTTATAAAGTTGGTTCCGGTCAGGATGGAAGAGAAACCAAGGATAAATACCCCGAGAGTAACCCAGACTACACTGGATGTTGAGCCGGTACTATAAGGAGTATAGAAAGTCCAACCCGTATCCAGACCGTTATTGGCCAGTGCAATAAAAGTAAATATGGCACCCACTACATAAATGTAGAAACTGGCCAGGTTGAGCCGGGGGAAGGCTACATCTTTTGCTCCCAGCTGCATCGGTAATACAAAGTTACCCAATGCGGCCGGTATGGAGGGAATCAGTACAAAAAACACCATAATGGCGCCGTGCAGAGTAAAGAACTGATTGTATGTATCAGCCTCAATAAATGTTTTTGCCGGGGTTAACAATTCGGTTCTGAGCAGTAAAGCAAGTGCCCCGCCCAGCAAGAAAAACAAAGCCACGGATCCGAGATACATGAGGCCAATTTTCTTGTGGTCAACGGTGGTCATCCATGCCCATAATCCCTTTTCTTCTGAAAAGAAGGTAGATTTTGGGTTCTCGGATGGCTTAAACCGCTTTACCTGTAATGTTTTCACGTTTGATACTTCAGCGTCTGCCATATCATTCTAAAGTTTTAATGTATTCAATAATGTCTGAAATTTCCTCGTCAGAAACCCTTCCTTCAAAGCTGGTCATAACCTGGTTTTCAAAACCAGCTACAATTTTTGCTTTGGGTTCAAGAATGGATTCACGAATATAGTTTTCGTCTACAGTGATGGTTGCACCGTCTGCAAGCTGCTCTTCTTTACCAAATAGCCCTTTAAGGGTAGGACCAATTTTATCGGAACCGTCTATTGAGTGGCAACTTGTACAACCATGAATACCAACTAAATTCTCGCCTCGCTCAATTGGGGTTCCTCCTCCTGAGCCTTGCTTAGCCAGCCAAATCTTAAAATCTTCTGGTTCGTGTACAATTACTTTCGCAAGCATATCGGAGTGGGAAGTACCGCAGTATTCGGTACAAAACACTTGAGACTCGCCGGGTTCTTCTGCCTGGAACCACACGCTGGTATAACGGCTCGGCAACACATCCTGCTTAATTCTGTAATCAGGAACATAGAAGGAGTGAATTACATCCTCTGATTGCATAACAAGTTTTACGGGGCGGCCGGCAGGCACATGTACCTCATTAGATACCTGGGCCCCGGTATCGTAACCAAATGTCCATCCCCATTTAAAAGCTGATACATGTATTTCATATGCATCATCAGGAGGTGATTGTAAGGTAAGCCACCCTTTGTATCCCCATCCAAAAACAATGAATACCAAAATGAGAGGAATGACCGACCAGGTTATTTCCAGCGTATTGTTATGTGTAATAAGTGGGGTCTCATCATCTTCAGACTTACGTTTGTATTTAATTGCAAAGTAAATAAGTGCAATGGTTATGCCAATCAGAAGTATGAAACTGACCAGATGAATGAAGCCCATTACTGCATCAGTGCTTGCTCCGGTCATCGGAGATTCAAGCTCTGGCAGCATAAAGTCGAATAGTCCGCCCATCAGTTAAATTCAGTTTTTGAGTTTGATTTTTTTCGTTTTTCGCGAAGCCAAAAGAGGCCCAAGAATATACCGAGAATAATCAGTGTAGCCAAGCCTCCGAGCCTCATAATATTGATTGCAACAGGCGCGTAACTGTTGGAATCAGGATCGTATTGATAGCAATACATTACCACTTTGGTAAGTGTATTACCGATTTTACCATCCGCTGACTCATACAGAGCACTGCGAACATTAAATTCATCATATTCGATGCCGTACAGATACCGGGTAATAATACCTTCCGGACTGAGCATCATTATGGCTGCGCTATGCGCAAATTCGCCGGTGTCCTCAATCTCATTATACTGGAAACCGACGGCCTCAATCATATTATCAATTTGCGACTGTTTACCAGTCAAAAAATACCAGCCATCTCCTGCCGAAGGGTCGTTCATGGTTGCCAGGTGATCCTTCTTGGATGTTGCTGCCAGCCGATGATCTTCTTTAGGATCAATACTGAATGATATCACAATAAAATCTTCACCGGTTTTCCACTTCAGTTCATCTACAACTTTGATGACTCCATCTATGACGAGCCCGCATAACATCGGGCATTCGTAATACAGTGGGTTCAATATTACCGGTTTTCCTTCTTCAAGCAGATCACCAATACGTACACTATCGCCGTTTGATGTGGCAAAGACAGCATCCAGCGGAATTTGTTCTCCAAGATGCTCTATCACGTCTGTGCCTTCCAGCTCCTGGGGCGTTTGCCTGTTTAACTGGGCTTTGACCTCCAAAACGCTAAAAAGCACTGTAAGCATACTTATAGCACACAGTGCAAAGCGTTTCATACTAGTACTCAATCTACTGCTATTCTTTTTATAGCGCTATCAATTGGGATTCGGTAGATGCCTTCTTCACCGTCTACAACTCCAAAACTATTGAGTTTTTCGGTTTGTGCGGCATTTAATTCTTGTACTTCAATATATTCACTATTTAAAGACGCCTCTTGCTGGCTTTCAAAAATACTGTACTGCGAGAAATACACTAATCCAATAACAAAAATGATGACTAAAGCTGTTCCCAAGGTCGACCAAAAAATAAGTTTCTTATAGTTTAAGTCATCATCCATCACTCCATGCTCTACAGCATGAGCAAACTCATTATCCTCTGTAGTAATATCTACATCTTCGACTTCTGAATCAGAATGACCATGGTGTGCTTGTTCACCTGCAAAAACGGTTGCTCCTTCTTCGTGATAGGTTGATGCCCAGCTAATAACCTCTTCTTCTGTCACATCGTACTTTTCAGCCACTTCGGCAATTACAGAGCGGCCTTGTGATACGGCATCAAGGGCAACTTTTGCTTTAAAATCTGAACTATAATTATCTGACATTGGTAACTGCGATTATTGGTGATACGATTTAGAGAGGCAATCATCCAGCTTGGGATCATTTACCGGTACCATCTTGTGCTTTTGGAACTTGTTAAAGAATAATCCAAAGAACATTCCACCCAGTCCCAGGAAGGTGGTGATATCCATCCAGTTAAAATGGATGCCATGCTCGCTGAACACCGGCATTACAATCCAATAGATTTCGGCAAAATGGATCACCAGCACAACAATAGAAATAAATGCCAATACGGATCTTCTGTGCTTAGCTTCGCGGTTCATTAATACCAGGAAGGGTACTGCAAAACGGAAAACAAGTAAGCTGTAGGCAATGTATTTCCAGCTGCCTTCAAGCCGGTGGTAATACCAAAGTGTTTCTTCCGGGATATTCGCATAATAAATAAGTAAAAACTGGCTGAATGCGATGTATGCATAAAATACAGTAAAGGCAAAAAACCAGGCCCCCAGATCGTAAATATGTACCTGCTGGATGGTCTTTTTTAGTAAGCCCTGACCTTGTAAAAAGAAAACCATTAAAATCATGACCGGCCAGAATGCCTGAAAACAGATTGCAAAAAAGTATACGCCAAACATGGTAGAGAACCAGTGCGGGTCAACTGACATTAACCAATCAAAGCTGGCAAAAGTGAGTGAAAGGGCCAACAACAGAATACCGGGAGCACTCAGTTTCCTTAAATGGGTGGTAATACCCCAGTCGCCGGTCTCGTCCATCTCAACCGAAGCTTTGTGGAGTTTATAACCCAGAAATCCCCAAATAACAAAATAGAGTACCTGTCGGCCGATGAAAAAAGGAGTATTCAGATAGGCAGACTTACCTTGCAGTAGCTTATCTGCCATTACAGCGTCCTCATGGCTCCAGTGGTAAAGGTTATGGATACCGAGCAAAACGGGAATCAAAAATATTCCCCATATCATCATATTGGCAGAAAAGACTTCTGATATCCTGCGAACCAACACTCCCCATGATGATCGTGTGATATGGTGTAGCATTACCATCATTAAAGCAGCAATTCCAATTCCTGTAAAAAAGGTAAAGCTGACCAGGTAAGAGGCAAAAAACTGATCCGCATTAAAAAAGTAGCCTACGGCACTGGCAATAATACCTGCAGCCCCCAGCCCAAAAAGAGCCCGTGGAACTTTGCTGTCCGCTGGAAATTGTAAAGAATCTGTTATTGTTGGCTTATGACTCATTGTATGTCTGAATTAAGCAAATGTCTTAGTTATCGCTCAGTGATTTTATGTATAGAACGAGGGATTCAATTTCATGTTCGGGCAAATGACTGAAAGGAGCCATAACACTATTTTCGTATTCCACGTCTTTCTTAGCGTTAGGGGAAACGATGGATTCCCTGATGTAATCTTCATCCTTGGTGATCGTAATCGTTTCGCCATCCTGAGTTACAACCTCAGCCGTACTTCCCAATACCCCACCCCATGATGGGCCTATACCAGGAGATCCGTCACTACTATGGCAGGCAACACAACCATTCCCGGCTGATACTTGCTTACCAAGGGCAATCGTAGCTTCAGGAGCCTCTTCAGGTTCTTTGGCAGCTTCCAGTGAATCCTGCAGAGCTTGTTCTTGTGCATATTCTTCATTGAGGGCTGCAATATCCACATCATATTGCTCCAACTCATCTTCTGTAATGCTCTGGCTTTCCTGCAACGCCCGAATATAGGCTACGATAGCCCAGCGGTCTTTTACCTTAATTTGGGTAGCATAGGATGGCATCGTTCGCACACCATTTGCTATAGCACTGTAGAGCAGTCCGTCAGGAGCATTTTTTAATCTTATGTCGTGATAGGCAGGAGCCGGTACTAATCCGTAATTTCCCGTTATTACAATGCCATCGCCTGCACCGGTTTTACCATGACAAACCGAACAGAACACTTCGTACTGTTTTTTACCCCGGTACAGGAATGAACGTGTCATCTCAACAGGCATCTCTTCAATCCACTCGCCTTCGGGGGTTTCCCCTTTATAATATTCGAGGTCTGAAGTAGTATTAAATCCCCGGGCTACGGTACCTTCCACCGGTTGGCGCATGGAACGTCCGTCTGCAAAGAAATTATTCTCTTCCTGTGCTTCTTTTCGGGGCTGCTGATCCATATTCAATACGGGGTGTACAGGGGGCTTTTCGGAAAGCTGTCCCTGGCAGGCCGTAAGTGTATAACCCAGGGCAAGAATACCTGCAATTTTGAAAAATCCTTTCATCGTAATGCTATTCAGTTTATCTGAAAAAGATAGTTGATGGTTCTCCTTATTCATACACCTCCTCTATATGGGTAGCTCCGGCTTCTTCCAAAAGCTTTTTTACTTTTTCTTTATCGAATAAAGAATCGCCTGCTTCAATGCATACAAAAAAGCCATCATCGGTAGCTTTTTTAAAACGGGGTGCGTTAAAAAGAGGATTGTGTAGTTTTGGAAGTCCGTTTAAGAAAAACATTCCAAAAACTGCTCCAAATGAAGACAAAAGTACCGTAAGCTCAAATGTAATAGGTACCCACGCCGGACCATTCAGAAAAGGCTTACCACTTATATTGGTGGGATAATCTGCCACAGCCATAAAATACATCATGGTTACAGCTCCTAAAAAACCAACCATTCCGTGGGCAAATACAATCCAGCCAAGTTTTGATTTTTTTAGTTTCATGGCCTTATCCATCCCATGTATGGGGTAAGGACTAAAGGTATCCCACTTCTGATATCCTGTCTTTGAAACTTCCCTGGCTACATCAATCAATTCTTTCGGATTTCTGTATTCAGCAAGGATGCCATATAACGTTTGTTCGTTGTTTGCACTCATAATCTTAAACCTTCTGAGCTTGAGGTTCAGGTACTTCTACTTTTGGTGGAATGAATTCTTTGGTTTCCTCATCATAATTATGTGGATCTGCTTGTGGTGTCACAGCTTTAATTTCGGCCAGAGCAACCATCGGCAGGAAGCGGAGGAACAACAGGAACATGGTGAAAAATAACCCAAAGGTTCCTACATAAGTAAGCACATCCCAAATGGTTGGGGAATAATAATCCCAACTGGAGGGTAAATAATCGTTGGCGAGCGAAGTAACGGTAATCACAAATCGCTCGAACCACATACCAATGTTTACGACTATCGAAATAAAGAACGTAAAACCAACACTTCGTCGTAATTTCTTGAACCAGAAGAACTGAGGCGAAAGCACGTTACAGGTCATCATTGTCCAGTATGCCCATGCATAAGGCCCGGTTGCTCTCAGCATAAAAATGGCTTTTTCATATTCAACACCGCTGTACCAGGCAATAAAAAACTCCATCATGTAGGCAAAACCTACCATAGAACCGGTTACCAGGATAATGATATTCATCTTCTCCATATGGTCGTTGGTCATAATATCTTTCATGCCGTAAATTTTCCGGGCTACAAGCATGAGCGTAAGCACCATGGCAAAACCTGAGAAAATGGCACCGGCAACAAAATAGGGAGGGAAAATAGTGGTGTGCCATCCCGGGATCATGGAAACGGCAAAGTCAAATGATACAATAGTGTGTACCGAAAGCACCAATGGTGTTGCCAAACCGGCAAGTATCATATATGCTTTCTCGTAATTCCACCAGTGGCGGTTACTTCCCGTCCATCCGAGAGAGAAAATCCCATAACAAATCTTGCGAATTTTGCTGGTTGCCCGGTCACGAATAGTAGCAAGGTCGGGCACAAGACCTACATACCAGAATAACAGCGAGACGGTGAAATAGGTACTTACCGCAAACACATCCCATAACAGCGGACTGTTGAAGTTCGGCCACATCTGCATTTGGTTGGGAATAGGAAATACCCAGTAGATCACCCAGATACGCCCAACGTGAATAGCTGGGAATACACCGGCACACATTACGGCAAAAATGGTCATGGCCTCGGCAAAACGGTTAATGGCAGTACGCCAGTCTTGCCGGAACAGGAATAAAATAGCTGAAATCAGGGTTCCGGCGTGGCCAATACCAACCCACCATACAAAGTTAATAATAGCCCATCCCCAGCCTACAGGGTTTGTTAATCCCCAAATACCCGTTCCTTCCCAAATCAGATAACCTATAGCAGCAATCATAACAAACAGAAGCGTATTGGCTCCTATCATTGCTACATACCACGCTTTGGGAGTAGGTCGTAAGTTTATGTCTGTAACCAGCCTTGTAAGACTCGAAAAGTCGTGATCGCCTTTTACAAGAGCAGGTTCCTTTACGTATTCGTATTTACTCATCTTGGATTGTATTCCTGATTAATTTCTTAGGCTAAAGCCGGGTTTGGGTTTCTCAGTTTTGCCATATAAGAGGTACGAGCCCTGGTATTAAGCTCTTCAAGCATTTGATAATTACGTTTGTTGCGTTTCATCTGTGCAACCTGGCTGTTGTCATCCGTCAAGTCACCAAAGTAGATGGCGTCTGCTGGACAAGCCTGCTGGCATGCTGTTTTAACGGCACCGTCGGCCGGTTTAGCTGAGCCTGTTTCTTTTTTGGCATCTATCTTGGCCCGGTTCACACGCTGAGCACAATAGGTGCATTTCTCCATCACACCACGGAAACGGACAGTTACATCGGGATTCATTGCCATCTGGATGATATCCGGATCATCGCCCGTTGTTAAATATTCTTTAGTGTAGTTAAAGAAGTTGAATCGACGCACTTTGTACGGGCAGTTATTGGCGCAATAGCGGGTACCTATACAACGGTTGTAGGTCATCTGGTTCATGCCATCTTCGCTGTGTGTGGTAGCTGCAACCGGGCAAACCTGTTCGCAGGGAGCCAGCTCGCAATGCATACAAGGTACTGGCTGATGAACAGCCTGCGGAGATTCCGCATCTTCGCCTACATAATAGCGGTCATTGCGAATCCAGTGCATCTCACGCCCCACCTTCACTTCTTTCTTACCGATGACAGGGATGTTATTCTCTGACTGACAGGCAATAATACAGGTTCCGCATCCAAAACAGGAGTTCAGGTCAATGGCCATCCCCCACTGTGGTTCATGATCCGGATATGCTTGCTCGTTAAAGAGTGAAATAGGTTCGTCTTCCCCATTATGTTCGGCTGCTTCCAGACCGGGCACTTCATAACCGTGTACCTCTTTGTAGGAAGCAAAGTCAGGGTTGTCTTTGTATTCCTCCAGGGTTGCCTGGCGGTACATATCACGCCCTTCAAGACTGTGATGATCCTGAACACAAGCAATTTCATACGTATTGCCAGTAGCAGATACCTGAGCAGATGCGTACAACATATTGGACGTACTTCTCAATGGATATGTATCAACTCCACCGGCGGTATAATCGATATATGAAGTAGCCACACGCCCAATACCTTCACGTCCATAACCAGCCGTTAATGTAACACTATTATCCACATGGCCAGGCTGAATCCAGGCTGCAATATCAATTGAAGTTCCATTAACAGTGACACTTACCACATCTTCATTTTCAACACCAAGCTCTTCTGCTGTTGCCGGGCTCATCAATGCCACATTATCCCAAGTGATTTTTGTCATTGGATCAGGCAATTCCTGCAGCCATCCCAAGTTAGCAAAGCGACCGTCATACAAAGTGGCATCCGGGCGCACTACTACTTCTATACCAGACACAGGACTTACATTAGCTGTTGCCGAACGCATGGTGGAAGCAAATCCTCCACTCAAGCTTACGGATGCAGCATCAAATGAAGTGTCAGGGTCCAAACCATCATGAAGTAATGTATTCCATCTTGCTTCAAAACCTGAGGTGAAATAATTAGCGAATGTATCCTGAACAAGCTCATACCCTGTTTCGGTACTTCCGTTCACAATCCGGTTTAAAAATTCTATTTCGCTAATACCATTATGCAAAGGTTGTATCTGCGGCTGAATTACCGATCGCACCCCACCGCACGAGTGACCATCACCCCAAGCTTCGAGGAAATGTGCACGATTTACATGCCAGCTTGCTTTCGCAGAAGTCTCGTCTACATAATCCGAAAGACTTACTACTGTACCTACCTTAGCCAGGGCTTTCTCAAATTCAAGATCTGCAGGAGCGTTGTAAACCGGGTTGGCTCCTACCAACACTACGGTGTCTACTGAGCCGCTTTGCATAGCTGAAACAGCTTCTGCAAAAGCTTCACTATTGTTCTGTTCATCTACATGTGGAACCTCCAAATAAGAAACAGTATTACCCACATTACCAAGAGCCAGGTTAATAGCCGCTACTGCTGCATGTGTTTGAGCGCTATGCTCACTTCCAACAGAAAAAGCACTACGCCCGGCATTGGCAGCTAATTCGTCTGCAAGAACGGTAACCCACTTATGATCAGAAAACTGATTACTGTGCCCACTAAAGGCCCCCAGGCCATTTACCCGATCGGAAAGCGCCGATGCCAGTGCATATGTAAAGGCTTCAATTTCGCTTGCTTTCACTTTCAGGCGGTGATCAGCATATGAACCGGTAGCTGAGAAAGAGTCTTCCACAACATAAATGCGATTCATCTCATCATCAGGGCTGGTTACTTTCCTTCCCGATGTAATTTGTTTGGAGTACTCAATATGGTTGGGATGGGTAGCACTTAATACATCATCATTCAAAGAAACGATGACATCGGCATTCAAAAAGTTGTAGTAACTTCTCAGGCGCTGCCCTAAAGCAATACGATTCCCTTCAAGTACATTTTCTTCTCCAAAAGGCTCATAGGTAACCCATTGTGCATTCGGGAACTTAGCCAGTGCCTGCTCTTTCAACGTATTATAAGTAGGCGAAGAATTGGCCTCGCTAATAAAAACCACATTTTGATTGGTATTCCCGAAATGTGATTTAGCAAAAGCGGTAAAATCTTCCAATGTTGCTTTCTCCCCATTATATAAAGGAGAGTGTGAGCGATCGGGATCATACAAAGCAAGAACAGCAGCCTGGTTAAAGATGCTGCTGTTGCCCTGACTGGCAGGGTGCTTTTCATTCCCTTCTAATTTGGTAGGACGCCCCTCGTGATTCTCTGCAACCAGACCTATTAAATTCCCCTGAAAGGGCATAGACGTTGCATAATATAAGGGTACTCCCTGAACAACATTCTCAGGTTGTTTAGAATAGGGGAGTATTTTTTGAACTGGCCGGCGACAAGCCGCAAAACCGGCAAGGGCAATAGAAGCACCCATAACGCGTAAAAAACCGCGCCGGGAAACACCATCTGTTAACTCGGTTGCATTCTCAGGAAATTCACGCTCAGTGAATTCTTTATATTCCTGATTCTGAGCCAATTCATTTAAGCTTTTCCAGTAAGTAGTTTCTTTAACTTCGCTCATCGGTTGTTTGGTAGATTCAAGATCCTTCATTAATAATGGCAGCCCTGACAATAGGTTGGTGGATGGATGTTATTCTTATTAACCAGCGACCTGCCAAGCTCTAACTGATTTTCAACACTATACCCCATTGTAGTTACTTCTTCTACAGGACGGATATATTTTTCAGGCTCACGATGGCAATCAAGGCACCATCCCATACTCAGAGGTTCAGCCTGGTAAACAACGTCCATCTTATCAACTCTTCCGTGACAGCTCTCACATCCCACACCTACAGTTACGTGTGCCGAGTGGTCGAAATATGCATAATCGGCCAGGTTGTGCACGCGAATCCATTCAATGGCTTCACCTGTCTCCCAACTCTCCCTGACTTTAGCCAGCTTTTCGCTTTCCGTTTTAACGTAGGTATGACAATTCATACATGTTTGAGTGGCAGGTACATTTGCCTGCTTCGACTCAAAAACCTGGGTATGACAATATTGACAATCCAACCCCAGTTTATCTACGTGAAGTTTGTGACTATAAGGTACGGGTTGTTCCGGAGCGTATCCGACATCGGTGTATTCAGGTGAGAAAAAGTACCAAATACTAAATACAACAGCGTTCAGTAGAACGATTAATCCAATTAGTATTTTGCGAGGTACCTGATTTGTCCACTTTGGGAAAATCTGCGCCATAAAGATTGCTGATTTTTTTGTTTACGTATCGAGCAAATATGCTCCCATTTTGAAGCCGCGCAAATCTATCAATTTTTTCTTACTAATTTGAACAAAAAGGACGAATAGTCACTTATTTAAACGTGTTCTAAATAGACGATTTGTGACTCCACTCAAAATGAAATTAATTTGAGCACAAAGATAAAGTACATTTCACTAAAATGCCTCAAAAAATAGAATTGAAATTTTAGCTTGGCAGTAACGGATCCTTTAACTTTGTACAGCAACCAAAATCTATCTTACATTATGTCTAAAGAGTTTACCCTTCCTGAATCATCCCGCATCTTAGAACAGATTAGCACTAAAAAGGCCATTGCTATTATATTAGGCCTGAGCCTGGCTGCAGCCGGTTTTCTTTTTTGGGTTATCTATTTTAAAGGAAGCGCAGAGAGTGCCCCGGACTGGGTTAAACATCTTTCTGTCGTAAATGCCACACTTAATTCATTAAGTGTAATTTTTCTGTTGTTGGGTTTTCGGGAGATTAAACGAAAAAACTTTCAAAAACATATGCAATATATGCTGACTGCCTTTGTAACCTCTTCTTTGTTCTTAGTCAGCTATGTTACATACCATCATTTTGTGGGCGACACCAAGTTTATGGGAGAAGGTGCTATTCGGTATTTTTATTTCTTTATTCTGATCAGTCATATCATTCTAAGTGTATTCCTGGTTCCGCTCATCCTTTCCAGTTTTTACTACTCTCTTTCCGGAAAATTTAAAACCCACCGCAAAATCTCCCGCTGGACTTTTCCTGTGTGGCTTTATGTATCCGTAACCGGTGTGCTCGTTTTTCTACTGCTCAGGGTTTGGGGATAACCCGGATCTGCATTAAAGAACCACTCAAAATACCTTGATGAGTCTTTTGCCGTGGGCATCCCTTATGGGTAAAAATGGGTTAGAAGCACCAATAGGTTGTGAACTTTCACCTCACCTTGCCGAAGGCACCCCTTATGGGGAAATCCTCTCCTGGAGGAGAGGACTTGCCTGACTAACCAATAGATCGTTTACTTACTTTTGAGATTTTGGGACCCATTGGAGGGAACTGGGATGCTCAGACCGTGGTCGTCTCGGTGTTCATGGCAGCTAATGCTATCAATGAACCCTCATCGGGTGCACGCGGTGCGTCATTAGGAAGTTGGAAGATCGCTATTCGGTTCATCAACAAAAAAGCCCTCCGAATCAGTATCCGCAGGGCTTTGTAACATTCGTTTAAAATATTTTTCTACCAGCGCAGCAAGTTGATCTTGCTCACATCCACCGACAGATTATTGCGATAGATGGCAATGATAATAGCAAGCCCTACAACGGCCTCCGCTGCGGCTACCGCAAGAGCGAAGAATACCAATATCTGTCCATCTATATTGCCATGATAGCTTGCAAATGATACCAGCGACAGGTTGACGGCATTCAGCATCAATTCCACACACATAAAAATCACAATGGCATTACGGCGTATCAACACCCCAATAATACCGATGGTAAACATTACAGCACTAACGGCCAGAAACCAATCAATCTCTAACATAATTATATCTCTTCTGTTCTTTTAATTTTGTGCTGAGCTATCATAAGCGCTCCTACCACCGCGGCAGTAAGCAGAATAGCTGTTAATTCGAAGGGCAAGAGGTAGGTAGTAAATAGAACATCCCCCACAGCCTCTACTGTACCAACTGCAGCCATTTTATCCGAAATTTCCGGAAGCATATCGGTAACACCTGCAAGGCTGTAAAAAATCTGCCCGGTTACCGCAACACCGAGCAAAAACGCCAGAAAATATTTAACTCTGAATTTGTCGAACAGCTTCTCTTCCTGCTCCACATTCAATAACATGATTACAAAGAGAAACAAGACCATGATAGCCCCGGCGTATACCAGAATCTGGATTATGGCCAGGAACTGAGCATTCAGCAAAAGATATATCCCCGCCAATGAAACCATGTTCAGAACCAGAAACAGTGCACTGTTGACCACATTTTTATTGATCACCATTGCAAGTGCGGAAGCAATAGCCAGTACGGCAAGTACGATGAATATGTAAACAGTCATAAATAATGGTTATTTGTGAGCACCCGGTTAAAGGCACAACTTGAGCGGCGAAAGGTAGCTATATTTCGTTCCGGCTTCAAGGATTTGAGATGGGAATTTTGGTTTTTTAGTTTTTAGTTTTGAGTTTTGAGTGGTTAGTTTTGAGTTATCAGTTTTGAGTTTTGAGTTTTTAGTTTTTTGGTTAGATGAGGAAATAGGCGAGTCCGGCGGCTCCAACCAGCCAGCAGTAGTAGGCGAAGAAATGAAAGCCTTTGCGGCGAAGGATCAGGATCAGGTACTTGAGAGCGAAATAACCGGATATAAATGCTGTAAAAAAGCCTACAATTAAGCTCAGCATCTGGGCATCGCTTACCCCCACTTCTATCATCTCTTTTACTTTCAGGAGCATGGCGCCGGCAATCACCGGAATAACCATCAGAAACGAAAAATTAGCGGCTTCATCCCTTCGCACTCCCAGGAAAAGAGCCATCGAAATGGTAGATCCCGAGCGACTGATGCCCGGCAGTATAGCAAAGGCCTGGGCCAGGCCAATCACAAAGCTCCGGGGCAGGTTAACCAGCTTTACATTGTCGGATATAAATTTGGTCCCAAAAAGGATGCAGCCGGTTACCAATAACATAGAAGAAACGGTTACCTGGTTAGAAAACACTTCTTCGATATAACTCTCAAGGGTAAAACCGACAGCCATGGCCGGGATCATACTCACCAAAATAAACCCCAGCATCTTCACATCAGGATCTGATTTTTTTTGTTTTGGGGATCCAAGAAAACCTATTCCGGATTTTAACAGATTACCGATGAGTTCCCGGTAATAGATAAGGATGCTGCACAGCGTTCCGAAATGAACCACCACTTCAAAGGTAATGCCTGCTTCGAGATCTCCCCCCAGAAAAAACTTAGTCAGCGCTAAATGCCCCGAACTTGAAATAGGTAAAAACTCGGTAAGTCCCTGGATGAGTCCTAATAAAAAAGATTGTAAAAGATCCATTTGTTATATTATTAACTTTTTGAAGGCGAGAAATTAATCATATCATCAGCAAATACTAAAAACGAATTTCAGAAAATGAGCGAATACGAAGTAAACATGGAAGCATTGACGGAAAAAATTGAACACCACAGTGCTTTTATCGAAGACATCCGCAGGGAATTGGATAAGGTTATCATTGGACAGCGCTATATGATTGACCGGCTTTTGGTAGGATTGCTTACTAACGGGCATGTATTACTTGAAGGTGTTCCCGGCCTAGCCAAAACATTAACGGTTTCATCATTGGCTACCGTCTTGGATACTGAGTTCCAGCGAATCCAGTTTACCCCTGACTTGCTGCCTGCCGATTTGATTGGTACGCTCATTTACAACCAAAAAGAAGCGGAGTTCCTGGTTAAGAAGGGACCAATTTTTGCCAATATTATTTTAGCGGATGAGATTAACCGCTCCCCGGCTAAAGTCCAATCTGCATTACTGGAGGCCATGCAGGAAAAACAAGTCACCATTGGCGAAAATACTTTTACCCTGGACGAGCCATTCCTGGTGTTAGCCACTCAAAATCCGGTTGAACAGGAAGGCACTTACCCTCTTCCCGAAGCCCAGGTAGATCGCTTTATGCTGAAGCTGAAGATTGATTATCCTAGCGAAAGCGAAGAGCTGGAAATTATGAGAAGGATGGCTAAAACCGGACCTAAAAAAGAACTGCAAACTGTTGTGAAACCGGCAAAAGTACTTGAAGCCCGTAAAGTCATCAACGAAATTTACATGGATGAAAAAGTTGAGAAGTACATTGTAGATTTGGTTTTTGCCACCCGGAAACCTAAAAATTACGGACTCAATGATTTGGACGACCTCATCAGTTTTGGAGCTTCTCCACGGGCTACCATCAACCTGAACCTGGCGGCGCGGGCCCAGGCGTTTATGGAGCACCGGGCATATGTAACTCCTGAAGATGTTCGAACCATTGCCATGGATGTACTTCGCCACCGAATTATTCCCACCTTTGAGGCCGAAGCTGAAGATATAACCCCTGAAGATATTGTAACTAAAGTACTCAGCAATGTGCAGGTGCCCTAAGAGAGTTTAGCCGTTTAAATGATTTATGTTAGAATGAATAGCCAGGTTTAATGCCTGGCTATTTTTTTTCTACAGTGTCACAGTAAACCCGTTTTGTTTGTACAATTACCCAGCCTTCTATTTGGCAGTATTATGATGCAAAGCTAACCGGTTTCTTTTTTAAAAAACCTTGTCTGTCCCAAATAAATACTGCTAAACAATTATTTGAGTATGCTCTTTTACTCCTTTTTCAAGAAGTATGACATAATGCTCAATACAACAGATCCCGCCAAATTCTTTGGGTATAACTCAAAAACCCTTACCAGATGTGCCTGTTCACCTTCATGATTGAAGTACCATATTTCGTGAAAATGATGAGCAAGTTTATTGAGGGGAGCACTAAAACTATGTTTCTTCATAAGCAGTGGTGTGGTTCCGGTAACTTCGAATCTGATCATAAACAGTCCTGTTGTTGTGAAGCAAGATTACTATAATCACTTATTTCAATTGCTCAAATGCTACTCACAATAGCCTGTGGGTGTAAAAAACAGCTAAGCCGGGGCTCCGGACGGGAAATGAATCTTATCAAGGCTCAGCTCACACTATACAGTATCTCTCAAAAATACCTATGGCTTTAGGGTAAGAATATGAGCTTCAGCAATTCACGAAAATCCATAAAAAAAGCCCCGCTCAACTTAATGAACGGGGCTCAAGTAATAGCTTTAAGCTAAAAGAAGTTTAATTTATTCTTCTTCGTCAGAAGTTTCTTCTTCTTTTTCTTCAGTTTCAGCTTTTTCTTTGGAAGCTTTTTCAGCCTTGGCAGCTTCTGCTTTAGCTTGTGCGGCTTCCTGCTCTTTCTTTTCCATGTCTTGTTTAAGAGCGGCAAGACCCGACATTTCTCCTAAAGTAGGAGCTCCAGTCTCAAGATCAGCTTTCTTAACTTTCTCTTTAGCTTTTTTAGCTTTGGTCTTGTCAGAATCGAGCTGACTGAGTTCAATGTTTTTACTTCCTTCATCAAAGTTCAGCACAAAAGCATCTTCTACCTTATCTCCTTCGCTGTATTCAGCTTCAGTCGATTTACCGTAGCTTAGGAATGCCTCGGCACCCAGAGAAAGCTTCACAAAAGCACCTTTATCGGTCACTTTTACAACTTCGCCTTCAACCTTGTTACCTGGTGCATACTCTTTAGCATATTTCTTCCAGGGATTTTCTTCAACCTGTTTGTGGCCAAGTGTGATACGTCGGTTGTCAAAATCGACACCCAGGATCACAACTTCGATTTCCTGATCCTTATCAACCACTTCATTCGGGTGATCTACTTTTTCAGTCCAGCTGAGGTCAGAAACGTGAATCAAGCCATCAATACCAGGCTCGAGTTCGACAAATACACCAAAGTTGGTGAGATTTCTAACTTCTCCTTTGTGCTTAGAGCCCACCGGGAATCGATCCAGGATATCTGCCCATGGATCTTCCTCAAGCTGCTTAACACCCAGAGAAATTTTCTTCTCTTCTTCGTTGATGTTGAGCACTATACATTCTACCACATCATTTTTCTCAACTAATTGAGATGGATGTTTAATGTGTTGTGTCCATGACATCTCAGAGATGTGAATCAGGCCTTCAACGCCTTTCTCAAGTTCAATAAATGCACCGTAGTCAGCAATAGAAACAACGCGACCCTGTACTTTATTACCTTCAGGATACTTCTCGTTGATCCCTTCCCATGGGTGAGGCTGAAGTTGCTTCAGACCCAGAGATACTCGCTTGCTCTTCTCATCAAAGTCGATAACAGCAACGTTCATACGCTGGTCGAGCTGTACAATTTCGTTTGGATCGTCCACACGTCCCCAAGACAGGTCAGTAATGTGAAGCAGTCCGTCAACACCACCAAGATCGATAAATACACCGAAGTCGGTAATATTTTTAACTGCACCTTCAAGAACCTGGCCAGCTTCGATTGTTTCAAGAATTTCCTGACGCTGCTCTTCAAGATCAGACTCGATAAGCGCACGGTGAGAAACAACAACGTTTTCGGCGGCCATGTTTAATTTCACAACCTGGAACTCCATGGTTTTTCCTACATAGGCATCGAAGTCGCGAACGGGGCGCACATCAATTTGCGAACCAGGCAGGAAGGCGTCAATTCCGAGGATATCAACAACCATACCACCTTTAATGCGGCGTTTGATGTACCCTTCGATAATATCACCATCATCATGGCTTCCTTCAATAGTCTCCCACGCCTGCAATATATCTGCTTTGCGGCGAGACAGAATCAACTGACCGTCTTTATCTTCTACGCGATCCAGGAATACTTCAATTTCATCTCCGGGCGCCATTTCTTCAAGCGCTTCAGACGAGAATTCGTTTACCGGTATAATACCTTCAGACTTAAATCCGATGTCAACAACTACATATTTGTCGTCAACTGAGGCTACACGGCCTTTAACAATTTCTTTTTCTTCAATCTCGTTGAGGGTATTTTCATACATACCCACCATCTCATTGTACTCATCTTCGGTGTATTCATCTGAAGGACTTTGCAGATCATCGTATGTATATACATCTCCTTCAACATCACCGGAAAATACATGGGTAAAGATTTCTTCTCTCTCTTCTTCAGCTTCTTCCTCTGCTGTTTTCTCCTGAGTTTCTTCTGTGCCTTCTTCGGCTTCGGCGGAAGCTTCTTCAGTGTTTTCAGCCAGTTCTTCTGTCTCATTTTCTGAAACTTCTGCAGATTCCTCTACAGCGGTCTCTTCCAATTCTTCAGTTTGTTGATTTTTTGCTTCTTCTGTCATTATAAAGTTAGGTTAAATGGTTTACCTCACAATTGACTTTCAACTGTGGGATAAGGTTAATGTTAAGTTTATCTGTTAATTGATACGCTTAGAAATTTTTTCGCAAATAATTGATACCTGCTCCTCGAAAGAACATGCAGAAGTATCAATCTCAATGGCATCCTCCGCCTTTTTCAACGGATCGGCTGCTCTGTTTGAATCCATTTCATCTCTTTGGGCTAAATTCTCTTTAATCTCTTCTAAAGAAACATCCTGCCCCTCTTGCTTTAGCTCCCTGTAGCGCCTTTGGGCGCGAGTATCCAAATCTGCATTCATAAAGAATTTTAATTCGGCATCGGGGAAAACGGCTGTTCCCAAATCACGGCCATCTGCTATATATATGTCATGTTTAACAACTTCCCGCATAAGATCATTTACTTCGCGCCGAATTTTGGGATTCGAGGCTACTTCACTTACATGTTCCGACACTTCCATTTCACGAATAGCGTCAGTTACATCTTCGTCGTTCAGGTAAACATGAAATCTTTCATTTTTAAAATGAAATGATATCTTGCTCTTATTAAATTTCTCAAAGAACGCGTGGTAATCTTTTTCTGTGTCCAGGTACACCAGGGTAGCAACACGATATAACGCTCCAGAATCCAAGAATTGAATTTGAAGTTTGCCGGCTACGGCCCTCGCTGTTGAACTTTTGCCCGATCCTGCGGGTCCATCAATTACCACTATCATAACAGATCAGCTAAATTAAGTTTATCTGGGTAATAATTCAATCATTTCTTGTTTAATGTTTTCATAAGTCTTAATTTTGGAATCTCGGTAAAAAATCGAGATAAACTGAACATTAAAGTATTGCAAACCAATGCCATTAACTAAACAAGCCATTAAAAGAGTTCGGCAGGCAGAAAAAAGAAGAGAACAAAACCGAACTCAACGTTCTAAAATGAGAACGCTGATTAAAGCGGTTACTTCTGAAACAGATAAAGAGAAAGCAGAAGAAGCGCTCAAAAATGCTGTTTCATACATTGACAGAATGAGCAATAAAGGTATCATTCACCCTAACAATGGTGCTCGAAAAAAAGCTCAGCTTACTAAGTACGTTAACAACCTATAGTTTTTTTAGATAATGGCTGACCCCGTGCCTAAAGCACTACTTGTAATTTTAGATGGCTTCGGGTTGGCTGTTAACCCCTCCGTCAGCGCTATAGAGAAGGCACATACGCCTTTCATTGATTCTCTGTTCCAAGCCTGTCCCAACACCAAACTTTCGGCAAGCGGCCAAAACGTAGGCCTCCCCGAAGGACAGTTTGGAAACTCCGAAGTTGGACACCTCAATATTGGGGCCGGACGCATTGTATGGCAGGAACTTTCCCGTATTAACAAAGCAATTCGCGATCATTCTTTCTATGAGAATGAAGTATTGCTTCGGGCTGTAGAAAAAGCCAAGCCCAAAAATAAGATCCACATTATGGGTTTGTTCTCTGATGGAGGAGTACATAGCCATAACGAACATCTTTTTGCCCTCCTCAGCCTTTGCAAACGGCATCACATTGATCATGTATATGTACATGCCTTCACTGATGGACGAGACACCTCCCCTACCGGCGGAATCGACTATGCACGGGAATTTGAGAAACAGGCCCGGAAGATAGGGGCAGGCACATTAGCTTCTGTAGTAGGCCGCTATTATGCCATGGACCGGGACAATCGCTGGGATCGCATCCAATCCGCATACGACTTATTGGTGCATGGCAAAGGCAAGGTGTTTAATTCCGCTGAAGAAGGTTTCCGAAACTCATATGAGCATAAGGTGACTGATGAATTCATCAAACCAATATTACTGGATAACACACCGGAATCACGCATAGAAAAGGGGGATACGATAATATTTTATAATATCCGGGGCGACCGAGCCCGGCAAATATCCCGGGCCTTAAATGAAGAGGATTTTAGTGAGTTTGACACTGTAGACCTCGACCTGCATTACACCACCTTCACCTCCTACGACGAAACCTTCGGTTTTGCCCATGTAGCCTATCCCCCCCAAACACTTAGCAATACCCTGGGCGAATGGATCAGCAAAAAAGGATATAAACAACTCAGAATTGCTGAGACCGAAAAATATCCTCATGTCACCTACTTCTTTAATGGTGGAGTTGAGACGCCCAATAAAGGAGAAGAACGAATTGTAATTCCAAGCCCTAAGGTTGCTACCTACGATCTAAAACCGGAGATGAGTGCCGCAGAAGTGACGGCCACACTTTGCCAGAAAATGGCTTCAAGTAATTACAAACTCATTGTCCTCAACTTTGCCAACCCAGACATGGTTGGCCATACCGGTGATATGGACGCAGCTGTACAAGCCGTAGAAACCATCGACACTCAATTGAAAAAAGTGATTGAACAAGCACAAGAATATGGATACCGATCACTCATAATAGCGGATCACGGCAATGCTGACTGTATGATTAAGGAAGACGGCAGCCCCCATACCGCACATACTACGGCACCTGTCCCTGCCATTATTGTTAACCTTCCCGAAGAAGTTACCATGCATGAAGGCATCCTTGCCGATGTAGCTCCCACTCTGCTTAAAATGGCAGAAATAACACAACCAACAGAAATGACGGGCACCCCATTATTTTAATAATATTCTAAGCGTCATTTTTTTGCATTTAGTACAGTCCTCTACTACCTTCAGATATAATGAACTAAAGTATCGACAGGTACGTTTTTTTCTGTGAGAATTAAGAAATTTCATTTTAGCAAAAAGGACTCATCAGATGGAGGGAAATTTTTCAAGTAAAGTTCGTGATGTTATCCAGTTTAGCAGGGAAGAAGCTCTGCGACTTGGTCACGACTATATTGGCACTGAGCATTTAATATTAGGTATCGTTCGTCTGGGAGACGGTGTTGCCGTTCGCATTCTCAAAAACCTGGACTGCGACCTCTTTAAACTCAAAAAAACAATTGAAGATACTGTACGAGGCACAGGCGGGTCTGTACAGGTTGGCAACATCCCACTTACCAAACAAGCTGAAAAAGTATTACGCATCACCTACCTGGAAGCTAAGTTGTATAAAAGTGATACCATTGGAACAGAACACTTATTGCTCTCCTTATTGAGGGATGATGAAAATATAGCCGCACAAATATTACAACAATTCAGTATTTCTTACGATGCCGTAAGGGAAGAACTGGATCTAATCATTTCCGGAAAATCTCGTGAAGAACATGCAGATGCATCCTCTGTGTCGGCGAGTGCTTCTTCGTCGAAAGGATCTACCGGATCCGGAAGCTCGAGGGAAAAGAAAATGGAAAAATCAAAAACACCAGTACTCGATAACTTTGGCCGCGATTTAACTCAAATGGCCGAAGAGGGTAAGCTCGATCCCATCATTGGTCGGGAAAAAGAAATTGAGCGGGTAGCGCAAGTGCTTAGCCGCAGAAAGAAAAACAACCCGGTTCTTATCGGTGAACCCGGGGTAGGTAAAACAGCTATTGCTGAAGGCCTCGCCTCCAGGATTGTGGAGAAAAAAGTGTCCAGGGTATTGTACGACAAAAGAGTGATTGCTCTTGATCTTGCAGCACTGGTAGCCGGCACCAAATACCGCGGGCAATTTGAAGAGCGCATGAAAGCCGTGATGACGGAGCTCGAAAAAACCGAGGATGTAATTCTTTTCATTGATGAACTGCATACCATTGTAGGTGCTGGCGGAGCCAGTGGGTCACTGGATGCATCTAACATGCTGAAGCCTGCCCTCGCACGAGGTGATGTACAAGCTATTGGTGCAACTACCCTTAACGAATACCGCCAGTTTATCGAAAAAGACGGAGCGCTTGAACGACGTTTCCAGAAAATCATGGTTGATCCCACCACACCGGAAGAAACCATGGAAATTCTGAACCAAATTAAACCTAAGTATGAAGAGCATCACAGCGTCCGGTATACCGACGAGGCGATTGACTCCTGTGTTAAACTTACCGACCGTTATGTTACGGATCACTTCCTCCCGGATAAAGCAATTGATGCTTTGGATGAAGCTGGAGCCCGGGTTCATTTATCGAATATTACTGTTCCACAGAATATAATTGACCTGGAAGAGCAGATTGAATCTACCAGTGAAGAAAAGAATACCATGGTGAAGAAGCAGCGTTTTGAAGAAGCTGCCCGCCTTAGAGACAAAGAAAAACGCCTGATTGAAGATCTTGAAAATGCCCAGCTTGAATGGGAAAAAGAATCTGAAAGTATCGTCTATGATGTACATGATGAGGACGTAGCCTCTGTAATTGCCATGATGAGTGGGGTTCCTGTTAACAAAATCACCCAAAAAGAAGGCCAAAAGCTCCTCCAGATGAAGGAACAGCTTGGCAGCCAGGTGATTGGCCAGGAAGAAGCCATAGTAAAATTAACAAAAGCTATACAACGTACACGTGCAGGCCTTAAAGATCCTTCACGACCTATCGGTTCATTTATCTTCCTCGGCCCCACCGGGGTTGGTAAAACCGAGATGGCTAAAGTCCTTGCAAAATACCTGTTCGATAAAGAAGATGCCCTCATCCGCATTGACATGAGTGAGTATATGGAGAAGTTTTCCGTATCCCGACTGGTGGGTGCGCCTCCCGGTTATGTAGGATATGAAGAAGGCGGAATATTGACCGAAAAAGTTCGTCGCAAACCCTATAGTGTGGTATTGCTGGATGAGATTGAAAAAGCACATCCGGATGTATTCAACATTCTGTTACAGGTACTGGACGATGGTATCTTGACGGACAGCCTGGGGCGCCGTATTGATTTCAGGAATACAATAATTATCATGACTTCCAATATTGGAGCACGTGATATCCGCAACCTTGGCAAAGGTATTGGTTTTGGTACAGACGATTCCACATTCGACTATGCCAAGATGAAAACAACCATTCAGGATGCCCTCAAAAAGGTGTTCAATCCTGAATTCCTAAATCGTATTGATGATGTCATCACCTTTAAGCCTCTTGAACAAGAAGACATCTTCCAGATTATTGATCTGCTGAATGAGGATCTCTTTAAACGCATTACTGATCTCGGGTATGAGATTGAAGTAACTAAAGCCGCTAAAGAGTTTATTGCTGAGAAGGGTTTCGATCAAAAATATGGAGCACGCCCATTGAAACGCGCGATCCAGAAATACATCGAAGATCCGTTAGCCGAAGAGCTGCTTGAGAATGAGCATAAAGAAGGCACTGTTATCAAGATCAAGATGAATAAGTCCAGAGACGGATTAGCCTTTGATTGGGCAGAAACCAAAACCAAGGAGAAATCTCCTGAATCAACGGCCAGCTCAGAAGAAAAGGAAGACGCATCTCAAGAAGCTGAATAATATCTCTTCGAAATAATAGAATTCATTTAAAAGCTCTGCATGTGCAGAGCTTTTTCTTTTTTGAATAAGGGTGTGGGGGAATTGTTGATTATTGGCTGCTGACTGCAAGGAATTAAGGATTGGGTCAAAAAGAAATCCGAAACATCTTCAAATGCCATCAACGGATAACAACAGCAGGAGCTCTGCTATGCTCCTTCCCGTTTCAAGCTGGCTTCATAACACCTCAGCGGTGTGGTTTATGGCTGTACGCTTCACTGCCTCAGCTTCTTCACGCATTCTTTTCTAAGGTCGATGGTTGTGGGAGATGGTTCATTGGTATAGGCCTTATGCTGTGGGCATATCCATCCACATTGCCGGGTACCCCCAAAGGATACATAATCTACCCGGTTTGTTCCACTTTCATAGGCCAGGGTGTAATGGTCGGTACTGCCGGAGTTGGGGGTGGATGTTTGATCCTATTCATCTCAACACTGAGTACTGGAAGCCGGAGCTTCCTCTGAGGTATTGCGCAGTAAGGCTATGCAATTAGGAAAACAAAAGAGCCCCTAATTACTTAGGATGTTCTTAATGGTCATGAAGGTGGGTTCATTTTCTCACTAATATACCTTAGAACTGAAGCAAATCTATCAAAATCAACAAATGAACAGGGGCGATCACTATCTTCGATAAGAAGTTTTAATGCTTCTACATCATCTATCAAAGAACCAACCGATGGATTGATATCATTTTCAAAGTTTGACCATTCATCGGCAGTAATTATCCAATAGTTATCTATATCAATAGAAGTTTCCTCAAACTCTTCGGACATAAGTTTCTCAATTAATTGTTTAAATATCTCTTCTATCTCACTAAGACTTATCTTTCCTTGATCCATTGTTTTCAGTTTTGATTATTAATAGCATCATTCACCTTATCCAATTCATTTTTTTGCTTTTGAATCTGCTTCTGTAAAGCTTTTATCCTCCCTTCGATAATTTTCTTTCTATTTCCATGAGAAGCATTCTTTAATATACCTCTATTATCAAATTTATCAGGATTTTCTTTAAAATCAGCTAATTTTTGGGTGTGTTCTTTAATTAGTTTCTCAAAAGAGCTTCTTGATTTACTAAGCTCAGAAGCTGACTTCTTCAGGTAAGGATTGTTTACTGCTTTTACTGCATCATCGGCAACATTTATGGCCTCATCTCCACCTTTAAACAACCCTTTTATAAGTCCAGTAGCTCTTGCTCCAATTCTAGCCAGAGCTTGTCCTGCTTTTGAAACCATTAATGCCCCGAGAGCTACATCTTCTGGCCCTGGAACTACAGCCAACCCAACAGCTGCATTTGCTTTATGAACAGCCGTTAATGATGCTTGTGCATCTTTATCTCCTCCCATTGCTTTAGCTGTTGTACTTGTCAGTCCTAAGCCCATTGGAGCAAACAGACAACAATTAGTAGCAGCCTTCCCATCCGGATCCCACATATTAACCGGATTATTCATCCCATAATTATAGGGGCTCCATCCCGGAAAATTTTCTGCCAGGGGATCTACTGATAACCACCTTCCAATTTCAGAATCCAGGTAACGGGCACCGGCATAGCTAAGGGTAACTCCTGCTTCGGTATCTAACTCATGCCCGGTAAACTTATAATTATCATTCGGATTGGCTGAGTTAGTCGAACGTCCCGGCATGACCTTCCCAAACGGATAGTAATCATCATACCCATCTACATAGCCATTATCATCAATTGTGGTGCGTACAGAACCTAAATGATCCTTCAGATAGTAGCGACGGGTACTTCCATCATAGTTTCCGATAATCTCCCCACCGGCTAAGATGTTGGTGAAGGTGTGGGAGGTGCCGGTGTATACCGCTATCGTCTCTCCGCCGGCTCCACGTACGTAGTAGGTGGTGGTACCTCCTACGGTCTTGCTCACTCGCTGGCCGTCGCCGTCGTAGGCGTAGGTGACCGTGCTCCCGTTTGCGCTAAGGCTTTCCGGGAGGTTGCGCCAGTCGTAGCTGGCTGCACTCAGTCCATTTACATCATTGCGGGTCATATTGCCGCTGGCGTCGTAATCCATATAGTAGGTTTGGAAGTTGATGCCTATATCCTCGATCCGGTTGGTGGTAGTTTCAAGATCAATGGTTAAATAATCATCAGGGTTTTCATTACCACTGTCATCTTCTCTGCCAAGGTAACTGATATTCCCGTTTTTATCATACTGGTAATTACTGGTCCAGTAGTTGTTACTTGCGGTATTATCGGCCTGAGTCAAACGTTTGGCGTTATCATAGGTATAATCAAAGGTTATTAACCCCGAATTGATCGATTGGTTCCAGGATGAGGAAGAGATATTCCCGTCATGATTATACCCCAGCTCTAAGGCAAATTCATCACTTCCAAGACTACCCGGGGTATTGATGGTCTTTAGCCAGCCTTGCGAGCCATAGCTATAGTCCATCGACTTTCCGGCTTCGCTCAGGGTATATACATCCTGCTGTCCGTCGGCTGTGTAGGTGTATTGGGCATCAGTGATCCAGTCTGAGTTGTCGGTACTGCTTTCTACTTTTGCCAGTCGGCCCAGCTCATCATAGGAGTATTTCTGGAAAAACGTATCAGAAACTCCGCTCCTGTTTTGATAATCAATTTGTGTAACTCTTCCGACCCGGTCGTAAGTGTATTCAATGAGTTTCTCGCCCAGCCCGTGCAGGTCCTGCACCATCGCCGATACCAGTCCCTGGTTGTTATAAGAGTACCAGGTGGTATTCCAGTTGCTGGTGCCGGGTATCCGCGAGCGCCGCCGGGCTACCTTGCCTTCCGCATTATCCACGCTAAAACTGATGCTTCCGCTGTAGGTGGCATTATCATAGGTGTATTTCACCTTGGCGGTATTCCCGCTGGTGGGCCAGTCCAGGTCATTGATCTTGGCGCTGTTATCAAAATAGGACGAACTATTATAGGAGCCTTCCTCGGTCGGGCGGCCCAGCTCGTCATAGGTAATGTAGTTGTATGGATCACCAGAGGCATCCTGGTTGGGGGTACGGTGGAACCGCAGCAGCCCATCTTTGCTATACCGGTACTTGTTAGGATAGTCCTGGTCGGGCAGGTTTTTCTGGGTGAGTTGTCCCCGCTTGTCGTAGGTATAGGTGGTTTGCAGTCCCTTCGGGTCGGTTGTTTTGGTGAGCTGTCCCAGCTCGTCGTATTCAAACTTGGTGATCAGATCGCCCCCGCTGTTCATCTCCGTCACTGTGGCAATGGTGTTGCCCCAGCCAGCAGGCCACAGTAAAAGATTTCCTGCAGGCTTTTGTCTTTAAAGCGAGCGTACAGAAGCAGCTTTCTTCCTCCTAAACAAAAAGGTCCAAGTGAGACACTTGAACCAGTTTTTAATTACATGCTTGCTGCTAGGTGGGGTTTCCCTGGACTGGCTGGCCGGGCTTCACGATGAGCCGTTGGAACCCTCCACCGCCAAACGCATTCTTGACTTGCAAAAACTCCCTGAACCCGACAGAGAGCATATTTTCTGCACCCTCGACAACCTCATTAGAGCCGCTAAGTTTAAGACCATTCGATAAACCAAGACAAACACTGCAAGAAAGTAGGTTTGGTTTTCTGTTTATTCGTTTAGCTTATACCTACCAAGTTTGTAATTGGCAAAGCTTGCATACACAAAATAG
Organism: Balneolaceae bacterium; assembly: GCA_009711805.1. Lineage (GTDB taxonomy): Bacteria > Bacteroidota > Rhodothermia > Balneolales > Balneolaceae > VEMX01. The sequence continues at coordinate 41,219 of VEMX01000052.1, read as the reverse complement.
ACATAACCATCAATGATCTTGGCATTAGTCACATCTCGCAGGAAGAGCTTACTCGAAATAATTTCGTTTGTATTTCGGTCTGTCACAATCAACCTTGAGTACTTGGGTGTATATATAAACTTTAAGCCATCATCCAAATCAACAACCCCAGTCCAAAATATCCAATAATTGTCATCATAATAATAAAGTAGAAAGCGATTATCGGTTGGATATATCTCCCTAAAATCAATACCACTGTTTTGGTACGCCTCAGATATGCCCTTCTGAGATGGATCAGAATAAACATAATCTGGGATATCGACGGCATTCCTGTCCAATTTTTCAAAAGAGGGTTCAATAATAGTTCTTGCCAAAAAATAGACTACAACTAAACCTACAACGACTAATGCGACCAGTTTCAACTTTTCCATAGTTATTGTTTCCCTTCTTCATTTAACTGTTCATCTATCCAGTCTATCAACTCCTGGGTTGTATGGATCAACGTATGGCTTTCTTTCCCTCCTCTATTACTGATTGCCCTAATTTCAATGGCTCCCTCTTCTTCAGACCGGCTACGTCCAGCCAGCCCGGTATCTTTTTCGCCAAACAGCCCCAACAAAAAGTCAGTACCTCCAAGTTTTTGTATTGCGTCATTGTCATCGGAAAAATTATACAGCCCTCCTTCTTTAACTGCTCCTTCCTCTAACCTATATCGGTCTCTGGAAGGTGTTCCAAGCAACACCAACCGGTCTACGCTAATACCTCTTTTTCGCAGAATATTAGCGGCTTCAATAGCCACATTGCCGCCGTGGGAATGGGCTACCAGCTGTACCAACATATCAGGATTAGACATGTAGGCAATTTCGATATCATCGGCCAAACGTTTTGCTGCCCGGTTTCTTGATGGGATCGTATTAAGCTTACTGTTCCATCGCCAATCGAACCGGTGATAATTATTGTCATTTAAAGCAGAAGCCCATCGAACATCATAATTTATTCCATCTCTTGTCCAGGTTCGAGGAGAAGAAAAAGTACCATGTACAAACCACACATCCCGCCCATCCGGGTCAAAAGCATTCACCGGGTTATTCAATACGTAATTGTACGGACTCCATCCTGGGTATTTGGCTGCAAGCGGATCCACGCTATGCCACCTGCCAAGTGCCGGGTCCAAATACCTTGCTCCCGCATAAAACAGGTTTAGTCCCACCTCCTCATCCAACTCATGCCCGGTAAACTTCTCCATCGTATTCCCGCTCGTTGAGGTTCGCCCCGGCATCAGCAGCCCGAAGGGGTAGTAGTCAAATGTTTCAAGAACAGTACCTGCGTCATCGACCACGGCCCGTGTCGACCCCAGGTGATCGGTAATATAATAGCGGCGGTCTCCACCGGATTCCCACCGGCCAAAGGTGCCGTTGCCCACCAGGTTAAAATGACTGAATCCATTGTTGTCTATAACGGCAAGGGTCTGCTGGCCGTCCATCACATAAAATTGCCAGCCCCCGCCTTGCAGCTCCTTGAGTATCCGCTGGCCATCGGCATTGTAGTTGGCCACTACGTCCGCTCCTCCGCTCATGCTAAACTCCACCGGAAGGTTGCGAAAATCATAGGATATATTACTGATCTTCCCGCTCTGGGAGGTCAGGTTGCCATTGGCATCGTAGCCAAAACTGGCGTCTTCGGCATCCCAGCTTTCACTGGTGGCGCTTACCCCGTCGGATATGCTTTGCAGGCGGTTGGAGTTGCTACCATAGGAATAGCTTAGGTTATCGATTAGGCTGCCCGTGTCATCATCGCGTTTAAGTCCTGTTAGGTTTCCGGCGTCATCGTAGGTAAGCCCGGTCAGGTCAAAGTAGGGGGAACTGCCGGATGATCCGGTGCCGTAGTCGGCGCTGGTGAGCCGGTTCAGCCCATCGTAGGTGAACGACTGGTGGTAGTGGTCGTGGCCAGTGATCTGGTTTTGGGGGTTATGGAACTGGGCTTTGCTCACATTGCCATTATCGGTATAATCATAATAAGCTGCAAAATTACCGTTCGGACTTCCGATGGAATTAATCTCTTCAACCCAGTCGCGGATGGTATAGGCGTAGTCAACGTCTTTACTGCCTTTATAATCGATCTGGTCAATAGCCCCGGTTGCGGTATAGCTGTAGCTTACCTCCGCCGCCAAGGGTTTGCTGTTGGTGGTATGGGCATAGACCGCACTTAGCAGTCCCCGTTGGTTATACTCATAAAACTGGTATAGAGATTGGCTGCCCACCGTAACCCCGCGGGTAATAATCTCGCCCTGCCTGTTATAACTGTAGCTGAGGTCGGTGTCCCACCCCGACTTGTTGCCGGTTCGGATCCACTTATCTTCAAGCTGCCCCTCACTGTTGTAGCTGTAGATCTCTACCTGCCAGGGATTGCTTCCAATCTCGGAGCTTACTCCGTCAACAACCCGCCAGGCACGGGCCACAAGGCTCCCGGTGGTATGGGTTACACTTGTTCCGCTGATAAATGAAGAAAACTGGTTCCAGGGGGCTTGGCTGGTCGAGGGTTTCACATCATAGGCATACACCCCTTTCCAGTTGCTGCTGTTGGTTTCAAAACTATAGCTGCTATTACCATCTAAATTGGAAAAGGTTGCAGTGGCTACCCCTTGCTTCAATACCCGTCCCAGCTCATCATAGGTGTAAAAGGTGACTTCGCTATTACCCGCCTGCTTTGCGTCCTGACTGAATCGCAGGTTACCAGCCCTATCATACTTGTAGTTCACGGTCCCGGCATCGGGGCTTGTCGTGCTGGTTAATTCTCCTTTTTTGGTATAAGCGTAGGTAGTCACCGAGTTATTGGGGGAAATCACTTTTGTCAGATTCCCCAGCTCATCGTATTCAAAGATCGTTTCGGCAGCTTTCCCATTCGGGTCGCTTACCGTACGCACTTTCCGCCCCCAGCCATCCGTCCATGTTTCAACCTCGTGGCCTGCTTCATCCTCAATCGTTGTTACTATGTAATTATTGGTGGTGCTATTATGTGTCCACGCACGCACCTCATAGCTGGTAGTTACCGCCCCCTGCGCGGTTTCGCCTCCTGCCGAGATCATATGCGAATATTCCTGATGTGCATACCTATAGTTGGTAATAAGATCAATGAAGCCCAGAGTACCCATCGATACTCTTACATAAACGAACAACACACAATCTCATTTCTACATAGTACTTTGGATTAAGTAGAACTACACTCTCCAACCCCTCTAATATTTTACTAATACATTAAAAATACCTAAAAGATAAAATATTTACTGCCTTACTTGATTATATATTTTTATTTACATACAATTTAAAATAAATTTTTAACATGTTAACAACATAAATAATAAGTGCAAAATATGGAAACTTATAGAAAAATATTAGTTATTATCTGTTGCATATCTGCAGTCTTTGTTATTCAAAACTGTGACCATAATAACACAGTTGAATCAAATATTGATAATAATGAGACTGAACATATAATCTCGGGCAAGTTCTTTAATAAAATTACAGCTTCCTTCATAGGAATAAATCACAAATATGTTAAGAGTTTTAAGGAGTCGTCAGAACTAAAATCTTATTTAGAGAAAACTACTACTTCAGGTAAAAGTTTAAATATTATATGGGAGAACAGTCTTTTATTAAGTCCTAAAGAAAAACCAAAACACAAATTTCTAATGATTCCTATAGAACCAACTGAAGAACAATCTCTCTCTTATATTTTTGTCATTATTAAAGAAGGTTTACAATTAAATTCAAACGGAACTTTAAAACAAAAGAATTCACTTTTTTACGAGGTGAATGAACCTTCGCTCAAGAATAACTCTTCAGGAGTTGTGTTTTTGCCTATGATTTTTCAACAGACTAAGTCTTTTGAGAAGAATAACAGAATAAATTATAGAGAAGGATTGATCAAAAGAATGAAGGATGAAAAAACACTCATTCATTTGCGGAAGTATTCAGATGGTAATGTAGAAAAATTAACAGCTGTATCTAACACAGCTAAAAAAGCAGCCTGCGAAAACTTTTATGACTGTCTTTCTAGTACACTATCAGAATTTGTTGAAGACATGGGGTGGCTATATGAATTCGCGGCTGAATCAGCTTGTGGTGCGTGTATGTGGTCAAGAGGAGGCAATGCACCTTCTTGTGGTACATGTGCTGCTTTAATTGGTGTACCTGCTGCTGAATTTTCCATAATTTGTGCTATTGATGAGGATCTTGGAATTGGTTGTGAAGAAACACCTGATTAGATTGGTATTAATCCAGTGAAACAAATATGAAGAATATTTTTGGCTCTAGAGGGCTTTAAAGACCTTCTAAGCTACACCACTTCGCAACACATCCTAATCAAATTTCTATATAGAAACGTGATGAGTTTTTTAAATAATACTAACCTAAGTCACCTATTGAACACTCTCCAGTGGGCAAAGTCATCAACCAAAAGTACATATATGTAAACCCAGCATATGATAAATTAGAGTTTCACAAAATCAAATACTTTGTAAACAAGCTTAATAAAACAAAAATTATGAAAAAAATTCCTGCAAAATTAATAGCAAGCTTTACCTTTCTTATTATAACTTTGCTTATCCTCTCGTGGGGCTTTAGCGAAGGAATAAGTAAAAACTCACCCTTGGCAGTCTTAGGAATCGCATTTATAGTTGCATCAATTTTTAGTATTGTTAACCATCCTCCTCGAAAAACTATGGTCGAATTAATCAAAGGAATGATGAATAATACTTCTCATTCCTGGTTGGGGTTAACAGCAATAGTTATATCGGCGGCCGGTACTATTTGGCTTTATTATATTGAGACCTCCTTTACCATTGAAATCCTGGGACTGTTTGTATTTTTTGCAACCTTATTTCGATGTTTAGAAACAGAGAATATAAATATAAGCCAGTCAGATTCTGTTCAAATTGAAGAAAACGAAAGCCATCATTAGGCATTTATAGATCACCATCAAAGCCCAGAAAGCAACTCTCTTCATCGCTCCATAAGCAAGCATCAATCAAAAAGAAGCTCTGATATCCAGCGACTGGCTTAAACCACTCAGTGTGTAATTGAACTTTCCCTTCCTGTCCAGGCTCAATGGAATCATATCAGTAATACCCAGGGACCGGCTGTAATCTGCACTGGCAATTTTCCTGGCATCCAGATTTACAGCTTTGAATTCTACATTCGTAAGAACATTATTTTTCATATCACCGGCCAGGAGTACTATAGTCTCATCCCGGGAAATATACTCCGCAAACCATATTAAGGAACCCCGCACACTGGTACTTCCGAGACGTTCACCATTCATAACAGAATAAGCGGCTGCTCTCCCATCCGAATACAATGTAAGATACCGCCCGTCATCTGAAAGCTGTATTCCTTTAATTTCGCGATCAAAGCTTACCTTATTCAACCGATTTCCAAAACGATCAAATATAATCACTGAATCATCAGTCCCATCACGATAGGTAACTGCCGCTACAAATTGCCCATTTTCAGAGATCTTCACTGTCCGTATTACCCGGTTACTGCTTGTATAAAAGTCAGATGCCCCACCATTATCTTCTACAAGCTTCATGCGGGAACCGGCGACACCATTTCTTATAATCTTGGGGTTATACAAAACTACTGTCTTAAACCGGGGATCTGCAGCCAGGCCGGAAACGGATTCTCCTTCTTCACTTTGAGAACTGTTGGAAACGGATCGTTTAATCTTCCCAAAAGTATCAAAAATCAAAAAATTGGCAATATTCTCCCGAATGATATACGTGCCGTCGCCTGCAGCATATATCTTTAATGAAGAATCGTCTCCCTTTTGTTCGTATCCCACACCCGAAATCTTTTCTCCCCCATCATATATATTAACACCCGAACTCACAGTAACTGCCAATCCGTTAGCCGATAAAGCAGCAGAAGCGGCAAGCACCTGCCGATTTCCAAATATCAAACCAGAGTTGTTGACTCTCACATTTTCACCACCAACGGTAAACTCACTGGTTGCATTACCAGAAGTTGAAGCTGTAGCACTTACTTTAAGAGACTGTGCATTGGTTGTTAAGGTTAAAACAGAAAACAAGATGAATAGTGAAGATAACTTCATATAATAGATTTCTTTTTTTAGGGCACTGCAAAGAACGGGATTTTTGAATTAACTTTCTTCTTTTTTCAAGCCTTTTCTGAAAATCCCTATCTTAGCTCAATAACAAAAATAAACTTCATTATGAACTATCATCTTATTACTGGCGGCTGCGGGTTTGTTGGTCGTAACTTTGTGAAACGAATTTATAACACTACAGACGATACTATATTTTTTATTGATGACCTGTCTGTAGGTACCCATCCATCTACCTGGCTTCCGGAAAATATCCCAAACCGCAAAGAAAATGGTCTTGAGTTTTTTGGTGATGATGAGCGCATGGTGTTCCTGAAGCAGGATGCCCGGTATTTTATCCGCGCCATGCTCGATAATGACAACCACATCAAAGACAACTACGGCCTCAACATCACTCATTTTACCGATGTATTTCATTTTGCGGCTATTGTTGGCGGACGGGCTAAAATTGACGGCGACCCTATGCTGGTAGCCCTGGATTTATCCATAGATGCCGAGTTTTTTCTGTGGGTATGCCGCCATAAACCCAATCGCACGCTCTACCCAAGTTCAAGCGCTGCCTACCCGGTAGATCTGCAAACTGAGTCGGATGCCATTGCCCTGAGTGAAAGTGATATTGATTTCAAGAACATGGGCCAACCCGATATGACCTATGGGTGGTCGAAACTTACCGGCGAATACCTCGCATATATTGCAGCCAAATACTATGATGTATCTGTAACCTGCATCCGGCCATTCTCAGGCTATGGCGAAGACCAGGACTTGTCGTACCCCATTCCTGCTATAGCCCGCCGTGCAGCGCTTAAAGAAAATCCTTTTGAGGTGTGGGGAACCGGCAAACAAGGCCGCGATTTTGTTCATATTGATGATGTGATGGATTGCACTTTACTGGCCATGGATAAAATTACAGATGGAAGGGCCATCAATATTGGGAGTGGCAAACTCACCAATTTCCTGCAAATTATAGATGTATTTACTTCTTTTGCGGGATATGATCCCGACATCAAACAGCTGTTGGATAAACCGGTAGGGGTACATGCCCGCTATGCCAATATGGATTACGTGAATGACGAATTAGACTGGAAACCCAACATTTCTCTTGAAGAAGGAATGCGCCGGGTATATGATATAGCTGTACAAAAATATACTTAAGATCTTATGCCAACCATCGTATGCTTCGGCCCGGGACCTAAATTTAAAGGCGGCATCTCTAATTACAATACATCGCTGGCAAAAACTCTGGATAAAGATCCTGAGAATGAAGTTCATATTGTATCGTGGACTAATCAGTACCCCTCTATCATCCCCCGGGAGTTTGTAGACAAATCCAGCCGGTCTGGCTTTATGGAAGGAACCCGTATTAAGGTGAAGTATATCACCAACTACAACAACCCCTTCAGCTGGAAACAGACCGCCCGGTATATCAAGTCCCTGAATCCGGATAAGGTTATCTTTCAGTGGGCCATTGCCATACAGGGGTTACCGATGGGCTCTATGGCAAAATGGTTAAAAAAACATGCCTCGGCTGAAATCATTTTTGATCTTCATTTTGTAGTTCAGAAAGAGGGCAGCACCATTGATGAACGCCTCACCAAAATGGGGATCAGGCATGCCAATACCTATATAGCCCATGCCTACAAGACAGTAGATGAGCTGAAAGATCTCTACCCAAATCGTGCTTTTAATGTAAACGAAAGTGGCAAGCGATCAGAAAACAAGGCTACTACGGTTATCAAGCTCTTTCATCCGGTATATGATTTATATGAACCGGATCCCGACTTTGACGCCGAAGCATTTAAAAAGAAACTTGGACTCAAGAAACATGTATTCCTGTTCTTTGGCTTTATTCGCAAATACAAAGGACTTCACAATACCATCCGGGCTTTTAAAAAAGTTAGCCAACAACGGGATGATGTATCTTTGCTGATTTGTGGAGAAGAGTTCTGGGCTACACTAGACACATCTAAAATCACCACCAAAATAAAACGTGCGCTGTTTGCAGTAGCACAAAAACTACTGCTCAAAAATAAAGAAAGTGAACAAGACTACCGCCCGCTTCAACTTATCGAAGAACTGGGACTTGAAGAAGATACCGTTGTAATAAACGAATTCATCCCCAATGAAGACGTTCATAAGTATTTTCAGCTTAGCGACTGCAGCGTACTTTATTACCTCACTGCTACCCCCTCCGGCGTTGAATCGCTCACCTATAATTTTGAGCTGCCTATACTTGCAACTAATGTGGGGCATTTCCCGGAAACCATAAAAGATGGATTTAACGGATATCTGGCTCAGGACCGTGATATTGATTCTATGGCCGAGCAAATGATCCGTTTTATAGAAAACCCCATTCCAAAAGAAAATGTCAGGAAATCTGCGGAGAATATGAGCTGGGATAACTATGTATCAGCCCTATTGAATGATCTTAACAAATAAATGCGAAAAACTTAAAAAAATACTCATCTAAGTTTGGCAACGGTCTAAAATAAGTCCTATATTTGGAGTCTTTCAAAGAAAAGAACGGGGAGTGGCGCAGTCCGGTAGCGCATTCGCTTTGGGAGCGAAGGGTCGCAGGTTCAAATCCTGTCTCCCCGACATGATGGGAAGATTAGATTCTAAAAAAAAGAACGCAAGTTCTGCCGAAGGCATCCCCTTCGGGAAAATCTTGTCTCCCCGACAAAAGGTCGAAAGGTTATTTGCAGTGAACTGTAATTAACCTCGGCAGTATAAAATTACCCGGGGTTCCTGCATATCAGGAGCCCGATTTTTTGATATATTGTTAGTTGAGCGCCCGTAGCTCAATCCCGAATACTCGGGAAGCAACTGCTTTCTAAGTACATAGTTACAGGTTCTCCGGTATAAGAGATCCATTTTCGGTTAAGCATTGTAGACGGGCGTAAAAAAAAGTGCTGCTTTTTAGCATGCGCCCGTAGCTCAACTGGATAGAGCAATTGCCTTCTAAGCAATAGGTTACAGGTTCGAGTCCTGTCGGGCGTACAACTTAATGCTTTTAAGGCGACATGGCCGAGTGGCTAGGCAGAGGTCTGCAAAACCTCGTACGGCGGTTCGAATCCGCCTGTCGCCTCCATTTAGGTACCTTGTTTTTGACATACTGAATGATATTTTGCCGCGTTCGTCTAGGGGTCCAGGACGCCGCCCTTTCACGGCGGTAGCACGGGTTCAAATCCCGTACGCGGTACTAAATTCCGTAATATCTGTTGTATAGTATATCACAACTACAACAGGTAACACGGGTTCTGCCGAAGGCATACCTTCGGTGAAATCCTGTTCGCGGTACTTTAAAGATGGAGCTCGTAGCTCAGTCGGTTAGAGCGCCAGGTTGTGGCCCTGGAGGCCGTGGGTTCAATTCCCATCGGGCTCCCTTCTTTTTTTTGAGACATCTTCGCGATGTCTCTTTTTATTGAGTTCCATTTTTTACTGAAATGCCGCGTTCGTCTAGGGGTCCAGGACGCCGCCCTTTCACGGCGGTAGCACGGGTTCAAATCCCGTACGCGGTACTATTTCGCATATCTATTGTATGTAATTTATAAGTACAACACAGCAGGTAACACGGGTTCTGCCGAAGGCATACCTATGGTGAAATCCCGTACGCGGTACATTCTTACCAAGCCTTTCTGCGATAAGCGGAAAGGCTTTTTTATATCCCTGTTTTTCTCAGAGATCGTTGATCAGTCTTCCTGTAGATTAATATCCATATAGTAGTGCGTGGTATCTCCCCGGGCAGAAGTATCTGCACCGGCAACATATAACTGGTAGGTGTAGGAGCCAGGTTCCAACAAGCTTTCACCTACATAATCAATGGGTTGTACAACTGCCGATGCACCGCCTATTTTCCCTTCTACATAAGCATAACGGTAAGCTTTAGAAACAATCTTGTATTCACTGGTATCGGCCGGGGCTAAATCTCCATACTCTACTTCCTGTTCATCCGGGAATAGGACAATCACATCTTCGATACTATACTCTGTGTCATTTTGCAGGCGAATAATCAGACTATCTTCCCCAAAATCGAACAAGCCATTACAACTTGTCATCCCAAAAGAAAATGTGATTAACAACAGTAAGATCATAGATCTTTTTTTCATCTCATCCTCTCCTTATTAGGTTTACTATTTCAATCCTTATAACCGTTATGCCCGGTCTCTTATTCTGGGCTTTTGTTTTTCTACATGATTTTTATTGATAAGCTCACCCAATAAGCCGGTAGAGAAAAACTGCACTCCTACTACCATCAGCAAAATACCCAGGAATAACAAGGGTCGGTTTCCAATACCTTCTCCAACTATCAACTTTACATATACCATATACATATTTATGAGTCCTCCTGCCAGTAATAAGAGCACTCCTATAGTGCCAAAAAAGTGTAGCGGCTTTTGCAGGTATCTCTGCACAAAAGTGATGGTCACCAAATCCAGAAACCCATTCATAAAACGAGATAAACCGAATTTCGTTTTCCCATATTTGCGTGGATGATGTTTTACCTCTTTTTCAGTAATACGGCCAAACCCTTCCCGCTTGGCAAGCATAGGAATATAACGGTGTAACTCCCCATATAAGTAGATGTTCTTGACTACTTCTGACCGGTATGCTTTTAATCCGCAGTTAAAGTCATGGAGCTCTATACCTGCAACTTTTCGGGTCACAAAATTAAAAAACTTGGAAGGGATTGTTTTAGAGATGGGATCGTGACGCTCTTTCTTCCAACCGCTCACCAAGTCATACCCGTCTTTCAACATCTGGATCATTCCGGGTATTTCATTGGGGTCGTCCTGAAGGTCCGAATCCATGGTAATTATAAACTCTCCTCCTGCTTCTTCAAAGCCTGCTTGCAGGGCTACACTCTTTCCATAGTTATTGCTGAAAGAAATTCCATGTATGTTACTTTTCTTTTCAGTCAGTGATGTTATCTGGGCCCAGGAACCATCAGAAGAACCATCATCTACAAAAATGATCTCGTAGGTCAGTTCTTTCTCAAGAGCTTCTGCAATCGCACGCTCTAATTCCGGCAGCGACTCCTCTTCGTTATACACCGGAGCTACCACACTTACTTCAACACTATACTGTGAATCTGTATCTTCCAAAATGGCTTCTTTCAAAATATCTTAGAAATGATTTACTTCTACTTTGTTAAAAACATTCTAAAATACACTTTCTGCTCGCTATGAAAAAATTGTATTACTCCATGGGTGAAGTCAGTAAACTTACCGGCCTTAAACCTCATATTCTCCGGAACTGGGAAAAAACATATCCAAAACTAAGCCCTAAAAAAAACAGTGCGGGCAACAGAGCTTATAAGGAGCATGAAGTTGAGCTTATTTTTGAAATCAAAGAATTGCTTATGGAAAAGAAGTATAGCCCCGAAGGTGTTAAAAAGGTGCTAAACGGAGAACAAGAACCTACCGAAAAACCGGTAAATGCAGCTGTAAAAAAGGACCTTCGGGAGATCCGGGTTTTTCTAACTGATTTAATGGAAAAACTTTAAGCTCTTTTTGTTTTTCCTGAGATTGCTGTGATTGTGAGCACCAGTATCAACAAAAACTGGCCGCACACCATTAAGGCAACTCCCAATAGGTGCAACACCTGCAGTACCCTTGGCATATCCAGATAGGCAAGCCCAATGCCTGTACCCAGCTGAACAAGAACAAGTGCAATAACAGCCTGTCCCAACCAAAGTACCCAGCCTCCGGCATATTCTTTTCTGAGAATGTAATACATCCATCCTGCTGCCAGTAATAATGCCCATGAGAAACTTCGGTGAACTGGGAAAATACCGTCCATTAACATCTCTACCCAGCTACTTCTGGGGGGAACATAAGCCCCATTTTTAATGACATCTACTGCTTCCCGTACCTGCGTACCCAATACAAGCTGTACAAGGGTAAGCGCCAGCACAATCCCTGTAACCCAAAGCAGTTGTTTTCTCAGTTTCTCTCCTACTTTGATTGAAATCATACCAGTGGTGGCTTTAAAAGAGGCATACAACAAGGTGTTTACAATAATAAGAGCCAATATCATATGAATAGTAATCATCCATTCATTCAAACCAGACTTTACCACCTGTCCACCCAGCCATCCCTGAATTAATACCAACACCAGAGCGGCTCCCGAACTATAGAACACCGAGGGTTTATCGCTGCGATACCGGAAAGAAAAAGCAAATGTAGCAATGATCAAAAGCCCAATAACTACTCCTACCAGGCGATTGAGATACTCGATCCAGGTTTTATACACATTAAACTGGCTGGCATCAAAACCAGCTGGTAAGTCGGCCACACTGGTTGGCGGAATCCAAAGGCCAAAGCAGGTAGGCCAGTCGGGACAGCCTAATCCGGCACCCGCGGCGCGTACCAAACCACCCACAAAAATTAAAAATAAGGTTGCAATAACGGTGGCAATTGCTGTTTTCTGGAATGTGTTTAAATTCATTGTTAAAAGACTGTCAAAACTGGGTAAGAGTTAGTAACTTCAGGCGTTATTATGCAAGCTATGAGCGCGTAAAAATACATGAATTCAGTCGAAGAAAACACCATTATTAAAAGATCAGTTTCTTCTGTCCTCTCCGATTACTACCAACTTACCAAGCCTGGCATAACCATGGCCGTGCTGGCAAGTATGCTGGTGGGGTTTATCTTAGGAAGCGGAACAGATATTAATTTTATCCTGATGTTCCATGCAATCATCGGTACGTACCTGATTGCTTCCGGAACGGCTGCCCATAACCAGTTTATGGAGCGAAAGCTGGATGGCTTAATGAAACGTACCGCCAAAAGACCTTTGCCCGATAAACGTATGGATTCCAAAAATGGGATGGTTTTTTCTCTAACCCTCATCTTTTTGGGACTTATGTACCTGCTTCTCATGGTTAATCCTGTGGCAGGATTTGTATCACTGATGACCACCCTCATTTATCTTGCAGCCTATACTCCCATGAAGAGAGTCTCCGCAATCAATATTGTGATAGGCGCTGTACCCGGGGCATTACCGCCTGTAGGCGGCTGGGCTGCTGCAACCGGTACTGTAGGTGATCCCGGAATGTGGCTGCTGTTCGGCATCGTGTTTTTATGGCAAGTGCCCCATGTACTCTCTATAGCCTGGATGTGTAAAGATGATTATACCAGTGCTGGCTTCCATATGCTTCCCAAGAATGACACGGAGGGTAAAAAAACTGCTATTTATTCTTTACTGTGTTTGCTTATTCTTTTCCCGGTTACATATGCTCTTTATGGACTCGGCATTTCTGGCTTGGTATTTCTGGTATTAGCTCTGCTGTTCGCCGCCATCTTTTTGTTTTATGGTATCAAATTTTGGATAGAGCGCACCAAGATAAATGCAAAAAAGCTGATGTTTGCCTCTATTGCCTACCTCCCGCTGGTTTGGGTAGCCGTGTTTATTGACCGTTTTTTTTAAATATCCCGGTTAATTAAAGATAACCCGTTTACCGGTTAGAAGTACCATTTAGAGAACCTACGGACGCTGCGAGGTTACTCCCTTTCAATACTGTTTTAAGCTAATCTCCAACCGGTAAACGCGTTAAAGATAGCTATTACCCCTTTTCTGGTAAGCGGGTATAAACAAGCTGATCCTAAATTATTTTGTGCCAAATCAACTCTCAGCGACCGTGAATAGCATTATAATCCCGAATTATAGTTCGTAAAAATTCATCGGCTTGCATATCTGCCCGATTTATACCCAGCTTTTCTTCTACCAGCTTCCGGCTTCGCTGAAGCATCACGAACCAGGTATTCCTGTCATATGTACTACGGGAATCCAGCACTTCCCGGATTATACGTACATCTTTATCGCTTAACTCTGCTACCTGGGTAAACACCGGCTCATACTCTTCTTCAATTTCTGCAAAAAGGGTGTTATCCAGCTTTACACTTTTCCGTTCTTTAATGACGCAGGTTTTTCCTACAATATCTCCGAGCCGCTGGCCCTTTCCGTTCAGTAAAACAGTTATAAAAGCCACCACTCCACTCGTCATTGTTATTTCTAACAACCGAAACAGCCACCGAACCAGGTAGCCGCTCAAATCTGCCCGGGTACCGTCAACTTTAACTACCCGGATTCCCATAATCTTTTTACCGATCGAGTATCCTTTCCATACCACCTCACATATCAGATGGTATAACATCACCGGCAAAACAATGAATACAATGGGAGCCCAGTTGGGAAGTCTCGCTATGGCGCCCAGGCCTGCCGATTCCATCACAATGCCCATAATCCATAAAACCACGAAATAGTATACGCCCAAAAAGAACACATCCAGCAAATATGCCAGTACTCTCTCGCCTATACCCGCCGGTTCATAACTTAATTTTACGTGTTGCGAGGTCTCAATTCCTACCATTCAAATTCCCTGTTGATCGAATTATTTGGATTGACTTCATTTTACTATCTTTTGTTTCTAAATGAATATGAATGTATGTCTGTAAATATTAAAACGAAAGTCATTTGACTATATGAGAGAAGTCGCTTTTTTGCGTAAAAATGCTGACAAGTGGAAAGAGTTTGAAACTCTGCTTGGCGACTCTTCCCAGGATGACCCTGATAAGCTTGCTGAACTTTATACCGAGCTGAACAGTGATCTCGCCTACGCCCAGGCTAATTATCCCGGGAGTAAAACAGAGGAGTACCTCAATCGTCTTTCCCTGCAGGTTCATGATACTATCTACCGCAGCCGTAAAGAAGAAACCAGCCGAATTATTACGTTCTGGACCGAAGAAGTGCCCAGGGTTTTCGCTGACAAGCAAAAGGAACTAATCTACAGCTTCATTGTATTCGGGCTGGCTATAGGCATTGGCATCCTTTCATCTGTAAATGACCCTTCTTTTGTGCGATTTATTATGGGAGACACCTATGTGAATATGACTATTACAAACATACAAGAGGGTGATCCCCTTGCAGTGTATTCCAAGGCTAAAGAACTGGATATGTTTTTTGGTATTACCGTCAATAACATCCGGGTGTCCTTTTATGCTTTTGTGATGGGACTTCTGACGCCAATTGGTGTAGGTGTAATCCTCATGCAAAATGGAATTATGGTGGGCACATTCCTCCATTTCTTTTTCAAATACTCCCTGCTTAAGGAGGCTATGCTTGTTATCTTCATTCACGGAACACTTGAACTATCAGCCATTGCTATTGCCGGTGCTGCGGGCTTTGTGATAGGTAACGGCTATTTATTTCCGGGCACTTATTCCCGTAAAGAGTCTTTCATCAAAGCCACCAAAGATGGGCTGAAAATGATTATCGGGCTTGTCCCTGTTTTTATAGTTGCGGGCCTGCTCGAGTCATTTGTTACCCGGTATACTACCATGCCCCTGTGGCTGAGCCTTTTTATTATCCTGTGTTCACTGGTCTTTGTTGTCTATTATTTCATACTGCTACCACGGAAAATTAAATCCATCTCATGAAAGAATTCACCCATAAGAACCCCCGAGACCTCGGTGATATCATCACCGATACTTTTGCATATATACGGCTGCATTATAAAAGCCTGGGTAAGGGACTCATTTATTTTGTGCTGCCTCTTTTCCTGGTCTCTTCCCTGTTGGTAGGTAATGCCTATTCAGACCTCTTCGACTTCACGATCAATAATCCCAATGATATCCCAAACAACATACTCGGTGCTGATTTCTGGGGAGGGTTGTTGCTCACCTTGTTTGCAACTGTAACTATATTCACCATTACTCTAAAACATATTGAACTGAGCCAGTACAACACTGAAATTGAAGCCATGGATCTGACAGAAGACTTTGGCCGAAACTTTATCAACCTATTCCTGATGTATATTGTGGTTCTTGTTTCTGTCTTTGTTTCTATGTTCTTTTTTATCATTCCGGGAATTTATATTGGTGTTAAATTCTTCCTGGGACCTGCGGCGGCTATCATAGAGGACAAGAATCCCATTGATGGTTTATCCCGCTCCTGGAATCTTACTCAGGACAACTGGTGGATATCTTTTGGCACCTATATCGTCCTCTATATTATTACCACTATGATGTCGTATGTATTGGTTATTCCTTTTTCCATTATAATAGGTCTTTTTGCTGCCACAGGAGCTGAATCCAGTGCAGGTCTTAGTTCTACCATCGGTATATTTTATGGTCTGATGATTGTTATCTCTTCTTTATTTTCGGTCATAATGATCATTGGGATGGCCCTTCATTACTTTAATCTTGTGGAACGAAAAGAAGGGTCCGGATTAAGAGCTCAAATAGAAGAATTGGGATAACAACAGATTGAAGCAATTGGTCTCTACATATCTGATCTTAGTTTGTGCAGGAGCCTTCCTATTTAGCTTGCTGCCTCTCCAGGTCTATGCTCAGCATGCTGATTCTATCTCTGTACTGCCTGCAGATAGCAGTAAGGTGTACGTCCGTACCATTGATGACGTCGCCCACCACTCCATTGCCAGCGATGATGCCTTCAGCTATACCGAAGCTAAAGATCCTGAAACACTTTGGTCTCGCATTAAGCGCTGGCTGTTCAGTTTCCTTTTTAATGCTTTCGAAAACGACTGGCTCCGCTTGTTCTTTAAGATCACCTTCTTTCTTATTTTTGGATTAGTCTTGTTGGCGCTCATCAATCAATTGCTTGGGGGAAACATCAAAAATGCTTTTTCAAACACCCGTGCTTCTCAAGCAGTCAACCTTGGAAATAATTCACAAAGCATTGAAAAGCTTAACCTGGATAAGCTTCTGGAGGAAGCCCTCAGCCGTAACAGCTATTCCGATGCCGTCCGCTTACTGTATCTTAAAGCGCTGGAAGAACTAAACGCACACGAGCTCATTAACTGGAAAGCCGACAAAACCAACCATGACTATATACAAGAGTTGAGATCACACCCTGCATGCCCTTTGTTTTCCCGCCTAACCAATATCTATGAATATGTAGAATATGGAGATTTTAACGTGGAAAGGAAAAACTATGACAGCATCCGGAAGATCTATGAAGAATTCCGGCATAAAACAGGACATGTCTGATGAATAAAGAACGTCTGTATATAGGTATTCTTTCTGTAATGGTATTCCTTTTTGTGCTGGTACAGATCCTTCAGCCCGAACCTATAGACTGGTCCGACAGTTTTTCGGCTACCGATAAAATTCCATACGGATCGTACATCACCCAACACCTGCTGGGTACTGCCTTCCCGGGACAAGAAGTCACCGTTAACACTTCTCCAGTATTTAACTTTGACACCACTGCTTCACATTCTCAGAACTGGATTTTCATACACAACACCTTTGGATTAGATCCATGGGAAACTGAGATCTTGCTCAAAGAAGCCGAAGAAGGGAGCAGTGTTTTTATTGCAGCACGTAATTTCACTCAACAATTTGCGGATACCCTAAACCTTAAAACCAAGTTTGGGAACCCTGTAATTCGGGGTAATGCTCTGCTGGATGATGATACCAGCCGGGTCAACTTTAGCAATCCCTCCCTTAGCAGAGAAGAAGGGTGGCCTTATTTACAAACTACTACAGAAGCTTTTTTCACCAGTGTAGACTCATCCCGCACCACAATCCTGGGTACAGACGCCCAGGAACGCCCTAATTATATTCGCACGAATTGGGGAAAAGGGAATATTTACCTGCACTCCAACCCAACCCTCTTCAGTAATTATGTAGTAAAAGAGAAAACCGGAGCTGATTATGCCTTCACCGCCCTCTCTTACCTGCCCGTACAACCAACTATTTGGGATGAATATTATAAACCGGGTCGGCTTGCCGGTGGCAGTGCCGTCCGTTATTTGGTTTCCAAAAAACACTTGCGGTGGGCCTGGTTTTTATCCCTTATCGGGGTAGTTTTATTCCTGGTTTTTAAAGGAAGACGCAAACAACGTATCATCCCTGCGGCCGATCCTCCTCAAAATTCCAGTATTGAGTTTGCTCAAACCATTGGCAGCCTGTACCTGGAAAAGGGAAATCATAAGCTCATTGCTGAAAAAAAGATTCAATACTTTCTTGATTATATTCGCAGCCACATTGGCCTGGAAACCCATCAGCAAGATCAGCAGTTTAAAGAAAGACTGGCCCAGCGTTCGGCTATTCCCCGGGGAGATGTACTTTCCCTTTTTGATCTAATTGAGATGATCCCCAATCAGGACACCATCAGCAAAAAAGAACTAACCGTATTAACCGAAAGAATCGACGCATTCTATAACAAGAGCCAACGATGACAAACGAAGAAACAGATCCCAGAAAGAAAGAACAAACCGAAGCACCTCCATCTTCCTCAAACACAGGATCAGAAAATACTCCTTTCGAAAGCAGAATAGATCTTTCAGGTATTGAACGACTGGTTAATAATATCCGTGAGGAGATTGGTAAAATCATTATTGGGCAAAAAAACCTGGTGGATTTACTGATAGCAGCTCTCCTGGCCGATGGACATGTACTAATTGAAGGGGTACCCGGTGTAGCTAAAACCCTGACCACCAAGTTACTGGCCCAATCTATAGATTCTGATTTTTCCCGCATCCAGTTTACCCCTGACTTAATGCCGGCTGATGTAATTGGGACTTCTATATTTAATCCCAAGGAACGGGATTTTGAGTTTAAAGCAGGTCCTGTTTTTTCCAATCTTGTTTTAATTGATGAGATCAACCGTTCGCCGGCTAAAACACAAGCTGCCTTATTCGAAGTGATGGAAGAACGGCAGGTAACTGTAGATGGCACTACCTATACGATGGAGCCTCCCTTCATGGTCGTAGCCACCCAAAACCCTATTGAACATGAAGGCACCTATCGCCTTCCCGAAGCCCAGCTCGATCGGTTTCTCTTCCGGATTGATGTTCCCTATCCGACACTGGAGGAAGAAGTCAAAATTATAGCAGGCAGCCATTCCCGAAAAAACCAGTTAGATATCAGTACACTCAAAAAAGTAGTTTCTGCTGATGAGCTCGCTAAACAACGCGAAGTTACTTCTTCTGTCCATGTTGAGCATGAACTGATGCATTATATAGCCCGGATTATCCAACATACCCGAAACAGCAGTTCTGTTTCTATTGGAGCCTCTCCCAGGGCTTCGGTTTTTGTGATGCGGGCGGCTCAGGCCTGGGCTGCAATGAACGGGCGTGATTTTATAACTCCTGAGGATGTGAAAACAATTATTAACCCCGTTCTGCGACACAGAATCACCTTAACTCCCGAAAAAGAGATGGAAGGAATTAAAGCCGATCAGGTCATTCAAATGATTCTCGAAAAAGTAGAAGTTCCACGATCTAATGCTGAATAATCCGGCATAATTTCAAGAAACATCAGGCCCCCTATATATGCTGCGGTTCATTCAACAATTATATCTGAGTAAGCGGTTCTTCCAGGTACTGGCCGGCATCGCTTTCACCTTCTTGCTAGGTTACTTCTACCCTGCCCTGGGAGGTTTGGCAGAGATCCTGTTTATGGTTTTTGTCATCTTAGCCGTAGTCGATTATGCCCTTCTGTTCCGTATAAAAACCCCCTTCACTGCCGTCCGAAAAGTTCCCAGACGACTTTCCAATGGAGATGAAAACCCCATTCAACTCAAGGTATCCAGCCGCTACCAGTTCGGGGTAGATGTCGAAATTATTGATGAGATTCCCTACCAGTTCCAAATGAGGGATTTTAAACTGCATGAACATTTAGATAGTAGGCAACACCGCGTTTTTACTTATTCCATCCGGCCTACCCAGCGAGGGGAGTATGACTTTGGGAATATTCATCTTTTCGCGACCTCCCCTATTGGCTTTGTGCTCAGGAAATACAGCATACAAGCCGGATGCAAAGTTCCCGTATATCCATCCTTCATCCAGATGCGTAAATTTGAGATGTACGCCATTTCAAACCGCCTCTCCGATATTGGTGTGAAACGAATACGCCGGGTAGGACATACCATGGAATTTGACCAGATTAAGGAATATGTGCGGGGTGATGATGTACGATCCATCAACTGGAAGGCCACGGCCCGTACAAACGAACTGATGGTGAACCAGTACCAAGACGAGCGCTCGCAACAAGTTATTAATGCTATTGACTTGGGACGGGTAATGAAGATGCCTTTTAACGGACTTCATTTGTTGGATTATGCGATCAATACCAGTTTGGTGATTTCCAATATCACCCTCATTAAAGAAGACAAAGCAGGACTCCTTACTTTTTCTAATGATGAGTCAACAGTTGTAAAGCCTGCCAAAAAACGAACCCACATTCAGCGTATCCAGGAAGCTTTATATAAACTGGAAACCAATTTTCTTGAATCCGATTATGAGCGGCTGTTAATTGCACTCCGAAAACAGATAAAACAAAGAAGCCTGGTTCTGCTGTATACCAATTTCGAAAATATATCGGCAATGGAACGGCAGCTGCCCTACCTGAAACGTATTGCCCGGGATCACCTATTGGTAACTATCTTTTTCGAGAATACCGAGCTTACCAAGCTTATAAACGAAAACCCATCTAACATTCAGCAGATCTATACCAAAACCATTGCTGAGAAATTTAGTTTTGAGAAGAAACAAATTGTTAAGGCCTTAAACCAGCAGGGCATCCAAACCATCCTAACCCCGCCCAAGGATTTATCGGTGAATGCCATCAATAAGTACCTGGAACTGAAAGCGCGGGGATTGATTTAGGAACACCGTTTTTTCAGAGCAGAAGCAGAGAATCTTCTTATGATCTGCTTCTATGCTGTTTGTCGAACTCCATCCTCAAAACAATCCCAAACCTCAACAGTAAGTAAACAATCTATAGATGAGCCATCAAGTCCCCTCCTCCAGGAGAGGATTTCCCCATAAGGGGTGCCTGGCAAGGTGAGGTGAAAGATAAAAGCTGTTATTCTATTACAGCTTGAAACACACGGTTTCAACCCCGGCTTCTGCCTTCAATACTCAATCCCTGATCACCCATCAACCAAAAATTTTAAGAAAAAGCTAAACTACGAATAAATGGCAGGGTATTGGTCAGGTTTTACTTCTCGCATCATACCGTAAATAGCTTCATAAATATCCTCGGCATTGGGTTTAGAAAAGTAATCGCCGTCTGAAGCATAAGCAGGCCGATGCTCTTTGGCTGTCAGACATTTAGGTTCGGAATCCAGTTTAAAGTAGGCCTCCTGTTCCTGTAGTATTTTACTCAGTATGTATGCAGAGCCCCCGCCGGGCACATCTTCATCAATTATTATAAGCCGGTTGGTCTTCGCAATAGACTTGCCGATCATATGATCCGTATCAAACGGAAGGAGTGTACGCACATCAATAAGTTCAATCGAAATACCAGCCTCCTCAAATTGAGGTATAAGACCTTCAATAATATTAAAGGTAGAACCGTAAGAGACCACGGTAATATCGGTACCTTCATTTACGATTTCAGGCTTACCCAACGGAGTGGTAAACTCTCCAAGGTTGGAGGGCATTTCTTCCTTCAGGCGGTATCCATTTAAAGGTTCAATAATGATCGCCGGATCATCCCCTTGTAACAGAGTGTTATAAAATCCTGCGGCCTGGGTCAGGTTTCGCGGAACACAGAGGTGTACTCCACGGGTCCCATTTATAATCATCCCCATCGGAGATCCGGAATGCCATATACCTTCCAGCCGGTGCCCGCGGGTACGAACAATAAGGGGGGCAGCCTGACCGCCCTTGGTTCGGTAACGCAGTGTAGCCAGGTCATCACTAATACCCTGGAAACAGTACAGCAAGTAATCCAGGTATTGAATTTCGGCTATAGGCCTTAACCCTCGAATGGCCATCCCTATTCCCTGGCCAAGGATAGTTGCTTCGCGGATACCGGTATCGCTTACGCGTACTTCGCCATACTTATCCTGCATTCCTTCCAGGCCTTTATTAACATCACCCAGCTTACCGGTGTCTTCACCAAAAACCAAGGTGTTAGGATATTTCTCAAAAATCTTGTCAAAATTATCGCGGAGCACAATCCGGCCGTCTACTCGTTTAGGGTCATTCGGGTATTCCGGTTTTATTTCCCCGACATGTAAAGGAGACTTTGGAGTCTGGCTATACAGATGAGTGTTGTAACGCTCTTCATTTACTTCCTTTTCTGTTTTCAACCATTGCACTAATTCATCCCGAGCCGAAGAATTCTTCCCTACAGTTACTGCCAGTGTTCTTCGGGCGGCGGAAAAAATATCTTTGCGAAGGGTGTTGGGAAACATCTTTAGCTTCCTTGTAATATTACCCAGCTTTTTGTTGCCGGTTTCTTCTTTAATGCGGTTGATGATGTCCAGCACATGGCTTCGTTCTTCCTTAATAGGGCCCATAAACGCTTTCCAGGCTGCCGTCTTTGCTTCGTTTACTTCATTCTGAGCTTCTTCTACCAGGGCGTCCAGATCTTCGGCTTTTGCAATCTTATTCTTGATGATCCACTGGCGGAACCGTTCAAGGCAGCAATATTCTTCTTCCCACTTGAGCCTTTCTTCACTTTTGTAGCGCTCGTGCGAGCCGGAAGTAGAATGCCCTTGCGGCTGTGTTACTTCCTGAACATGAACCAGTACCGGAACGTGTTCTTCGCGGGCTACAGATACGGCTTCTTTGTAAGTCTTTTGGAGGGCTGTATAATCCCAGGCATTTACTGTAA
The DNA here is from genome assembly GCA_009711805.1 of Balneolaceae bacterium. Taxonomy (GTDB): domain Bacteria; phylum Bacteroidota; class Rhodothermia; order Balneolales; family Balneolaceae; genus VEMX01. The sequence continues at coordinate 18,522 of VEMX01000052.1, read as the reverse complement.
GAATCTCGTAGCCAGCTTCATCTTTGGTCCTCTGAAAGCCCTGCAATAAGGTTGAAATGTTTTCTTTGGTCGTTTGATATTTTTTAGAAACTGAAATCCCAAAACCGTCATCCCAAACGGATAATACCATCGGCACCTGTAAGACCCCACCGGCATTAATGGTTTCCCAAAACACCCCTTCCGAAGTACTGGCATCGCCAATAGTACCGAAAGCTACTTCATTTCCGTTTTTGGAAAATTTGGACCACTCCTTTCCTTCCAAAGAATCACTGTTTCTGTACACTTTAGAGGCCTGGGCTAATCCCAGTAAGCGCGCCATCTGGCCGGCTGTAGGTGAGATATCTGCAGAAGTATTCTTTGAATTGGTTTGGGGCTTCCAATTCCCTTCATTATCTAACAAACGAGTAGCGAAATGGGAATTCATTTGTCTTCCCGCCGAATTTGGATCGGCTTTTACATCTGCATGAGCATACAGCTGCGCAAAGAACTGTTGAGGGGTAACTTCCCCAATCGCCAGCATAAATGTTTGGTCACGATAATAACCGGAACGGAAATCTCCGTCTTTAAAGTGTTTGGCTAACGCTATCTGCGGCAGCTCTTTACCGTCACCAAAAATCCCAAATTTTGCTTTTCCGGAAAGTACTTCTTTTCGGCCCACCAACGATATTTGCCGACTGACCCAACCCAATTTGAAATCCGCAAGAATTTCCTTCTTTTGAGCAGCAGTAAACTTACTTCTTTTCTCCTTTTCTTTTACTTGAGCCATTATTTTTTTTCTTGAAAATTAGTTGGTGAGCGCCCCAAAGGGGGCGATAGTATACGGAAAAGCGCTTTTTTAAAAAAGTCTCAATCTGTCACTAAATCAATAAGAGAGTGTTAACCTCATGCGATTAACACTTTATGCCTGAACATTTTTATTCGGTGAATCCTCCTTTCGTCATTTTTATAGGGTCCAGAGCCTTCTCCAGTTCCTCATCAGATAAATCTGTCATCTCTTTTGCTACTTCCTTGAGCGGTCGGCCTTCTGTATATGATTTCTTAGCAATTTTAGCTGCCTTATCATATCCGATTATGGGGTTTAAAGCCGTCACAAGAATAGGATTCCTTCCTACCATATCCGCTATATTATCTTTTCGAACACTAAGTCTGGCAACGGAACGATCTGCCAGGTTGCGAGCAGAGTTAGCCAAAATATCAATCGACTGAAGCACATTGTGTGCTACTACCGGAAGCATCACGTTCAGTTCAAAGTTCCCTGCCTGTCCTCCAATGGTGACAGCTGCATCGTTACCTATTACCTGTGCACACACCATGGTAAGTGATTCTTCAATCACCGGATTTATTTTACCCGGCATAATGGAAGAACCTGGTTGTAAAGCTTCGAGCTGAACTTCGCCAATACCACTATTGGGACCTGAATTCATCCATCGCAGGTCATTTCCTATTTTCATTAAACTAACAGCAATTGTTTTTAGCTGTCCGCTTAGTTCCACAGGGGCGTCTACCGTGGCCTGTGCTTCAAAATGATTCTCAGCCTCCCGGAAGTCCTCTCCTGTGAGTTCAGATATTTTAGCTGCAAATTTTTCTCCAAATTCAGGATGTGTATTCAAACCTGTACCAACAGCTGTACCCCCTTGTGGAAGTTCACGCACCCTCTCCAGTGCAGATTCAACCCTCTGAATACCCAGTTCAACCTGGCGGGCATAGCCGCCGAATTCTTGTTCTATCGTCACTGGCATGGCATCCATCAAATGTGTGCGCCCTGTTTTCACCACATCGGCAAACTCGTTTCCTTTCTCAAGGAATGTTTGCTGTAAATGCTTAAGCGCCGGTATCAAATGTTGAGTAACAGAACGGACGGCCGCTACACGAATAGTGGTAGGAATCACGTCATTGGAGCTCTGTCCAAAGTTAATATGGTCGTTGGGATGAATATTAACATCCAGGTTTTCTTTAAGCTGATTTGCCCGGCGGGCCAGTACTTCATTAGCATTCATGTTGGTAGACGTACCTGAGCCCGTCTGAAAAATATCAATTACAAATTCCTTGTCATGAATGCCTTCAATCACTTCCTGGGCAGCGGCTTCAATAGCACGGGCTGCTTTTTCATCGATTAAGCCCAGCTTTGCATTTACTGCAGCAGCCGATTTTTTCACAAATCCCAAGGCTTCAATAAACTCTCTGCTAAATTTGATTCCACTCACCGGGAAATTATCATATGCCCTTTGGGTTTGTGCACCGTATAGTGCATTTTTTGGGACTTCAACTTCACCCATTGAATCTTTTTCGATGCGAACGTCACTCATTGCCTTAAATGATATTTGGATTAATAATTGCCCCGCAAGATAAGGAAAATTAAGGGGCAATATGGATTAGCAGGTATAAAAAATTATGATCAGCCCCCAGAAAGCTAATGGGCGTGCAATGGCACTTTTTATAACTTTTTGGAATACATCCGGTAGGTTTTGTCCAACGTACCACCAAGCCGTTCGGCCACGCGAATCATATCTTTATTGCTTTCAAGTACCCAGCTCATTTCGGATGTGATTACATCATTATACCTAAGGCCGGTTTGCACTGATTCATTATTCATGAGTGCATCTACACCCTTGCCCTGATATTTGGGGAGTACCCCCATCAATGCGGTACGCAGAGAAGATAATTTCCCTTTTTTCCACAGGAGCTTAAAAATGCCGAACGGAAAGAGATTCCCATTCATTGTTTTCAAAACCTTATTGATATCGGGTATCCCGATTGAGAAAGCAACGGCTTCCCCTTCATCCTCAACGATGTAGGCGAAATCTGGGTTTACGATCATCTTTAAATCATCGGCAGCGGCTTGGAATTCAGCCTCACTAAGTGGAATAAATCCCCAATTATTTTTCCAGGCTTCATTAAATATATTCCTGATAATCTTTATTTCCTTGTCGATTTTTTTCAGGTTTACATTACGAAGCCGCAACCCGGGGTTTCTTTTCAGCACAATATCTGCGGCGCGCTGCATGCGTTCTATATCCGCTGTTTCTGTACTAATCAGGTAGGCCAGTAAATCCTGTGCTTTTTCCAAGCCTGCATTTTTGATAAGAGCATCATAGTAGAATTTATTCCATGGCATCATCACATAGGGATCTTTGTCAAAACCGTCTACCAATACTCCCAGTTCGTCCATCATACTTGGGTTTGAGGGACCCAGCATATCTTCCATTCCTCTTTCTTTCAACCAGTCGGATGCAACCCTGAACAGTAGGTTTGCTGTGTGCTGATCGTGAATACAATCAAAAAAACCGAAATGCCCGGTTTTGGTACCGTGGTAATCGTTATAGCGGTGATCGATGATAGCAGCAATACGCCCTACATCCTTACCGTCTTTTTCAGCTAAAAAGAGTGCTATTTCGGCATTCTTAAAAAAAGGGTTTTTATCCTGGTCTATCAGCTTCTTTTGGTCCATTCTGAGTGGAGGGATAAAATGATTTTCTCCTTCATTCAGTGTATACACGAACTCTAAAAAACGTTTCTTTTCCTTTTTGGTAGAAACGAAGGTAATACCAGAACTATTCATCAAGGCTTTGTAAGATTAAGTATGATTAGCTTTCTTCTATTGCAGAATGGCCGTTACGATCAATAATACCGTGTTTTATACCCACTTTACGGAAGGCATCAAGTATACGGTCGAGGTGCTCGTCTGTATGACTGGCCATATAACTTGTGCGTAACAGAGATTGTCCCCGAGGCACAGCAGGAGGTACAACAGCATTTGCGTACACGCCTTCTTCAAATAAATCTTTCCAGAATTTGAAGCAGTCCATCATCTCACCAATTACTACCGGTATAATAGGACTTTGGCTGGACCATACATTAAACCCTAATCCCCGAAGTTCTTTTCGCATATAGTTTGCAATTTCTTCCAAACGGTCGAGTCGCCACGTTTCTTCCTGTAGAATTTCGAGTGCCTTCAATACGGTAGCCACATTGGCCGGCGGCATAGATGCACTAAAGATATGAGCAGGAGAATTATGCCGTATATATTCGATTACGGCTTCATCGCCCACCAGGAAACCTCCCAGCGAAGCAAATGACTTTGAAAATGTACCACTAATGAGGTCTACTTCATCTGTTAATCCATATACTGAAGCAGATCCTCGCCCACCATCTCCAATTACACCGATGGCATGTGCATCATCAATATAGAGACGGGCGTTATGTTCTTTAGCCAGTTTTACCAGTTCGGGAATTTTAGCCAGTGTCCCTGACATAGAGAAAACACCATCACTTACAATAATTTTGCCGGCATCGGGATCTTCCCTCTCCAACAATTTCCCAAGCTGGTCAATATCGTTGTGCTGGTATCGTACCGTTTTTGCATTCGATACAAGTGTACCCATAACTATACAGGCATGATTATCTTTATCAGAAAAAATAATGTCTTTACGTCCTGCTATAGTTTGAATGGCTCCTTCATTGGTCTGGTAGCCGGTACTGAAGAGGACACATCGGTCTTTGCCCATGAAATTTGCAAGCTTTTCCTCTAATTCGAGGTGGCTGTCAAGAGTCCCATTTAAATAACGGGAACCCGTGCAACCTGTACCATACTTTGTTAAGGCTTCCTGAGCAGCTGTTATGGTACGCTGGTCGTTTGTTAAACCCAGATAATTGTTTGAACCGGCCATAATAACTTCATGGCCTTCAATTTCGACAATGGTACCATCTGTTGCTTCAAGGGGTTTAAAATAAGGGTAAAGTCCTAACTCTTTAACCTCGTCTGCTTTTGTAAAATCAAAAGCTTTGGAAAAAATATCGTTTTTTGCGGCGCTGGTTTTAGTATCAGCCATTCGATCAGTCCTTAGCGAAGATTCGATTTAAACAGCGTAATATAGCCAGTATAAAATTTCTATCAAACCGTGGATAGTCCTACTGAGATTACAGTCTGCTGTGATTTTTTTGGATAACTTGTCTAAGATAAGAAATATATCGGTCAGCTACTGAATGCCAACTAAAGTTTTCACGGACATAATTTCTGGCTTTATTTCCAAATTCACCGAGATTGTCTTTTAGCACTTCATCTATTGTGCTTGCAAATGTTTCGGCTTCATATACCGGTACTTTAAACCCGTTAGCCCCATTTTGAATTACATCTTTGATCCCTTCCAAGTCTGCCGCTACGGCTGGGGTGCCTGCCAAATTAGCTTCCAGCAGTACAATACCGAAACCCTCCATATCTCCTTCCACGGGAATGTTGGGCATAATAAAAAGATCGGCTGCTGCATAAGCTTGTTTTAGAAGATCGTCGGGCTGGCGGCCGGCTAAGATAATGTCATCCTTTTGTGAGCTTTGCCTTACCATTCGTTTCAGTGCTTCATGTTCGGGTCCATCACCAATAGCCAGATACACAACATCCGATTTAATAAGCGGCATCACCTTATCTATAAACCAGGCATGCCCCTTTCGTTTTACCTGCCGCCCTACGGTAAGCAGTAAATGATTTTTTTCAAGATCTACCCCAAATGTTTCGGATATATGCTGAGCAGCCCGTTTCCTATCGGGTACTTCCTTAAAGTCGGACATATCAAATCCATTTGGCAGAGCCACTCCCTTTTCAGGATCCATCCCTCTTTTAATGCATTCTTCCCGGGTCGCCGCTGAAACTGAAATTACCCCATCCAATGCCTCAAAAACCTTGGGCACAAAACGTTGGTATACTTTAACCGGCATTTTTACATCCTGCCCGTGATTGATGGTAACCATAGGTACATCAATGCGGGAACGGGTAATTTTGGCCAGGCTGGCAGTAACCATAGACGAAAATAAAATCACATTCGGTTTATGCTTTTTCACCAAAAAGGGCAAAGTGAAACTCAATTTCGCCAGGAAAAAAGCTGTTTTAACCTCAATCCCTTTCCAGGGTGCGTGCAGTATAACTGTTTCTATGTCGACGTCTTCGCGTGCTTCCAGCTCATGCACCAGCTGCATGCTTACCCGCTGCATACCTCCCATATTTTCAAGCAAGGCATCTTCGGGAGGGTGCAAATGTGAAATGTATAGTATCTTCAATTGATCAATAATTTGGTTTTGGCACTGGGAGCTTAAGAGCTTGTCGATAGTTTTCTACCAGTGCTCCGTTAATTTCATTCCATTCATATTGGAGTGCCTTTTGTCGGGATGCGGCTCCCATCTGTTTTCTTAATTCGGCATCCGAAACAATAACTCCCAGTTTTTTTGTGAAATCTGCTTTATTCTCTGCCTCCCCCAGCAAACCATTTACTCCATGCTCAACCAAGGATTTACTTCCTACGGCATCGGCCACCAGGCAGGGCAAACCACAACTCATAGCTTCAAGGGTCACATTTCCAAACGTCTCGGTATGCGAGGGAAATAGAAAAATATCACTGCTGGCATAAGCTCTGGCAAGATCTTCGCCCCCAAGAAAGCCGGTATATACGGCTTCCGGCATCAGTTTTTGTAGTTCTTCTTTAGCAGGCCCACTTCCTACCACCAGCGGTTTAACCTTTGGGTTTTTTGCTGCTACCCGCTGAACGCTCTGCATATACGTATCCAGCTCTTTCTCCCACACCAACCGCGATACAAAAGTGACTACAATATCATCTTCCTCGAAACCCACCGACCTGCGCCACCCCTCATCTCTTTTGGCCGGGGAAAAGTGGTCGGTCTCTACCCCGCGGGCCCAAATATGGGCGTGATCATTAAAACCATGCCTTTTTAATTCCTCTATCATAGAAGGAGAAGGCACATACACATGGGTACAGTTGTTATAAAACCAGCTTAAATATTGCCAGGCTAAAAATTCAAGTGCCTCGCTAAAAACACCTCCATAGTATTTAAAATAACTGGTGAAATGAGTGTGGTATGATCCTACCACCTGCACCCTGTTGCTGAGTGCCCATTGTAATGCTTTATAACCACCGCGGTCGGGAGTGGCTATATGGATAAGTGTAGGATCAAATTCGTTCAACTCCTCGATCACCTGTTGATTCCATCCGGTGGTAAACCTGTATTCTCCCCTGGACGATACCGGCATGCGAACCGAGGGTATTTCTACCAATCTCCCCTTATGCTCTACTTCCGGTTCATCAATAGTAGGCCCAAAGATAAGTACCGGTATCCCCTGTTTTTCTAAATATGCGACCAGGCGGTTTAATGTAAGAGAAACCCCGTCCTTGATGTGATTATAATTTCCGGTAAATAAAGCGACTCTGATTTCTTTCATAAATATTTAAAAGGAGATGGCAGATTTGTATCTTCTCCTGTGTTGCAACTGATTAATTAGTTCACTCACAAAAAATAATTTCCAAATATACACATTAAATGAAAGCCTTTGTAACTGGCGGTACAGGTTTTATTGGAAGCCACCTTGTTGATCAACTTATTGCATCTGAAACCTATGATGAAATACGCTGCCTGGTAAGAAATAATGAAAAATGGCTAACCGGCAAATCATTTAAAAAAATATCTGGAGACCTCCACAACCTGCATGCACTGGCACAGGGGTTGGACGGCGTTGATGTTCTTTTCCACATAGCCGCCATTGTGAAAGCCCCAACCAAAAAGGAATTCACCCATGCAAATGTAGACGCTACTGAAAATATCGTGCGCATTGCCCAGAAGAAAGGAGTAAAAAATATAGTTCTGCTATCGTCTCTTGCCGCAGCCGGGCCAAGCAAAGGAGTGCCGGTTACAGAAAACCAGGGTTTTAAACCCGTAAGCATGTATGGGGAGTCTAAAATGGAAATGGAACAGCGGGTTCACAAAACAGCCAAAGAAGATGACAGCATCAAAATTATACGCCCGCCCGCCGTATATGGCCCGCGCGAAGATCAGATCTACTCTTTTTTCAAGGCATTTTCCCGGGGAATCTGTCCTATTGTGGGAGATGGGAACAATCCCAAGCTTTCCATGGTGTATGTATCTGATTTAGTTGATGGTATTATGAAAGCAGCCCAAAAGGAAGATTCGGGTATTTACACTTATTTTATTTCGGATGAAGAAGTGCACAGCTGGAACCAAATCAGGCATATCACCCAAAAAGTAATGGGAAAAAAGGCCCTTCCGGTGAAGATAAATCCTAAGCTTTTAAAAAAAGCAGCTTCCCTGATAGAAGGACTTGCATCATTATTTGGGAAGTATCCCGTTGTCAACAAGGAAAAAGCTAATGAAATGATCCTGGAGTGGACTTGCACAAGCCAAAAGGCGAACAAGGAGCTGGGTTATAGCGCTAAGGTTTCGCTGGCTGAGGGCATTTCAAGGACCATTCACTGGTATAAAAAATATAACTGGTTATAGATTATTGGTAGTTCATGAGTTCAGCACATAAAATACTTGTTACCCTCGTATTCGCTTTTCTTTTTATTGGAAAGCTACAAGCTCAGGATAAGCTTGTTCTGGATTACAATCATTTGATGGAGATTCCTGATGTGGTTGCTATGCAAGCTTCAACATCCCACCTTTATATTCTTTCCCAAACCGACGGTATGGCCGTATTCAGAGTATACCCCGATTCATTGGATTGGCTCTATACATCGTCAGGGATGCAGCGAAGAGGAAACAGGATGATTGCTGACACTCGCTTTGCCTATCTCTTTGGTAAATCCCGCAGGCTTACGGTGCTGGAGCCTACGTCGGCCCTGGGAGTTTATTCTTCTGCTATTCTTCCGGCACCACCAGCTTCAGTAGCACGCATTAACACCCAACTATATATAGCTCTTGGAGACAAGGGGCTCGGATACCTTTCCCTGGAGTCGCCCGAAAGCGTAGATTCTGAAATCCAATATGCCAGCCATCCCGCCCTTCAGAATAACCGGGTACTGGATGTAGCATCCTCGAAGATAAGCAACCAGTTGTTCGTACTGCTCGATAATTCTTCCCTGTTGGTGTATGAAAGTGAAAATGGAACCCTGGAAACCCCACAAACTGTTTCCCTGAGCCAGCCTTTCCAACACATTTTTATCGTAAATGAGCGCATTTTGGGAAGTACAGCCACAGGCGAAATATTTGAAGTAGGTGAAAATGGCCTTAATCAATCCATGGGATCTGTGGAAGAAGAAGTAACAAAGGTGATGGAATGGCAAGACATCATTTTTGTGAGAACTAATTCTGGCAAAGTATGGACTACATTTGAGAGTGATGTATTAACACCCTGGAAATCAGATCAACAATCCGGAAATTATATAACTACTGCCAATGGCCAGGCATGGCTGGCCGAGAACAATAAAGTAGCCAATATTAAACGTGCTACAGTTTCGGCCAATAACGCCTCTGTTACAGGCCCTTTCCGTATTAAGGATATCAAAAACCAGGTCATAGCTTTTCCTCAGCCCTTGGTTATGGCTTTGGAGTTAGAAAATAATTACCCCCCGGGGGATGTCACTTTTTCTTACCGCTCCGGTATTAAAAATGCTGAAATCCGCCAACAAGGTTTCTATTGGCAGCCAACCTCGAGTCAAATAGGAATGCACTGGTTTAACATTGTTGCTACTAATGCCAGCGGAAACTCTGACAGCACCCGCTTTATGGTTGATGTGCGTTCTTTTAATACGCCGCCTCGTTTTGCTCCCGTTCGCGGAACTGCCATTGCAACCAATGAACTGTACACCCTGCAGTTTAAAGCCATAGATCCGGAAAATCCATCCGGGCAGCTCATTCGATATATAGGTGTTGACATGCCAGAAGGTGCCTCCATCAATGAAAAGACCGGGGAATTTAAATGGACGCCATCACAACGACAGGTAGGAGAAACCACCTTCAAGGTTATTGCAACCGATCGGCATGGAGCGGCTTCTTCTATTGATATCACTCTTAAAGTTCTCGACATTTCCAGAGGACAAAGCCAATAGGTTTGCAACACACACATTTTTCTAACGATTTACTCAGCTGGTACAAAGATCATAAAAGAGCTATGCCCTGGCGGGATGAGTTGGAGCCTTACAAAATATGGGTTTCCGAAATCATGCTTCAACAAACCCGTGTAGACCAGGCTACGCCCTACTTTAATCATTTTATTTCGCTCTTCCCTTCCGTATATGATTTGGCAAAAGCCAGCCAACAAGAGGTATTAAAGGCCTGGGAAGGACTGGGCTATTACAGCCGGGCTCGCAACTTACACTATGCAGCAAAAACCGTAGTGAAAGAGTATGGCGGGCGGCTTCCCGAAACATATGATGAGATCATCAAACTTAAAGGTATTGGCCCTTACACCGCCGCCGCCGTTACCAGTATAGCATTCAACAAACCCAATGCCGTAGTAGACGGAAATGTGATACGTGTTTTGAGTCGGTATTATGGAATTGAAGATGATGTCCGCAGCACCAAAACCAGGAATAAGATTCAGGAATTTGCCAACCGGCTCATTGATGAAGAACGCCCCGGAGACTTCAATCAGGCTTTGATGGAGCTGGGGTCTGTTGTTTGTAGCCCCACCTCTCCAAAATGTACCCAATGCCCGGTTCAGGCATCTTGTATTGCTGCCGGCACGGCCAAAACTGAAGTTATTCCCTATAAATCACCAACCAAGAAAAAGCCTCATAAACATATCGGCGTTGGTATTATTGAAGATGAAGACGGAAAAGTGCTCATTGCCTTGCGTCCTGAAGATGTAATGCTTGGGGGCTTATGGGAATTCCCCGGAGGTAAACAAAAGGAGGGGGAAGAAATACAACAAACTGTAGAACGGGAGCTAAAAGAAGAATTGGGTATAGAGGTAAAAGCCTACCGGGAGTTCATGAGTTTTAAACATGTGTACTCTCACTTTTCCATTACTATGCATGCCTGGTTGTGTAAGCTGATATCGGGCACCCCATCTGCCAATGCCAGCCAGGAAATACGGTGGGTGGAGAAGTCAGAGCTGGAGCAATACCCATTTCCTAAAGCAAATAAAACATTGACACAGAAATTGAAAAAGAAAAGGTAAAAGAACTGGAATTGTAGCATCCACTGATGACACTGATTAAAATTAGCTGCGTTTCACTTGCTACATAATGAGGTTTAAAATACTTATTTAAGTTCTCCCCGAATTATGGTTTCAAGCTGAGCATAACTCATTGAACCTAAAAAACCCTTCCCATTTATTATAAGGTACGGTACCCCGCGAATGTGTAAGCTATCAGCAATAATTTCATCCCTTTCTACTAAATAGTTTGTAGATCGATTCTCCATACAACTTTCAAATTCATCCGCATTAGGTATATTTGCTTCGTATACAAAACTTTCTCTCGAGGGTAGACTTTCTTCACTTTTAAACAAAACTTGATGAGCAATAGAAAAAGAATTCTGTTGGTTAGCGCAATGCGCCATTAATGAAGTAAAATAATTAAATCCATATCCCCCATATGAATAGGTTTGTAATAAGTAATAACTTCCAAAGGGAACTCATTTTGAAGTTTTGTTAAAGAACTGTCTAAGACATTGCAATAACCACAGCCATAACTATAAAACTCAATAATTTTCACTGTTGCTTCTTCCCTTCCTTCTGAAAGAAAAGAAGCTGATATAAGACTCTCCCAATTCTCAATATTATCATGAGATGGCAGCACTATTCTCTTCTTAGAAAAATCTTTTGATACAAAAACTATCACAACAAGCGCTGATATAAGTAGTGTTGTTGTAACCCAATCCACCTTAGATAGCATTTCTCTAAGTCTCCTCTACCTAATTATCTTTTAGATCAGCAATTTCATACGTTAAAATAGAAGGGTTAACTCTTGAGTTATTTATACAGAAAAGTTTCTTTCTCCCGTTTAATGAACTCACATCACAATCTCTGACATCTGTATCTAAATGAAGAACAGATTTCAATTCTCCATCCCAACTTACTACATGAACAATATTACTTTGCCCTGACCCCTTATCTTTTCTCCTTCGCCCAGAATACAAGGCATATATATAATTTTCCCCTGCATTAATATCAATATAAGCCAAGCGGGTATCTCCTCCCTGAGCCATAGTAAGACCATATGGTGTTTTTCGAGTTGAAAATAAAGGTTTATAAAAATCATGATCACCTATTCCCCGAATACTAGTCAACATTGTACCATCACCAGAAGAATAGATCTCTATTAAGTTTGAATAAAAATAACCTAAAGCAATTTTAGTTCCCTCCAAATTGCTTACAGGTACAACTGTATATGCATGTTGAAAAACATTCAAAGGTTCTTTTTCTTTTTGATGATCAACCTTATCAGATCTTCTTGTAACATTCCCACTGCTATCTGCTAAAAGAAACCTATAAGATTCAGGAAAAATACCCGTAATTATAAATTCTTTGGCTGTAGGCATCCCATTAATTCGTAATGGCATCCCAATTTCCTTCCCCAACATTACAGAATACAGAGGCAAATGACTTGATTTTTTTACTACATTTTCTAAATCAAAACATGAAATTTTACGTAGCCGCAAGCCATAAATACAAAACTTTTCTTGTGACTCTGTCTTTGAAATAAAAATATTCCATGGATCTAAAAATTCACCAGGCCCTCTCCCAATTTTTCCTATGGCATTTATGAATTTGTGACTCTTAATATCAAAAACTAACACCTGATCATCATTAGCGTCATCAATGATGATCAGGTATTCTCCTATCGCGACAATCCTTGAAGGATTATAGAAACCGATAGCTTCATCATTTCCGTTCAATATCTGTGATGCCTTTATTCTATATTCAGGAACAGTTTGACCAAAAACACCCTGATATTGGATTACGATTAAACATAATGTTAACAAAAAAATGCTATTGCTATGCTTTTTCATTACTCCACACATAGAAGAGTTCTATCTTTCCCACAACCCTGTTCAGCAGTGGCAGAATAAGCATTGGATATTTGTGTACTCCCAATTATACATATTCCAGAGCCCTGACAACAATAACCTCCTTCTACATAGGTAGTAATATTTTTTCTTGGTAGATATTTAGTTTTTTGGAGTCTCTCAAATTCATTTTTCATAGCAAAATTTCTTACATTTTACATCATAAAAATTAGCATCAGACAGATAAACAATTGATAAAATTATTTGTTAATAGTTACTTATTTTTTATAGAAAATCAAAAAATAGAAACTATAATGATACTTTAAAGCTCAACTAATGACTAAACCTTCACAAAACAACCTGTGTTTTCTTATCTTTTCTCCAATAATTATTCATTGAAGACAACACATTGCCCCGACTCAAAAAACTAAAAACGCTTTCCGATACAGCAATACTCGAACTAAAACCCTTTATGGATAAGCAGGTTGGGAAAATTGAAATCCCTTCCTATATCGATAATGACCCCGTCCAGTTCATGCATGCCTTTCAGGATAAAAGAGACCAGGAACTGGCCGGATTTATAGCTGCAACGATGGGATGGGGGCGCCGGGATATCGTCATAGCCAAAACAGAAGATTTCTTCCGTCGAATGAATAACCGGCCGTACGATTTCATTTTAAATTTCTCGGAATCAGATGCGGAAAAATATGAAGGGTTCAAACACCGCACCTTTAAACCGGTAGATATGTATTGGATCACCAAAAGCCTTCAATCTATTCTTAAACAATACCAGAGCTTTGAAGATTTCTGGGCATTTTGCTATCAAAAGGCGGATAAAGCAGACAGAGAACTTGTGGCGGTATTTCATGAGGAGTTCTTTAGTTTTTATCCGGAGATGCCACGCCGGGTTCGCAAGCATGTCTCGAACCCGGAAAAAGGAAGTGCCGCCAAACGGTTATATATGTACCTGCGATGGTGCATCCGAAAAGGCAGTCCCGTGGATGCAGGGATCATGAATTTTATGGATGCCTCAGAACTGAAAATCCCCCTGGATGTGCATGTGGCCCGCCAGGCCCGGAAACTCGGGTTACTATCCCGCAGGCAAAACGACTGGAAGACGGTTCTGGAACTTACCGAGAAAATGAAATTACTGGATCCCCGGGACCCGGTAAAATATGATTATGCTTTATTTGGAATTGGTGTAAACCAAACCTCCCTTCCCTCAGAATTGATGGTTAACAAGAACGTTCGGTAATGAAGCTTTTTTGAAATAGTCGTTCGACGATTACTGAATGATGATAGACCAGCATGTGAATAGCAGTGGGCCACGCTTGACTTCCAGGGTTTCGAAGCTGACTAATCAACTATATGCCCACCTGGCGCAAGCGTCCGCTTGCGCCAGGTGGGGAGTAGTACAAAATAAGTTGACTTTCTAATGCATAAACGCGTTGAAACCGTTTGTTAGCTGCATTATTTATCTCGCTTCTCATCATGCTCGATAGCAAGACCAAGCCCTAATTCAGAGACTTGGCGCATTGCACTCACGATGCTTCGAATAAATCCCTGCCTGCGATCTTGCATTTGGGGTAAATCAATTTGTACCTCTTGGAGAGTATCAGGATTGCGTACAACTCCGTCAAAACTCACCTCCGCTAAAGCGCGGGGGATGATCGCTACTTGAATCACCGTCACTGCCGGTTGTTAGGTTAACAGGTCGATATTGTATGAACGTGCGGCTCCGGCTTCACTCGGGGTCAGCATCCAGAGAAGATAACATGGCCTTAAAACCACCCCATTACTCAAGGGGTTAAAATGGAATCATTCCATTAATGGGAAAGGTATGGCTGAGGGCTCTTATTTTTCAGTATTTCTTGACTCTTTGCTAAGGGGAACGCATTGTTAGGCACCGAAGGAATTACATTTTATAATTAGAAAAATCTTGCCGGAAATGACGAACTGTTAAAACTTCGATTATGTCGGGATTAACCTCATAAATTACCCCATAATTCTCATGGACAACTATTTCTCGAATTTTGTCATTATTTGTTGGCGGAAACACTTTTCCTGACGCTGGATTTTGACTTAAATTTTCAACTTTCTCTTCGATCAAATCAATAAGAGCTAAAGCAGCATCTGGATTATCTTCAGAAATGTACTCGAGAATTTCTTTGGTTTTGTTTCTCGCCGTTGGCGACCAAATAATTTTCATGATGAATATTGTGATCTCAGTTCGCTTATGAATTCATCATGGCTTATACCCTCTCCATTATCTAGTTCATTTCGGGCAGCAGATAATTCTTCCAATAACTCAATCTTATCCAACATTTTTTGATAATCTTCTACATCAATTAATACGGCAGAACTTTTGCCATGCTGAGTAAGAATAAGCGGTCGGTGTTTTGATTTGACACGCTCAATATAAGATGCAGCATTAGCTCGAAAATCGGAGAGTGACCGAATATCTTGGTCAAGTTGAATGTGAGACATGGGTAAAACCTTTAATTATTGCTCTGTTTAATGTACTAAATACAGAACAAATTATTGTATTAAATATCTCGTAGAAAGAAAAGGTGCATATTGTAGACTGTCCGCTGCAGCCCCTGGTTAGGCCTGCCGGACTATCCCCAGAGTATGCTGCCTCTTGTAATACCCGATGCATTTTTTATACACCGCATAATATATCCGTGCGTATCATATGTATCTTCTACAACCGATACCCATACATGATCTGCCACAAACAAATTGTCTGCGCTATCAGGTTTTAAAGCCATTCATACCTCCACCTTTTCTAGACCCATCTCCTGCAATACTAGGATACAAAACACCATCAATTTCTGATGAGCACATAAGTATTTCTGAAAGTGCTACCGTTTTTCGATAATGTGCCTTATTTCCTTTTTTCACGATCTGCATGAGCAATTTCGCAATAAAACTTCTAATCAACGAGTTATTTCTAATTTCACTTTCGTCATTGAATATGTTTCTCATAGTGGTGTTTTCAAGAATCTGAAAACTTCTACTTAAATTGTACTGAGATTGAGTTTCAGCCACCCCTAGCTCCATAACATGCGGAAGCCTTTTCGCATCTTTGAGCTTAAGTCTCAAAATAGTTACACAATCTCCAATTTTCGGCTGAACTTCTAAGGTCGCGATATCATGAAACGCAGATACATAAAATATAGGTTGACCTTCTCTATTCAATCTTCCAGGTTTTCTGATTAGCTCTTTGGGTGGATACCAAAGATCTTTTACTTCTTTGAACAATTTATTTCCACTATTTATTCTTGCCCTGAACGCATAGCTACTCTCCATTTTACGTGTAAGGCAAGCGTATCCCTTTAATAGCTTTCTCAGATTTTCTTTTAGGACATCAGTTCCTAAATCAACCGAAGTGTTTTCAAATTTTTGAATCAATTCTTTCAAATTTTCAGAATAAGAATGTATTTTATTCATAGTCAAAATAAAGTGAAAGGTCGTCCTGCGGAGGCGCGCAGCGCACTGTTTGGCTTGGTTAGGCATGTAAGACCATGCCTTTGGCTGCACCTCTCCATAGTCGCTGTAATACGGGAAATAGATGTATCAGCCCGTCTCTCGTAGTTTTGAAAGCCGACATACTGAATCGGGTATTTACCTTCCATGTTGCCGAGCATTGGGCTCCCAAGAAGTCTTGATGCTAATTTATTGTCATCGAATTCAGATCGCAGACATCTTCTAATACCAGATGCAAGTAAATCAGAGATTTGCACAGCCAAATCCCTTTTCAAGTCAGGGAAAGACATGTTATCACGTATGATTTTCCCAATATTCACCCCATTTTTGAGCTTTTTACCATACGCTTCTTTAAGAAATATCATGGGCTCGCGGAATGAGATGGTCTGAAGTATGGGGCACACAACCTTCTCAAATGCATGTTCGAAAGTTGTTTTTGAAGTATTCTTCTGATCGATTCTCCATTTAAATTTTCTTAGCGTACAAGGATCTCGTTGCACGTAGTAAAGGATAGCTCTTTGAAGGATATCGCTTATTAATAGTACTTGACACTGAAGCTGAACGTACAATTGAGGTGACAGAGAGGAATTCAAGTAATGAGTGCAACACAACGAAATATCAAAAAAACCTGGACACGATCTGACGGTTGGACTTGCCCAGTACCTCCAAATCCTGCAACGTTCCGTCTGATCGATGGATAAGGCACAGGAGTTCGAATTCACCCATCGGTCAGACGGGCTTGGAGCCGTCAAACCGAGATGTCAAAAAAACCAAGAACACGATCTGACGGCTGGTCTTACCTCGTTACCCCAAATCCTGCAACGTTCCGTCTGATCGATTGGCTAAAACACGGGGGGGCGAATCCACCCATCGGTCAGACGGGCTTGGAGCCGTCAGACCGAGGAGGTAGCAGCGACTCGAACAAAGTCTGCAAATCGCCCCGGTAACTGTGCTCCCACAAAAAACCAACAGTGCCATCGCGAGGAGTGCACACGCCTTGGAGGCTTGGAAGGGGACCTGATGACAGGCAAGGCCCATCAATCACACCGATCGTGCAAGGTGCACACCCGCCTGAAAAAGGGTACCAGCCGCCAGGCCGATCACACCGAAACAGCTATTGAGCAGATGCTGGGAAAGATTCCGAAAGCGTTTATTAAAACCCTGACGCTCGATAATGATAAGGCCTTTGCCAACCACCAGGCGATCACCGGCAAATTAGACGCCGATGTGTACTTTACCCACCCTTATATCTCACAAGATAAAGGCACGGTGGAAAACAGAATTGGAGTGATTCGCCAGTTCTTTCCTAAGGGTACGGATCTGCGGGAAGTATCTGAGCAACGCATTAAAACCGCCGAACGATACCTTAATAATAGACCTATTCGAAAATTTGGGTACCTTTCCCCTATTCAACAAACCCTAAAATACTGCGCTGTTGCATTAATGACTTGAACATAGCAACCAATTAATTAGCTCAAAAAAGTTCAATAAACACCTTCAAATAAACCTGCCTTCCGAAAGCTATTTTAGCTGAAAGCGGGTCGGCTGAATAAAAATTTATTGAACAGTTTTATTCTTGTTAAGAAGCTCTGGCTTCCCGCTAAACAAAAACCTAAAGATGATATCTGAAATCTCAGACCTTTCTGCTCATTGGTTTCTTTTTAGAAGTTAGATCTGTGAGCAAGCTATTCCTTACAGATCATTTTAACGAATGTTATTTGGTATGTTGGTGGCAGGCAGAGGTGGCACAAGCGGACGCTTACGCTAGGTGGGGTCTTTAAGTTAACATTCGTTGAATGTGTCGTATCCTAATCGTAGTAATTCTTGTTTTTGCAACACATTGATTCATTGTGATATCTTTTTTACTGATGTAGGCTGTATAACAACCCAGCGCATAACGGGGGGTTAGGGTTACGGCGATTCTTGTTGGTCGTTTTCTTTCTTCAATTTAACTGCGGTGCCAGTAGCTACCAAAAAAAGCATTGAACGACCAGCTCCCGAAAATTCACTATAGTCTAAGTCAACAGCAATTACAGCATCAGCTTTCTTTTTGTAAGCCTGTCTTTTTAGATCTTTCAAAACTTTTTGAGTTGATACACTTTTACCACCAACTAAATCTCGAACGTTTGTAAAGAGATCTCGAAATACATTCATCCCTAGGAGCCTGTCGGACTTAACAGGCCGAATGAACTGAGAATTGACTCAAAAGATTAATCAAATTTTTGAGGTACTTATTTTGTTGGATGGCTTCAATTAAAAAAAATTACACGTAGATCATTTTAA